>CAYMAO010000007.1:0-148250 GCA_964388415.1 uncultured Planctomycetaceae bacterium | reverse complement strand
CCAAACGGGTTCGACCAACAAGGGGGAGGCGGATCATGGAGACGTTGTTTGCATGTGTGGCCGGGTTGGACCTGCATCCGAAGACGGTGGTGGCCTGTGTGCGGACGACCGGAGCGAACGGTCGGCCAGCCGAGGAGGTGCGGACGTTCGGCACGATGACCGGCGACCTGTTGGCGTTGTCCGACGGGCTGGTCAAGTGTGGCGTGACGCTCGTGGCGATGGAATCGACCGGCGTGTTGTGGAAGCCCGTCTGGAACATTCTCGACGGGCGGAGCGACTGGGAGTTGATGCTGGTCAACCCGCGCGAACTCAAGCAGGTTCCGGGGCGCAAGAGCGACATCAAGAACAGCCAGTGGATCAACCGTTGGTCTGCAGTCTATGAACCATCATAAAGCGCGCAGACGGTCGAAAAAAATCACGCCGTAAATTGAAAATACGTTTGTACTTTCAACGGAGTTCCACCATCGAACTCGACTGGGGTTGCAAAGGATAATGTTCTTTGCGACCTTCTGTTCTCGTAGCCCTGAACCGGAACGATCCCGCTCCCGAATTACGCCGGAGTGATTTTGCATCACTGATGCCCTGCCCCTGGCCGTCTCTCTGAAGGCGGGAGTGACGGGACAAGACAAGAAGTATTTCTTTGACAGCTTCCAAGTCCCCCGCCGTGTCTCTCCCGATTCAACTGCTCGCGTGGCTGACCGGCTTGGGAGTGTGCCTGAACGGCCTGTACTACAGTGTTCAAGGCTGGTCGTATCCCTCGGTGGACATCGCCTCGCTGATCCTGCTCGCGGTGGTTCCCATCTGCTGGGGCTGGCGACGCCCGCCGCGAAAGGCCGGTCCCGAGCCGGAAACGCCGATCAGCGGACGTCGTCATGGGGTCGCCGTCACAGTCCTCATGGCATGTTCGCTGGGGATGAGCCTCTGGACGGCGTACCGCATCGGCACGGATTTGCCCCCGATCTATCACGATGAATACAGCTACCTGTTCCAGGCGAAAACGTATCTCTCGGGGCGGACCTGGTTTCCGAGCCATCCGACGCATCCGGGGCTGTTCGATCAGATGCACGTCTTGAACGACAACGGCCGCATGGCGAGCCGGTATTTCCCCGGCACCGGGTTATGGATGGCGCCGTTCGTGGCCATCGGCCATCCGTATTGGGGGCACTGGCTGTGCGGGATGCTCACCGCGGCGCTGGCGTATGCCGTTGGCTGTGAGCTTGGCAACGCGCGGGCCGGTTGGATTGCCGGGCTGCTGACGGCGCTGTCTCCCGGACTGGCGTTTTTCAGCAATCTGCTGCTGGCCCATCATCCGACGCTGCTCGGGTTGTCGTTTTTCCTGTGGCGCGTATCGCGGCTGCAAAGGACTCATGCCGGCCGCGATGCGCTGCTGGCGGGGATTGGGCTGGCGTGGGCCATGTTGTGCCGGCCGATGACTGCTGCCGGGTTCGGACTCCCCTTTGGGATCTGGACCGCATGGTGGCTGCTGCGCGGCACGGCGCCGGCCCGTCAAAAGCAGGCGGTCATGCTCGGGTTCGCGGCACCGATCGCATTGGGACTGGCGTTGCAACTCGCCGACAACGCATCGATCACCGGCAGTCCCTGGACGTCGCCGTATCAACTTTACACCGACATCTACACGCCCCGGCATGTGTACGGCTTTAACAATGTCGTCCGCGGCGAACAACGGCTCGGCCCGAAAACGCTCGACCAGTACGATCGCTGGGCCGAAAATCTTGACGGCCGGCTGGCGGTGAAAAAAGTTGCCGAACGGCTGGTTTTCAGCCTGATGTGGACCTGGGACGTCGTGCCGATGGCGATGCTTGGCGTGATTCTCTTCGGAACCGTTCGAACGTGGGAATGGCGGCAGCAACTGCCGGCCTGGGCGATTGTGTCGCTGCACCTGGTCCACATTCCCTACTGGTTTTCGGGAATTATGGGCTGGCATTACGTGTTGGAGTCGGCCCTGTTGTGGACCGTCGCCTGCGGGCTGTTGATCGACCGGCTCCTCACGGAGTGGTCAACGTCCCGTCGTCCCCTCATGCCGGCTTGGCTCATGGCGTTGGCCATTTTGATTTTTCTGGGGAACTGGAGCGACGTGCCGGACCTCTGGATGTGCAAAGTGTCACGAGAAGCGCCGAATTTTCGCGCACCGCGCCGGACGTTGAAGGAGTTCCGGGACTGGACGCAGGCGACGGCCGGCGATGAGCCGAGCCTGGTCCTGGTGGCGCCGCATCAGCGCGAGCCGCACCTGGATTTCGTCGTCAACGATCCGGGGCTTTCGGGGCCGCTGCTGTATGGGCGGCTCGTTCCGGGAAAGACGGACGTTCAGGAAGTCGCCCGCGATTTTCCCGGCCGGGCCGTGTTTCTCTGCGAGCCGGACAAACATCAGATTCGGCGGATCGTTCGAGATTCCGGGGAGGCCGTTCCCGAGTGATCCCAGCGTCGCCGGGATTACTCGGTGGACATCATCCGCCGCGCTGCGATTTCTTCCAGGCGATGATGTCGTCCAGGATGCGGCCGAGCGGCAGGCAGGGCTTGAAACCGATCGTTTTTTCCAGCCGCGATAAATCCGGCACGCGGCGACGGACATCTTCAAAGTCGTCGCCATAGGCCTCGCGGTAGGGCAGATATTCAATCTTCAGCGCGGGGTTGACGCGGCGGATCACTTCCTCGGCCAGTTGACGAATCGAGACCGGCTGGTCGCTGCCGACGTTATAGACCGACCCGTAAGCTGCCGGGGTTTCCATGAGCCGGAGAATGCTCTCCACGACTTCCTGGACGTGGCCAAAGCAGCGGACTTGGCCGCCGTCGTCATACACTTGCAGCGATTTTCCATCGAGCGCCTGATCGACGAATCGCGGAATCACCATCCCGTAGTGTCCGACCTGGCGCGGTCCGACGACGTTGAAAAACCGTCCGATTACCACCGGCAGTTGAAACTTGCGGTGATACGCCAAGGCGAGAAATTCGTCGATCGCTTTCGAGCAGCCATAGGCCCAGCGCGGGCGCGATGTCGGCCCCAGGTGCAGGTCGTCTTCTTCTGTCCACTTCTCTTTCGGGTTCTTGCCGAAGACTTCGCTGGTTGAGGCGAGAAAGACCTTGCGCTGTCCCTGGGTCGCCAGCCGGAGCAGCATTTCGGTCGGATAAATGTTGGTCTCGATCGTGCGGACCGGGTCGTCGGCGACGAGTTTCACACCGACGGCCGCGGCGAGGTGGTAGATCACTTCGGCGTCCAAGGCTGCGGCGGAGAGGGCCAATTGATCGGTGATGGAGCCGTGCTGCAGCCGAAGCCGGGGATGTTCCGCGACGGCTTGCAGGTTCTCGCTTCGTCCGGTGGAGAGGTCGTCGAGCACCGTGACGTCATGCCCGACCGCCAGCAGCCGTTCCACGAGATGGCTGCCGATAAACCCCGCTCCCCCGGTGACCAGACAACGAGCCATGAATCGGCGACCTCCGCAAAGATCTGTCTGCAGAACAATTGGATCAGGGACACAGTAATCGATTCTCGTCCCGGTTCCCATCGAACCCCACCGCGAATCCCGCGGCCCAGGTGCGCACGTTCTCTCCCACATAACCCGCCGACGGCGTCGACGGGAAGGCCGCCCGCAGAACCGTTCTGTTCAGAAAAATCAACACAATCGTTACAACCGCGCTCATCGATTGAAACGGCGAAATCCGTAAAGTCGCTATTTCCGCGAGAATCGGCACGACTCGGGATCTCCGCAACCACATGCCATAAAACAGCTTAATGCGTTTCGTTCGAATGTAACGATTCTGTCGGATTCATCGTTGGCACGGATTCTGCCTGTTGTCGGGGATGTATGACGGAGCGCGTGGTGCGACCTGAGAATCCGCCATGGCGCAAAACGGAAATGGGGACGCGATGGTTGTGGCCCGTCGCGTCTCCTTTTCCTGACAGGCATTGCTGCGCGGCGTTCGAGTTCGAACTCCGCGGATGCTTCTTTTTGACCCGCTGACTATTCCGACAGTGAAAGGACGATCGCATGAGTCTCCTGGTGAAGAAACTTTGGCGCGACGAGGCCGGCGTGGTGATCTCCGCCGAACTGGTCCTCATTTTGACGATCGTCGTCCTAGGGGTGATCGTCGGCCTGGTGCAGGTTCGCAGCGCCGTCGTGGCCGAACTGCACGACATCGGCCTGGCCATGTCGCATCTCAACCAGTCCTATGGCTTCTCCGGGTTCAAAGGAACCTGGAAGCCCTGGTGCGGCTGGACATCGTGGACCGCGGGGTCGAGCTTCATCGACCTCTACGATGGGGGCAGCATCGCATCCTATGGCGACATCGGCTTTGTCGAAGGTGGCGGAGCCGTGGTCTTTGGCGGCGGCGGCATCGTCGGCGGCGGTTACGGAGCGGGCGTCGCTTATGGCCGGTACGGAACGATTCTCCTTGCCGATGGGACCTTGGTCCCCATCAGCCTGGTCGCCGTGGGAACGTGGTCTCTCCCCGGCGGCGCACTTCTGGTCGAGTATTCGTCCCACCAGGGCTGGCTCGTCCTTGGAGATGGCACGATGATCGCTTATCTGGCCGGTGGACCGGGCGTTGTGGAACTTGCCGGCGGAGTGATGGTTGCCGCGCGGCCGGGCGCCGCGGGCACGTTGATCCTGTCCGACGGACGCGTCGCCACGTTTTCCGCGACGGATGCCCTCTCGGTTGTCCTGGCTGACGGGACAGTCGGGCGCTTTCATCTCGCCAACCTGGATCACGTGATTCTGGCCAACGGGACGTCGGTTGCTGTCGTGACGGGCGAAGCGGGCACGCTAGTCTTGCCGGACGGCCGGGTGCTGCGGTTGCACGATGCAGTGTCCACTTTCGGGGGACAGGCTGCACTTACGGGAACGATTGTTCTCGCGGATGGCACGTTGATTCCGCTCGCCCAGGCCGGAGCCGGACGCTGGTCTGTGGCGGGCGGCGCCGTGCTCACGGAATCCGCCGCACGGCCGGGAAGCCTCGCCCTGGCCAATGGATCGTCGATTTCCTTCGTGTTCGGGCAGTCCGGAGTCGTGGAGTTTGCGAACGGTCAGGTGCTGGCGGCCCGCCCGGGCGCTTTGGGAACGGTCGTGTTGTCCGACGGCCGCATTGCGAGGTTCTCGGTCCAGGATGCGAACTCGGTGACATTGGAAGACGGGACATCCGCCCGGTTCCATGCCGTCGCCGCAGATCATGTGGTCCTGTCCAATGGAACGACCGTGCTGGTGAAATCGGGTGCAGCCGATACGCTCGTCTTGCCTGATGGACGAATCCTTTCACTGAGTGATGCGGTCATGCCGGAAGGTGCGTCGCAATCGCAACCGATGTTGGAGTTGCCGCCGGTTCCGCACGGAAATAGCTTGCCGGACAACGGCCTCCTTCCCCCGGCACCCATTCCGGCTCCAGGCCACGGTGCTCGCCAGGGCGCCCTGCTTCCGCAAGGCCGTGCGTTTCCTTCAGTCACCATTCCCGGCTCTGTTCCCTATCTGCCGCACGGCGGGATCGCTTCGGAAGCCCCTCCGGTCACTTGCCTGCAAGGGACTCCGGCTCCAAGCGGGTGTGACCGAGGCTCCTGTGCTTCCGGCCGGCCCGCAGTTCCCCAGCAGTATGTTCCTCAGCAGTATGTTCCCCAGCCTGGATATCGCGGCGGGATGCCGACCTATCGGAGAGTCATGCCGGGCAGGAGCCGGAAGATCGAGATTCCTGCCGGCCCGATTCCTCAGTACCTGCCGCAGGCTTGATGGACGAAACGCAATGTGCAAGCAGAACCTGTGACTTCCCTGATTCGGCACATGTTCTGAGTTCCGCCGGACGGTCGTGGCCGCGACCGTCCGGTTGCTTTTCTTTCTTGGCGAAACGAGACGCGATTCACATTCACGTCTTGGAACACTGTGCAGGAGGGTTTGCTCGCACGGTTCTGGTCTTCTAAATCCTTATCTCGCCGACAATTCCAGCATCATGCCGGAGTTTTTTTCGCTTTGGCAGCGTTCGGATTCCGGAGCGAATCACCGTCCGAATTCTGACGGGTTGATTCATTTCTGATACGGCGAAAGATTCCACCAGACGACCGCGCGGTACGATCCGTCTGATCCTTAGACTTTCGCTGGCATCCACAAGTGGTTTTTCAACAAGATGTTGCGCTATTGATTGTCTTGCGGGGCCAATCCCGCTCTTCAGATCGTTCGTTGTAACGATCACTCTCGGCACGCCGCCTGCGTGTTGATCTCTCTGGTTCTTCGTGGACCTGCTTCCGAGGTCGATGAGTACACTCCCTTCGAATCCCATGACACTCACGACATCGCTGACAGCCGATGGCTGATGGCGATGTCACGCACACATCTCGGTTGGATCCGAGAAACGAAATTTTTCTGCGCAGAGAAAAAGTCCGTCGGGACGGCCATCCCTCGGGCGGCTTGCTGTTCGGCTTCACGGCCGGCGGCGGGAACGCAGGGCGGCAACGCACTGCTGTCAAATGTCAGGAACCGCGGCTCATAGTGAGCCGTTGGTCCATAACCATCATGTCTTTAGAATCAGGGAACTCAGAACCATGTTGATGAAACTGTACCGTGACGAGAACGGCGTGATCATTTCCGCCGAACTTGCGCTGGTGCTGACGATCGTCGTCATCGGCGTCATCGTTGGACTCAGCGAAGTGGCGAAGGCCGTGAACACCGAACTGAACGACATCTCCAACGCCATCGGCGCCCTGGATCAGTCGTTCGGCTTCACCGGCTACCATGTCCGCAACGGCAAGAACACGTCGTTCTCGGCCGGCACGACCTGGATCGACGGCGGCGATGATTGCGACAACAACAACAGCTGCGACATCGTCTGCGGCGTGGCCCAGCGGCGTACCGCCGAAGGCAACGGCAACGGCGGCGGCTGGGGCGGCGGCCGCTAGGCTGACCCCCGGTTTGCCGGGTTGATGTTGAATTGAAAGACTGCACCGCGGGTGAGACTCGCGGTGCAGTTTTTTTGTTTCTCCGCCGGCCGATGGCAGTGACCGGGAATTCCTGTGACGCGACATCCGCCGGGGCGATGTTTGTGACTGATTCTTTTTCGGCCGGTTCCGTTATGATGTGCGGATTCGTTCAACCGAGTCGCACAGGCATAACCCCGTGGAACTGATTGATACGCACTGCCATCTCGACGAAGAGGCGTTTCGCTATGATGCCGATGAAGTCGTCGCCCGGGCCATCGACGCCGGTGTGACGGCGCTGCTGACGATCGGGATTACCGCTGACAGCAGCCGCAGGGCCGTGGAACTTGCCGCGAAGTTCCACCAGATTTACGCCGTGGTCGGCATTCAGCCCAATTACGTGGCGGCCGCGCAGCCGGGCGACTGGGAGGAAATCGTTCGTCTGGCCGGCGAGAACAAGGTCGTCGGCATTGGCGAAACGGGTCTCGATCGCTACTGGGACTACGCGCCGATCGAACTTCAGGCCGAGTATTTCGATCGCCACCTGGAATTGGCCCGAACGCGCGCGCTTCCGTTTGTCGTTCATTGCCGCGACGCCGAGGACGACGTTGTCGCTCAATTGCGCAAGGCGGCAGTGCGCGGCCCGCTGCAAGGTGTGATGCATTCCTTCACGGGATCACCGGAGACGGCCCAGGCCTGCTGCTCGCTGGGCATGCACATCTCGTTTGCCGGAATGTTGACGTTCAAACGGAACGACGCCCTGCGGCAAACCGCGGCCGCTATTCCGGCAGACCGACTGCTGGTCGAAACGGATGCGCCGTATCTCTTGCCGGCGCCGCATCGCGACAAACGCAATGAGCCAGCGAATGTCGCGCTGACCTGCGCCTGCCTGGCGAATTGCCGCGGCGTCTCCCCGGAAGAAATGTCGGCCATCACGACGGCCAATGCCCGCCGGCTGTTCCGATTGCCACTCTAACCCAACGCGCGAATGGCACCTACTTAAGGAGTCGGACAGTTTCTGGAAAGCGACCTACGGCTGGACAGCGAATTGCCAAAAGGATGTGATGACAATCGTCGCGAAAATCATGGCAGTCGGCGTCAACAGGATTAGGCTGGCGAATCCACGCCAGGTAATCCGTCTTGACTCTAGGAGATCATTGCGAACCATAACCGTTCCAGCGAACCAAGTTAATGCCCAGACGGGAAAAAGCCAAATAGTATTCAAGGCAAAGTGGCGTTCACCGTCAGAATCGCCGGTGATGATAAAATACACTCTGGCTGCCACCACACTGACTAATATCAAAAAGTGGGTGAGTGCGACATAAAAGCCGATCAGCCGAATGACAGGAGTTGACATGCCGCTCATCCTCCAGCATGGGATGGATGATGTCAATTCGGGAAATCCTATGCTTCAGCTCAGAAAAAAACTTTCTGAGCTAAAGCGATTTCTTCTTTGACCTTTCGATCGGGCGGCACGCCCTGACGCTTGGGGAAGGGCATGGTCTTTACAATGTTTCCACGCCCTTCGAATCCTCAGGGCGTGCCACCCGGAGCAAGAGCTTCGCCTGTCTATTTCGCTTTCAAATGCGCTCGAATAAACGCCAGCGCCCGGTCATGGGCCTGTAGATTCTTCACTTTGTCTCCGCCGCTGAGTCCGTGGCCGGCGCCTTCCACCGTGATCAATTCGTACAGCACGTTCTGTTGCTTGAGGGCTTCCGCCATCCGCGTCGAACACGCATACGGTACGTCCGTGTCGATGGTGCCGTGGATCATCAGTGTCGGCGGAAAATCCTTCGTGATGTTGCGCACCGGGCAGAACCGGTCGAGTTGCGCTTTGTCTTTTACGGGATCATTTCCGGTCACTTCCTTCGCCCAGATGCCGTTCTGCCGCGTGTAGCGGTAGAACGCGCCGCGGCTGGCCGCCTGGTCTTTCGTCGGTGCGGTCACCACGCCGGAGTTGACTCCCTTCATCGCGTCTTCCTTCGAGACAGGGTCGCCGTGATCTTTCGAACGAACGGCCGTCCAGTCGGGATCGAATTCGCCATAGCCCCAGTACGTGACGATCGCCTTCGGCGGCGGCGACATTCGACTGGCGGACAGAAACGTGCAGAAGCCCCCCGCCGATCCGCCCGTGATGACCAGCCGATCGGGATCGATGTGCAATAACTCCGGTCCGGCCTGCCGCAACCACCGGAATGCGTCGTCGAGATCCTGGGCAATTTCCGGCAGCTTGACCTCCGGCGCCAGGCGGTAATCCAGCGAGACGAGCACCGCTCCTTCGGATTTGCACAAGTCCAGGATGTTGCCGGGCACCGCTTCCCGGCTGCCGACGATCAGCGCCCCGCCGTGAATCCAGACAACGACCGGCCGAACCTCGGTGTCATCCGGCCGGTAGACGTCGGCCGAGATCTTCACCGTGCCGACGGTCTTGTAGATGTGAGTCGTTTTCTGAAACTCCGCGGCCCCGGCGGGTGACGGGGCAACCGCGTGAAGAAGCAGTTGAGCGACGCAAGCGAAAAGAAAGATTCGGATGCAAAACTTCGACATGGCCGTATTCTCCTCGCAGGTCTTCGACCGCACATCGGACTGTGAAACGCGATCTTAACGCGTCGGACGCCGGGCGTCGCCGACGAACGACGGAACGGCGGATTCAATTCACCCCTCGGTTGACCAGCACATTCCGCAGCCGTTGTTGGACAGCGCCGGGAATGCCTCGCGAACAGGCGATGCGGCGATTCGCAAGGATGGCGATCCACCCTTGCTCGATGCGTTCCTCGGCGAGAATTTCCGCGACGTGCTCCTGGGCGGCCAACGGCAACCCCCCTTTGTCGACCCGCATCTGCCCGTCCCGAATTCTGAGAACGACCAACGCCTGCGGCGGCGGGACGAACTGAAAGAATACCGCACTGACGGCGATCAAGACGACAACCACGACAACCGCGGCCCACATGGTGGAAAATTTCTACATCGCCAAAAGCAACGTGGCGGCAGCGAGGCTCACTCTTCCTCCGGCGGCAACAACTCCGGACCATCGGGGCGCGTTTGCGGCTTCGCCGCCGCGTCGACATCGAGCCCGGGAGCCGGAGAAGCATCAGGCCTGCGAACCGGACGGTTGACGGCATTCGGCTGTGGTGCTTCCGGCAACGGAGCCGGGGGAAGCACGGGCGCGGCGTCTACTTCCACACCGGGCTGGCCGGGCTTTGCCGGATCGGGAACTCGTGGCAGGAAGGCCGTGATGTGCGAGGCGCCACCCGTCACCTGGTGGGCGGCGGAAAACAGTTCCTGCGCCCGGTCATCCTGGTTGAAGTGCAGCAGCACGCCCATCACGAACAGCCGCTGCGGATCGGCAATGTCTTCGTTCACCCAGTCAGCAATGCGGGCGATGATCGACGACCGCACCAACTGGCTGTCCGGCCCAAACAGTTTTTCCAGCGTGAACTCCGACGTCGGCAGCGACGGATCGATGTAGACCGCCCGTTTGAATTCCAGCTCGGCCCGGTCGTAACGCCGCACGATCGCGAACACGATACCGTACCGCAGGTGTGCGGCGGCCTGGTCGTCGGCGACGTTCACCGCCTGCCGGTAATTCACGTAGGCACGCTGCCACTGATGCTGGCGGACGTTTTGATCGCCGTCGGCCTGGTAATTCAGGCTCTTCAACTTCGCCGCGGCGGATGACGGCAACACGGGCCGCTGAGCGGGATCGGTCTTCGGCAGCGGCAAATCGCCCCAAGGACCGACTTGCGCCGGCAACGCGTTGGCCGGAGGAATCAGCGGCGAATTCGGAATCTGGCTCATCGGCAACGGCTGCGGCCAGTAGAATCCGGGAGAAACATACGCCCCGTAAGTGACCGGGTAACCCCACGACGCGACGAGCGGAAAGCCAGCGTAGGCCGGAGGATATTCGCCAACGAAGTACCCGCCAGGCCAGCCGTATCCGTGTCCGCCATGGTAATGGTTTCCCTGGTAGACTTTGACATGATGCTCTCGCGGAGCGTACCGGAACCCGCCCCCCTGGCTGAACGTCAGGCCGCGGGGTTCGTAAGACTGGGCGCCAGCGACGCCCGCCAGAGACGTGACGACCGCGAAAGCGATCCACCCAGCCGTGATGCGTCCCATGAGAGACCCCCGCCAAGAGTTGAATGCGACCCGCAGCCGCTATTATCCGTCGCGTGGCTCAGAACGGCAAGAAGGAAATGCCCAATTTCGCGACGCTTCGCAGAAGCGTCGCGCACGACATTCGCAACTCACCGTCGCGACACGCGACGGCTCTTATAATCCAAACAGGCGCTTCAGGGCGTTGATCAGTCCGTGCGCCGCCCCGTCTTGGGATTCATCCTTCAGCGCTTCCAGCGGCGGGTGCAGCAACTTGTTGACGATTCGTTTGACGGACTGTTCGATGGCGTCGCGGTCGCTGTCGTCAAAGTGGGAGGACTTCTTGAACAGCCGTTCGAGTTCCTGTTGGGCAATGTCGTGCCAGCCTGCACGGAGGGCCGTGACGACGTCGCCGCCGGCGCGGCGATAGAATTCGGCCATCAGCCGCGCGGTTTCCGTTTCGATGATCTTGCCGGCCTGTTCGATTTCCCGGACGCGGGCTTTGCGATTTTCCTCGCAGGTGCGCGAGAGGCTGTCGATGTCGTACAGGAAGACGTCTTCGAGGTTGCCAACCGCCGGGTCGAAGTCTCGGGGAGCGCCCAAATCCAGAATGAACACGGGTTTGCCCGTCACGCCTTTTCTCGCCGCGGAAAACCGGGCGACATCGACGATCGGTTTCTCGGATCCCGTCGTGCTCACAATGACATCGGCCAGCCGCATCCAACGATCCAGGTCGGTCCAGACCCCGGGCATTCCGTCGCACTCGGCCGCCAGCTTCTGCGCCCGCTCCGGACTGCGGTTGACGACGACGATCTCCGTCACGCCTTCATCCCTGAGATACCTCAGCGTTTCTTCCGCCATCTCGCCGGCGCCAATCACCAGCACCCGCTTTTCGCGAAAATGTTCGAAGATGCTTTTGCCGAATTCGCCCACGGCCACGCTGGCGATCGAGACCTTGCCTTCCGCGAGCCTGGTTTCGCTGCGAACGCGCTTCGAGGTTTGAATCGCCGCCTGAAACAGGGCATGGGTGAACGGCCCGCACGCCTGGTTTTCTTCCGCCTCTCGATACGCTTCCTTGACCTGGCGGACGATCTGAGGCTCGCCGAGGACCATGCTGTCGAGACTGGAAACGACCTCGAACAGATGCGCGACGGCGGCCGAGTCCTTATATTCCCGCAACTCGCCGACGAACTCATCCAGGGGGACCTGGTGGAACTCCGCGAGAAATTGTGCGATCTGGGCAAACGTCGGCATCGTCACTGCGGCGGCGCCGGCGGCGTGAATCTCCACGCGGTTGCAGGTCGAAAGAACGACGAATTCCGTGTCGGGATACTGGCTTTCCAACCGCTGATAGGCCTTGCGCAGCTGATCTGCATTGGAAAAAGCCAGCCGCTCGCGGACTGCCAGTTGGGCCGTTTGATGCGTGCACGACACGGTGAGGAGATTCACGGCCGGGGCTCCACCGGCGCGAGGGGAGGTGCGATCGCTTTCTGGCCATGCACCGCGTTGCCGTTCGTGGCGCGTGTTAACACCTGGGTGCCGACCGTCGTTAAGATCAGGAACCCGCACGACCAGACGGTGAGCCAGGCGACTTTCCGTCCGGGTTCGCCACGGCTGGACAACAGCCAGACGAACATTCCCGTCATCAGCATCCAGCACAGCCCGCTGCCGAGAACGAGGGGATCGCGCAGCACGCGCTCCTGCATGGATTCGCCCCCTTTGACGATGACCAGCGCGACGCCCAGGACCATGCCGAACGTCAGCAACGGGACGGAAATCAAAATCGCCATCCGGCTCACGCGTTCCAGCCGCTCCAGGTTCGGCAGCGTCAACCCCGGCTGCAGCGTCTGCCGGTGCTTCAGGCGATGATGCTGCCAGAGATACATCACGCCAGTGACCAGTCCGATCAGCACGCCGCCGATGCCGAACACCAGCAGCGAAACGTGCAGCATGGTCCAGCCTTTGTATTCGCTGAGCAACGGGTCGGACGCCCGCGTGACGAACATCGAGGCGACAACCAGCCCGACCACCAACGGAAGCACGATCAGCCCGGTCGCCATCTCCCACTCCAGCAGCGAGACGAACAGGTACACCAGCACGGCCAGCCAAGCCAGCATCAACAGCCAGTCGTGAGCCGAACTCATCAGCGGCGGCAGGTGCGTCTCTTGGGAACGCAGCAGGAGATACAGCGTGTGCGCCACAAGGCCGGCGGCCGTCAGCCCGACCATTGCCCAATGGCTGATGCGGTTCCGCCATGCCAGCCGCGAACATTCCGCCGCCAAGGCCAGGACGTAACTTGCGAGAAAACAGACAACCCCGACATTCGGCATGAACCACTCCCCCGGGAAGACAGTCTCCCTGCGCAACCGCCAGCGACGGTTCCTGTCATTCTAACGGATGCGCGTCGGCAGGGGAGCCTGAATTCGGCGCTCAGCGTTTTCCCGTAGGGTGCGGTCGAGTCTTCGAGGCCCACCGATTTGCTTCATCGAAATCCAATCGGTGGGCCTCAAAGCCTCGACCTGTCCTACGGATTATCCTCTTCAACAGGGCCGGAGCCGTGGTCCATCATTTCACCGGCTCCTTCGTTTTCAGATACGCGACCAGGTCGCGCAGTTCGATTTCGGAAAGCCGGTCGAACAGTCCTTCCGGCATCATCGAGACATTCGAACTCGTCCGCGATTCAATCTGGTCTTTCGGGATCGACACCCGTTCGTTCGGCGTCTGCACCGTCAGACCGAGATTCGTCTCCGCCACGACGATTCCCTGCACCACACGCCCGGACGCCAGTTCCAGCACCGTGACCTGATATTCCCGCGGCACCATCGCCGACGGATCGAGCACATTGTCCATCAGGTAATCAAGGTTTCCCCGCTGCGAACCGGTCAGTTCCGGGCCGATGGTCCCCCCCTGTCCGTACAGCTTGTGACAGTTGCCGCAGGTCTTGGTGAAGAGGGCGTGTCCGTTTTTCACGTTTCCTTTGGCGATGACGTCAGCGGTGAGCTGCAATTTGAACTTCTCGGCGAGTTCCCTTTTTTGCTGCGATGCCGGCTTGATCTCGCCCCAGATGTCGGTGATTTTTTCCTTGAGATCGTCTTTCTTCAGCGCCAGCAGTTGCCGGACCACCAGGGATGAGACATCCTGCCTGGGGACGGTGCCGGCTTTCACGGCATCGAGCAGCGCCATGGCCCAATCTTGCCGAGCCGACAAGGTTTGCACGACGTCCTCTTTTTCGCTTGCGCTAAGCCGTGGATATCGCTTCAACAGGGCCTTCGGCGTCTCCGCATGGGCAAACGCCGCGAGTCCCTTGATGGCCGCTGAGCGAACCGGTTCGTCATCCAGCAGCTTGATCAGCAGGTCCGACAGTCCATTGGTCCGGTCCGTCACCAGTAGTTCAATGGCATGAGACCGGCTCTCAGTCGACGCTTGCGCGTTCGCCGCCTCCTTGAGCAACTCGGCCCGCGCCGATGTCTGACCGAAAACGAGCGCGAGCGCCTGCACATTTCGTCTCGCCGGTGGGTCTTTGAGAGCGTCGAGTTTCTTCGCCGCAGCGGGCCAGGTGTCGGGCGTCATCAAGCGTGCAGCGCCGCCAAGGGCCAGCAGTAACCCGCGGACGGACTCCGCCTGAGCGACTGCCGAGTCGGTGCCAGCGATTTGCTTCAGCACTTGTTCGATCCCGCCGTCCATGCCGGCCAACCGCCTCACGAGACATTCGCGAACCAAAGGCGACTTGATTTCCGGCAGCAGGGCGACGACTTGTTCGCGATGCTTTTCGACCAGCGATTCGACGGCGTACCATGTCATCTGGTGGAGGTAGGGGTCTTCAGGCAGGTCGCGTTTGGCGAGGTTTTGAACGATGACCAAGGCCTCTTGACTTCTGCCAGTCAGCCCCAATCGTTGTGCGGCGGAGGCGATCGCCAGCAGCACACGCGGCGACTTTTCGCGTGCCGCGGTCTCCGCGAGCAAGTCGGCAAACCTGGCCGCCGCCTTTTGATCTGTGAATGCAAAATCGCATCCCAATTGGATCACCCAGCTTCGAACATGTACGTCATGATCTGCTACGTTGGAAAGTTCTTGCTCCACCTCGGCCAGGCCAATAGGTGTCATTGAATGAACCGCCCACAGACTTCGCAGGCGTTGCGGCGTCGGCTGGTCCGGCTGCAGCCAAGAGCTGAGAAAACCTCTTGCAATTGGCGGGATTGTATCACCCGGCGGCAACGTTTCTTGTAGATATCGCCGAGCGTGCCGCACGAACCAGTCGTTGTCATATTTCTGGTATGCCAACAGCTTTGCAATGGATGTCATTCGAAGATCGAACGGATGCGCCTTCCGAGGCTTCCCATACACAATCTTGTAAATCCGCCCGTTGGACGTATCCGCCACGTCGTAGTTGTGACATTCGCCGGTGTCGGTCCAGTCGCTGATGTAGACGCCGCCGTCCGGGCCGTATTTCACCACCAGGCCGCGGAACCACGGGTCGTTCGCCATCAGAAAATCCGGGGCATGTTTCGCGACATAGGTCGAGCCGTCGAATTCCAGCGTGTCGCGGTTCAGCCGGCTGCCATGAATGTTCAGCGTGAAGACGTTGTTGCGATATTCCTTCGGCCAGTTATCGCCGAGGTAGACCATGCACCCGGCATGCGCATGCCCGCCGCCGGCGTCGTCATGTTCTCCGTGGCCGCCGCGCGAGGTCGTCCAGTGCCCGCCTGCCCAATGCAAATGGTCGGCGATGCTCGGCATCAGGTGATACGAATTCGGATTCGCATCCTGGCCGAACATCCGGTCGTAATGGCCGCCGGGAACGACATGGAACAGATGCTTGATCACGCAGTTGGTGATGAACATCTGGCCGTACTCGTCCCAGTCGATGCCCCAGGGGTTGGTGGTGCCATGGGCGTACGCCTCGAACACTTTTCGCGTGGGGTGATACCGCCAGACGCCGCAATTCATGCGCACCCGCTCCGCGACGGGCGTGCCAGGCTTGCCGATGGCGGAATTCGACAAAATGCCATTCAACCCATACAGCCAGCCGTCCGGTCCCCAGGCGGGGCTGTTGACGACGTTGTGCTTCGCCTTCATGTCCCAACCGTCGAGGATGATCTCCGGCGGTCCATCGGGGACGTCATCGCCGTTCTTGTCGGGGATGAAAATGAGATTCGGAATGGCCGTCAGCCAGACACCGCCGAAGCCGTACTCGATGCCAGAGAGATTGCAGCCCTTGTCGTAGAAGATGGTTTTCTTGTCGTGGACGCCGTCGTTGTCGGTGTCTTCCAGAATCGTGATGCGATCCTTGCCGGTGCCGTCGGTCGACCATTTCGGATAGGATAAATTCTCGACGACCCACATCCGGCCGCGGTCGTCGAACGTGAACGACATCGGCTGCACGATATCGGGCTCGCCGGCAAACAGCGTGGCGCGAAAGCCGTCGGGCAGCTTGAACTTGCCGACGGCCTCGGCGGCGGGAACGGGAGCAGGCGGCAGGTCGTCCGCGGCGAGGAGCGGTGCTCCAGCGAGGAAAACGATCAGGCAACAAGTCTGGGCGCGCATCCGAAGGTCTCGTTGAATTGAGGGATAATCCCGGCTGTCCCGGTTGAGGAAGATGGTCGTTGGACCGTCATTGTTGTTTAATGGGACGTGCATGGCAATCCTTGAGACCGATTCCCCAACGCCGGGTTCAAACAATGATCGACTTTCGACGGATGACGTTCCTGATCGTCGGACTGCTGTCGGCACTTCCGGTTCACGCCCGGGCCCCGCAGCCGAACGTCATTCTGATCATGACCGATGATCAAGGATACGGCGACCTGGGCTGTCACGGCAACCCGATCCTCCGGACGCCCCATCTGGACGCGATGGCGAAACGATCGGCCCGGTGGGAGTGTTTTTACGTCAGCCCGGTGTGCACGCCGACACGCGCCAGCCTGATGACGGGCCGGTACAACTATCGGACCAGAGCGATTGACACCTATCGTGGCCGGGCCATGATGGCCCCGGAGGAAGTGACAATTGCCGAGTCGTTGCGCGCTGCCGGTTATGCCACGGGGATCTTCGGCAAATGGCATCTGGGTGACTGCTATCCCCTGCGGGCCATCGATCAGGGGTTTGAAACGGCGCTCGTGCACCGCGGCGGCGGCATCGGTCAACCGAGCGATCCCCCGGGCAGCGAGGGGAAATACACCGATCCTGTCCTGTTCCGGAATGGCCGGCCGGAGCCTCACACGGGCTACTGCACCGACATCCTGTTTACCGAGGGGATGAACTGGGCCGACAGGCAGCGAACGGAACAGCGGCCTTTTTTTCTGTATCTGGCGACCAACGCTCCGCATGGGCCTTGGCATGATGTCCCGCGCGACAAGCTGGCCTGGTATCAGTCTCAAAACATCACCGCGGACCGGTTTTCAGCCCAGGCCGGAAATGAGCCAGGGACGGTCGACGCGAATCTGCTGAGCCGCACCTGGGCCATGATCGAGAATCTCGATGACAACATCGGCCGGTTGTTTACCTGGCTGGAAGAAAACCGGTTAATCGACAACACGCTGGTGATCTTCCTGACCGACAACGGGCCGGCGACCGCCGGCTGGAATGCCGGCTTGCGGGGGCAAAAGTCCGAAGTGTTCGACGGCGGAATTCGTTCCCCGGCGTTTTTCCACTGGCCGTCCAGATTCCAGGCAGGGCCGAGAACAGGTCGCATCGCTGCACATCTCGACATCGCGCCGACCCTGCTGGAGATTTGCGGCGTCACCCCGCCTGAGGGAATTGCCATGGACGGGCGAAGTCTGCTCCCCGCGCTGGAAACCGGGACGGCGGACTGGCCGGAGCGAACGCTGTTTTTTCAGTCGCATCGCGGTGATTTGCCGTATCCGAGGCATCAGTGTGCCGTACGCACCGAACGCTGGAAGCTCGTCCATCCCAGCGGCTTCGGCCGGGAGAAGTTTGAGGGCGAACCAAAATGGCAATTGTTTGACATGACCGTCGATCCGTATGAACAGCATGATCAGGCGTCGCAACAGCCGCAGATCGTCGCCGATCTTCAACGGCGCTATGACGCCTGGTTTGCCGATGTGAGCCGGTCACGCCCGGACAACTTTGCCCCGCCCCGGATTCTCGTCGGCACGGATCACGAAGACCCGACGATTCTGACGCGGCAGGATTGGCGCGGGGCCGACTGGCGGCCGAACGACTTGGGTTATTGGCTGATTGCGGCGGAGAACACCGGCCAGCATCAGGTAACCGTGCGATTCGCCGACGCCGTGAGCGAGGGGACCGTCTCGCTGCAGATCGGCGAGAAAGTTCTCTCGCAGCCGCTGAAGCCCGGCACTCACGAAGTCAGCTTCCTGGAAGTTCTGCTGACAGCCGGGCCTCACCAGGTGTCAGGCTGGATCGAACACGAGGGCCGCAAGATCGGTGCGCGATTCGTGGAATTTCGTCAGCGGAACTGAACCGAATGACCGCCGGCATCACGCCAGCAGTTCAGGAACGACGCGGCCATGCACGTCGGTCAGGCTGACGTCGCGGCCGCCGTAGCGGAAGATGAGCTGCCGGTGATCCAAACCGAACTGGTGCAAAATCGTGGCGTGAATGTCGTGGATTTCCAGCGGATTCTCGGCCGCGGCGTTGCCGAATTCATCGGTTGTTCCAAAGGCCGTCCCGGGCTTGAACCCGCCGCCGGCCAGGAAAATCGAGTACCCGTTGACGTGGTGATCCCGGCCGCAGGTTTCGCTGAGTGCGGGGGTGTGCGGCGTCCGGCCCATTTCGCCGGCCCAGAGCACGATGGTCTCGTCCAGCAGGCCGCGCTGTTTCAGATCGACGATCAGCGCCGCGACGGCCTGGTCGGTGATCCGCGCGTTTTCCGCATGATGTTTGCGAATGTTGCCGTGCTGATCCCACGGCGAATTGTTGGCGTGCGTGAGCGGGCAGGTGATTTCGACGAAACGCACGCCCGCCTCGACCAGCCGCCGTGCCCGGAGGCATTGCAGCGAATAGTATTTCTGAAAATCATCGGCACTGTGAAGGCCGTACATCTGCTGCGTGGCCTCCGTCTCGCCGGAGACGGAGGCCAGTTCCGGGACGGCAGCCTGCATGGCGAACGCCGTTTCGTAATTCCGAATCGTCGATTCAATGACCGACTGCTGCGGAGAATTCGCGCCGAACTGCTGATCCTGGCGCTTCAGCAATTCCAGTTTGCGGCGTTGAATGGCGACCGCATCGCCGGGGACGATGTTATCCACCGCGGTCCCTTTGGCCCGCAGCAAGGTGGCCGCGTGATTGGCCGGCAAAAACGCGCTGCCGAAATTCTCGTAGCCGCCGTTGGGAATCCAGTCGTTGTTGAGCAGCACGTAGCTCGGCAGGTTGTCGTTTTCGGACCCCAGTCCGTACGACACCCACGATCCCAGGCTGGGGGCTTGCCCCGTCACGCGGCCCGTGTGCAAGAGCAGACTCTGCTGGCCGTGCAGCGGTTGCCGGCCGATCAACGACCGCACGACGCACAGCTCATCGGCCTGGCTGGCAATGTACGGCAACAAGTCGCTGACCCAGAGTCCGCTTTGACCGCGCTGCGAGAAATTCCACGGACTGCCGAACCAAACTCGTTCCGCCGTGCTCTGCGACAACTTCGAGACCGCCGAGGCCCCGATCTTCTCGCCTTCTCGTTGTTTCAATTCCGGCTTGTAATCGAACGTGTCAACATGGCTCGGCCCGCCGTCCATGAAACAGAAGATGACGTGCTTGGCTTTCGGCGCGAAATGTGCCGGCAGTATCTCGGCCGGCGACTGCTTCACCAGCAACTCGGCCGCCGCCAGCCAGCCGAGTCCCAACCCGGCGGATTGCAGGAATTCCCGACGCGACCGCGGCATCGCGATGCGCCCCGGACAACGGCAATTCAAGTTCTGCGTGGACATAAATCATTCCGCACGATGCACTGCTCAAGGCCCGCCGTCGGCGACGTCGGGAACGCTTCTGCGAAGCGTCGCTAAATTCGCACGTCACAAGCCGTAGAGAAACTCCTTGGTATTGAACAGCGCATGGGCCAAGTCTGTCCAGACCGGAACGCTCGTGATCAGGCTTTCGGAAGGAACGCCGTGTAGTTGCGACAGGTCGTAGGCGGCGGCCGTCCACCGGGCGAGTTCCTCCGTTGTTGGCGGCCGGCCCAGAGCCGTGCGGAACATCAGTTGAAGCCGTTCTTCCGGCCGGGCTTCCGTTCCCTGGACCAGCCGACCGGCCCAATATTCGGCCTGCTGTTTGACGAAAGGATCATTCAAGAGCGTCAGCGCCTGGGCCGGCGTGTTGGTGATGTCGCGCAATCCCGTCGGGATTTTCGGGGCCGGTTGATTGAAGACCGAGAGAAACTTCGGCGGCTCCATGATCGTCATTTTCGTATAGATCGACCGGCGGCCCGAACCGTCGAGCGGCCCGGAAAACAGCCGTTTCTGAGAGTCTTCCTTCTGCCGAAAAGGATCGACGGGCGGCCCGTACAGCGCCCGATCCAACCGTCCCGAGGCGGCCAGTACGGCATCCCGGATCGCTTCGGCTTCCAATCGCCGGAGCGGAGAATAGTGAAGCAGCCGATTCCCCGGATCGACGGCCAGGGCTGTTTCCGTAGCGAGGCTGTCCTGCCGCCACGTCTCCGACGACACGATGCACCGCACGAGCCGTTTCAGCGACCACTCTCGGGCGGTGAAATCCACGGCCAGTTGATCCAACAGTTCCGGATGCGACGGCAAATCGCCGGCATGACCGAAGTCGCTGGGCGTGGCGACGATTCCCGCGCCGAACAGCCAATGCCAGACCCGATTTGCAAACACTCGCGATGTCAACGGATTGTTCGGCGAGGCGATTTGTTCCGCGAGTTGCCCGCGGCCGCTCTGTGGACTTCGAAAACTCGGGGGCCCGTCGCCCAGAGCCGCCACGGAACCCCGCACCACGGGATCGCGCGGCTGATCGTATTCCCCGCGATTCAAAAGACAGAGATCACAGCCGGGATCGAGATCGGCCATGCCGTTGACCGTCCACGGCAACTGCATCCGACGCTCGACGTCACGGTAACGATCCGCCAGCTCCTTCACGCCGGGCAGATCGCGCCGGTTGGCCAACAGAGATTGGTCGAGCAGCCAGTTTATCAGCCGGACATCGTCGTCATCCGCCTTGCCGCCGGCCCAACGTTCGACGGCGAACCGGGCGACGACGGCATACTTCCGGGCAATGTCGTCCAACGATTGCGGCGGTTCGCCGTCAAGAAACCGCTGCATCAGAGCCAGCTCATCCACTGGCGTGTACGGTACTTGATGCCTGACGACCTGGGTGATGCCAAACCAACTGTTCGGATCGGCGGCCTGTTCTTCGGAGCACGCCCCGCCCAGGCCGATCCTGGGCGGAAAATTCGGGTTGCTGGTTTTCGTGGCGAATTCCAGGTAGATGCGCCGCTGCCGCAGGGCGCCGAACGTGTCGGCCAATTGCCAGGCGACGTGTTTCTGGTTGAGGTAGGTCTGCTTTTCGGTGAGGAAGCCGTTGTCGATCACGCCGCGCCGCGCGGCGAAATCGCCGCCGCACACTTCAAAGCTGAGCTGTCCCGGCTCCAGCGTGTTCAGCAAGGGCGTGCGCAACACTCCGTTGAGACGCGGCGAATCGGCGAACGTGAACCACCCGCCGGGAAGAATCTGCCCCACCGCTGCGTTCCCGGCCAAAGCCACGGTGAAATCCCCCCGGGGCGTGACCTCCTGCAGGCCGACGCCGTCAACAGACCACCCCTCGGGCAGGCCGTTTCGAAAATCGGCGACAACGACAAAGTTGTCAGCATTTTTCTTCTGACGCTCGGCACGCTCGGTCCGATAGCTTTGCGCGAGCTGCGCCCAGGCGTCCGACAGCGGGGTCCCATGGTCGTCCGCGGCAAAAACCGTCGACCAGATCGCCAGCGGATTCTCCAAGGGCGGTTCCTTGTTGCCGAAGAGTTTTCGCCGTTCACGCCAGATGTCGACGGAAATCGCCGCCAGATCGCGCTGCCATTGTTCCGCCAGCACGGGCCGCAACTGGCGCTTGATATCACGCATTTCCCGTCGATACACGGCCTGCCGTTCCGGCAGATCGACGGTGTTCGTCACCCACCGGGAACTCATGAAGGCCCCGCCGAGGGCGTAATACTCCGACTGATGCACGGCGTCCAGCTTGTGGTCATGGCAACGGGCGCAGGCAACGGTCAACGCCAGAAATGTCTTGGAAAATGCGTCGACTTTATTGTCGAGCATCTCTTGATGAACGCCGTCGAACTCCGAACTGTCGCCGTGCCGTTTCTCGCCCATCTGGTAGAACATCAGCCCGATCAATGATTCGTTGACGTGCTCGTCCGAATTGATCCGAGGCGACGTCAGCAGATCACCGGCCAACTGCTCCCGGATCAACTGGTCCCACGGCACATCGGCGTTGAAGGCCCTGGTGAGATAATCGCGATATCGCCACGCTCCCTTCGCAGGGATGTCCCATTCATAACCGTACGTATCCGTGTAACGGACGACGTCCATCCAATGGCGGGCCCAGCGTTCGCCAAAATGAGGCGACGCCAGGCCCCGGTCGATCAGCCGGTCCCAAGCGTCGGGCGAACTGTCTGCGAGGAAATCGTCGACATCGTCCGGCGACGGCGACAAACCTGTCAGAGCGAAACTCAATCGCCGGGCTAAGACGGTCCGTTCGGCGCGGGCTGCCGGCGCGAGTGCCGCGGACTCGAGACGGGCCAGGATGAAGCGGTCAATCGCTCCGACCGGCCATGCCGCATTCCGGACCTCGGGAACAGCCGCCGCCCTGATCGGCTGCAGGCTCCACCAGTGCCGGCGCTGTTCGTACTGCGCGGACCGGGCCAGTTCGCCGGCCTGACCCGGGTTAGCCGGTTCCTCGCGGGGGTCCACGGCTCCCTGCGCGATCCATTGCGCGAAGTCGGCAAGGATCGCATCCGAAAGCTTCTTCTTCGGCGGCATTGCCAGGCCGTTATGCCGGAGCGCACTGATGAGCAGGCTGTCGGCCGGATTTCCCGGCACAATCGCCGGCCCGGATTCGCCGCCGCGCCGGATTCCCGCGCGATGATCGACGACCAGGCCCCCTTTCACCTCTTTCGCCGCCGCAGAATGGCAGTCGTAACACTGCTCGACCAGGACCGGCCGGATCTTTTTCTCGAAATGCTCCAGGGCCGCCTGATCATCGGCAATGACTCGGCCGGTGAAATCCCGCCCGCAGCCGAGGATCGCCGCGGCGAAGAGGCATTGCATCGCAATCCGTCGAATCGACAGCGCAGGCATCTTGAGACTCCGTGAAGAAGGCCGTCTCAAGTATACCCGACCGACCGGCTAAATATCCTGCCGGAATGGTTCAAGATCGCGAGTCGAACGTCGGTTCGACCGGTCGTCCCTCCCTCACGGTCTGGTCTGTCGATGCGTTCCCATTCAAGCCGCAGCCGCCTTCACCGCGGGTTTGTTATGTCTCGTCACCAGCCACAACAGGACCGGGTTGGCGATATACACGGTGCTGTAACAGCCGGTGATCGTGCCGATGATCATCGAAAACGCGAAGACATGAATGCCGTCGCCGCCGAAGAGATAAAGGATCAGCACCACCAGGAACACGGTGGTGGCCGTCAAGAGGGTACGGGACAGGGTCTGGTTAACACAGAGGTTGATCATATCGTACGTGATATGGGGGTTCTTGCCTTTGATTTCGCGGATGCGGTCGAAGATGACGATCGTGTCGTTCAGCGAGTAGCCGACGATCGTCAGCAGCGAGGCGATCAGGCCCATATTCACCTTGAAATCATCGAGCATCAGCAGCGAGCCGATCGACGTACCGCTGAGATACGCCCCCAGCGCGATGCTTCCCAGCGTGACCAGTACGTCGTGCGCCAGCGCGGCGACGGCCGCCAGGCCGAAGTAGACTTTTTCAAACCGGAACCACATGTAGATCACGATCATCACCAGGCTGGCGATGACGGCCCAGAACGCGGCCTGCTTGGTTTCTTTGCCGACCGACGTATCGAAGGAGTTCACTTCGTCGAAGACCGGTTCCGCGGCCATCTGAGCCTGCATGGCGTTCAAGGCCATGGTCAGATCGGCCGGGTCGACATCTTTCGCGACAAACCCTTGCATTCCAACGTACCGAGACTTGGAACTGTCGCCGGACTGATCGGCGGCGGCGGTTCCGGCCATCGCGATCAGCGTATGCGCCCTTTCGTACTTATTCTGTCCTGCCGCGGCGCCGGGAATGGATTCCAGCCGCGCGGCCAGGTAATCGACGATGGTTCCTTCCGCAACTCCGCCGCTGAATTTCAACTGCACGCTCTGGCCGCCGGCAAAACGCTCGGGATCAATCTTCTCGGCGACCGCGTCCGAGAGTCTCTCCGGGACCGCTTCTGGGGGCGCGAATTCCATCGTGACTTTTCGGAGCTGATGCCCGGCGTCGGAAAACGCTTCGTTCAGCTTCGTCCGCACGGTTGCCTGATCGGTTTCCGTGGTGCGAATGCGGTAGCGGCGGCCGGCCATCTCGGGGGTGTCGGACGTCAGCGTCAGTTGTTCCAGGCTGACCGCGCCGGGAAATGCCGTGTTCAACTTCGCTTGAATGTCGTCCGTCTGCTGCGGCTGCTGGAATTCGAAGGTGACCATCGTGCCGCCGGTGAAGTCGATGTCCATGTTCTTCTCGCCGCGGACGTACAGGCTGAGCAAACCGGCCAGGATCAGCGCCCCGGAGGCGCTGAACGCCACGCCCTTCCAGTTGAGGAAATCGATTTTCGTCTGGCCGAGGAACTGCATCATCTTCAAGTCGGTGATCCAGCGTTTCCGCTCGGCGACCGTGAAGCACAAGTGGCCGAAATACAGCACGGAGAACAAGCTCATCACCAGGCCGATGAACAGCGAGACGGCGAAACCTTTGATCTGGTCGCTGCCGATAAGATACAGAATGACGGCCGTGATCAGCGTGGTGACGTTGCCGTCGACGATGGCGGACAGGGCCTTTTCGAACCCGTTCTCGATGGCCATCCGCAAACTGGCGCCGCGGGCCAGTTCTTCCCGCATGCGCTCGTAAATCAGCACGTTGGAATCGACCGCCATACCGATGGTCAGCACCAGGCCGGCCAAGCCGGGCAGCGTGAACGTCGCCGAGATGAACGCCATCGCCCCGACCACCAGGACCAGGTTCAGCACCAGGCACAGGTCGGCGACGAACCCGGCGGCAAGATAGTAGATCACCATGAAGCCGAACACAGCCGCCGCCGAGACGAGGATCGCCGTGATCCCCTTCTGCTTGACGTCGATGCCCAGGAGCGGGCTGATCGTGAATTCGGAGATCGGCTCTTCGATCAAGGGGACTTCCAGCGCCCCGGCGTTAAGGACGGAAATCAGCGCGTCGACGTCTTTCTGCGAGAAGTTTCCGGTGATCTGAACGTTTCCGCTGGGGATGCGTTCGTTGATGTTCGGCGCGGAATGGACCATGCCGTTGAGCAGAATGGCCAGCCGGCGCTGGAAGCCGTCGTTGCGGTCGGGCCCGTACTTGGTGGTCAGCTTGTTGAAGCGGATGCCCCCCTGGGTGTTCAGCGAGAACGAAACGGCCAAGCCTTTTTCCGGGTCGAGGTTGGAACCTGCGCGATTCAGAAATCGGCCTGTGACCGCGTCTTTCGATTCCTCATGCACAACGAGGAACTGCCGGACTTTCGCTTCCACCCCTTTTTCGTCGCGGCGGCTGACTTCCCGGACGGCGACCTGGCCGTGGACGTCCATTTCCTTGGCTTCTTTCGGGTCGACCTGTCGCCAACTGGCGACGACGCGGCCCTGGCTGCGAAGCTCATCCTGTTTTTCGGAAAGCTGCTGCGCCTGCTTGATAAACGAGCTGTGATCCCTCTCATTGGCGAGGATGGCGAATTCCAGGCTGCCCAGGTTGGTGATCTGGCGTTTCTTCTGCTTGACCATGTCCTGGTCGGCGCCGGGAATGATGACCTCGATGCGGTCGGTTCCGACGCGGCGGACCGTGACTTCTTCCGCCCCGGACGGGTTGATACGGCGCTTGATGGCTTCCACCATCTTGTCGAGCGTGGCGATGTCGACCTTCTTGCCTTCCTGCAGAGCCGCCTTCACGTCGACCTGGTAGACCAGGTTTGTGCCGCCGGCCAAGTCGATGCCGATCTTAACGGCCCCCTGCCAGCCGTCCTTTTTGTTGGTGAACTGATGGAAAGCGAATGGAGCCAGGCTGAAGAAGACGGCGAATAGCACCACGCCGAATTTGAACGACAGGTCTTTCAGCCGCAGCACCTGGCCCAGCACGTTGCCGAGCACGAACGGCAGAAAGAAGACAGCGGCGGCGATCGCAAACAACTGCCAGGGGACGCCGGGTTCATTCGCCGCGGGAGCTTTCGCCGCTTGGTCGGCAGCCTGGCCCAAAACCCAAATTCCATTCGACCACAAGCCGTTCATGCAAGCATTCCATCCTGAGTGAAAACGAGAATACTGTGAGGGTTCTTCGCGGGGGGTAACACGCAGTGTTGACGGAGGTGAGTCGAACGTCCGCGAAACGGCAAGCGTTCTGCGAGCGCCGTCACGCGGTCTTGGGCGCCGCGTCGTCTTTCGATTCCTCCCCCAGCACCTGGGAGATGCTCGACCGGAGAAATTTGATGCGTGTGTTATCGTCGACTTTGAGCGTAACTTCCTTTCCGTCGGCCGAAATATTCGCCACCGTACCAATGATGCCGCCAATCGTGACGACCCGGTCGTTCTTCTTCATCGCACCAAGCATCTGCTCGCGTTTTTTCTGTTCGCGCTTTTGCGGCCAGATGATCAACAGGAAAAACAGCAGGATGATCGGCAGCCAAGGCAGGATCATCACCCAGAACTGGTCCGGACCCTGACCCGGCGCGGCGTCCGCCTGGGCGAAAATCAGCCAATGATTCCAACTGTCCGACAGCATATTCTGCACTTGTAGGGTGGGTCGAGGCTTCGCGAGGCCCACCAAGGAGTTGCCAAAATTCTGCTGGTGGTCCTACGGCTGATGTTCATCGGCCGAAATGACGAAGGCCGGTATCTTAGACGGATTGCTGCCAGCGGGCAAGTTGAACGGCCCGAAACTCAGCCGCCTTTCCCGCGTGAATGGCCATCCGCAGATCGGCCAGCAAGCGCTGATAGTACGCCAGGTTGTGCCAGGAGAGCAAAATCGGCCCCAGCATTTCTTCGGCCATGAACAAATGCCGAAGGTACGCTCGGCTGAATTGCTGACACACAGGGCAAGCACACTCCGGGTCCAACGGTGCGGAATCGGTCCGATGCTTCAGATTACGCATCTTCACCACTCCTTCACTGGTGAACGCCGTCGCATTGCGGCCATTCCGTGTCGGCATCACGCAGTCGAAGAGATCAATCCCCCGCAAGACGCCTTCGATGAGATCGATCGGCCGGCCGACTCCCATCAGATACCTCGGCCGGTCTGCGGGAAGAAACGGAACCGTAAAATCCAACGTGTCATACATTTGCGACGGCTCTTCCCCCACGCTCAAACCCCCGACGGCATAGCCGGGGAAGTCGAGGGGCAATAGACCTTGTGCCGAACGTTCGCGGAATGCGCGATGGATGCCCCCTTGCACGATTCCGAATAAGGCCTGGTCCGATCGGCGTTGCGCTTCGCGACAGCGCCTGGCCCACAGGGTTGTCCGTTCCACGGCAGTCTGCATCGCTTCAGGCGGAGCATCATGCGCAGGGCATTCATCCAGGCACATGATGCAGTCGGCTCCCAGTTGTTCCTGAATCTGCACGGCCCGTTCGGGCGTCAGGTCGAGCAGGCTGCCGTCGATGTGCGACCGAAAGACGACGCGGTCATCGGTGATTTTCGTCAGTTTCGCCAGGCTGAAGACCTGGAATCCGCCGCTGTCGGTGAGGATCGGTCCCTGCCAGTTCATGAACCGATGCAGCCCGCCCAGTTCGGCGACGACCTCCGCCCCCGGCCGCAACGCCAGGTGATACGTGTTGGACAGCACCATCTGCGCCCCGGTCTGCCGCAGTTGATCGGGCGTCAGCCCTTTGACGGTGGCCAACGTGCCGACCGGCATAAACGCGGGCGTCTCCACCGCGCCATGCGGCGTATGCCAAGTGCCGACGCGGGCCTTGGTGGATGGGTCAACGGCGTGAAGTTCAAAGTGAAAGGGCGACATGCGTGATATTTTTAGCGACGCTTCGCAGAAGTGTGGTCAAGAGCCTGATGTTCGATGAGAACGTCCCGCCGACGCCGTCGGCGGGCTTTGGCGCTCACCGGTCAAACGCGTCAAAATTGCCGCTCGCGGCGGCGTTGAGCATGTTGATGTAGAACATGGCGATCCGGAAGATGAAAAACGTAATCAGGATCGCCACGAACAGCCAGACCGCTCCGGCCAGCACCGTCGTCAGCAACGCCAGCCCCCGGCGAGCCCGTTCTTCGAATTGCGGGCCAAGATGCTGCAGCGTCTCCGGCACGGTGCCCGATGTTTCGCCGACGTGCATCATTTCAATCACGTCCGCCGGAAAGAGGCCCGTCGCCCGGCAGGCGTCCGTCAAGTCTTCGCCTTCCATCACCAGGGAAGTGACCATCGGCGTGGCGGCGACGAAAGCCCCGTTGCTGGTCGCCTTGAAGCTCGCTTCGAGACTGGCCTTGATGTCCATCCCGGCCTGCTGCGTCAGGGCATAAGCCCAGGCGAACCGAGCCACGGCGAACGACCGCAGGCAATCGCCCACGACGGGCAGTTTCATCAACAGGCCGTGGATCAACGCCTGCTGCCGGAGCCCGCGGGTCAGAAACATGTACACAATCCAGCCGGTCGCCATGGTGCCGAAGCAGTAACTCAGCCAGGTGAGAGCGCCGTTTGTGCCGCTCAAGCCAAGCCCCAGTACGTCGATCGGTTTGGAGTTGCCCCCCGACAGGCCCGCCACCAGTCCCAGCAGCCAGATCAGCCCGGCAATGATGAAGATCGCCGCCAAGAGCTGAAACACGGGCCAGGCGATCTGCCCGAGAAACATCTTCCTCAGCCGCAACAAGTTCTCATAATGATCGGCAAGACCGGTCAGTACTTCGGGCAGCGCTCCGGTGTGCTCAGCGACCTGAACCATGTCGGTGACGAGGTCCGGGAAGAAACTTCCCTGGTCTTTCAGGGCCGTCGTCAGGTCTTCGCCTTTTTTCAGTTCGTCAATCACCGACTTCATGACAGTCATCAAACGGCTGTCGGCGGTCTGGCCGCCGGAGATCTGCAAGGCTTTGATCAGATGCACGCCGGAATGCAGCATGGTGCCCAGCGACCGGCACCACAGCGCCAGCGATTTCCAGCCGACCTGCGGTTCGAACAGAAACTTCGTCGCCATGCCGTCGCCTTCCCAGTAACATGGGCGGAGGAAACTTCGGATGCGAAATTCCCTGGAGCAGTCTACCATAATCCCTGGCGAGAAGGGGGGGGAGGGCCGGAGCCGTGAGCCCCTGATCATTTGCCGGTAACTCTGATTGGGCGATTCTTCCCGGAAAGATCATCTCAGGTTCGATTTCATGCGAATGTCTTCCATACTGATACTTGCGTTCGTCGCCTGCCCCGCGATGACTCAGGCCCGGGCCGAGCCGCCATTGAAGATTTCCGAGTTCGCCACGTCGGAGGAACTCGAGGCCGAAGTGCAGTCTAAGCTCGCGGAACTGGAACCCTTTTTGGCCAGCGATGAGGCGTTCGCCGACAACCTGAAACGGTTGCAGCAGGCGGCCAGCATGTTGGCCGTGGCGGCCCAGGCGATGGCCGATCATGAGCAGGACTCGCCGCGAAAACCCTTTGCCCCGGATCTCCGCGCTGCGGCGCTTCGGATCGCGGCGGCAAAATCTCGTCCGGAAGCCGTGGACGGTTTGTCGGCAGCCCGGGCGGCCTGGGACGGGACGTCCGGCAAATCGGCCGTTCGAGATTACGACTGGGCGCAACTCGTCAAGCAGCGGCCCATCATGGAAGAAATGGAAGTCCGCATGATGCAGCTCCAGCGGGCCTTAAGGAGGCCGAAAGAACTCGCCCAGGACAGCCGCCACGCCACCGCGGTCGCGGTCGCCAATCTCACCACGCTGGCCGACACGCATGAAGTGAAAGACCAGTCCCGACTGCCGGAATGGGATAAGCTCTCCCGATTGATGCTCGAACAACTGAAGAACACGGCCCGGGCGATGAAGGCCAACCAGCCCCAGGAAGCCCAGGCCGAATTCAAAGCGGCCCGCGCGACGTGCGTCGAGTGTCACCGGCAGTTTAAGAAGGAGAATTGAAAGGCGGGCGAACCCGCAAGCGACCGCACAGGTCGAAATGGAATTGGGATTTTTTTGATACACAACAATCCACACTCGACACGTTCTTCATATGCCCCAGCGTTACTGCATTACCGACCCGACGGCGGCGTTGATCGATCGCCTGATCATGGAGCAGATCCAACGGAACGGCCGCATTCTGGACCTGGGCTGCGGCGACGGCCGGCTGCTGTGCCGGCTGCGCGACGAGCTCGGCTGTTCGATCCAGGGAATTGAACTCGATCATCAGCAGGTAGTGGAATCCATCAGCAAAGGCGTCCCGATCCTGCAGGCCGACCTCGATGAAGGGATGAAGGAAATTCCGGACCAGTCGTTTGACTATGCGGTGCTGAGTCAAACATTGCAGCAGGTGCTGCTGCCGCGCGAATTGCTGCAGCAGATGCTGCGCGTGGCCAAACGGGCGATTGTGGTGGTGCCGAATTTCGGCCATTGGCGGGTGCGGGTGCAATTGTTGCTCCACGGCCGCGCGCCGATGACGTCGTCGCTGCCTTATGACTGGTACAACACGCCGAACATCCATCTCTTGTCGATGCTGGACTTCCGCGACCTGATTGAACGGGTGAATCTGCAGATCGTCGACGAAATCCCGATCATCCGCGGCCAGGCCGTCCCAAGCGCCTGGGCCGCGAATCTCCGTGCCGAAAGCGCGCTGTACGTCTTGGAGCAGCGAGAGACGACCGCCCCGAGTACCAGGGACGGGGCCACTCATCCCTGATGGGACGGGGCTATCGCCGTTCGCAGGGCCGACGCCTTTTTCAAGCACGGCAAGCCGTAGGGTGGGGCGAGCGCTTCGCAAGGCCCACCAACTTCAGAATCGAGGCGAATCGGTGGGCCTCGCGAAGCGCTCGACCGCACCCTACTTGAAGAAGTCATTCGCCCTGCCTCCGTTCGTGACGCCGCCCGTGCTGCGTGCTATGATCGGGGGGATTGCCGTCCAACGCTTTTCCCTATCCACTGTTTCGGAGCGCGGTCCCTGTGACGAAGGCGTCGCTGCTGGTCATTCACGGGCCCGAACAAGGGGCTCGGTTCGAACTGGGCGAACAGCCAGTCTCGCTGGGACGCGGCATGCAGTGCACCGTCCGCATTCTGGACACTGAAGCCTCCCGGATGCACGCCGTCATCCAAAAGTCGCCGGCCGGATTTCTGCTGACGGATCGCAACAGTTCCAACGGCACGTTCGTTAACGGCGCCGCCGTCCGTGCTCAACCGCTGAGCCACGGGGACCAAGTGCAGATCGGCCGGACGCTCTTGCTGTTCGAGGAATCCCAGGCCGAGGCGCCGCCGCCGTCGTCGAAGCTGGTGACCATTCTGCAACAGCACGATCCTTCAGACCGTTCCAACATCGTCAGCCGGGTCTCGCCGGATGCGGCGTCGGAAATGTCTTCCGTGCGGACGCTGGAGTCGGCAGGCCAGACGAACTTCGGCGTCTTGTACCGCATTGCCGAGGAAGCCGTCCGCCCGTCGGTCACGATCGGCCAGCTTCTGCAGCGGATACTCGACCTGACGATCGAGTCGGTCGGCGCCGATCGCGGCTGCATTCTTCTGACGGACCCGGACACGGGCGACTTGCAGTTGCAGGCCGTCAGCCTGAGAAAAAGCCTGGACGACACGTCCGGGATGCCCGTCTCGCGCAGCATCGTCGATTATGTGCTCAAGATGAACCAGGGCGTGCGCACGACCGATGCGCAGCATGACCAGAGGTTCGATACCGCCAAGAGCATTCTTCAGGCCGGCATCCGCGAGGCGCTGTGCGTTCCCTTGCAGGGCCGGCAGGCGCTGGACGGCGTCATCTATGTCGACACCACCACGCCGGCCGAGCAGCTTCTCGTCCGGCCAAACACCAGCCGGTTCCGCGAGGACCAATTACGGCTCCTGGTGGCGATCGGCAGGCAAGCGGCGCTCGCCGTCGAAAACAATCGCTACCAGCAGGCGTTTGTGAAAGCGGAACGGCTGGCGGCCATGGGACAGACCATCGCCACGCTCAGCCATCACATCAAGAACATTCTGCAAGGCGTACGCGGCGGCAGCTACCTGATCGACCTCGGTTTGAAAGATCACCAGGAAGACATGGTCCGCAAGGGGTGGCAGATCGTCGAGAAAAACCAAGGGAAAATCTACCACCTCGTGTTGGACATGCTGACGTTCAGCAAAGAGCGGCAGCCCGCCTGGGAATGGGCGTCGGTCAACCAGGTTGTCGCCGATGTCCTGGAATTGACGCAGCCCCGCGCCGAGGAGTGCCGGGTCGCACTGGAATTCCGGCCGGAGACCGACCTCCCCGAGAGCACGTTCGATCCCGAGGGCATTCACCGGGCCGTCTTGAACGTGGTGATCAACGCGCTGGACGCCGTCGAAGGCTGGGAAGGAGCGCGCGTCCTCGTGGAAACCGGTTATCTCGCCGAGCCGGAAACGCTCTGGGTGTCGGTGACCGACAACGGTCCCGGAATTCTCGAAGAGCAGCAGAAGAAGCTGTTCAACCTGTTTGAATCGACCAAGGGAGCCCGCGGCACGGGGTTGGGATTGGCCGTCAGCCAGAAGATCCTTCGCGAGCACGGCGGCGAAATCCGCGTCGACAGCCAGCCGGGACAGGGAGCCAAGTTCACGCTGGCCTGGCCGCGCAGCGATGACGAACACAGCCTCGGCGGCCGGACGCAGGCGTGATCCGCGAACGCGCAAGCGCGCAACGAGTTGCTTATTTGTCGTTGTCGCGTTCCAGCCGGCTGCGGCGATCGCGCCATTCGATCGGCAATTGTTTGACGTGCTTATCGAGAAAATTGAAGATGTTCGTCTCGACTTTCTGATCTTCCTGATTCAGCAGGTCGGTTCCCCGGAGCTTTCCTTCGTATTCCAGCAGGTAGACGTACTGCTTATCCTCGGCGACCTTTTTCGGGGCGAGGTGCTCATAGGTCTTCTTGGCGGTTCCTTTGTCGTGCGTGTCGCCCTTGCTGAAACCGATCATGGCCCGGATGCCGATCGCCCGGAGACGCTGCAAAGACTGCGGTGCCGCCAGGCCGGGGATTTGTTCGTCGGGAGAGAGGAGAATCAACGCCTTGACGTCCTGTCCGCGCGGCGTCCTCGCTTCCAGGCTCGCCGCGTCGTCAAAGGGAACTTTCTGCCAGTCGCGATCGGCGTAGACAATCGCCACGGCGGTCGAAAAATCGGCGCCGGCGATGGCCAGCTTACCCATGTTGAGAAGTTTTTTCTGATGTTCGTCGTGCAGAAACTTCTTCACGGCTTCGAGATCGTCTGCCACCATCGCCTGGTATTCCGCGGGTTTGAGCGTTCCGGAGGCCGATTTCTTCCCCGTTCCCGCGTTCTTCGGCGAACGGACATCCGATTCCCCGTGGCCGCTCAGGTCGAGCGTCACGACGGCAAATTCGTTCTGCTGCAACAACGCCGCGAAATCCTTCCAGACCAACCGGTTGCCCGCTTTGCCGTGCAGCAGAATCACCACGGGCGCTTCTTCGCCGGCCGACGAGGGGAAATAAGTCGTTTTCAGGCTGATGCCCAACTTGGTCACCAGAGTTTTTTCCTCGCTGACCACTTTCTTGTTGCCGGTTTGCGCGGTCAGCGACGAAGGGGCCAGCCACGCCGCCAGGCTGACCGCGGCCCAGGCCACCCAGGTCGAGCGCCGACAAAAACCGCTACGACCGAATTCGCGCATCATGAATTTGACCTTTGCGAAATGCCGTCCCCCGCAGACGGACGGGCTTGACGAACGATGACTCATGAGTCAGTTTAGCGCGCAGCCGAGAGACGGTCAATCGGCTGCGCGCTCCATCAGACAATTGACGGCCGGCAGTTCACCGGGTGTTCCGAACGCAGGGTTCAGCAAAACGTTGCCATGTCCGCCAAACCGCCGCTCATCACACTGCTCACGGACTTTGGCCAGAGTGACACGTATGTCGGTCAGGTCAAGGGGGCAATCCTATCGGTCTGCCCCGAGGCCCGACTGGTCGATCTGACGCATGAAATCGCTCCGGGCGATCTCCGTTCGGCGGCAATCCTGTGGGCCGATGCCGTCAGAGTCTTCCCGGCCGGAACAGTGCATCTCGCCGTCGTCGACCCGGGGGTTGGCAGCTTCCGGCGGGCCATCGCGGCCGAAATCGGGTCGTGGCGGTTCGTCTGTCCCGACAATGGCCTGGCGACGTGCCTGCTGCAACGCTGGCCGCTGAAGCGGGCTATCGAATTGACCAACCGGCGCTGGTGGCGCGACGAAGTTTCTTCCGTCTTTCACGGCCGAGACATTTTCGGCCCGATCGCCGGGCATTGGGCCGGAGGCCGCGACATCTCGGCATTCGGCCCGGACATTCCCGGGCCCCTGACGACGTGCGCTCTGGACGAAGTTCAACGCGATGGTCGCCGTCTGATGGGAACCGTGCAAAGTATCGACCGCTTCGGGAATCTGATCACCAATCTTCCGGCCGATGTTTTTTTGGAACCCCATGTCGACTGGCTCATCCAGATCGGTCCGCATCAGATTGCCGGCTTGTCCTCATATTATAGCGCTCAGCCGCCCGGAACGCTGATGACCGTCATCGGCAGCCATGGTCGTCTCGAAGTCGCTGTCAACCAGGGCGATGCCGCACAGCGGCTGGGCGCGGACGTCGGCATGAGCGTCACGGTCGAGCGCTGCTGAGGTGGAGGGAGACAAGAGACGAATTTTCCGACCTCGGGATTGTGTTCCTCGACAGTTTCTTGTCTCTTGTTTCCTGTGGTTTGTTTCTTCTCGGAGTTCCCCCGTGCAGATTCTCCTGGTCAACGACGATGGCATCCATTCTCCCGGGTTGCAGGCGATGGCGGCCGAACTGGGCCGCTGGGGCGACGCGACGGTGACGGTCGTCGCGCCGGCCGTCGAGCAGAGCGGCGTCGGGCACTCCATCACCTATCTGCATCCGCTCGTCGTCCACAAGGAGCATCGCCAGGGCCAATTCTTCGGCTGGAAAGTCGAAGGCAGCCCCGCCGATTGCACGAAGCTCGGCATCCTCGAACTGTCGCCGATGAAGCCGGACCTTGTCATCAGCGGCATCAACACGGGATCGAACGTCGGCATCAACGTGATATATTCCGGGACGGTCGCCGGCGCGGTGGAAGGGGCGTTCTTCGGAATTCCGTCGATTGCCGTCTCGCAGTGGACCGATCCGCCGGCCGACTATGAACGCACGGCACGGCACGCGGCCGCGTTGTGCCGGCAGCTCTGGGAACGTTCGACGCCGGAAAATCTCTTGTGGAACGTCAATTTTCCGGCGAATCGTCCCGGTTGGCCGGTGGGAGCACGGTTGGCGGCGATGTGCGTCCGCAGGCATTCGGAAGCTGTCGAAAAACGAATCGATCCCCGCGGCCGCACATATTATTGGAGCGGCCTCAACCCGATCAAGAGCCATCATGCCGATCCAGGGACGGACATTCACGACCTGCAGGCAGGGTACGTGACGATCACGCCGTTGCGGTTTGACCTGACGAACGATACGCCGTTGGACGCGCTGCAAGAGGCGGAGTGGACTCTCGGCGGCGGCGAATCAGAAGGCGGGTGAAGCCGCAAGCGATTTGCGGCGCGGAATGTGCATGGTTCTTTGGGGGACGAGAGGCGGCAGGAAAACTGTTGCCTATTCGCCTCATTCGCGTGCCGCACGATGCCGATTCGCCACGGAGTTCTGACCATGCAAACTGTCCTTCGAGTGCTGGCTGATCTGGCTTGGCTTGCGGCCTGTGTCGCTCTGGTGATGCTGTTCGGTTTGTTGCAGCCGACGCGGGCCGAGGATTGGATGTTTCGCCGGTCGTACTTCAGCCACCAGGCGCCGGACGGCACGATCCCGGCGTATCCCCTTCCCGAAAGCCGGTCGGCGTACCGAGCGGCGTACTATCGCGAAGGATTCGGTATCAGCACGGGATTTCGGATCAATAATTACGTGATCCAGAACGGCGCCCGCGTTGACCGAACCCTCTACCATGAAGGCTGGATCGAATTCAATCCGCCGCGCGACTGATGCCGTGTTGAGTTGAGTGGCGATGATCCCTACGTTGCCAACGCCGGGCGTTGATCACGTCGCGCCGGGAATACTGGGAATCGGAATTAGCCGGGGGATTGGTCCAAGAGGCCGAGTTCTTTGTTGTGGATCGGGTGCATCCGCTGGACCTTGATGATCTTCCATTCGGAACCTTCGCGAGCCCACGTCAGGATGAATCGGCTCGGCTGGTGGCCGACATTGCCGTAGCCTGCCACGCTGATGGTCGCATTGGCGCGGAACTGGGACGTGGCGCGGGACCCTTCGTTCGAGAACGCGATCTGAAAGTCGGTCAGGCTGGGGGCCGTTTCCACGGTCACCAGCGCCATGGCCCCAGCGGCGGCCAGTCGGAGTTCCGGCGCGGTCTTGGAGAAGTAGTCGAGCGTCCCGGCCCGGCGGTTTCGAAAGTCGTCGCACAACGCAACGACGTTCTCCTGAAGCCGCTCCCGTTCCGTGACGGCGATGGCATCGATCACGAAGGCGCCAGCCCCGACGATCATCAGCAAGCCGCCGATCACCGTGTGACGGACCCGGCCCGTGTTGAGCCCCATGAGCAGCCAGAACATGCCAATCGCGCCAAAGAGCGCGCCGGGCGTGAGCGCATCCTCAGTAAACCACATGATGTGCTCCCGGCTGAAGTGACGACAGGGACCTGCGGCGGACGCTTGGAATCGCGGTGAACAACCGCTGAGGAGATGTCCGCAGTCAAGACATCCTACGCCCGCCGTCGGCACGGCGCTGGAAGCAATTCGCCAGAAATTCACCAAAGCCCGGCATTGGCGACGCCGGCATCAATTCGCAGCAGCCGTGCGTGCCTTGGGCAGCACGGTGATGGGCTTGCGCAGCACTTCTCGCCCGGCGGTTTGAATTACGAGCGTGTATTCGCCCGGTTCGGTCGCCTCGCATAAGTCGTAATGAAAATGCGCGCGAAACATTTCCCGCGTTGCAACCTGGCTGACGCGCGCCACCAGGTGGTTGTCGGCATCGTGCAGATGAACCTCAAGCCACATGTCTTCATGCGGCGGGTTGAGGTGGCATTGTGCGATCATTCGCTCGCCCTGGCGGAATGTGGTCCGCCGGTCGGCCAGCAGGTCGCCGACCAGTATGGACCCCGTGTCGATGGCGAAAAACTTATCGACATCGCGGAGAGCGGGCGTCGGCGCCAGCATGTGCCGCACGAGTTCCGGCTCGATCGCCACCAGCTGGTGCCGGCCTTCCGGCCGACGTTCACCATAGGGGTCCAGTTGATATTCCCAGGCGACGCCGCCCGCCATGCTCAGGACCGTCGCTGCTGCAAAACCTGCGGCGGCGCTTCTCTGCCATCGCGCGCCGTTCCAGGATGCCATCCAGCCGTCAAAATTCTGAATCAGGGTGTTCAGACCTGGGAAGCGGCGGCGAAACCGGCGAAACATGGCGGCCGCCTGCTGGACATCTTGCTCATCCACGAAAGCCAGGTAGATGCTGTAACACGTCGCCGGGAAGATCAAAAGCCCCAAGGTCAGGCTGGTCATGCAGTGGAAGCAGACGCCGACGGCGAGAATCGCCGTGCGCCAGAATTTCCGGTGCCAGACTAGAAAGATGAAGACCGCTTCCCAGACGATGACGACATACCCGAACGCCACCAGCAGCACGGGGTACAGACTCAGATACTCGCCGACGGGGTGCCGGTAGTTGATGTGCGTCAGCATCCAGGACTGCAACTGGTCTCCGCTGAAGAACCCCGGCGTCTGCATCTTGGTGATGGCCGCGCCGAAATAGACAAAGGCGATCAGAAACTGCATCAGGCGGCGCGGCCAGACGGGAAACTTCGGCCGGGCGATCCCGGGTTCGCCGGGCCAACGTTGCCGGCGATAATTCGCCAGCCAGGCGTCGACCGACCAGACGGCGCCGCAAGGAGACAGCGCCAACAACAGAAACCCGTGCGTGGCGATCACGGTGTATTTCGTGGTCGTGCTGACGGCATCCATCCAGCAGAAATAGGTGAACAGCACGCACGTGATGATCATCGACGCCCGGGTGCACCAGCCGATGGACGCCGTGACGCTGGAGAAGACCAGCAGGGACATCAGCGCCACCGCCACGGTTCCCGAGAACTCAGGAAACAGGTTGCCGTAACCATAACCGACGCTCAATTGCGACGGCGCCCCGTCGGCGGAAAAGAGCTCCCTGGCAACGGGCCAGCGGACACCGACCATGAACAGCATGACCAACGGCAATGCCATCCGCACCAGCGCCAATCCATACGGAACTTCTTCGTTGTAGAAGAAATGATGAAGATGCTGCTTCCAGGTGCGGGGTTCGGCGTTCATGTCAGAAGCTCCTCGAATGGTCGAAATCCGTCTGCCGCACACGCCAAGACCGAATGTTGCGCTCCCCGGGCGTTCGCGGCACCGATTCAATTAGCGCTCGGCAGAGAATCCGGCGACGAGAGCGCCGCGTTTTCCAAGGCGTGCCCCTGGGCCGGCATCCGCCGATCGCCGGGACTGGTCATGAACATCGGCCGCCCGCGAGTGGCATCCGCCTGCAGCCGAGGGTTCTTGTAGATCGAGTCCGCATACAACTGCTTGAGGAAATCGATCTTCTGATCCAATAGCTTCCCATCCGCGGAATAGACGTCGCGCAGCCAGAAGTAACTCATCGGCTCTTTCGGCTCGGAAAACCGCATCGCCCACAAGTGGTCGGGCAGATTGTATTTCTTCGGCCAGCACTCCTCGACGAACAGAATCCGCTGCAGCGGCTCGTGATCGGTGTGCCGAACGGTATTCATCGCCATGCGAATCAGCCCGTTGCCGTAGTAGTCGTAATGATTGCGGGTGAGATCGCCGTAGGGCTGAAATTCGCCCCAGGGGCCGGGAGACAGCCAATAGTAGGTGCCGCTTTCCCCCTCGGCGATGAGGTGATACCGGGCCTCGAACGCCGACCAGCCGCAGAACATGTCCCAGGTGAAGAAGTACATAAAGGGGCTGGCCCCTGCAGTGAACTTCAGCGCCTGAAAGCCGACGCCCATCGCCAGCGAGCCGAGATAACCTGCAATCAACAGATGCGAGATCCAGCGCCGCATGATCGATCCTTCCCTGGAACGTGGCGGGGGTCGAGTTCCGCCGCCATCGCCTGGGACGCGCTGGCACTGTGGAGGGAACTGACTGGCGGCGAAGCTTACTGATCCCGGAATTGCGGTCAAGGCCAGACCTTGAGCCAAAATCCGTAAACGGCGCATTTTCCTGGAATCAGGAAGGTCCCGACGTCGCCGACGCCGGGCTTTGCGCAAGTTCGCCTGTGGAATGAGTGCCCAGAAGTGACCGGCGTCACTCCCATTCGATCGTGCTGGGCGGCTTGGAACTGATGTCGTAGACCACCCGGTTCACGCCGCGGACTTCATTGATGATCCGCGTGGAAATCCGGCCGAGCACTTCGTACGGCATGGGATACCAGTCGGCCGTCATGAAATCGTCGGTCTGCACGGCCCGCACAGCCATGACATCTTCGTAGGTCCGGCCGTCGCCCATCACGCCGACGCTCTGCACCGGCAACAACACGGCGAAAGCCTGCTGAATTTCGCGGTAGAGCCCGGCTTTGCGAAGTTCTTCCAGGACGATGGCATCCGCAAATCGCAAGCGTTCCAATCTCTCTTTCGTGATTTCTCCGAGACAGCGCACCGCGAGGCCCGGTCCGGGGAACGGATGCCGCCAGACGAGTTCCTCGGGCAAGCCCAGTTCCAGTCCCATCCGGCGGACTTCGTCTTTGAAGAGTTCGCGGAGCGGTTCGATCAATTCGAACCCTAACTGTTCGGGCAAGCCGCCGACATTGTGATGCGCCTTGATCGTCGCCGCCGGGCCGTCGGGGTTCGCCCCGGACTCGATGACGTCGGGATACAGCGTCCCCTGAGCGAGAAACCGGGCGTCCGGGATCGATTCGGCCTCCTTGCGGAAGACCTCGATAAACACCCGGCCGATGATCTTGCGTTTTTGTTGCGGATCGCTGACGCCGGCCAACTGGCTCAGAAACAAATCGCTGGCGTCGACCACGTGCAGATCCGTTTGAAAGTGCCGCTCGAAGCGCTCGCGGACTTTGTCGGATTCTCCCTGCCGCAGGAGGCCGTTGTCGACGAAGATGCACGACAACTGCGTCCCGATCGCTTTCGCCAGTATCGCCGCGGTGACCGAGGAATCCACCCCGCCCGACAGGCCGCAAATCACCCGCGACTTTCCGACGCGTTCCCGGATGGCCGCCACTTCCTGTTCAATCAGCGAACTGATCTTCCACGTCCCCCGGCACTGGCAGATCCGCTTGACGAAATTCTCCAACAGCATTTTCCCATACGCCGTGTGCGTCACCTCCGGATGAAATTGCAGCCCGTACACCGGCCGGCTGCGATGTTTCACCGCGGCGAACGGGCACGTCGGCGTCTGGGCCAACGGCACGAACTCTTCGTTCAGCAATTCGACCTGGTCGCCATGACTCATCCAGACGACCGAGGATTCCGGCAGCCCGGCGGTGAGGGCGTCCGGACGAGTCAATCGGCACTCCGTCCGGCCGAATTCCCGCGATGTTCCCGGCCGCACATCTCCTCCCTGCGATTGGCAGGCCCAATGCATGCCGTAGCAGATTCCCAGGATCGGTATTCCCAGTTCGGAGATTCCCGGATCGGCCTGTGGAGATTCGGCGCCATACACGCTAGCCGGCCCGCCGGAGAGAATGATCCCCTTCGGATTCAATTCCCGGATCCGCTCCGCCGTGAGGTCATGCCGGACAAGCTGGCAAAAGACCTGCAAATCTCTGACACGCCGTGCGATCAACTGCGCCGTTTGTCCGCCGAAATCGAGAACCAGGATGAGTTCTTCCTGCCGCGGAATCAGTGCGCCTCGATACGTGCCTTTTGCCTGGGGAATAGAGGCTGGGGAAGGTTGTGTCATCGTCATCATGTCTGCCGAAGAATGCCCGCCCTCGACTTCTGTCGAGGAAAGCGACAGCGTACCGCAATTGCCCGCACGAGAACAGCCGACCGTGAGCGCCAACCGCGAAAAACGTCCCGCCGCGTGATAAGATGGCCGCCGTGACAAAATATCAGGGATGCGCACTCCAGCGAAACTCATTGCAGTTCATGACTCCGGTTGAAACGCCATGTCTCCATTGACCATTGCGCCGAAACGCCGTTACCTGGTGACATTCAATCCGAAACGGATCCCGCATCTGTTCACGGACGTGCTGATCATCGGGGCGGGGATTGCGGGAATTCGGGCGGCGCTGGCCGTCGATCCGAAGCTGCATATCGTGCTGGCGACGAAAGACCGAGTTGATCTGTCGAACAGCGCGTGGGCGCAGGGCGGGATCGCCGGGGTGCTCGATCCGGAAGACGCCATTGCGAACCATGCGGCGGATACCATCGCCGCCGGTAAAGGGCTGTGTGACCGGGAGATCGTGGAACTCGTGGTCCGCGAGGCGCCCGAGCGAATCCGGGAACTCGCCACGCTGGGCGCCATGTTCGATCTGACCGACGGGGAGATCGCCCTCACGCAGGAAGGCGGCCACAGCCACCGCCGGGTGGCGCACGCGCTTGGCGACGCCACCGGCAAGGAGGTCATGCGGGCCCTGATCGACCGGGTGCGCGGCGAACCAAACATTGATGTCTGGGAGAAGACGTTCACCATCGATCTGCTCACTCACGATGGCGCATGCCGCGGCGCGCTGGTCTGGAACCCGGCGCATGGCAAGACGTTTGTCTGGGCCAAGCAGACGATTCTCTGCACGGGCGGCGCAGGCCGATTGTTCCGCGAAACGACCAACCCGGACATCGCCACCGCCGACGGCCAGGCGATGGCGTGCCGCGCCGGCGTCGAACTCCGCGACATGGAATTCATGCAGTTCCACCCGACGGTGCTGTACATCGCCGGCAGTTCGCGGCACCTCATCTCGGAGGCAGTCCGCGGCGAAGGGGGCCTCTTGCGAGACGTGCAGGGCTATCGCTTCATGCCGGATTACGACCCTGCCCTCGAACTGGCCCCGCGCGACATCGTCAGCCGCGCGATTACCCGACAGATGGAAAAGACCCGGCATCACTGCGTCTATCTCGATCTGACACATCTGCCCAAAGAATTGATTGCCGAACGGTTCCCGCACATTCGCAAAGTCTGCGCCGAGTTCGGCCTCGACCTGACGCGCGACCTGATACCGGTCCGGCCCGGAGCCCACTATATGATCGGCGGCCTCACGGTGGATGCTCAGTCCCGGACCACGCTTCCCCGGCTGTGGGCGGCCGGCGAGGTGACCTCGTCGGGCTTGCACGGCGCCAATCGGCTGGCAAGCAACAGTCTCCTCGAAGGTTTGGTGTTCGGCCTGCGTGCTGGCCGCAATGCGTCGGCTGCGGCCCTGCAGGATGCCGACCGCTTCACTGCCTTTCCGTTGGAAGCCAATACGAATCCCGTTCCATCGGCGACCGATGATTTGCAGATCGACGACTTGCTCAATTCGCTCAACAGCGAAATGGGCCGGCATGTCGGGATCGACCGAGACGACGAGGGACTCAGCAGCGCTCTCCGGCAAGTGGAATTCTGGGACCGCTATGTCGGCCCGCGCGAATTCGCCTCGGTGCGCGGATGGGAGCTGCAAAACATGCTGCTCGCCGCCCGACTGATGATCCGCGCGGCACTCGCCCGGACCGAAAGCCGCGGCGTCCATTTCCGCACCGACTTTCCGAAAACCGACCCCCAGCAAGCGGTGCACATCCCGCTCGTTGCGACGTTTGAGTAGAACGCGCCGCAAGAGTTCGTCCCGGCGTCGCCGACGCCGGGCTTCGTCAGAACGAATGATCCCAGACCTCGCCGCCGGTTCCCTTGTAGCGCACCTGGCCGGAGTGGACCTTGGTGCGGCCGAGAACTTGGGACGGCTGCTCAAAAAACGGCGTCAAGTGGCGGACCAGTTCCGGATCGGTTTCTTCGGTCTTATCGCGGCTGGCATAGTTCGAGATGACAATGATCTGAAACGTGCCGGGGTTCGGCAGTTGCACGGAAAACTTTCCGCCGTCGTCTGTCAGGGCCAGATCGCCGCCGAGAGAACGGAGCGCCGCCTGGGCGAGCCGGACATCCGCCGGGTGGTCCGCCGCGCGGAATCCATTCGCCGACAGCTTCGCCGTCCCTTCCCGTTCGCGCGGCAAAATGAGAACCCGGGCTCCGCGGTCGGGCAGGCTTTCGCCGTCGGGGGTCTTGTAGGTGATGCGGCCGGAGATCGCCGGCGCGTCCTTCGGCTCGGTCGCGGCGCCAGCCGGTCGATCGGGCGTCCCATTCGGCGATTCCGCCGTCTGCCGCAACGACGCTGCAAAAACCCCCAGGGCAAACGCGGCGAGGATCAAGGTCGCCGGTACGATCAGCCGCTTCCAGGACGCTGTCTTCGGCCCGCGAAACGGTTCTCGATCCGAAACCATTTCAGACTTTGGCCGTGCCGGTTCTGGCGCGGAGATCTGCGCCAGCTCCGCAATGGCCGCCGCAACGTTGAGAGCCGGCTCGATCGCGCCATTCGGGGAGACCGCCGGCGAATCGAGCGGTTGCTGCTCGAGAGACGGCGGCGGCTTGACGGCGATTGGTTCCGGCGCCACGGGGACTTCGATCGGGATCGGTTCAGAAATCAACTGAGGAATTTCCGCTTCCGCCTCGACGGCCTGGGGCGATTCAGCCGACAACACTTTCGGGGCGTCCCATTGCGCCAGCTCGTCCAAAGCCCGCGCCAGCTTGGCATCGCGCAAGTTCAATTCTGGTGACGGCACCGGCGCCGCGACGCCGTCCAGCCCGGGAACTCGAATGCTGCGGCCGCAGGTCGGGCAATCCACCACATCGCCGGCCCGCCCGCGCGAGATGCCGAGAAATTGGCGACAGTAGTTGCAGCGGAATTTGATGGGCATGAGCGAAGAGGCCGGGAGTTCAGGCGAAGTTTTAAGAGAGGGCCGAGCCTTGTGAGAAGAGAAAGCATTGCCCGGGGCAATCCTCCCCGAAGAGATTCATCCTCGCGGAGGCTTGATTTCCGTTCGAGCGGAGTAGACGGCCAGCACGATCAGATCGAGGACGAACCCGGTCCCGGTGACCGCCGCGACGCCGAACATCGCCTGCCGGCCGATGACGTCGCCGGCCGCGGAGAGGACGGCCGCCAATAACCAGGCAGCCAGCGTGATTGCCAGCAAACCCGCGCCGATGCCCCACAGTCGGTGCAACCAAATGTCTCTCATGCGTGTGCCTTCCCAAGCCAGCCACTGCCGCGACACCCGGATCATCGCGAACCCTGAGCTTATCATCCGCCGGCAAGCCGAAGGCTGTCAACCCGGACGACTTGGATACCAGTTCCCGCGACGAACGGCGCGCCCCCCAACAGTCGCAGGCGTTGCCAACGCCGGGCTTTGGTGAAATCGTCATCTTGCACGAAGCCCGGCGTCGGTCGCGCCGGGAACAAGCCGTCACGCGTCAACAATCTCTGTTGTCTTTACGATTCGACCTTCATGATCGGGTCGACGTCGCCGTGACGATCCACGCGGGCGATGACCGATTCGTGCCACGTGTGATGGCCGAGCACGGCGCGGGCGGCGGCCGCTGCCGCCAGGCCGCGATAGGTCAGCAGTTGGAATTTGCCGAGCTGCAGGCGATGCCCGGCGGCGATGTCGCGTCCGACAACCTTGCCGGCTTCGGTGACGGTCAGCGTCCGCCATAACGCCGGCTGGCGTGTGCGGGCCGGGTGCCAGTCGAACAGCAGCGGGGCGTACAAGCCATTGCCGACGCCGATCTGCCTTAGTACCAGGTTCTGCCCGTCGAGTGAAAACTCGTGCGGCGAACTTTGGACGCGGTCGTCGGCCAGCGCCAGCGGAAACACGCGGACCGTCAGCTTGCCGGCCTTCAGACGAATTTCCCGGGAGAGGCGATCCGCCTCGGCCGTCACGCCTTCGGCCAGCGGCAACGCGGATTTCAAATGAATCCGGTGTTCGTCCGAAGACCCCGCAAGCGATTTCGTGACGGACTTCGCCCCGCGGATACTGTCGGCGAGCAGCAGAAAATGATCCTGGCGCGAGAGAAGTATCTGCCGTTCAACCCGGAGACCGCCGGGGCCTTGCATCTGCAATTCCAGATAATCGGCATCGGGGTCGGAGGCCCAGCAGGAACACGACCATTCGGATGCCGGCTCGATCATCGCATCGCCGATCTGCAGCGCGAAGCCCCAGCCGCCGTGCAAGACGGCGCGACCCAGCGCGGCGACGTCCAATTGCGGAACCGGCTGATGATGGGCGATCGCCAGGCTGTCGGCGTGCGTGCTCCAGTCGCTGCGCAGCATGGCGAAACAGGCCCAGTCGGACTGAACCGACGGCATGATCTGTACATCGCCCGCCGGGCGCTTCCGCACGGCCGATGGCTTCGGATGTGTTTTGAGGACTCGCAGCAATTTCTCCGCGGGCCCGGTGAGCGACAACGTCTTCGCGGCGGCTTCAAACAGCGGCAACGCGGGGATCGCATGACCGTTGCTCAGCGCCAGCAGGCCGTTCGGGCGGCAGAGCGGGATGGACCGCTCCAGGACCAGCGACAACCTTCGGCGCTCTTCGTCGGTCCATAACTCCGTTTGAAACCGCTCGGCCCACAATGTGGCCCGGATGAACGGCGCCAGCCACAGCGGCAGCCGCGAGAGGAGTTCCGCATGAGGGGAACCGTCGCCGTCGGTGCGCGAAAGCAACTCAGCCGCCAGAACGCGCCGGCCTTGTTCGCGCAAGGGCTTAGCGTCCCTGAGAGGCTCCAGCAGCAATCCCGACAGGAACGGAATCTCGCCGGAACGCAACAAAAAATTATCCGGCGTTTCCTCGTCGGGAACCGAAGCCGGTTGCACGCCTTCGCCGGCCAATCGGCTCCACAGCCCCCAGACCTGCGACACCGGGAGCCGCTGCCCGCCGCACAGCAGCGCCTCGCCTGCCGTGACGGTTTCCGTCGGCGTCCATCGCAAAGGCTTCTTCGTCAAGGCCGCGGCCAGCGCCGCCAGATGTTCGGCCGGCGTACGCCGCACGCGGATGGACGACTTGTGCCCGACACCATTGGGATCGCTCGTCGCCGCAAACGCCTGCCGCGTCAAACGGGCGATTTCATCATCGGTTCGGCCGCCGTGCAGCGACCACAGGCAAAGCCCTTGGGGCGTTTTTACCGTGGCTTTCGGCAGAATCTCAGCCAGCCAGCCGCGACAGAAGGCCGCCGTATCACGGTTTTTCGCCGACGTGCGCAGGCCGGCGCTCACTCGGCTGCTCCATTTGGCCGCGGCCCAAGGGAACTCGTTTGCCTCATCAGAATTGGTAAGGGAAACCGCTGGAGACCGGTCGGACGTCATCGCCATGTATCAAGCATTCGAAACCAGGGAATCAACCGTCAGCCTGACCTGCCTCCGCCGACTCCGCCGACGACCGGATGCAGGGTACCGCGTGGGGCAAGGTTTGCAAGCCTTGCGAGAGTCGAATGCACGGCCGCACGCTGGGGAATTCGCCGGCGAGTTTGATATACTGCGGCTGACCCCAATCCCGGCTTTCAGACTACAGCCTGTCCCGATCCACATTCAGGGAGCCTGAACATGCGCCAGAGTATTGCAATCGTCGGACTCTGCGTCTCCTGGTCGGCGTGCGTCTTCGCCGCGGAAGACCAGCCTCGCAAGCAGATCGCACTGCCCGATGAAGCGAAGGCCGAGGTGATCAGCCTCGATTTTCAGGGCGGCTTCACTCCGCCTCGCTTGAAAAAATCGCCGACGCTGAGCGTGCTCCGCGACGGCACCGTGCTGATTCCAGACAACTACGGCCAGTCGCAGGATGTCAAGACGCAGATGACGGAAAAAGAATTGCAAGACCTTCTGCATTTCATCATAGAGACGAACAAATTCTTCGAGATCGATGCCAAGAAAATTCAAGCCCAGGTGATGAAGGCCGAGCAGCCGAAGAAGGACAAGCAGGGCAATCTCACGATCTCCATCGCGCCGCGCGTTGCCGACGCCCCGAATACGGTCATCATGGTCGAGACGAAAGACCGGGATCACGAAGTGACCTGGTATGCCCTGTCGATGGCCGCCGGCCAGCACAAGGAGATCGCCGCGCTGCAGCAACTGCGCGCGATTGAACAGCGGCTGCAACGGGTGATGACCGTAGCGCACGCCGGCGGAACGGAGCGCGTCGCCGAGGTCTTGAAACTCGTCAACGAGCGGGTGCAGCAGGAATATCCCGGCGCCCAGAAGCTCTCGCAGGATCACCTGCTGTCCGCTTCCCTCCGGCCGGACGGCAGCCGGTCTTACTTCTGGCAGTGGATTCAGCAGGGCCCCGACGGCACCGCCGCCTCGGCACGGTATGTCACCGTCAACATGCAGCAGCCGGCCACAGGCGAACCGACGTTCATGATCAACGTGAAACTGAAATGAGAACGCTCGCTTTGCTGGCACTGCGGGGTGGTAAATCCCTCGTCATCTTTTCGACCGCATCCCGTCCAGTGACGTGATTTTCCGAGATCGCTCCATGCACAAGCCCGCCGTCACCCGGTTTGACATTCATCCGCTGATCCGCGACCGCTGGAGCCCGGTCTGCTTTTCGCCCAGGAGGATCGAGCCGGAAATTCTCGGCAGCCTGTTTGAGGCGGCCCGCTGGGCGCCGTCGTCGTACAATGAACAGCCGTGGGCGTTTTGCATCGCCACGCAGGATCAGCCCGTGGAATTCGCGGCGCTCTTGGGCTGTTTGATGGACGCCAACCAGGCGTGGGCGAAACACGCCTACGCCCTGATCATCACCGTCGCAAAACTGTCGCTGGATCGGAATCAGAAGCCGAATCGCCATTGTTATGACGATACCGGCTCTGCCACGCAGAACCTGATGTTGCAGGCGATGTCGCACGGCATCTTCTGCCATCCGATGGGGGGCTTCGACGGCGAAAAGGCCCGGTCGGTTCTGGCGATTCCGGCAACGCACGAGCCGTTGACGGCCATGGCCATCGGCTATCCGGCGGAGGACGGTTCAACACTGGACGCCAGTTTGCGGCAGCGCGACCAGTCCGCGCGCAGCCGCAAGCCGCTGTCGAGCATCGTCCACACGGGGAAATTTGGCTCGCCGGATCCGCGATTTTGAAACGCGGCTAAATCGCAAGCGCGACGGTCGCGCGGTTTGGTTATTCGGCGGACTGAAGATAGGATTGCGCCTTGTCCGAGATATCCTTCCGGCACCAGGCGCCGTCCCAGCGGATGCACTTCACGGCTTGATACGCCCGGAGCTTGGCTTGCGACAGGTCATCCCCCAGGGCCGTCGCGCCGAGGACGCGGCCGCCGTCGCTGAGAATCTGGCCGCCCGACGAGATCGTGCCGGCGTGGAAGACTTTCGCGTCGGAAATTTTCGAGGCGTCGTCCAGACCGCGGATCGGCTTGCCCTTCTGGTAATCGCCCGGATAACCGGCCGACGCCATCACGACGCAAACCGCCGGACGCGGGTCCCATTCGAGCGGCTCCAATTCGTCGAGCTTGCCGTCGGCGGCGGCGTACAGCAACTTGCCGAGGTCCGACTTCAATCGCATCAGAATCACTTGCGTCTCCGGGTCACCGAAGCGGACGTTGTATTCCAGCACCTTCGGCCCCTGGTGGGTCAGCATCAGCCCGGCATACAGGCAGCCGCGAAACGCCCGGCCTTCCTTGCGAAGTTCGTGGACCGTCGGCACCAGGATTTTTTCCACGGCAAAATCGATCATCTCCGGTGTGAGGACGGGCGTCGGCGAGTACGCCCCCATCCCCCCCGTGTTCGGGCCGGTGTCGCCGTCGTGTGCCGCCTTGTGATCCTGGGCCGTTTCCAAAGGAACGATCGTATGCCCGTCGACAATCGCGAGCAAACTTGCTTCCTGGCCTTCCAGTTTTTCCTCGATCAGAATTCTCCGGGATGCGTCGCCGAATTCCTTCTGGAGCAGCATCCGCTTGATCGCGTCGTGCGCTTCCTCTTTCGAGGAGCAGACGCTCACCCCTTTCCCGGCGCACAACCCGTCCGCCTTGATCACGAAGCCTTCCGTCTCCCGCTCGGTTACGTAGGTCATCGCTTCGGCGGCATTGGTAAAGACGCGGTAATCGGCCGTCGGAATGTTGGCTTTCTTCAGCAAGTCTTTGCAGAACTTTTTGCTGGCTTCCAACTCGGCGGCTTTTTTGGTCGGGCCGAAAACTCTTAAGTCGGCTTTCAGAAATTCGTCGACGATCCCCATCACCAACGGGACTTCCGGGCCGATCACGGTCAGGTCAATCTGTTCCGTCTGGGCGAACTTGATCAATCGCGGGACGTCTGTCGCCTGGATGTCCACGTTCCGGCAATCCAGACCCGTCCCGGCATTTCCCGGGGCGCAGAACACCTCGGACACCGACGGCGACTGTTTCAATTTCCAGACCAGCGTATGCTCACGGCCTCCCTGGCCGATCACGAGGACTTTCATGGAACTCCCTTAGTGTTTTGAACCTTCCTCGACTGCCCGAAGCATCAGCGAAGGGGTTCTTCCTCCCTCACGATCGGGGCTGCCGATGTCGCGGATCGTCCACAATAACGTATTCTGTGAAGCGATTGTAGCGATTGAGCGCAATCGGTTGCCGCGATGCATCAATCGGCGCTGTTCTTCGCCCGGATGAAATGGTCGCCGTGGACGGAACCGGATATAGTGCGGTAATGCGTTTTTTGGGACGTTCAGCCGCTCACGAAGTGAGCGCTCACTTGAAAGGAACATGCGGTGTTCGGAACGTTGGGAGTCGTCGGGGCGACCGGAGCGGTTGGCCGGATCATGTTGCAACTGCTCGAAGAGCGGAATCTGGCGAAGAACTATCGGTTTCTCGCTTCGGCCCGCAGTGCCGGGTCCAAGCTGAATTTCAAAGACCGCGATTACACGGTCGAACTGCTGGAACCGCAGGCGTTCGCCGGGATGGACCTGGTCATTGCCAGCACGCCCGATGAAGTCGCCGCGGAATTTCTGCCGCAGGCCGTCGCGCAGGGCTGCAAGGTGATCGACGAATCGGGCTATTTCCGCATGAAGCCGGACGTGGCGCTAGTGATTCCCGAGATTAATCCGCAAGATGCGTTGAACGCGAAAGGCATCATCGCCAGCCCGAATTGTTCGACGACGCAAATGGCCGTTGCCCTGAAGCCGCTCCATGACGCCGCGAAGGTGAAACGCGTGATCGTCAGTACGTACCAGGCGGTGAGCGGGGCCGGCCTGTCGGGAACCGATGATCTCCTCGAAAGCACCAAGGCTTTTTTCGACGGCAGCAAATACCAGTTGCAGGCGTTCAAATCCCCCATCGCCTTCAACGCCATCCCGCAGATCGGCGGCTTCAAGGAACAAGGCTACACCAGCGAGGAAATGAAGATGGTCTACGAGACCCGCAAGATCCTCGGCGACCAGTCGATTCAAATCTGTGCGACCTGCATCCGCATCCCGGTCGCCAACTGTCACAGCGAAACGATCCTCGTTGAAACCGAACGGCCCGTCAGCCCGCAGGAAGCGCGAGAATTGTTCTCGAAGTTCCCGGGCATCAAAGTCGTCGACGAAGAAAAGCAAGGTGGCTACCCGATGCCCTGCGACTGCACCGGCAGCGACGACGTCTTCATCGGCCGCATCCGCAAAGACCTCTCCAGCCCCAACGGCCTGGCCTTCTGGTGCGTCAGCGACAACCTGCGCAAGGGGGCGGCGACGAACGCCGTGCAGATCGCCGAACTGCTGGCGAAACACGCGAAATAATTGACCAAACGGAAGCCCAGGGATTGCCATCCCTGGGCTTCTTCCCTCCGACAACCCATTACAAGCAACGAACCACCACCGATGAACTCCTTCCCCTACCGCAACCACGAACTCTACTGCGAAGATGTCCCGGTCAGCCGGATTGTCGAGGAATTCGGCACGCCGGTCTGGATTTACTCCAAGGCGTTTCTGCTGCATCAACTCAAGCAGATTCAGGACGCGTTCGCCGCCGTCGATCCGGTCATCTGTTATTCCGTGAAGGCGAATTCGACGCTCGGCATCCTGAAGGTGATGCGCGACGCCGGGTCGAGTTTCGACGTCGTCTCCGGCGGAGAACTCTACCGCGTGAAAGCCGCCGGCGGGGATACCACGAAGGTCGTGTTCGCCGGCGTCGGCAAGACGGATGACGAAATCCGATTCGCCCTCGAATCGCAGATCCTGATGTTCGACGTCGAAAGCGAAGGAGAGCTTGATGCCATCGCGGCGGTGGCGAAGTCGATGAACGTCGTCGCGCCGGTAGCGCTCCGGCTCAATCCCGACATCGACGCCAAAACGCATGCCAAGACGACGACCGGGAAAAAAGGAAACAAGTTCGGCATGGACATCGAGCGGTTCCAAGAGTTGGCCAACAAGGTGCTGAAGACGCCGAATCTCGCGTTGAAGGGGATTCACATGCACCTCGGCTCGCCGATCCTGACGACCGATCCTTATGCCGCCGCCGGGCAGAAAGCGATTGAAGTCGTCGCCGGCCTGCGAAAATCCGGACATGATATCAACTGGGTCAACCTGGGCGGCGGGTTCGGCATCAGCTACAAGCAGAACGAAGGCCCGCCGGCTTCGGAATATGCCAAGGTCATCGTCCCCGCGATTCAGGAAGCGAAATGCCGTCTGGCATTGGAACCCGGCCGGTTCATCGTCGGCAACTCGGCGATCCTGTGCAGCAAAGTCGTCTACACCAAGCGTGAAGGCGGCAAACTGTTCATCATTCAGGACGGCGCAATGAACGACCTCGTCCGCCCGGCGATGTACGATTCGTTCCACCGCGTCTGGCCTGTGAAGCCCAGCGTGGAAATGCCGCTCGATCTCGAAGGGGAAATCTCCGGCTGCGAGAAGGCCGACGTTGTCGGCCCGGTCTGTGAATCGGGCGACTACTTCGCGAAAGACCGTTACCTCCCGTCGATGCAGCGCGGCGATTTGCTCGCTATCTTCAGTGCCGGAGCCTACGGATCGGCGATGAGCAGCAACTACAACAGCCGGCCGAAGGCCCCGGAAGTCCTCGTCGATGGCGGCAAAGTGACGCTCATTCGGCGGCGAGAGACGTATGCGGATCTCGTTGCGCCGGAGATGCTCGACGCCTGAAATTGTTGCCCTGTACCGAGTCCTGAGTACCGGGTACGCTGTCCCCCCACTCACGCTTGCGGTTTCGCCCGTCTTTCAGAGAGTGACGCATGGAGGCTGTAACCCGTTTGCCAAGCCGGATTCGCCGGGCGTGCATCGTGTGCGCCGTGACGGCCGCCGCCTGCTGCGTGTCGCCCGCGCTGGCTCAGGAGGACGAACTCCCCGGCACGCGGCCGGCGAATGCACCGGTCCGGGTCGACTTCGTGCAGCTCTTTCATGACGGCGGCGCGATCGGCTACGTGATCACCGTGATGAGCTTCGCCATGATGGCTTTGGTCTTCGAGCATCTTTTGACAATCCGCCGCGGTACGATGATCCCGGGCGGACTGGCGGAAGAAGCGCACAAAATGATGTCCGCCGGCCAGTTCAAAGCCGCCGAGGAGCTGTGCAAGTCGCGGCCAAGTTTTCTCGGCTACATGCTGGCCTCCGCGTTGCCGGAAGTGCCGCTGGGCTATTCCGCCGTCGAAAAGGCGATGGAAGACGCCGCGGCGGAGCAATCGGCCCGGTTGCTCAGAAAGATCGAATACCTGTCGGTCATCGGTTCCGTCGCGACGATGCTGGGCCTTTTAGGGACGGTGTGGGGCATGATTCTCGCCTTCATGGAGTTCGAGCGGAAGGCGAATCCGCAGATTTCCGAGCTGGCCCCCGGCGTGTATAAGGCCCTGGTGACCACACTGATGGGGCTGATCGTCGCCATCCCGGCCAACGTGGCATTCGCCCATTTTCGCAACCGCATCGACGAACTCGTGGCTCAGACGTCGCTCATGGCCGAACATGTCTTCGCCGATTACAAACGGTCCAAAGGCATTCGGCGAACCTCAGAAACCGCCGCGCCGCGAAAAAGCCCCGAGACAGCCCCGACCGTGAAGGAGGGGTGATTGGCCCTTCCCTGACGGTCGGGGCTGCCGGAAACCCAGATGAAACTTCCCTCCTCAAATCGCAGTTACGGCCTGGCGCTGAACATCACGCCGTTGATCGATCTGGTCTTTCTCCTCAACATCTTCTTCCTCGTGGCGACGTACTTCATCCGCAACGAACAGGTGGAGCCGGTCGATCTTCCGTCGGCATCGCAAGGGCGCGACGAAGCCCAGGACGCGCCGGGCCGGTTGATCGTGACCATCACGGCGAACGGGCAGATGTCGTCCAACGGCCTGCCGATCACCGTCGGAGATTTTGAACTCTTTCTGCAAGAGACGTTGAGCCAGCACGGTCCCGAGGGAACCGAAGTCCGCTTCCGGGCCGATCGGTCCGTGCCGTACTCGGAGGTCGAGCCGTTACTCTTGAAGTCCGCCGAATTGGGCGTCGTGAAAGTCCGCTTCGCCGTGCTGCAGAATTGATCCGAACGATAGCCGGTTGTTGAAATCATCATGCACATCCCCACAGCGCGCTCGAGAGCAGGGTCTTACGAACAGACGGCGATGACGCCTCTGATCGACATCGTGTTCCAACTGTTGATCTTTTTCGTCTGCGCCTCGACCGGCCATCTCCGGGAACTGCTGCTGCCGACCGATCTCGCCGGCGGCGGCACGCAAACCGAGTTGCCGCGGAAAATCGAACTGCCCGTGTCCCAGGTCTGGATCCGGCTGCGTGTCGAGGGGACCGTGACGGTGACGGAGGTCGAGGGGACGGCGTATCGCCCCGAGGACAACGTCCGTGGCGTGCTCGGCGCGCTGGCCGAAGCGGCCCCGGACGTGCCCTTGATCCTCGACATCGCCGCCGAAGTTCCGTTGGGCGACGTCGTCGGCATCGTGGACCTGTGCCGCTCCGCGGGGTTCGAGTCGATCCACTTCGCCGCAGGATCTCGACAACCCCGGCCGTGAGAGCCGCGAGCGCCAGTGACCGGAGTCTGAAAACCCCTCCCTCACGGTCGCGGCTGTCGGCGCGACTGTGTTCCGACCTCCCAAAACTTCGATTTTCTCGCAGCGCGCAATGTCTTGCCCATTGCCCCCCCCATCTCCCATTGTTACATTCGATCCCGTCGAAAATCCTCCGCCGGCGTGTTGCCGGACGGAAGAGTGTCTTGGTTTTTTGTTGTGGAGAGGGGACGTATCTATGCTTCGAATGCCGAACTCGGGTCTCTGGCTGGCGGCTATCTTGGGGATTGCCGGCGGGTCGACCTGCGCGCAGGCCGCGATCATCTACGACAATTTCGATCCCGGCGGCGGTTTTGACACGGGGCCTGCAATTGCTCCCGCTGCCAGTGCCCAAGCGACAGTATTTGCCCCCATCGTGGATGTCTATCGCAGTGCCGTTCAATTTACGGTCTCCGGCGGCAATTACACTCTCGATTCGATGAGCCTCGCGATCCAGAAATCGGATGGGTCTCCCGACCTCCTTCGCATTCGGCTGCTGACGGACAGCGCCGGCGCCCCTGGATCCACGTTGGAAACCTTGAGCGAGAATCAGGCGATCTGGCCGACCGTCGCGCCGATCTCGGCGACGACGCTGCTGTCGACACTTCATCCGCTGCTGTCAAATGGGGTGAGTTATTGGATCGTGGCCGAACTTTCTGGACCCACTGAAGACGCGTTCTATAGCTGGAAATTCAATACCACAGGCACCAAGACAGGACATCGAACCGACGTCGAATCAACGACGTTCGGTTCCCCGCCCACGGATCCCTGGGGTAGTGCTTTTCAGCAAAATATTGCCTTCAGTGTGAGCGGAACCCTGAATGCTCCGCCGCCACCGCCGCCGCCTTCTGTGCCCGAACCCGGCACGCTGACGCTGGCCGGCTTGGGGGCATGCGGTTTAATCGCTCGCGCCCTTCGCCGCCGTCGTCATCCGGCCGCGTAAAGTTCGCAATCAAAGCCCGGCGATGGCATCGCCGGGACCCGCCGTCGCCGACGGCGGGCTTTGTCACAAACGTTGAACGGGCGATCCAATGGGGTCGCCCGTTTTTTCGTTCCTGCTGAGCGAGGGACGTGAGTCCCCGGATTGCGGTATGATGGGCATGGAAGCCTTAACCAAGGGGCTGACGCCCCCCGCTCAGGGGAAAACATGCCATGCGACGTTTCTTTGGATCGATCGTCCTCTGGTTATTCGCGGCAACCGCCTGCGCCGACGCGCCGAATATCGTCTTCCTCATCGGCGATGACCAGGGGAAAGCCGACTACGGCTTCCTCGGGCATCCGCACATCCAAACGCCGCATCTGGATCGGCTGGCTGAAGAGAGCCTCGTCTTCACGCAGGGGCATGTCCCTGCGAGTCTGTGCCGGGCCAGCCTGGCGACGATCATCACCGGGCTGTATCCGCATCAGCACAAAATCACGTCGAACGATCCCCCGCTGCCCATGGGCAAACCGCCGGCACAGGCGAATGCCGATCCGGAGTTTCTGAAACAGCGGGCCGAGATGGTGCGGATTTTCGAGCAGTCTCCCAACTTGCCGAAGATGTTGACGAAACTCGGCTATGTCAGTCATCAGTCGGGGAAGTGGTGGGAAGGAAACGCCTGCCGGTGCGGTGGATTTACCGAGGCGATGACCCACGGCGACCCGGACCGCGGCGGCCGTCACGGTGATGCGGGCCTGACAATCGGCCGGCAAGGCCTGCAGCCGGTGCGAGAGTTCATCAGCGAATCGGCTCGAAGCGGCAGTCCGTTTTATGTCTGGTATGCCCCGATGATGCCGCACACGCCGCACAACCCGCCGGCCCGATTGCTGGAGCATTATCAGAACAAAACCGATTCGCCGTTCATCGCGCGGTATTGGGCGATGTGCGAATGGTTCGATGAAACCGTCGGCGAGCTGCTGGCTCATCTCGACGAGCAAGGCTTGAAGGACGACACGCTCGTGGTTTACCTGCACGACAACGGCTGGATTCAAGACCCGGCGAAGGACGGCTTTGCCCCGAAATCGAAGCGGTCGCCTTACCAGGGAGGCGTGCAGACGCCGATCCTCATTCGCTGGCCGAAGCATGTGAAGCCGGGCCGCAGCGAAACCTCGGTGAGTTCGATTGATCTCGTTCCGACCGTGTTGACAGCCGTGGGCGAAAAACCGCCATCGGAGCTGCCGGGCATCAACTTGCTGGATGCAGACGCCGTGAAGAGCCGCGGCCCGGTGTTCGGCGAAATTTTTGAGCACAACGCGGTCGATCTTCACGACCCCGCGAAAAACCTGCAATACCGCTGGCTACGAGACGGCGACTGGAAGCTGATCGTTCCGAACCCTCGACGCGTGCCAAATGGGGCCGTGGAGTTGTACAATCTCCGGACCGATCCTGCCGAGGAAAACAACCAGGCGTCCGCCCAGCCGTCCCGCGCGGCAAACTTACGTCGGCAGTTGGACGCCCACTGGTCCGGGGAGTAAACCTTGGACCGCTCGGCGTGATTCGGCAATTCGGCATCATGGATTGTCTTCAACGATTCCTCTCGACAAAGGACCACGCATGACTCCGCAAGAAACGGCCGAATCGCTCGGCGTCAAGTTCACAAAGCAGGAACCGGGGTATCTCGCGCTCGTCGTCAAAACCGGCAACCTGCTGATTACGTCCGGTCATGTCAGCGACATCAAGGGCAAGCTCGGCGCCGGCACCACGGTTGAACAGGGCAAAGCCGCCGCCCGCGAATGTGCCGTGAAAATCTTGAATTCCGTCTGGAATTTTCACGGCACGCTGAATGGCCTGCGCGTGCTGAAGCTTCTCGGCTGCGTCAATTCAACGCTGGAGTTCCACGAGCAGCATCTCGTCGTGAACGGCTGCAGCGACCTGCTGCACGAAGTCTTCGGCAAGACGGGCGACGGCTACCACGCCCGCAGCGCACTGGGATTCGCCCAAATCCCGACGGGATCGGCCGTCGAAGTCGAAGCGATTTTTGAAATCAAGATGTAAAGCGACAACGCAATGGTGCAGAGGCCGCGAAGACATGCAGGAAAGGTAGAGATGGTTTCCGTGTGGATCGGTTTTTCTTCGTGGCGACGCTTTGCCTCTTTGCGCCTCTGCGTTGGCTGCCTTTCCGTCTTCCTCATGATGTCTTTTACCCACGCCGAGGACTGGCCGCAGTTTCGGGGGCCAAGGGGGGACGGGACGTGGCAGGGGCCGAAGCTGGACGAGAAATGGCCGGACTCGGGGCTGAAGCCGCTCTGGAAGCAGGAGATCGGCGGCGGATATGCCGGCATCAGCGTTGTCGGAAATTTCGTCTACACGCTGGACCGCCAGAAGCCGCCCGAGGAACGCGAACGGATTCTCTGCTACGCCGCGGATTCCGGCAGGCTGGTCTGGACGCATGAGTACCCGGTCGCCTACGGCAAACTGGATTACGGCAACGGCCCGCGCGCGACGCCGACAATTCACGACGGCCGGTTGTATTCCGTGGGGGCGGTGGGGGATGTCCGCTGCCTGGACGCGAAGACCGGCGACGTCGTTTGGAAGTTTCATTACGTGAACGATTTCGCCGGCCGGTTGCCGATGTGGGGCTTCGCCGCGTCGCCCGTGATTCATGGCGATTTCTGCTACCTGTCGCCGGGCAGCAAGAACGGGGCCAGCGTGATCGCCGTCGATCGGCTCACGGGGAAAGAACTCTGGCGGTCGCTGTCCGACGACGCTGGTTATGCCACGCCCATCGTGTTCCGCGCCCACGACCGCGATCAACTTTTCTGCTGGACACCGTCGCATTTGCGGTGTCTCGATGCGGGCACCGGCGAGTTGCTCTGGTCGCATCCGTATGAAATCACCTACGGCGTGTCGATCGCCAAGCCGGTCTTTCAGAACGGCATCGTCTTCATCGCCGGGTATTGGGACGGTGCGAAAGCCATCCGCCTGGGCGAAACGGCCGCGGCCGGCAAGCTGGCATGGGAAGACAACAAGTTCCTGCGCGGGCTGATGTCGCAGCCGTTGTATCGCGACGGGTTGGTTTACCTCTTGGATAAAAGCCACGGCCTGACGTGCTTTGAGCTGCAGTCCGGCAAGAAGCTGTGGGACGACGACAGCCGGATGACGCCCCGCGGCCGCAATCCGCATGCGTCGCTCGTCTGGCTGGGCGATGCCGACCGGGCCGTCATTCTCAATGAACTGGGAGACCTGATTCTCGCCCGGCTCAACCAAGACGGTTATCACGAGACGTCCCGGACCAACATCATCGGCTTCACCTGGGCGGCCCCGGCATTCGCAGGGGAGAGGGTCTTCGCGCGGAGCGATACCGAGATCGTGTGCGTCTCGCTCACAGAGGCGAAGTAGCTTTCTTCCGAGCCATCAGTCCAGCCCGATCACCAGCCAACCGGCGGCGGAGCGGATTGACGTGAGCTTCGGCGGCGTCTTGCCCTCGGGCCAGAACGCGGCCGGAAGCTGCTGAGGGAACTTACGGCCGGGCAATCTTGCCTCGATCACCTTCTTTACGGCGATTTCCGCGATCGATGTTCCATCCGCACCAGCGATCCGGCTGCGAACTTTCACCGGGCCGAGACGCAACTGCCATTGCTCGGCGACGAGAACCAGCCGCACGGGAACCGTGATTTCAAACTGCGGCAGCGAGTCTTGCCCGGCAAGAAGGAACGCGGCTCGAACCGTGACCCGGGTTTCGTCGTCGACGATCTCAACTCGGACCGGGTCGTCGTCGGCAAACTGAATTTCGACATCCATTCCCGCGAGACCGTCCGGCGAGGATTCCTCGTCCAGGCCCAACTGCTGCAGCATGTCCTTCAGATCCCGGCTGCTCATCTGGGTTCCGGCCAGAGCGGCGCGTTCGATCAGTCCTTGAAACAGCGATTCATGCACGTAGATCGAAAGTTCGTGCGATTCCACCAATTGATCCGGCGCCGGGATCAGTTCGGAAACATCCAACGGAACCGCCACCGAGGCGGCCAGGTGCAGGTGCGTGTCGGTCGTGCGAACTTGCAGACTTTCCGGCAGAAGTTTCGCCGCCTTCAAGCGGGATTGCAGCCGGTCTTTGAGAAATTGATTTCCCTTCGCCAGTTGGGCATCGACTTCGCTGTCGAATTCCGGGTAAACCCGTTCGACAACACGCTGCCGGGCGAATTCCTGGGCCGCCGGCTGACGCTGCTGGGCGATCCCCAGCACCACCTGTTCGACCAGCGGCCCGAGCGGCCGCCCGGTGAACGGCGTGACGGCGCCGACATTCTGACTTTCTGCGTGCGCCGAGACGTGGGCGTGGCGGGTCGCCAGTTCGTAGCCGTCAAACAGAATTTCCTTCGTGGCGCAGAAATTTTGCCGGCCGACAGAATTCACAATGGCCTGGGGAGTAAAGCCTGCCGTCGAACTCGACGTTTCCCCCTCAAGAACGGCCAGAATCCGGCCTGTGCTCGACGACGGCCGGAGATCGACGGTCAGCCGCGTCGAAGTCACCTGGTCCCCCGAGATGGGCGATCCTTGAAAGACTTCCTGGACTTTGCCGGGTTTGACGTCGCAGCGTGTCACCACGCGATTCAGAAAATCTTCCGTCGTCACGACATGAAGATTTCGAGGAGGCGGCAACAGCGCAGCCGAGGGAATCGGCCGCAAGGGAGGAACGGGGAGCACATCTTGTGCAGACACCATTTGCGTCGCGAGACAAACCAGCAGGCACTGCATCCCGCGTCGCCCCATGACGGCGATCATCCCGGCCGATGGCCGATCATTAGATCGGCACAGCCTGTGGAGTTCACGCGCTACGGTGTGCAGAAGCCGCATGGATCGTCAGACGTGAGGGGAATCGATATCATGGCCACTGAGCTATTCCAACGAAGCAATTATAGATCACCCGAGTCAAGAGGGGCGGCAAATCGGGCTCCTCACAACTGAAATTACAAACTGGGCTCCGCATGTCACAACAGGTTGAATCATAGAGAGTTGCGAATCGAGGCGCGTTGAGGTGCCCGTGATTTTTGCCGCCACGGATTCTGGCACGATCTTGTTCAGGCTATAGCTTTAACTCATTACCTCAAAAAGAGTTACAAAACATACACCGCCGATTGCACGGAAAGGGGCGCGAAATCATGTCCAATTCGGGATCGTTTCGTCTGGCGATGGTCGCCCGAGATGCTTCCGAGCGGGTGGAACGTGTCCGGCACAGGATCGGCGAACTCCTGCGCCGCCAGGCGGCCGTGCAGGTGAGCGAGTTTTCGTCGCCGGATGTGATTGCCCCTGGTTCGCCGGCGCACGATCTGGTCGTCGTCTTGGGGGGTGACGGGACAATCTTGCGCACCTGCCGTCAATTGGGCCGCTGCCAGGTTCCGATGCTGGGCGTCAATCTTGGCCGGCTCGGCTTTCTGGCCGATCTTTCGCCGACGGAGTTCGAACAGCGATTGCCGCAATTGCTGCGAAGAGAATTTCAGGTCGTTCATCACCTGATGTTTGAATGCCGGATGGTGCGTGCCGACGGTACGGAAGAAGCCTATCTCGGGTTGAATGAAGCCGCGGTGCAAACGGGTTCGGCCTTGCGGATTCTGCATATCGATTTGCGAATCGACGAGGAACGGGTCACGACGTACAGTTGCGACGGATTGATCGTCAGCACACCGGTCGGTTCGACGGCTCACAGCCTGGCGGCGGGCGGGCCGATTCTCAGGCAGGATCTGCAGGCGTTCGTGATCACGCCGATCAGCCCGCACACGCTGACGAACCGCCCCTTGGTGGATCGGGCCGATTGCACGTATTCACTGACGCTGCCGGAAGCTCCCGAGGGTGCCATGCTGGTGGTTGACGGGCAGATCAAGCGGCCGCTCAAGTCGGGAGACCGCATTGAAATCCGGAGAGCGTCCGTAACGTTTCAACTGGCGCGCCTGACGGGACACAGCTACTACGACACGCTGCACCGCAAACTGAATTGGGGCGGCGGTCCGAACTACGAGACGCCCTGACGCCGTCGGTCGCAACAACTTCTCTTGCTGGAACTTGCGATCCAGGCTACAAGGCGGTTCGCGACAAAGACCCGGTCCGTAGTGCAGCGAGAATTGACATGGATGTCATGTTCCGTACCTGGCGTGCGATCCCGTGGAAGCGCCTGTCCCAAGCCCTGATGAGTCCGTCGGCGGAAATCTGCCTGGCGGGCGCGCTGCTGGGAGTGCTGGCGATCTCCGGGCTGACTCAGTTTCAAGCCCACTGGGGAAGTTCCGGCCCCGCGGAACGCGGTCTCGGCGCGACCGTGCTGCTGGGTCTGGCCGGCGGCTATTGGCTGCAGCGTCGCCTGCCGGCGCGCTGGCCCGCCTGGCTGATGCTGTCCGCCACGTTTTCCCTGATCTTGCCCTGGTGGCTGGACCAGGTTGCCGCGTGGATCGTCCACCTGCCAGTGGATTCCATGTCTTCCGGCGCGGCGAGGGAATTGCTGGGCCTCGGCACCGGGCTGGCGTCGCTTTTCATTCCGATCCTGTGCTGGACGGCGCTGTGGTGTTCCGTCTGCGCGGCCGAGGACGACTTTCAAATCGAATCTCTCGGAACCGGCTGCGCTCTAGGCATCGTTTTCGCGGCGATGATCCTGGGGCCGTGGGTCGGCCTGGAATTGACGACGATTCTGTGTGCGGCGCTGGGACTGGCCGTCAGTTATCGTGCCTGGTACGACGGGACAGCGCACGACGTAACCAACGCTCGCGCCCACTCCTCCGCCACGGTGCAAAAGGAACTCGATGACAAATACGTCTCTCTCGGATTGTTTGTGATGACCGCGCTCGCTCTATTCGGCTGCGGCGGGGCGATTGCCCTCAGTCAAGACTTCGCCAGTCAGTTAATGCCTCGTACTGTTGCCAGCCAACACCTGGCATGGGCCATCATCGTGGCGGGAGTCATTTCCGGCTGCGGGATCTCCCGGCAATGGCCAGCGGCGCCCGGCCGAGCGGCATGGGCCGTGCTGCTCGTTGTTTCCGGCCTCTCGTTCAACGGGTTCGCCATGCAAACGGCGATTCAGTGCAGCCTGTGGTTCGCAGCGTTTCTGATCCAGCCAGTGCTCCATGAAATGGCGCTCGCCGGCCTGATGATTGTGGCGCTGTTTCCTCTGTCTGTCGCCGCCGGCCTGCTGATTGGCAGGCCGCGCGCGGGTTCGATGTCTCGGGGCATACTGGTATTGTTGCTGGGCGCGATGAGTTTTCGCGAACTGGCCATGACGCAGAGTCCCTGGGAACTGGCCGTCGGACTCTTGTGCGGCCTGACAGGATTGTCGCTGATCGCCTTTCTCGGTACTCGCTCGTGGCCAACGCGGCGCTGGCAGATGGCGGCAGCGATCACGGGGCTGGCCTGTGGAGCCTTGGCACCGCTGTTGCAGCCAGTTCACAATCCCGCGCTGCCGGCCAAGCTGTTGTTTTCCACGCCGACATTTCTGGCCTTTCGAACCGGCTGGTCAACCGACTTGCTGCCTCACTTGGATGACGCGCGTCTGGCGGCAATGTCCTCGGGACGGCACGGTCCGTTGACGGTCTGGAAATCGCGAGGCAGCGATCTCTTGCTGCGCGAGGCCGGCATCCCGCGGTGTGCGATCAGTTGCCGGCCCGATCTTTCTCCGCAGTTGCCTTCGGAAGTCTTGCAGGCCGTCTTTCCCCTGCTGCTGGCCCACGAAGCCCGCAGCGTGCTCCTCTTGGGAAGTTCAGGAGGAGTCCCGTTGTCGACCTGTTTGAGTTTCCCGGTGCAGCATGTTCGTTGCGTCGAACCGGACGCTCATCGATTGGAACTGATCCAGGGACCGATTGCCGCCGAGCGCGGCTTCGACCCCTGTTCCGACGAACGCGTCACGGTGGATCATCGTTCCGTGGAATTGGCGGCAATGATGTCCGACGGCGGATACGACGTCATCGTGTCGAGTCCGCCTCTGTCAGCAGTGGCCGCCGCCGCGCCGCAGTTTACAAAAGAATTCTACCAGCACGTCTCGCGGAAGCTGTCAACGGACGGCGTATTCTGCCAGCGATTAGAAGCAGTCGACTATGGCCCCTGGCCGTTTCAGCTCGTGGTGCGCAGCTTGCAACACTCGTTTCGCGAGGTCGTGGCGGTCGAGATCGGCGCCGGAGAATACCTGTTTCTCGCCACGAATTCCGGCCGCGGACTTGCGCCGGCCCAACTGCCGGAGAAATTGGAGAAGCCCCATGTGCGCCGCGTGCTGGCCCGCTGCGGCTGGGATTGGTCGATGCTGCTGACCCTGTCGGCGTGGGATCATGCGGCGCTCAAGGAAATCGCCGCTGAAGGGGCCGCTCCGGCGAACACGGCGACGAACTGCCGGCTGGCGTACGCCGGCCCGCGCAACATGCTGCGCTGGTCGCCGAAGCTCAAAGAAGTGCATGACCTGCTGACGAAGCCACGGTCCGGCTCTGTGACTGTCGCGGGAGCCGCGCCGTCGAATTCACGCCGCGCCCGGTATCTCGACTGGCTTGGCAGCCCGGCGGCATCGCCCGATCTGCTGCGGCGGCTGTCGGAAGTCGCGGCTCAGACGCAGATCATTCTCAACGGCCCGGACAGCTTCTGGCTCGACTATCGCAAGGCGCTGCGCGAGGAATTGCAGCAGCGGCCGCGCACCGAAATCCGCCAGGTCTCCGCGACCGACGAGCCGGAGCGCGTGCTGCATCCGGAAGACGAACGCCGCAAGGCGTATTTTCAGGCGCTCGGCGAAGCAGGCGACGTGCATACGCGGTCGTTGGACGCCGTCCTGGAACTGACGAATTTCTTTGAACCGTACGATCCGTTGCTCAGCCTGTTCGCCCGGCAGGAAACGGCGGAACTGCTCGGGATGTACGGGAGCCCGGAACCGGCCGTCGAATTGGCGATGCGGCTTCATGTCATTCACTTCTCCCCGAGCGGCGACCGTTCTTTGCGAAATGTCCTGTCCGCCGCGGAACTCTTGCTCCGCTTTCCCGAAGCCGCGCCTGATCCGCAGGACCGGTTCGACACGATGAACGATCTCCTGCAGACGTTTCGGCGCCGCTGGGAAGTCCGCAGCAATTCTCAGGTCAAATCGATGCGGCTGGCCATTCGAGACGTCGACCGCAGCATCGTCGTGATCGAGAACATGGTCCAGTCCATGGACGAACTTGCCTCGATGACCGCAATGTCTCCCCAAGACTGGCGGTCCCGGAAGGAAGTCATCGACAGAATGCTGTTGCGCCCCTTGCGCGGGTACCGTGCCGAATTGCTGCCGCAATACCAGCAGAACAAGGCCAAGACCGAGGCCGTGCTGCACGAAGCACAAGCGACGAAGAAGTAGTGCCGTGTCCTGCAACACATCAGCAAGAGCGTAGGGTGTGTCAAGCGCTTCGCGCAGACGCACTAATTTCGCAGATTCTGACAATTCTGGTGCGTCATCGCTTCGCTCGACACACATTACTTTGAGGAAATGGCCAGCCCGTCGCCGAATTTCCGAACCCTTGACCTCGAACCGGGGTCCTGGATATGATTACGCCAATAAGGAACTCTTTTGCAATGATTTCTTTTTTGCGACTGAACGAGCTGCTGCTTACCCGCTGATACGGCGAGGTCACAGGGGGATGTTCGGTCCGCGAGATGTCACACGGCTCACCCTGAGGCCTCCGGTCTCAGGGTTTTTTTGTCTTGTGAGCAACGCATCACCAATACGTTGTTCGACTCCAGGAGCCAGACCATGACTGCCGATGCCGTCACCATTTTCGACACCACGCTGCGCGACGGGGAGCAATCTCCCGGCTGCAGCATGACGGTCGCCGAGAAGTTGAAAATCGCCGAGGCGCTGACCGAACTGGGCGTCGACGTGATCGAGGCCGGCTTTCCGATCGCGTCGCCCGGCGACTTTGAAGCCGTCAAAGCGGTGGCCGAGCGATTCGGCGACCGAGCGGTGATCTGCGGCCTGGCCCGCTGTCGGAGGGAAGATATTGAACGGGCCGCCGCGGCGCTGGAGGGGGCGCAAAACAAGCGGATTCACGTGTTTCTCGCCACGAGCGCGATCCATCGCGAATTTAAGCTGAAGATGGCGAAGGAAGAAATCGTCCGGTCCGCCGTCGAACATGTGAAGCGGGCCAAGGAGTTTTGCGACAACATCGAGTTCTCTCCCGAAGACGCGGCCCGCACCGAGCTGGATTTTCTGGCGGAGGTCGTTGAGAAGGCCATCGACGCCGGCGCAACGACCGTCAACATCCCGGACACCGTCGGGTATGCGGTTCCGTCTCATTTTCACCGTGTGATCACGCACCTCAAGCAGACGGTGCCGAATATCGGCCGGGCCGTGATCAGCGCGCATTGCCACAACGATCTCGGCCTGGCGGTGGCGAACAGCCTGGCCGCGGTGGAAGCAGGAGCCAGGCAGGTGGAATGCACGATCAACGGGCTCGGCGAGCGGGCGGGGAACGCGGCGCTTGAAGAAATCGTGATGGCCTTGCGGACGCGCAAGGATTATTTCGGCCTTGAAACGCGGATCCAAACGCAGAAGCTGTGCGGACTCAGCCGGCTGGTGTCGAATATCACCGGCATGGTGGTTCAGAGGAATAAGGCCATCGTCGGGCAGAACGCCTTCGCCCACGAAGCCGGCATTCATCAACACGGCATGTTGCAGGACCGGTCGACGTATGAAATCATGCGGCCGGACGACGTGGGTTACGTCGGCACAAATCTCGTGCTGGGCAAACACTCCGGCCGCCATGCCTTCCGCACCCGCATCACCGAACTGGGCTACACGCTGGACGACACCGCGTTTCAAAAAGTGTTTGACGAGTTCATCGCCTTGGCGGACAAGAAGAAAGACGTCTACGACGCCGACATCGTCGCGCTGATCAGCCACCAGGTCGACACGGCGCCGGATCGCTGGCAGTTGGCACGATTTCACATCGCTGCCGGTACGGGAACGATTCCGACGGCGACGGTCGAATTGCGCAATGAACGGCAAGAACTGTTGTGCGACGCCGCAATTGGCGACGGCCCGGTGGATGCCGTCTGCAAGGCGATGGAACGAATCATCGGTACGTCGGCGACGCTGGCGGGCTATCAGGTGCGCAGCGTCTCTGAAGGCCGTGACGCACAGGGAGAAGTGCTCGTGGAGATTCTTTGCCGGGACAAACGGTATCACGGCAAGGCTGTCAGCACGGATATCCTGGAAGCCAGCGCCCGGGCGTATCTGAAAGCCCTTAACAAGGCGGTCGCCGACGGTTAGCCGCGATGCGCAGCGGAGCGTTTCTGTTCATGGACCGACGACTTACCATCGTGCTGATTGCCGGGGTGCTGATCGCCGGGGTGTGTGCGTACCGCGTGCAGACGAATCAGCCGCTGGATTATGATGCGCAGGTGGCAGCCGCGACGACCTCTCTTCCGGCGCCGCTGTTTGAAGGAGTCGATGAGCAGAACCAGATGTACCGGCTGGCGTCGTATTTTGGCCGGCATCGCATCGTCGTCGTCTTTTTCGACGGGGCCGCCGGCGCGGACCGCTCTCTGGAATTGCTGAGTCTAAGGGATCACTCTGCGGACTTGAGAAGGCTCGATGTCAAAGCCGTGGCCATCAGCCGGGCGATCCCGCAGCACAATCGCGACGCGTTGATCCGGACGGGAGAGCTGCCGTGCCCCTTGATCAGCGACATCGACGATTCGATACATCGGCGCTGGGGACGAATGGCGATTGACGGCCGGCCGCTGCCGGGGCTGTTTCTGATCGATCGCAAGGGGACCGTGGCCTTTCACGCCGGGGCGCCGCGGCCTTATGCCGACATCACGTCTCTCTGGAAAGATCTCAATCCATGACGGCAGCGGACGCACCGAAGAACGGCGAGCCTTCCCGGGGCCGGGAAATTTCCGGCAGGCTGGTGGTCGTCGGGATGTTCCTGATGGGCGTTTGTGCCACGGCGATGGTGTTCGTCTACTGGGACCTCCACACGCGGCCGTTTCGGCCGTTGACGGAAGCGATCGGCCGAACGTTCAAGCATTCGCTGCCGAAAGTGGAAGGGGGCCGCCACAAAAAAGGGCCGCTGACGCTCCGCGTTTCGCTCCGGGTTTCGTTTCCGCCGGAAGTCGATGAACACGCAGCGCAAGAGACGCTTACCGCGGTGAAAGCGTTAATCCGTCAGCACGCCGACATCACCGGTTACGATGAAGTTCAAATCCATTTCTTCCAGATGGTTCCCGAGGCCGTCTTGAAATCGAGACTCTTCAAGCTCAGTCCCAAGGAGATCCTTCACCCAGCCGACGGAGCATCGCCTGAGGCGCGCTGACGGCCAAGGGACCGTTGGGACGGGAAAGGACTGGTCCCGGCGACGCCGTCGCCGGGCTTTGCGGTAATAATACGGCGCGGCGCTCAGATCGCCTCGCCGCCGGTTTCGCCGGTGCGGATTCGGACGATCTGCTTGAGTTGCGAGACGAAGATCTTCCCGTCGCCCACTTTTCCCGTGCGGGCCGCTTCGGTGATCGCCTGCACGGCCTTGTCGGCGATGTCGTCGCCGACGACGAGTTCGATCTTTACCTTCGGCACGAAGTCGACGGTGTACTCCGCCCCGCGATAGGTTTCCTTGTGGCCGCGCTGACGGCCGAATCCGCGGACTTCGGTGACCGTCATGCCTTGCACGCCGATCTTGATCAGCGCGTCTTTCACGTCTTCCAGCTTGTAATGGCGAACGACGGCTTCGATCTTCTGCATGATTACGGGCTCCTGAGTCGTTGAGTTCCAATCGCGGTTATTCGACAGGTGTCGCGTCCGCCGGTTCGGCGTCGTCGACGATCAAATCATATTGTCGCAGTTTTTTGTGCAAAGTGTTACGGTCAATTCCCAGCCGGGCGGCGGCGCGGGTTTTCACTCCGTCGCAATCGGCATACACCTGCGAAATCAACTTTCGTTCGACGCCCGAGACGATCCTTTGCCACAGGTCGTTGGCCTGCGGCCCGGCCAATGCCAGTTCCTGTTCGACCAGGTGCGTCACGAATCGCCGATCGGCCGTTTCCACCTTGCAGGCCGCCACCGTCGACAAGATGCGTTCGGCATCGCTGTCGGACAGCACAGCTTCCACTCGCATGGTTCCCGCGTCGGCAGGTTCCGGAGCCGGCGTGGAAACGCTCGCTCCGGAATCGGCCATCGGCAGAATGAACGCCACGAGTTTCTTCATCTGGGTCCACTCACTGGGGAATCGGTCAAGGCCCATATCGGCCCATGGGGAATCCGCGTTTCGTCCACCAGTTCAAGAGGTCGAACGCCGTTGACATCCGTGCCAATTCCGGCGCGCGACCATCGTGCCGAGGACTCCGTCCCGGCATCAGGCCAATCGTTTTAGTGGCGTGCGCCGGCCATCCCTTGGGGATGAGAGGCGACGAAGTCCGGATAGGTCACGTTGCCATGTTCGCCGAGGTCGAGGCCTTCCGTCTCTTCTTCCGCAGTCACGCGAATCCCGAGCGTGACTTTCAACGCAACCCAGAAGACCAGCGACAGGACAAAGGCATAGACGGCCACGCAGCCAATCCCCTTGAGCTGCACCATCGTCTGCTGCATGGCGGACCATTTCACGGGATCCGTGATCGCAGCGCCGGCCGCATCGACCGGGGGCAGCGCAGCAATTGTCGAAGCGATATTGAGATCATAGAACAATCCGAGCGCCAGCGTTCCCCAGACGCCGTTCAGCAAATGGACCGACAGGGCGCCGACCGGATCGTCGAGTTTGAGCTTATCGAAGAAGATCACGCCCAGCACAGCCGCGACGCCCCCGATCAGGCCGATGATGGCGCACGACGGAATCGAGACGAACGCACACGGTGCCGTCACGGCAACCAGGCCGGCCAGACAGCCGTTGAGGATCATCGTCAGTTCCGGCTTGCCCAGCAAGACCCAGGCGGCGATCAGCGCCCCCATTGCTCCCGTGCAGGCGCCCATGTTGGTGGCGACAAGAACATGCGAAATCGCTTTGCCGTCGCCGGCGGCCATCGTCGAACCTGGATTGAAGCCGAACCAACCCAGCCAGAGAATCAGCACGCCAAGCGAGACCGACGTGAGGTTATGCCCGGGAATCGGATTCACCCGGCCATCTTTGGAATACTTCCCGAGCCTGGGCCCCAGCACGATGATGCCCGCCAATGCCGCCCAGCCGCCGACCGAGTGAACCACCGTCGAGCCGGCGAAGTCTCGGAAATTGTTCGCCCCGAGAAATCCGCCGCCCCAGATCCAGTGGCCGGTGATCGGATAGACCAAACCCACCAGCAACAGGCTGAAAATCAGGAACGTGCCGAACTTGATCCGTTCCGCCACGGCACCCGACACGATCGTTGCGGCTGTGCCTGCGAAGACCAGTTGAAAAAAGAACTTCGCCCAGAGCGGGACCGGGGTCCAGTTGATGGCTTCATAGTCGCCGACGTACTTGTCGGTCGAGAACGGGTTCATCGCCATGTACGCTTCGCCCAGCGCCGGGGAGTTATCTGCCCCGGAGACGAACCACAGGCCCTGCAAACCGAGATACGGTGAGCCGCCGCCGAACATCAGGCCCCAGCCGAGGATCCAGAACGACAGCGTCGACGCGGCGAACACGACGAAGTTTTTCGCCAGGATGTTCGAGCAGTTTTTCGCCCGGCACAAGCCGCTTTCGACCAACGCGAAGCCGGCGTTCATCCAGAAGACAAGCATCGCCGTGATGAGCACCCAGACGGTGTCGATCCCGATCCGCAGTGCCGAGGCGTTGGTTGTCAGCGCCTGGAGCGGGTCGACGGGCGCTGCAGCCGCCACCGTGGCCGTGTCAGGCGCTGCGGCTCCCTCCGGCGCGGTGGTCGCGGCAGCGGCCGGTTCGTCGGCGCGGACCGACTCGGCAAGACTCCAGGTGAATAATAAAACTAATCCGGCAAGCAGGCCGACCCAATTCCGTCCCATCGTAAGGCACCCTTCTTCTGAGGCTGAACAACACCGGTTCCCGTCTCTGTGCGCAGAGTGGGAATTGACCGTGACATCTGGTGACGCTTGTGGAATTCTCAGCCCTTTAAACAAAATGCGTGCCAATTTCCCGGAAAGCGGGAAAAGCAACGAAATGCCGCGGCATTGACGCGAAACGAGTCACCCAGGAAGAAGCCGGCCTCGCCGACGTGCTGCGACTTTAAGCAGACTTGCAACATTCGCAGGCGTGATAGGCGTTCGGGATTCGGCGTTCGGCGTTTGATAGGCAAGAATTGGTCAGATTCGCTACTTTTTTGAATGCCGAAAACCGAACGCCGATCACTTCAGGTGCAGCACGACCATCTTCTCTTCGGTCATTTCGCGGATCGCAGACTTCGGACCTTCCTTGCCGAAGCCGCTCTCTTTCAGGCCGCCGTAGGGCATCAGGTCGGCACGCCACTGGCTGGACCAATTGACGTGCAAGTTTCCGGCGTCCACCTCGCGGACAAAACGGAGCGCGCGATCGATGTCCTGCGTGAAAATCCCCGCCGCCAGGCCAAACCGTGTGTCATTCGCCAGCCGGATGGCGTCCTCCACCGAAGTGCACCGCGTGACGGCGACCGCCGGGCCGAAGAGTTCCTCGCGGCTGATGCGCAACGCGGGATCAACCCGATCCAGCAAGGTCGCCGGACAGATCGCCCCCTGCCGCTTGCCGCCGACAATCCTGCTTGCCCCCGCGGCTACGGCCTCATCGATCCATTCCTCGACGCGGACCGCATCGCTTTCCCTGACCATCGGCCCGATCCGCGTCGCCTCGGCGAGTTGATCGCCTTCCGTCAGCGCGGCGACTTTCGGCCGGAGCGCGTCCAGAAAATCATTGCCGACGCCGTCCATCGCCAAGATCCGCTGCGTCGAGATGCAGACTTGTCCCGCGTTGGCATACCCGCCTGCAGCGACCGCCTTCGCGGCGAGTTCCAGGTCGGCGTCGTCCAGAATGATCACCGGACTGTTGCTGCCCAGTTCCATCGTCACGCGTTTCAACCCCGCCGCCGCACAGATTTGTCGGCCGACCTCCGCACTGCCCGTGAAGCTGATCTTGCGAATGCGTTCCTCTCGGCAGATCGCGGCGCCTAGTTCGCCGCCCGGACCGGTGACGCAGGCGATCCCAGCATCAGGCAGTCCCGCTTGCAACAGGACTTCCACCAGCTTCAACGCGGTGAGCGGCGTGTTGGATGCCGGCTTGATGAGCACGGCGTTCCCGGCCGCAAGCGCCGGGCCGACTTTGTGCGCTACCAAATTCAGCGGAAAGTTAAACGGTGTGATGGCGGCGACGATCCCGCAGGGAATGCGCAACGTGAAACCCAGTTTCCCAGCGCCGCCGGGCGCGGCATCGAGCGGAATCATCTCCCCGGTGATGCGTTTGGCTTCTTCGGCGGAAACTTCCAGCGTCTCCGCGGCGCGGGAAACTTCCAGCCGCGATTCCGAAAGAATCTTCCCTTCTTCACGGCTGATCGTCTGCGCGAAGTCTTCGGTTCGTTCTCGCAACAATTCGGCGGCACGGCGCAGAACTCGGCCGCGCTCCGCCGCGGAGAGCTGCCGCATGAGCGCTGCGCCGCTCATCAATCCGGTGACGGCGCGCTGAATGTCGTCCGGCGTGCCGCGCGGAACCGCATCGATCACCGATCCGTCAAATGGATTGGTCACGGGCAGTTGCGACTGACCCGGCAGCCATTGGCCGGAAAGAAACATCTTCATGATACCGCTCTCCGAACCGTGCCTTGCTTGCCAAGTTTCCGGGCAGACAGAAGCAAATTCCCGTCTGCCCAGGAACTGCGCAATGAATCTGCAGGTTCAGCCTATCAAAGCCGTTGGCGTGCAAGAAGTCTATGCAGCGAGACGAGCGGTCTCCCCACAGACCGCTTTGGTACGGAGATTGCAATAGCGTCTTTCGTCTAGCGCTGCGAGGTGCGAACGGGATGTTTCGTACCGTTCTCAAGGAAGGAATCGTGAAGATGACTGCTGCGTACTTGATTGACATGGATGGTGTCATTTACCGCGGGACCAAGGTGATCCCGGGCGCGCGGGAGTGGATTGATCAACTGCTGGAGGCGAACACGCCCTTTCTCTTCGTCACCAATAACAGCCAGCGGACGAGGCGCGATTTGGCGATCAAACTCGTCCGCATGGGCTTTTCCGTGGAAGAGCGGCACATCTTCACCTGCGCCATGGCGACGGCACGGTACCTCGCCCGGCACAAGCCGCAGGGAACGGCTTACGTCATCGGCGAAGGTGGCTTATTGCAGGCCCTGCATCACAACGGTTACGCGATCGTGGATCACGATCCCGACTACGTCGTCGTCGGGGAAGGCCGCACGTTCAGTTGCGAGATCATCGAAGCCGCCGTGCGGATGATCATGAACGGGGCCAAACTGGTCGCCACGAATCTCGATCCGAACTGCCCGACGCAGCACGGGATCCGCCCGGGTTGCGGCGCAATCGTCTCCATGCTGGAGTCGGCCACGGGACGCAAGGCGTTCAGCGTCGGCAAACCCAGCCCGGTGATGTTTCGGTTCGCCTGCGACGAACTGGGCGTCGACCCCGATCAGACGACGATGATCGGCGATACGATGGAAACCGACATCCTCGGCGGAGTACAGATCGGCTGCGAAACGGTACTCGTCCTCAGCGGCGGCACGAATCGCGCCGACCTGGATCGCTTCGCCTTCAGCCCGGACCGTGTCATCTCCAGCGTGGCCGACCTCCGTTCCTGCAGCTCGCACTCGATCCAACCGTCCGCGGCGAACGCCTGATTCGACTCTCAACAATCGTCTGCGCATCGAGAAACCCGCAAAGCCCGGCGTCGGCGACGCCGGGCTTTGCCATGGCAAGCGAGAGCAATTGTTGCCCTCGAAATCACGGCTCCCTCCATGCAAAAGCCCGGGGGACGGCGATCGCCCCGGGCTTTCAGAATGCCGCATCGATTTGACGAGATCAATACGTCGGCAGGGCCTGCATCGGCGCGAGCGCCGTGGTGGGATAAGCCGGGCCGTAGGTCGGGGCCGAGGTGATGGTCGTTGTCGGGGCGAAGGCCGCGGAATAGTCCTGGGAGGGAGCCATGCCCGTCACCGGCGGGTAGCCGTAGCTCGGAGCGCAGCCGCCGGGGCCGCACGGCGAGCCGCCGTAACCGCCGTAGCTGGGAGGGCAGCACTTGTTGCCGCCCAGGCAACCGCCCAGACAGCAGCACCCGGTGGCGATCGCCGTCATCGCCACGCCGGACAACAGAATCAAACTCCGCTTGAACATACCTGTACCCTTTGTGTGTGCGTGAACTTGTGGAGACGTGGAGAGGTGACGAATCAACTTTGTCTACCGGCGGGAGAACCGGTCGGCCGCGAGAGACCCCCGCGAAACGGACCGTCGTATACCTCCGTCGGAAAAACGAGGGAAGATCAATTTTCAAAAAAATCGCCTCAAAAGCAAAAAATGATTCAAGTTTCTCCGCTTGACCGTTTTTGAACATCGGCCGACAATGCGGCCCGCATTCCATTGCACTCGCCGCGAGAGAGCGCTGGGCGGGCAATGAAATGGAAACACCATGAATTCGGACGCGTCTCCAAGGAAGGAGCTGATTGCATGAACGCCTGGATTGCCCTCGGGTTGAGTGTTGTCTGGTTTGCCGCCGGTTCGGATTCGTCGCTGAATCAGCCCCGGCCACAGTCGGCTCGCCCGGCGCCGAGCAGCGTCATTCCGGCGAGTCATGCGGTGGCCGATGACGATGCCGAAACGCCTCCCGTCGTGCCTCCGGCCCCGTTGCCCGAGTTCACGGATGTCGAAGCGCCGCAAATTCTGTTCGAGTTCTCGCGGCCGGAATCGTGCACCGATTCCCAAGTCTGCCCCCCTGCCCCGCCGGCGGAAATCGAAACGGCGGAAACTCCGCGCTCGAGCGCTGCGCCCCGATTCCATCGGTTCCACATTCAGTTCTCGCCGGCGATCACGCATGTCGTCCCCTGCGATGCAGCAGGATGCGACGAAGACCAGGCGGCGCGGGCGCTGACCAGCGACCAGTTGCAGCATCTTCGCCAGGCGATTCAGCACCTGGACGCCGCCGGCATGACCGACGCCGCTTCGAAATTGCGCTCGCGCCATGAACGAGCCGCGGCGGAACTTCGCTCGCAATTACGCCGCGAGTTGGCCCTGAAAGAGGCGGAACTCAGCCGGTTGACCCAGGAAGTCCGCCATTTGCAGCACGAACTGCGCTGCAACGATGCGAAGGAATCGTCCGCCATTCCGACATCTGGAATCCAGCAAGGAGTTCGCAGAGAGTACGCGACGGAATATGATGCCTTGCCATCCGTGACTACCCCTTTGACAATCCCTATCCACAACTTGCCGGACTCGACGCCGATGCCTCGCCCGTCGCCTTTTTACACGCCGGAGGTCTGGCGTCGGACGGAGTCGCTGCCGATCATGCCATTGTCGGTCGTTCCCGACGCGGAGTTTGCCGATCCGCTGCCGGGTTCCTCGCCGATTCACTTGATTCCGTCGCCGCAAACCAGCGGCCGGCCGCATCTGTTGTTCCCGATGCGCTCGGTGGAAGTTCCTTCGGAGGAACCGGAATTTCAACTTCCGCCGGCCCCGCCTCCGACCGACGCGGACGCCGCGGACTCCGAGAATGTCCCGGTGGCATGATTCTGTCTCGCCTCTTTCCCGGCGACGCCGTCGCCGGGCTTTGGACCGCAAGCTCAACGGTTCGAGAATTCCTTCCTCGAACAGCTCAATCGACGTCCGCCAGATCCAGTTGGACCGCCGTAATTTTTTCGCGAACGGCGAAGAAGGCGTCGAGCACTTTGGTATCAAAGTGCTTGCCGCGGCCTTCTTCGAGAATTGCCAGGCATTTCTCGAGCGGGAACGCCGCTTTGTAGGGCCGCTTGCTGCTGAGGGCATCAAAGACATCGGCGACCGCCGTGATCCGCCCTTCCAACGGGATTTGTTCGCCGGCTAAGCCCAAAGGGTACCCGGAACCGTCCCATTTTTCATGGTGCGTCATGGCGATTCGACTGGCCATGCGGAGCAGCGGCGAATCATCGTCGTCCAGAATCGAGGCTCCAATGTTGACGTGCTTCTGCCAGGTGGTCCAATCATCGGATTCAATTCGCTCGCAGACCCTTCGTCCCAATCCACAATGACGCTGCATGAGTTCGAACTCTTCCGGTTCGAGTTTGCCGGGCTTCAGCAGAATCCCATCCGGAATGCCGATCTTGCCGACGTCATGCAGTTTTGCCGCATGTTCAATCATCTGTGCGTACTCGTCTCCCAATCCCATTTGATGGGCGATGATCGCGGCATAGCGGCCGACTCGCAGAACGTGCCGGCCCGTTTCATTGTCCCGGTACTCCGCGGCCCTTGCCAGGCATTGGATGACGTGTTCGCGAGACCGGGCCAGTGCGGCCGTCCGCTGCCGGACGCGATGCTCCAACTGCTCGGCATAGTGCTTGAGGCCGTTCTGATAAACCTTCATGGAGAGCAGATTTTTGACGCGCGGCAGCAGCTCATGCGGGTCGATCGGCTTGCCGATAAAGTCCGCCGCGCCGGATTTCAGCGCCTGGGACTTCACCTCCGGTTCCGTGTGCGCGGTCAGAATCACCACAGGGATGAATTGATATTTCGGGTCTTGCTTGAGCATCGCCAGCAGATCCAGTCCGCTGATTTCCGGCATCATGACGTCCAGGAGAATCAAGTCTGGCAGCTGCGCTTCCAGGAATTCAAAAACATCGCGCGGCTCGGTCGTCGTCGTGATGTGATCGTAGCCCGACATCTTGAGATACTTCCGCACGATCTTCAGATTCAACGGCTCGTCGTCTACCACGAGAATGCGGGAGTTCTCTACGGTCGGCAAAGACCGCACGTCGACGTCTGATGCCTCGGGGACAGACGCCTGGCGCAGATCGGCAATCATCTCCGGCGTCGGACCGGCCAATTCTGTCGTGGCAGACATGGATGCAGCGGACATGGCAACCCTTTGATCCAACGGTGACAAAAGTTTCGGCGTATCGGTTTCAGTTTTCTACTGGCATGGGACGCGGCGGCAGATCGGGTCAGGCGCCCGCGGCCGTTGACTCGAACTGCGGCAGACGAATTCGGGAATGCAACTGGCGCAGATGGCGAACCACTGCTTCCGCCTCGGTCCATTGGCCTTGTTTCACGGCGCGGCTCAATTCCCCGGCCGGCCCGGTGAACGTGTGGAAGCCCACGGTTCCGCCGGCTCCCCGCAACCAATGGGCAAACGCGAACAACTTTTCGGTACTACGGTTCTGGAGCGCCACGGAGATCGTCGGGAACTCGGCTTGCAGCCTATCCGCAAATTCCTGGGCGATTTCGGTGAACTCGGCATCTTCGTCAATAGGCGTCCACGGCAGCGGCTCATCAACGAGAGAGCCGTCGTCTTCGGAAACCGCGTCCGATCCGAGGCGACCGTCCGTCAGCGACTGCAGTGTCTGGATCAGCAGATCGGCATCAATGGGTTTGGTGAGATACGTCGTGCAGCCGGCGGCCAGGCATTTATTGGCATCGCCCTGCATCGCATGAGCCGTCAGTGCGATGATGGGCGTTTCAACACCCTGCTGCCGGAGCTGCGTGGTCGCCGAGTACCCGTCCAGCACGGGCATCTGCATGTCCATCAGAATGGCGTCATAGGTCTGGTGCATCACCCGGTCGCAGCCTTGCTGTCCGTTTTCTGCGGTGTCCACCACCATCCCGGCCCGGCGCAGAACCAGCGACACCAGTTTGCGGTTCGTCTCGCCGTCATCAACGACCAGTATCCGTCGGCCGCGGAGACTGTTTGTCTCCGGTGTTTTCTGCTGATCCAGCTCGGGAAGCACGTCGGCGACAGCCGTACCCGGATTCAGCTTCAACTCGTCCTTTGGTCCTGCCGAAACGGTCAGTGTGAACGTGCTCCCTTGTTCCGGCTGGCTCTCTAAAGTAATGTCTCCGCCCAGCGCCCGGGCCAGTTGCCGGCTGATCGACAATCCCAGCCCTGTGCCGCCGAAGCGTCGCGTGACGGACGTATCCGCCTGCATAAATGCGGCGAAGATGCATTCCTGCTTGTCCAGGGGGATGCCGATGCCGGTATCGACCACATCGATCACGAGTTGCGGATTCGGCTCGGTTTCCAGCCGGACCAGCAACTGCACGCCGCCCCGCTCGGTGAATTTCATGGCGTTGGACAGAAGATTGACGATGACCTGCTTAAGCCGCGAGCCGTCCGTCAAAATGGTCTCCGGCACGGGCGTCGTCCAGTTGTACTCCAGCGTCAGTCCCTTCTCCCGATAGGGCACGCGCATCATCGACATGATGTTGGAAATGATGGCGTGAGGCGACTCGCGCCGCAGTTCCAGGTCCATTCGTCCGGATTCGACTTTCGACAGATCCAGGATGTCGTTGATCAGTCCCAGCAGGTGTTTTCCGCTGCTGTGAATCGTCGATAGCATTTCATTCCGCTCGGCCTCGTCATCGGCCCAGTTCCTTCGCAAGAGGTCGGCATAGCCGAGGATGGCATTCATCGGCGTGCGAATTTCGTGGCTCATGTTGGCCAGAAAGTCGCTCTTGGCCTGGTTCGCAGCTTCCGCTTCAGAGCAGGCGCGAACCAGTTCTGCCGTGCGTTCCAGGACGCGGCGTTCCAACCCGTCATTGACGGTCCGAAGTTCGTCTTTGGATTCTTCGACTCGGTCCAGGAGGCTGTTGAACGCGTGCTGCAATTCGCCTATCTCCGCAGAGGCCGACTCCGGCACGCGCAGCGTGTAGTTTCCCTGGTTTGTCATCTTCCGGGAGACATCGGCCAACTGGCTGATCGGATGAACGATCTTGCCTTGAAGCAACAGTGACAAGAGCGCCGCCAGAATCATGGCGACGGCCGCAACCCACAGCGACAGCCAGACGGAATTCCCGATCTGCGTCTGCATGTCGGTCAGCGTCGCCAAGAGTCGCAACTCGCCGACGACCGCCTCGCCTTCGGACACGGGGAGCTTCAGTTCGATGGTCTCGCCGTCGGCTTCCGCCGCCTGAAGGTCGCGTGCCCCGGCATCATACTGGGCGATCAGTGCACCGTCGGAATCGTATAACGCGGCGCGTCGAACGACCGGTTCGATGCGAAACGCATTAAGCAATTGCCGGGCCGCTTCTTCGTCCTGAAAACTGATGGCGGCGGAGCTGTTGAAGGCCAGCATCTCCGACAGCGACTGGAGCTGCGCCATCCGGGACTGGCGAATGGTCCCGATATGGCTTTGCAGCAGCACAGCACAAGTGATGACGATCCCTGCCGCGGCCGACGCCGACGCCAGGAGCAACAATCGTGTGCGAATGGAAAGCGACCAGCAGGATTTCATGATACGGACACCTTTCACCACAAAGGCATCCGTGCCTGATTTCCAGTCTCCTAAGACTTCGAGCGTATTACGGCTTCGTGTTCTTTTGAGTAACGGCTCGGGTTTCTTCCACAATCGTGGCGATTTTCAACAGCTTGGCAGTCGGCTGGATCTTCTTCCTCGCCAGCGATTTGATGTTCAATTCCAACTTGACTTTCCCGTTCTCGACAACAAGATCCGCATCGCCTCCTGATGCGGCGAATTCCGGAGTCTCGCCGACCACCATCGTCGGAGCGTTTTGCAGTTTCCGCAGAATTTCCTGGACGTGTTGCGCATTCGTGCCGGCAGGAATAAACACAATCTGGCAATCGCGAATACCGTCCGTCTCTGCGGGATGTTCAATGATCAAAGGCAGGTCATGCATGGTCTTCCGCTTGGCGGTGACCAGTTCCAGCTTGCCCTGAAAGGGGTCTTTCCCGACCACGGCGATGCGAAACTCCGCCTGTCCTGGAGGCCAGCCGCTGTAGAGCCCCAGGCTATACAACTGCACGGCCTTGACGGTGTACTCCTTCTCAGGGTCGATTTCCTCCGGCGTCTGTGCCACGGCAAAGGACCCGCAGAGCAGCCAGACCAGCATCCACCGGCCGAGACGGCGCGCGATTGCGGCCGAACGGAGAAATCTCCGGCCGGCGAAACAATTCGGCGTTCTCTGAGGGGTGGCGAACATCGACACGGCAAGTTCAGGGGGTTACGAAGTACGAAGGATTCCGTTTCAGCAAACGACGCGGACGATTCGGCGGAGTTTGCCTCGTATCGCAATTCTAGGTTGCAATCCGGCAACGTGCCGGGCGGACAATTCGGATCGGTTCGTGACAGTTTGCCTCGAGTGCGGATTTTTCGGATCAGTCGGCATTTGAGGACGGAACGCACGGGGGAGCCGGGACAATCGATCTCGTTGGCAGAATCGATTTTAGAATCGCAGATTGACGCCGCCGTAAAGTTCCGAGCGGACCTGCGTCGCCCAGCCGTAGTTAAAAGGCGTGAATTCCGAGTGTTTGTTGTCCAGCAAATGCCGGCCGACGAGAAAGACTTCCATGTAATCCCTCGGCCGCCAGCCGATCCGCGCATCCCCGGTGAAGTAACTGGGGACGCCGAGCGTGGACAACGAATCGGCGTACCGGCCGATCAGGTCGAACTCGACATTGTTTCCCAGATCCCAGCCGGACTGGGCGGTGAGGGTATTCCGGGATGTTGACCCTTCGCTGTACTCCGGCAAACCGGGTGCATCACCGTGCGTAAAGATGCTGATGAACGAATAGCCCCCGCGCAGCTTCCAGCGTTCTGTGACCTGATAATCGGCAGCCAGTTCAAATCCGTAGGTTTCCGCCTGGGCACGATTGGAGAACGTGATGGGAAACACCAGTCCAAAGGGAGCAAGGAACGGCAGGCCCGGGTTATAACCCGCCAGGTTGTCATAGCTGTTGACAAACCCCGCGAGATCGTAGCCGAACTCATCCGTCACCTGGGTCCGCATTCCTGCCTCGTAGGCCATCATATCTTCCGAGATCAAGCCGGAATTTCCCGTGATCTGCTGGAAGACTCCCGGAGGATTGGGCGGCAACAGCACGTTGACATCCCGTTCGATCCGGCTGGGCGTGCGAACCGCCCGCGAGACGGCCATCCAGTAGGAACGCGTCTCCGTCGGCGTCAGCAACAACCGCAGCGACGGCTGATATTCAAAGTCGGTGTAGGTGTTGTGCAGGAACTTGGAACCGGCCGTTAACGTCACCAAGTCTTCGACCAGCGTGATTTCGTCTTGCACGAAGTAGCTGAACGTCTCCAGCAACCGGGACCGGGGCGCAAGTTCCACGGAACCGGGATCGGGCTTAAACACGTCCGGCGTCGCGCGGTAGGCTGTCCCCACGACAAACCGGTTTCGCTCGCCCAGCAGAAACCGGTAATCCAGGTCGATGTCGTAGGTGTCCCGCGTGTAGCTGAACGGCAAGCCGACCATGTTTCGTTGATTATGGTCGTAATAGAATTGCACGTTCCAGGCGGATGTTTCACTGACGTTATGCGTCCACCGCAAAATCGTATTGCTGCCGGAGACGTGATGGTCGCGGCTGGCCAGCGTTGAGAACGGCGGAAACGGCTGGCCAAAGCCGTCACACCCGCCGGAGTAGCCGTTGTAGAGATCGCCTTGAAAAGTCACGAAGTCCTGGCCTTCGCCGTTGAGATCCCAATCCATGCGGAAGCCCGTCCGTGCTTGCCGCCAGTCATCGCCGATGCCGCTCGTGTTGTATCCCGCCGCGCGCTCAAACCAGCGGCCGTACACCCGGTAGCTGATATCATCGCCGATCATGCCGCCATAGCGGAGCGTGTTGTTCGATTTGTCCCAACTGCCGACAATCGTCTGCGAATAGAGCCCCTGCGTGTCTTTGGCCTTCTTGCTGATGATGTTGATCACGCCGTTGACGGCATTGGCGCCCCAGATGGTCCCGCCGGGCCCGCGGATGACTTCAATGCGGTCGACGTCTTCCAGGACGACATCCTGCACGTCCCAGAAAACCCCGGAATACAAAGGGTCGTACACAGTCCTGCCGTCGACTTGCACCAGCAACTTGTTGGAAAAACGGTCATTGAATCCGCGGATGGAGATGGCCCACTTGTTGGAATCGATCCGCGCGACGTTGACTCCCGGGGCTAAGCGCAGCACTTCAGGGATCGAAGTCGCGCCGGAACGGCGGATCATCTCGTTGGTGATCACGAAAATCGCCGCGGGCGTCTTGCCGACGGTCTTCGCCTGACGCGAGACAGTGGTCACTTCAGTCGACATCACGGCCGACGGCTTCGCCACATTCACCTGCGACAACTGCCCCACGTCCTTCTCGGCGAGGTTGAGCAGCGAGTCGAGATCATCGGCCGGCTCGGCAAGGGATGATTCCGCGGGGCCGGCATCCCCCTGGATCAGGCCTCCAGCAAAGCACAGCGCCAGAATCCCCCACAAGACGATTCCGCAATTGATGGCCTGCTTCATTGGGTACCTCGGCATCCATGCATCGGCAGTTTTTTCCGGTCGAACATCGATCAACGTAACCGGCGTCCTCCATGAAATCGCGATCTCGATTTGGTTTGATCAGGTTGCGTTGTTTCACTCGGACAACTGAAACAGACCGAAAATGTTAACGGACAAATTCGTGACGAAGAGCGTTAAAGAGCGGCAATTTCCGCCGTGGACAGGCTTCGGATTCAGAACTTGTACTCCAGCCCCGTAAACCAGGAGAGGCCGGGGTCTTTGACGAAACCGACGTTGCCGTTCCGGTCGACGATGGCCAGTGAGTTGTGTTCGTAATAGTTGCGATCCAGCACATTCAGCAACGACATACGGATCGAAAGCTGATCGCTCCAGCGATAATGGGCATGAATGTTGTAGACGTCGAAGCCCGGCGTGCCGATTTCGCCGAGACTTGTCGCCAGGTATTGCTGCTCGGCGGCGAACCGGCCTTGCAGGTCGATCGTCCACCGGCGAGCCGTCGGCTCGACGAACCGAATCGTCACCGTGGAGTTGAGCGGGTAAATGCCCGGCAACCCCTCGCGGCGTGAGACGTGATTCACTTGCCCTGTGTAGACATCGATCCAGGTTGGGTCGTGATTGACCCCCTGCGTGAAGGCCAGCGTGCCGATCAGTTCCAGCCAGGGACGAATCGGGCGCTCGGCCAAAAGCTCGAATCCGTACAACTCGGCCCGCTCGAGATTGCGGAACGAGTATCCCAACGAAGCGCTGTCCGCTGATAAGTCCTGATTGGGGATGGAAGGGTCCGCCATGTAGGGCTGCGCGCGGTTCAGCCTGCTGGGAGACGCTGTGCCGATCTGCGGAAATGAGCCGTAGTTGTTGGCGGCCAGTCCGATGTAATTCTGAATCGTGGAGTGAAACATCCGGGCGGCGAACAGGTTTTTTTCCACACGGGCCGTGAAGCCCAGATCGAATTGAAGATTCTGCTCGGGATCGAGTTCAGAATCTCCCAGGGCAAAACTGTTGCCAAAGCGGACCAACGGGGCGAACGGCTGATCGCTGTAAAGTTCCGTCACGTTGGGTGCCCGCATGGCATAGGCCACGCCGCCATGCGCGGTGACAGCGTCCGTCACTCGATAATTCGTATTGAGATACGTCATGCTCAGCACACGCGGCGACGTATTGAAACCGGCTGCAAATTCGCCATTCGGCGTGAACTGGGTCGACGTGGCGACTTCGTCTTGTGAGTTGACGCCATAGATCACGGCGTCGAGCCGCTGGCCGGCACCGACTGACCAGCGTTCCGACAGCAACATCGATCCCGACGCGAAAATCCCGAAATCATCGGAGGAGGAATCCGGGATGCCATAAGTATCGCCCAGCAGAGCCGGGCTGCCATTCGGCTGAAAATCCTGCTCGCGATAGAACTGCCGGGCGCGCCGCCAGTCCACGCCAGTCCGGCCTTGCCAGGATTCCGGGTCGCCCCACAATGTCTGGAACCTCGCGCCCCAGTTGTCAGAGAGGCCGTTGCCAATCAACGTCCCTCCGAGAGCATCCGGATACGGGGCGCCGACCATGCGGTTGAAAAAGGTCTGCTGCTTCGAGGGATTTGAGGCATCGGCGGCATACGCCGCCTGGTTCCACCAGAACTGCGACTGAAACCGGTCGTGCCCGGTGAGATCGTCTTTCCACGACCAGCCGATCGTGAGTTGGTCGGAATGTTGATCGCGGATGTCGTACGCCACGCCCGGCAACTCGGTGTCGTTCAGCACCTGTCGTAAATAGGTGTAATCCATCCGCGATCGGTCAGTGACGTCATGGCTGACCGAGACGAAATAATCCTGGACGTGATAGCTGGCTGGCACGCGGAAATCAGAGCTGCCGCGTCCTGCCTTGTAATCATTACCCACGCGCTGCCCGATGCTCACCAGGGCGCCCGACCGCTGGTCCGAAAAGCTGGCCGTCTCGCGCCACATCAGTTGCTGGCCGTTCGTGTTCAATCCAAAAAATGTCTTGGAATGCGATTGAAGTTCCGCCGAACGCCCGGGGGCAATCAAACGAGCGTCCAGAAAAGCAAATCCGGGACCGTACTCTACGGCATAAGGCCCCGCGATGACGGACAGCGACTCGACCAGGTTGGGATCGATCTGGCTGAAGAGCGAATCGACATCCAGGCGAGTCTTCAGTTGATAGACGCCGTCCGCGGCCCCTACCACCTGCGACCCGGAATATCCCCGGACACGGGCATCCTGGTTGAGCGCTGACGTCCTCCGGACGATCACGCTCGGCGACTGCGACAGGAGTTCGCCGGTCGAATTCACCGAATTCGACGTTGAAGACGTGTCAGGGTTAAAGACCTGGTCGGGATTCAGCAGCACATCGCCCCGTGATCCTTGCACATCGACGGAATTCAAGCGGCCAGGATCCTGCTCGACGAGATTCAGCAGGGAATCGAGGTCCGTACCGTCCGGCGTCTCCTCCGTGCCGGTTTTCTCTCCGTCCGATTCCGCCTCGGACGAATCGATCTCGGCGGCCGCGACGTCATCCGCATCGGAAAACTCAGGCTCATCTTCGGCGAAGACGAATGCGCACAATGCCATCCCGCACGCCGCGGAAAACAACACCGTGAGCCCTGAACGCCGTTGTCCCCGCGTGACCGGCTGCACTGCGCGATGTGGCCAAAAGAGCATGCCGGGGCGATCCGTCGGTCTGTGCGTACGAGCGGCTCAAACTGAATTAGAGGAGCGTTGCTCAGAGTCCATCAAGACAGTCATCGTCTGACGTGACTGGCCGTTTCATCCGACCGATGCGACCTCCTACGAGCGGCACAACCGCAAAAATCGCGACCACGGTCTTCCGGCAAGTCTGGCGGGGCGAGAACTCTTCGCGGCAAAAAACGCCGAGCCCCGGACGACCCGGCGTACGACGTCCCATGAAAACGGGGAACCACGGTGCACACGGATGTCACGGAAAAGTGCAGGCTGGGCCGTCGGAATTGCGTCCGTTGCATCCGGGTTACTTGAACCGCATTCGGCGGAACTCGATGGCGCCGAATTCGGCGCGGATTCCCAGAGGAGTGCTGTCGGACTTGGTGGTCGTCTTCTGCTGCGTCTCGCCGTTGTTTTTGATTTCCAGTTCCGTCCCGTGAACGATCAGTTCCAGTTCGTTCCACTTCCCGAACTGGACGTTCTTCACGTCTCCCTTCTTGATGTCGAACTTCACGCCGCGAAAATAGAGGTCGTTGTTGCAGCCTTCCGAGGGCAGGTACTGAAACTTGAGGTGCACGTCTCCGGCGAAGGGCTTCACGGTGTCGATCACCATGTTGCCTTTCGCCTTGCCGTCGATGATGATCTTCCCCTCGGCAACCTGGAACCGGGCCATCGGCGCTTCGGTTTTTCCGTCCAGCGATTCACCGCCGCGGACGGTCCAGCCCGTAAGATCCTTGTCATTGAAGAACAGCGCGAAGCCCGGCTCCAGTTCGAATTTTTCGTCGTCGGCGCCCAGCACGTCATGCGCCATCCCTGTCATCGCCAGGATCGCCAGACCGCAAACCAAGTGTCGCATGAGAAATCCTCCGGTGAGCGTCTCAAAAAAGTTCGAGCTGTTCGGCGCCGATTCGCGCAGACCTCGCGCAAGATAGGCATTGTGTACCGCGGATTCAACCAACGCGGCGCGGCAAAGCCCGCGAATTCGTCGATTGTCCGGCTTTCACCGCTTCATTCGGCTTCCGACAGCCATTTCAGCGCCTGGCCTTCGTCGGAGGGATCGTCCCTGTCCGTGTCGGCCAGCGGTTTGGCGGCGGGGGGCATCGGATCGGGCGTCGAGCGCCGCGGCGGACGCCGTTCGCCCGGTTGGGCCAGCCCGGCTTTTTCCAGGAGGCCGATGGCGAACGGGTCGCGCTCTTCGGGAGGCGGAAGGCTGGGGTCGGGCGTGTAACTGATTTCAAAGCGATGCTTGGCGATGGTGAGGGTGTCGCCGGGCTGAAGAAACCGCTCGATCACTCGTTCGCCGTTGACCTTGGTGCCGTTGCTGCTGTTCAAGTCGCGCACATGCCAATAGCCGTTGACAATTTCCAACTGGCAATGGTGGGACGAAACATTGGGGAATTCCAATGTGATATCGCAACTGCCCCGCCGTCCGACGAGGAGTTGTTCCTTCAGTAGCGGGATGGGGTCTCCCCCGCCCAATGGGATCAATTGCCCGTACATGACACGATAAAAAAAGCCGAAGATTGGCCCGCGACAAAAACCGTTCGCGGTCACGCTCTGAAAACCTGCGACACGTTGGCGAATGAAATTCTACACTACCGAATCCGTCGGGTGGCCGTCAATTCGCCGTCCGGCACCCGTTTTCACAGAATGAGCCCCGAGCGCAGATTTCAGCAACAAATTTCTGCGCCAAAGAGCGAGCAATAATAGCCTGAAGCCGAGTGGAATGCCGCACGAAACAGGCAACGGCCAACAAAAGCCAGTTGCTTTTCCTGGTCCGCCCTCGGTATGCTGTTCAACAATCAACAGACGTTGATCGATCCAAAGCGGGAGCGGCAGCGTGAGTCAATCCGAGCAGGCCCTCATCGAACAGTGGCGCGGCGGCGACGCGGCGGCTTTTGCTGCGATTATTGAGCGACATCAGCGTGTCATCTTTGGCTACCTCCGGGCTCGGCTCACGCAGACCTCGGATGCCGAAGACATGACCCAGGAAGTCTTCTTGCGGTTTCACCTGGCCCAGGCCCGGTTCGATTCCAATTCGCTGATCCGGCCGTGGCTTCTGGGTATCGCCCGGAACTTGCTCCGGGAACATATTCGCGGTCTCCGACGCAGGAAAGAAGTCGCCTGGACGGAGTTGTGCCTGGAATTGGAAGCCGTCTTTCCGTTCGATCCGCAAACGGCCGACAACGCCATGGCCTTCTTGCCGGAATGCCTGAACGGCCTGGGACCCAGCGCCCGGCAGGCGGTGGAAATGAAGTACCGCAACGAGCAGAAGCTTGCGGAGATCGGCCGGCAACTGCATCGCAGCGAAGGCGCCGTCAAACTGCTCGTGCACCGCGCCCGGCAGGCGTTACGCGATTGCCTCCATCAGAAATCCAAAGCAGCATCGCGCTTATGAGTTGGGTTGAACGAGTTTGTTTTTGTTCGGTGGCCGAAAAACGCAGAGCAGTAAACGATTTAGAGTGCCGAGACCTCGAACGGTCTCGGTGGGACTCGGTGATCTTCTGGCGATTCTGCATGGAATGCTGGCATGACTGATGACGATCTGCTCCACCTGATTCAGGAACGCCCGGCGAACGAATGGACGACCGCCGAGGTGGAGGCCGTGCGCCAGCGGTGGCCGAAATCGCCCGTGTTGCAGCAGGCCCTCTCGGAACGCCTGGAGATGGACGGCCACCTGGCCGGCAGCCTGGCCACGATCGAAATCACGGTGCAGACCATCTTGGAACGGGCACAAAAGACCCAGTCTTTGGCCCGGCGCAAACGCGCAGCCGGCATCTTGGGGCCGCTGGGTTTTATGCTGCTGCTGATCGGCCTCGGCTACGGGATCTATCGGGCTGTCGACGAGGGCCGCCTCTTTGTGGGGGTGGACCTTGGAAACCGGCCGACTCCGGAAGTGACCCCGACGGACCTGATCGTTGACGCCGAGAATTTGCCGGCGGATGCACTCGAGGTTGTGAGCGCGGCGCCCGAGACGCCCGTGGTCGAGGTGGCTGACACATCACCTCCTCAGCCGGTTCCGGTTCCAACTCCGCCGAAGGTCGAGCCGGAACCCGAACCCGCCGGGCCGCTGGAACCCTGGACGGCGGCATATGCGTTGAAAGGCCCGGTGCTCAAACCGGATGCGGACGTGCTGCGGGCCGACTTTCCGGCCGCCGGTCATGAAGATTTCCCCGAAGAAGAAGCCCGCCGCTGGTGGACCAACGCCGGCAGCCAGGCATTCAACTGGGGTCAAGACGCCGTGGTCGGTAAACGGATCGCCCGGTTTCAAGGGACGGCAAAGCTCCGCGCGCCGTGGCGGGACGACACACTGTTACGCATGACGGTTCTCGACTCCGCCGCACTGGAATTGTTTTTCTGGCGGGGCAAGGATGGGGTGTCTCTCCGTTATTACACGGCCAAAGAACCGCATGTGTGGGCCGCCTACCGGGTGACTCGGGAGGACGTCGCCTCTCCCGCGGCGAAACGCGTGGCACTGCTGACCACCGACAGCGGCGCGTTTTTCCGCTCGACGCCGGGAACGTTCGACCTGCAGGTGCAGAATGGACGTCTGATTCTGGCCCGCGGATCGATTCCGTTGCTGACGGTGCCGGTCGGCGGCGTGCCGGAGGAAGTCCTGCTGGAAGGCCAATGCCGTTTGCGCGGAATGACGGTCCACAAGAGCGAACCCTTGCCGTTGCCGGAAGAGAATCCGCATCCGGTCGCATTCGGCGGCGATCAGGCGGTCGCCCGGTGGGACTGGAAGCCGATCCCGGACACATCCCCGATCGTGACGGCCGAGCAGCCCGGCGGCGGGGTGAAATTCACCGTCGATGCACGGGACAAGCCGGGCCTGGTGTCGGCGGCCATCTCCCGTCCGGGCCTATATGAAGTCATTTTCCGGATCGACGAAGCCGAGCCGGGGACGGCGATCTCCCTCGGGACGGCACAAGGCAAGCCGCTCGTCCATCTCGCGGTCTTGCGCGAACAGAAGACGCAGCAACTGGCGTTCGGGGTGCTGTATCCGGGCGAAGTTCGTGAGACGGCGGATTTCGATGCCACGCAGTTGCCTGTCGCCTTCTTCGCCCCCGGTCAATGGGTGCGGATGGTCGCCGGCCTGGGGACGCTGCAAGTCTGGACCAGCGGCGACCGGCTCCACTGGGGCCACCTGCCGCAGAATCCGATCCGAGACATGCACGGTCCGGTGACATCCATCGGCGTGATGGGGCTGCACGGCGCGACACCCCGGTCGATCACGCTCGGCCATCTCGAAGTGCGCGAGCTCTCGGGCCTCACGGCGTTCGCGGACCCCGTCTGGATGGGACGCGTGCCGGCTTTTTCTCCGGAAGAGATGCGCGACATCACGTTGTGGATGCATCGCGCCTTGGAGGCGCATCCGGCCGGCGCGGAGACCGACCGCTGGCTCAATACGTGTGCGATTCACACGCTGGAGCGCGGACCGCAGCGAGAGTTCGGCCTGGCGCTTCTGAAACGGCTGCTGGATGGCGCGAGCCAGACCGAAGGCGCGCCGCAACCTCTCATCGCCGCGCTGCACGACTCCGCGCTGCTGATGGATTTGTGGGATGAACGCCAGGCGTTGCAACTGGCTGAACCGCTGCAGACCGTCGGCTTAAGGCTGCTGGATCGGGGCGTCAGGCAACCCTCGCGGATGATGCGGTCGGCCTGGCTGAGGATGCCGGTCTGGACCGTGTCATCGGCGAAATCGGTGTTTGACCGGCTGGCCAATCGGGAACTGACGGGCGCCGTCTCGCGGGGCGAATGGGCGTTGGCTACGGCGATGGCCCAGGAAAGCCGCTTCTGGAACGTCCCGCCGCTGCCGAATGCGCCGCTTTTGGAATCTGCCGTGGTGCTCGACCGGCTGGCCACCTGGGTTCGGGCCGTCGCCACGGAGCAGCAGCCCGGCCTGGCAGCCGCCGACTCGGCGTTGCCCCTCGCCTGGCGGCACCCGTTCGTGCAGCAGGTGAACAAGGAAGGCTACAACCTCCGGGCCGAGCTGGATGCCGCGCTGCAGGGCGAAGCCTATGACGACGCCTGCCGCCTGGTGACCACGCTGGGTGACAGTCTGGCCGAAGGGCTGCTGCCCGATTTGCGCGATCGCCAACTGTTCGTCACAATGCCGACAGCCATTCTCTCGGCACAGCGCGAACACCCGGAGTTTGCCAAGGCGATGAACCGCGAACATGGCCAGTCGGGCCTGGTGAGAGTGCGTCAGGCCATTGCCGACCGGGATCGGGCCGTGATCCAGTCGGCGACGGTGCAATTGCTGGGGACTCCGGCCGCGGCCGAGGCGCATCGCTGGTTGGGAGATCAACTGCTTGCAACGGGGAAGTTTTCCGATGCCGAAGCGCAATTCCGGTTCGCCCTGGATTCGGCCAACGTGGAACAAACCGAGCAGCTTCGCCCCCGGCTGAGATTAGCCGCCGCGTGGAGCGGGAAAACGCTGTCGGACTTCGGCGACAAATTTCCGCCAGGCGGGCTGGATTTGAATGGGTTCCCATTGACGGCGGCCGCGTTCGAGGCCTTGCTGGAGGAGGCCCGCGTGCGGTCGCAAACCGTGACCGTCGCCGGAACGGGGTCGTCGCGGAAGCCCGCGCCGGCTGTGCCCGCCGGTTACAAGCTGGATCTGAAAGCCCAGTTCGACGGACACCCGGGCAACAATCCCGGCCGGGCCGAATACCGGTTCGGCGACCCGTTCGGCAAACAACTTTCGTTCGCCTTCGATGACCAGAACCTCTATGTCAGCAATCGCTTTCAGACGAATGCCTACCTGTTGCAAACGGGGGCGGTCCGGTGGGCACAGGGGGTCGGCAGCGAACAGGGGGAAGCGTACGATTTCCCGTTCGTGCCGATGCGCCCGTTGGTGCATCAGGAATTCGTCTTCGTTCGCCGGCTGACCCGCGCCGGCGTCGAGTTGTGCTGCCTGAAACGGGCGGACGGCGTCCTCGTCTGGAAACAGCGGCCGATGTCGCATGTCTTGACCGACCCGATGCTCTGGCAAGGTGAGTTGTGCGCCCTGGTCGGCGGAAAAGTCGAAGACGACCAACTTCAAGTGGAGTTCGCCCGCTTCGACCTGGCCACCGGAATGGTCCTGTCGACTAAGCCGGTGATGCGGTTCCGCGACATCTGGAATCAGGCCATTCCCTGCCGGTGGTCGATCGGCGACCGCTGGGCCGTCTGCCAGATCGGTCCGATCACGGCATGCCTGACGCCCAGCGGCGATCTCCGCTGGCTTCGCAAGCCGACCTGGTTGCCCGGACCGGTCGATGATCTCGTCACCGATGGGCGCGGCGCGGAACCGTTCCTCGTCGGCGACCGGCTGGTGCAGTGCGTTCCCGGCTCGCGTTCCATCGACGGCATCGACGTCCCGACCGGACGATTATTGTGGCGGACGCCGGTTCCCGAAGTGCGCGGGCTGCGCGGCGTTACGGCCCATCGCGCCGTCGTCGATGTCGGAGAGGGCCTCATGGGACTGGACCTGGCCAACGGCGATATCGTCTGGAAAAGCCGTCTGAACGGCGTGCTGGAATCGTGGGCGATGGATGACCAGATGATCTTGTGCGCCCGCCGAGGCAGTTCGCTGACGCCCCAGCATCGGCCGTGCCTGGTCTGGCTGGATGCCGTCACGGGCCGCGAACTGGCCCAGACGCAGCTCGACGCCGTAGACCGCGAGGAATGGCAGCTCGGCCCGATGGTCGCCGCGGGGGGCAAGTGGTGGCTCTTGGGCGGAACGGGCTGGAAAGATCATAAACGCGAATTGCTGGAACTGGTCACGGTGTCGGCGACAGCCCCGGCGCCGTTCGCGAACAACGCGCTGCGCAATTGGGCACCCGAGTTGACCGATGCGGAACGGACCGTATTTTCGTCTGTCCTGCCGGCATGGTGGCCCGCGTCGGATTACAAAAGCCGCTGGCAGTTTGTGCCGGGCGACTTGCGGGGCGAGAACCGCCTTCTGATCAGCCGCACGGGGGAAAACCAGCAGCCGACCTGGCTGACCAGCCGTCTGGAAGTCCCCGCCGAGGCAAGTTCGCTGCACTTTCGCGTGGCGAATCAGCCGGGCCAGAAATGGCGACTGATGGTCCGAATCGACGACCAACTGGTCTTGGACCGGGTGCTGGAAGACGTTTCCACGAACGGCAACTGGCAAGACGTCGCCGTCGATTTGTCCCCCTTCGCCGGCCGTTCCACACTGGCGACTGCCATGCACGGCCCGGTCGATGGCCAGCCGTCGGAGGCGCTCTGGAAACGGATTGACCTGCTCAAGAATTGAGGATTTCCGGCCAGATCGCTCGTAACCCGGACCGAAATCGGTTCAAATGACTCATGTGCCGGCAACGAAAGCCCTCCACAACTTGTGGGGGGCGGATTGTTTCTGCCGGTCGTGGTTTTCCCCCTGGCGGCTCGCCGGGGGCTAAGACGGAAGCCCCATGTTTTACCGCCGATCATTGCGAATTCTGCTCGTGCCTTGGCTGATGGCCGCCTGTACGGTGCCGCGCGCCTACGGCGAGGGGGAGTGGGAAGTCACGCCGGGGAGCGAACAGGCGCTGGAAAAAGGACTGTCCTGGCTGGCGAAAAATCAGGGCCGCGAGGGGAATTGGGACTCCAACGACTTGGGCTTGGTGGGTTTAGGCGCCTTGGCGTTTCTCTCCGCCGGGCATCTGCCGGGCCGGGGGCCTTACGGCGAAAACGTCGACCGGGCCTTGCAATACGTGGTCAAACACGCCAAGCCGTCGGGTTTGCTCAACTCGGCCGACGCGCAGCGCGACATGTACAATCACGGGCTTGCCGCCTTTGTGCTGGGTCAGGCGTATGGCATGACGGAAGACCCGCAACTGGGCAAGCTGCTGGAAAAATCGCTCAAACTGATCGCGAACACGCAGTGCGACGACGGCGGCTGGGATTACCGCGCTCGCAGGCAGCCGCACGGTCACGACCTGAGCCTCGCCGTGATGCAGGCGAAAGCGCTGCGCAGCGCCGTCGACAGCGGGTTCGAAGTCCGCAACGACGTCATCCGCCTGGCGATTCAAAGCGTCCGCGAGCACTACAAGGCGGAAAGCGGGGCCAAGGGGAGCGATGAACTGGCCCGCACCGGGCCGGGACAATTCGCGTACGATGGCCATCGGGTAACGGTCGCCATGTCGGCCTGCGGCGTCGTCTGCCTGCAGGAGTTCGGCCAGTACGACGATTGGCGCATCCCAAAAAACATGGACTACATCTCCAAGGAAGTTTCGCGCGAAGTCATGCGGCTCAGCGGATCGAAAGGGGCCGGCGAAGTCCCGTTCGACGCCTACACGCTTTACTACGTCGGCCAGGCGATTTACCAGGTCGGCGGCGACACCTGGAAACAGAACTACCCGCAGCTTCGCGACCGCCTCGTGCAGTCGCAGATTCGCAAGGACGGCACCCCGGACGACGGCTCCTGGAAGGACACCCGGTGGGTTCACGGCAAGCCGGGCCAATTGTACGGCACCTCGGTGTCCTGTTTTCTGCTGGCGATTCCCAACCGCTTTCTGCCCATTTTGCAGGAAGGCCGCATTCAGTCGCTTCGGGAACAGTTGTCGGGAAAATAAGATCGAAAGGGTCTCGCAACCAGCCCGCGGCGCAAGCGAGGGCCTTTCATCGTGTGAGTAAAAACGCCTCTGGCTTGCGCCGCGGCCTGGTTCCTGTAAGATTTCATGCTCAATTTCGATACATCCTTGTTTGCGATTGCCGGGCTGTTCGCAGCCGCCGGACCGATCATCATTCATCTGCTGAACCGGCGGCGCTTTCGGCCGATCCAGTGGGCGGCGATGGATTTCCTCCGCCAGGCGCTGGAACGCAACAAACGGATTCTGCATCTCCGGGACTTGATTCTCCTCGCGCTGCGCGTGCTGGCCGTGATTCTGTTCGGCCTCACCCTGGCCCGCCCCTACTATCGCGGCTCGGCGTTCGGGGCGATCTGGCACGGGGGCTGGGTGGCGCTCGGCGTCCTCGGCCTGTTCGGCGCGGCGATCTGGGGCGTCATTGCGGCAGATAACAACGCCAAACGGGCCGTCGCCGGGGGCATCGCCGCTCTCGCCGCGCTCGTCACATTCTGGAGCGGTGCCGGCCTTCTGGCAAGCCGGGCCGAAGATATAACGGTCGCCGGTTCCCGGCACCAACCGGTTCACGCGATTCTGCTCATCGACAACAGCCGCAGCCTGGGGGCGGAACTCGTCGGGACGACGCTGCTGGACCAGGCGAAGACGAAGGCCAAGGAATTTCTCGCTGCGCTCCCCGCCGACAGCCGGATGACGGTCATCCCGATTGCCGGCTCGGAAGACGCATTCACGCTGGACGCCTATCGCCATCGCGAAGAAACCGAAAAGGCGATCGATCGGCTCACCGCGGCCGATACGGCGGGCAACCTCAGGCTGGGATTGGAACTGGCGGCTCAGGCCGGCCGGCAGGTGACCGAACTGCCGACCAAACGGGTCGTGCTGCTGACCGACATGCAGCGTTCGGAATTTCGGGACGCGGACTGGGGGAGCCTGGTCGAACCGCTGGGCGGCCTGCAGATTTCCCCCGTCTCGGCGGAATCGCCCAGAAATGTCTGGCTGTCGGATTTCCATTTGGAAGACGGACTCGCAAGCGTTGAGGCCCCTTGCCGGTTTCTCGCGCTGATTGAATCGTCGGGCGAAGGGCCGGCCTCGGTGCTGGTGCGGCTGTCGATCGACGGCAACGAAGTCAGCAGCCAGACGGTGGAAGTCTCGCCGGGCCAGACGCGCGAGGTCGCCTTCACCTACCAATTGGAAGGGGGCTCCGATCCCGAACGGGCGAGTTTTTCGCTCGCGGAACTCTCGTTGCAGACCGATACCCCGTCGGGAGACCGGCTCCCGGCCGATAATCGCCGCGTGCTGGTCATTCCCGTTGTCGCCGCCTTGCCGGTGGTCTTCATCGACGAACACGGGAACGAGGAAAATTTCGAGAAAAACCTCTTCGGCGAAACGTACGCGCTCCGGCATCTCCTGGCACCGAAAACCGCCGGCGACCTGGACCAACGGCGGCTGATTCGCGTGATTCACACTCGGCAAGACCAGGTGTCGGAAGAACTGCTGAGGACGGCCCGTTTGGTGGTGATGGCCGGCGTGGAACGTCCCGACGCCTGCGTGTTTTTGCTCCGCGATTTCGTGCAGCAGGGAGGGCCGTTGTTGATCCTGGCCGGCGGGGCGTTCAACCCTTCCGCCTGGCAGGAACATGCCTGGCTCGACGGCCGGGGCATTTTGCCGGCGCCGCTGAAGCCGGAATCGCACGGCGTCACGCCCGACGAAGCCCCGGAGCGGATCAAGCCGTTCTTCGCCGATTTCAAGAGTATGCAGCACGACTTCTTTCAAGTCGAGCAGGAAGACCCGGAGCTGCTGGCGGAGATTTTCAACAAGACGCCGTTCTTCAAGGCCGTGCAAGCCGATGTCGGCCCGACGGTGCTGGCGGATCTGCTGGCGGCGGAATCGAAACGGTTGACTGCCGAGCAGGCGTTTCTGACGGAATTCGCGGAACATCGAAAGTCGGCCGCTGACCGGGGCGCATCGAATTCGCCCTCGGAACTGGCGAGCCGGGAAGACGAAGAGCGCCGCTACCGGCAGATCGAACCGGCCTGGTGGATGTGGCGTTCCCCATTGCCTCTGCTCGACCGCACGCGGTCACCGGCCGACCTCGCCGAGCGGCAGCAGCCGCATATATTGGCCGAGTATCAAGGTCTTTCCCTGCCGTTTGTGGTGGATCGCCAGGTCGGCGCGGGCCGCATCGTGCTGGTGACCAGCGGGGCGACGTCCAACTGGAACCTGGTAAGGGGTTCCGCAGCGATGTACATGTTTCATCGCATGATTTCCAGCCTGATCAAAGACACGCTGCCGGCCCGCAACTATGAAGCCGGCCAACGGGTGACGCTGCCTGTCGACCGGGTGGCGGATGTCCGATACCAATTGACGCGCCCCTCCGGCCGGCAGGAGACCTTGCCGGTGGAAGCCTTGACGGCCGACGTGTCGGGCGTGCAAATCCGTTCGGTGATTCAGAGCGGCGCCTATCGCATCCTGGCCGAACAGGTTCAGGCGGTGGCAAGTTCGGCGAGCGAAGCCCGCCCCAAGCTTGACGAATGGACGTTTGCCGTGAACGGGCCGGTCAGCGAATCGGACCTGTCGCGAATTTCACCGGAAGAATTGTCGACCGCGGTGGGCCGGGACGACGTGCGGATTCTCGGCGTCAATGAAACGATCGATCTTGCAGGGGGCGCGCGACGCGGCCAGGGACTGTGGCAAGGGTGCCTGTTCGGCGCCCTGCTGGCGCTCCTGGCGGAAATGCTGCTGCTCGGCTGGCCGATGCTCGGCCGGAAGGAGGCCGCATGAACTTCACCCGCTGGCTGGGCCGCTTGCTGGGCTATGACGACGTCTCCCGCATCGAACATTGGCACAGTTCGTTCGGCGCAGCGTGGGCGCACCAGACGCCCGCCCTGGTGCTGTTTCTCTGCCTGGGAGTTTCGGCGCTGGCCTACTGGTTCTACCTGCGCTGGCAAGTCCGCGGTCATCGCCCGGCCCGGCTGATCCTGGCCTCGCTTCGGGCGGTCATCCTGTCGCTGATCGTGCTGATCCTGGCCGATCCGATCCTCGAAATCACCCTGGTCTCGCGGCCGAAACCCGTGCTGTGGCTCCTCTTGGACGGCTCGGACAGCATGGCGATTCCCGACGAATTGCCGGCCGAAGAGGTCAAGCAACTGCGCACGGCCGTCGGCTGGGAACAGTATGCCGCCGAGCATCCCCGCGAAGGAACAGACAGCCCGCCGCGCAGCGATTATGTCCGTTCGCTCCTGGCGCAGTCCGAATCCCGGCTGCTGAAGCAATTGTCGGAGAAATTCGATCTCAAGGCCTTCAGCTTCCGCGATACCGAAGGCGTCGTGAGCCTGGCGGCCGAAGAACTTTCACAAAACGTGCCCGGGGAGACGGGTACCCGGCTGGCAAAGGATTGGACAACCGCGGGAACGGTGACGGCCCTGGGCGATGCCTTTGCGGACCTCGCCGGCCGGCACGCGTCGGACAACCTCGCCGGTGTGGTGGTCTTCAGCGATTTTGACCAGAACGCCGGCTCGGCGCCGTTATCGTCGGCGAAGACGCTGGGCGTGCCGCTCTTTACGGTGGGCATCGGTCCGCTGAATGCGGTCGATCTCAGCGTCGATCTGCTGGCGCCGCCGACGATGAAAAAGTCGGAAGCATCCACGATCAGCGTGACGATCCGTCAGCGCGAGGTGGAGAACCGCTCGGTCGAAGTGCGGCTGTTTGTCCGCCCGCCGGCTAAAAGCGAACACGACGATCCGCCGAAAATCCCCGTCAGCGCGCAAACCGTTCCCTTGACGGACGGAGTCGCCACGGTGGAATTCCCGTACACGCCGGATGAGTCCGGGCGGTTTGTCTTCGAGGCGGAGATCGACCCGATTGCGGGGGAAGTCGTCACGGAAAACAACCGGGCCGAACGGGAAGTGAAGATCATCGACGACTTCCTTCGGCTGCTGTACGTGGAATACGAGCCGACCTGGGAATGGCGGTTCGTGAAAGAAGTGTTTCATCGCGACAAGCTGGTCGGGATGCGGGGCTTTCGAACGTTCCTGCGGTCCGCCGATCCGGTCGTCCGCGAGACGAACGAACTGTTCCTCCCGGGACTGACGCTGCCGCGCAGTGAGTTCTTCCAGTCCGACGTAATTTTCCTGGGGGACATGCCGGCGTCGGCGCTGAGCACCAGGTTCTGCGAGATGACGAAGGAGTTTGTCAGCCAGTTCGGCGGGGGGCTGGTGGTGATCGCGGGGCCGCGGTTCGGTCCCGGCCAGTTGGCGTCGACCCCTTTGGCCGACATGCTGCCCGTCGTCGTCGACCCGGATGCCCGAAGGAAAGACAACAAGGAATACCGCCTGAGTTTGACTCCCTTGTCCGAGCAGTACGACTTCATGCGGTTGGGGCGCGGCGAGCCGGCTGACAATTTGAAGGCCTGGAATGCGATGGGCAAATTGCCCTGGTATCAGCCCGTGTTGCGGCCGGAACCCCGGTCGACGACCGTGCTGGCGGAACATCCGACCGACTTTTGCCCGGACGGCAAGACGAAGCAGCCTTTGATCGCTGTGCGGAAATACGGCCGGGGCGAAGTGGTCTACATCGGGTTCAACGAAGTCTGGCGGCTCAGGCGGCTGTACGGCGAAGAGCATTACCGCCAGTTCTGGGGGCAGATGATCTACCGGCTCGGGCTGAGCCACGCCCTCGGCGGGCACAAGCGGTTCGTCGTGCGGACCGACAAGCAACGATACCGCGCCGGTGAGCAGGCACTGATCACGGTCGAAGCCTATGACAAGGATTTTCAGCCGCTCGACGAAAGCGAACTTCCCGACGGCCGACTGATGGCGGAATTGATCGTCCCCGATCGCGAAGGAGCCGCAGACCGCGTCCGGGCGATCACCGTGCCGGAGTTAAGGCAAGGCGTGTTTGAAACCCGGGTGCCGGTGACCGCGTCGGGCGAATACCGCGTCCGGATTTCCGACCCCATCAACCAGGAAACGGCGGAAGTGAATTTTGAAGTCTCGGGCCTGTCGGTGGAGCGTCGTTCCGCCGTTCGGAACGTCGCGCTGCAGAAGTCGCTGGCTTCAGAGACTGGCGGCAAGACGTATGACTTGACGACGGTTTCCCGGCTGCCGGAAGAATTCGATCCTCCGCGCCGCCTGGAACAGACGGTGGAAGTGTTCCCTCTGTGGAATACCTGGCTGACCTTCGGCGCGGTCGTCGCCCTGATGCTGGCCGAATGGTTCGGCCGAAAGCTGGTGAACTTGGCATGAGCGGCAAACTCTCGGTTTTACGATCTCATTTGCAGGCCTTGCAGGGCAAGCGGGCCCTCGTGCGCTGGGGGAATGCGGCGTGTGCCGTCCTGATGCTGATGATCGGCCTCCTGGTCGCCGCGTTCATTTTCGACTGTTCGCTCCGGCTGTCGTTCGGCTATCGATTTCTGATGCTCGGCGGCTGGCTGGCCGCGATGGCGTGGGGCGTGCACAAGTTCGCCTGGCCTGCGATCTCGACCAGGGAATCCATCGACGACCTGGCGCTCGTCGTCGAACGCCGACACCAGATCGACAGCGACCTGATCGGCGCGCTGCAGTTCGAATCCGCAGACGCCGCCCAGTGGGGCTCGTCCCGGTTGACCGCCGCCGTGATCGATTACGTCGCAGAATTCAGCCCGGGGTTAAACGTGTTCGAGGGATTCACCTACGAACGGCTTCCCCGCCGGCTCGCGATGGTTGCGCTGATGCTGTTGGCCGTGTTGATTTCGTTCGCCGTTTTCCCGGGACATGTCTCGGCGTTCTGGAATCGGTTCTGGCTGGGGTCGGCCCGGTATCCGTCCAAGACGCAGATCACCCAATTGACCGTCAACGGGCAATCCGTCGATGTGATCGCCCGCGGCACTCCGGCACCCCTCAGCCTGCCGCAGGGGTCGTCGCTGCACATTGAAGCCGTCTGCGAGGGGGAAATCCCCTCGTTGGGGATGGTGCAGTTGCTGAATCGTGCCGACCGGGAGGATACGCGGTTTGAATTGAAGCCCACGGGGCCGGATGCACCGGGGAAATTTGTCGCCGAGCATCCGCTGCCGTCGGACGATGTCGAGCTGCAAGTCTTTGCCGGGGACACTTGGTCCGACCCTGTCACGATCCGCATCGTGCCTTTGCCCGTCGTCGACGTGCTGTGGCACATCGAGTTGCCGAAATACGCGGCGGCCGCGGAGAAGCAGGAGCCCGGCGCGGCGGCTCGCTATCTTTCGGTGCTCGAAGGTTCGGAACTGCAATTGTCGGTGCGGGGGACGAACAAGAAACTGGCTCGGGCGGAACTCCGCCTGGGCGAAGAACACGTCATTCCGCTGGTCTCCTCGGGGAAAGACGAGAGCTGGTCGCTCCCGCCGGGGAGTCCCCTGGCCCCGGTACGTCAGGGATGGAGTTACGAAATTCACGCCGAGGACGAACACGGCCTGTCGTTGAAGCCGCCCATCGCCGGCAGCATCCGGCTGCAGCCCGACCGGGCGCCGCGCGTGGCGTCGGCCGTCGTCACGAAACTGGTGATTCCGACCGCCAAGCCCCGGCTGGCGTACGGCGCGGTGGACGATTACGGCGTGTCGCAGATTCGCGTGCAGGTCGAAGTGACGCGTTCCAGCGGCGAAACGGAAACGAAAACCAGGATTTTGAAGCAAGTCCCCACGGAAAACGGAGCGCCGTCTGTCGTCCGGGAGGAAATTCGTCTAGACTTAACTCCTTATAAGCTGGAAAAAGGAGATGAGATTCGGCTCACCGTCGAGGCGCTGGATTACCGCGGCGGACTGGAGCCGAAAGTCGGTTCGGGAGAGCCGCTGTTGTTAAAAGTGACCGACCGCAGCGGCATTCTGGCCGGGCTGAACGAGTCCGACCAGTATTCGGTGAAACAGCTCGATACGATCATTCAACGCGAACTCGGAATCGGAGGAGACAAGCGATGACTCGAATTCAATTGTTGATCGGTGTGCTTTCTGTGCTTGCGCTTCGCGGACTCTCGGCCGACGCGCAGGTCCTCGAACCCGAAGCGCTGCAGCGCAAGCAGGAAGATCAGCAGCGGGCCAAGGCGATGACCCGCGAGCTGCTGCACAACGTGCTCGATCTCCAACTCCGGCAACTGGAAGAGAACGATCTCACCGATCTGGAAATCTATCGCGACATCCAACTGATGCGCGAACACTTGAACGAAATCATCGAAGCCGAAATGACCAAGGTGGTCGACTTGCTGGTCAAGGCGCAAAAGCTCCCGCGCGACCAGCGAGAGGCCGCCTTTGTCGAAGCCCGCCAGATGATTCGGACAGTGGTGCTGGCCCTTTCGTCCGAAAGGCAGACGCTGCTGCGCCGCTTGAAAATCGCCGAACTGGCCGAACAGGTCCGCCGGCTGATCGTGCTGGAAACCAAGGTGCAGGCAGCGACGAAACAGTTGCCGCAAGAAGCGAAAGCGCGTCAGGAAACCCTCACGCTGAAGGCCGTGGAAGACCAACGGGACGTCAAGGGGCTGTTTCTGCTGCTGGTGGAAACGATGAACGAAGTCCGCACGTGGGGCGGCGCGTTGTCGAACGCGGCGGCAGACGGGGTGAAGCTGCTCAAGGCCGCCGACGTGGGAACGGAACTGGACAACGCCGGCCGGACGCTGCAAGGGACCGACTATGCCTCTGCGGTGACTCATCAGGAGTCCGTGATCAAGGGCCTGCGCGAATTGCTCAAGCTGTTGCAGCGGACGCAGGGCGTGATGGGCGCGGAGAATCAGTCGGCGCTCAACAAGCTTCAAGAGATCGCGAAGCAGCAGGCCGCGATTCGCGAAGAGACGAAGAAGCTTGATCCCGCCGAGAAGGCCCCGGAGGCGCTCCTCGAACAGCAGGCGAAGATTCAGCAGGAAATCGCGAAACTACAAGACGCCGCCCAACAGACGCCCGCCGCGGAAGCGCACGCGGATCAGGCAAAAGAGGCTGCCTTGACCGCGACGGAAGATCTGTTCGAGAACAAGCCGGCCCAGGCCGTGGCCGAGCAGACGAAAGTTCTCGGGCACTTGGCGGCACTGGAAGAGGCGATGAAAAACGCCTCGCCGATGTCGAACGCCGATCAAAGTGCGGCCGAACTGGCTCAGTTGGTGCAGGATCTGAAGCAGACAAAGGATCAGTTAGCCGTCGCGCAGGAGAAGCAGAACGCCGCAGAAAAGCAGGCGGAGACGAACTCCCAGGCCGCCGCAGAGCCCGAAGCGCAAGCCGCTGCGGCGATTGAACAGGCGATGAAGAACGAAAACCTGCCGGATTCCATCGAAAACCGGCTGGAAGAAGCGCAGGCGGCCACGGCACAGGCTGCCAAGGAATTGGCCCAGTCTGCGGCCGAGCCGGCGAAAGACGCTCAAGAGGCGGCTCTGGCCACGGCGGAGGACGCGTTGGAACGGGCGATGGCCGCCGTGGAATCGGCCTTGACGGACGCCCAGCGGCAACAAGCTGCCGTGGAAATCGGCGAACTGGCCCGCGCAGCGGAAGTTTTGGAACGGGCTGCGGCGGAAGAGCGAGACATCGCCAAGGCCGCGAAAGCCGCCGCGAAGGAATCGGATCCCAAGGCGGCGGCTGAGATGGCACAGGAAGCCGCCGAGCGGCAGGCCGACGTGGAAGCCGTCGCCGAAAAAGTGGCCGAGGGTTTGCAGCAGACGTCGCCTGAATCGGCCCAGGACGTGGCAGCCGGCAAAGAGGCAGCCAAGCAGTCCGAACAAGCCTTGAACCAGGTTGCTGAGAAATCGGCCGCGTCGCCGGATCAGGCGAAGGAACAAGCCCAGATGGCTGCCAAACAGGCCGCCGCCGCCGCCGAGAAGTTCGCCGAAGCCGCCCAACAATTGCGCGAGGAGATCGCCGAGACGGCAGCCGCCCTGGCGGAATCGAGCGCAGCGCAGGCAGAACAATTGAAGGACGCGCGGGAATCGCTGGAACAGGCGATGGAAAAGGCCGGCCCGTCTTTGACGGAGCAGATGGAACAATTGTCGAAGGCCCAGGCGAAGGTCGCCGAAGCCGCCAAGCAACAGCAGATGGCCGCCGGTCGCCCGGAAGCCGCCAAGGCGATGGATCTTGCGGAACGGATTGCCGCCGCGCTTCAGGCCCAGGGCCAGGCGAGCGAGATGACCGCGCAGGCGGCGCGATCGGATGCGATCAGTCCCTTGCAGGCCGCCGTGGAACAGCAGAACGCCGCAGAAAAGGCCCAGCAGGCTGCTGCTCCCGCCGAAAATCGGCCTCAAGCAGCGGAAGCAAAGGCCGCCGGCCAGGCCGACCCGTTGGCACAGGCCCTGGATAACGCCCAGAAAGCTGCGGCTGAGGCGACGAAGAAACTCGTAGACGGCAACGAACCGGCCGCCAAGGCGCAGCAGGAAACGGCCAAGAACGCCCTGCAATCGGCTTTGGAAATGGCGTTGGCTGAAGCCAAGCAGTCGTTGAACAAGGCCCCGGAAGCCGCTCCGGACGCCGCCGCGCAGGAAAAAGCCAATCAGGCGATTGAAGCCGCCCAGGACTTGGCAGCGGAAGCCGCGCCCAAAGCCGGCGAGGCGCTCGGCAAGGCCGCGGAATCGGGAGAACAGGCGAAACAGAAACTCGCCGAAAAACAACCCGCGGCCGCCGTCCCTGCCCAGGAAAAAGCCGCCCAGGCACTGACCGACGCCGAGCGAAAAATTGCCGAGGCGATGCAGAAACTGGCCGAAGAACAGGCCATGCAGCTCGAGGAGCAGGCCCTGCTGGCTGACCAGTTGGCCGAAGACGCCGCCGGGCTGGACATCGGTGCGATGGAGTCGCTCGCCGCGGCAAAAGACGCCGCCAAGGAAGGCGCCCTGCCAGAGACGTCTCCGCAGCAGCGGGCAAAGGCCTCGGAACGGGCGCAGCGGAACATGGAGCGGGCCGCGGCCAACCTGGCGACGAAGGAGCAAGACGTCCGTCGCGATCAAGCGGTGGCCGATGCTTTGTCCGATTTGGCCGAAGATCAGCAGGCCGCCGCCGAAGTGCTGGCCGACCAGCGCGACCAGGAGATGTTCGAGCCGAGCGCGGCCGAAGCCGTAGCGGATGCCACGGAGAAATTCGCCGAGGCTCAAGAAGCTCTCGGCCAGGGAGCTGTGGAGCTGTCGAACCAGGTGGAGGTCGCCAACAAGCCGCTCCGTGAAGCGCTCGAGCTGGCATCGGAATTCCCCAGCCTGCAGGCGGAAGACTTGCACCAGATGCCGAAAGACGCCGCCCATGGCGAAATGCCGGAAGAGCCGGCCGCCGTCGCCGAGGCCGCGGGTGAAGGGGATCAGCCTGCCGCCGATGCCCCGTTGGGCGAAGGGGAATCTGCCCCGACATCGCCCGCGAATTCTCCGGAATTGGGGACCGGGTTTATTCCGAAATCCCCCGAATTGACGGCCAAGATGATGGCCGGCCCCGAAGCCCGTGCGGCGATGAAGGCCGCGAAAGCCGACCCTGGCGACGCGACGGGCAAAAAGGCTTCGACGAAGAAAGACCCGAAGAACTCGGCCCTCGCACAAAAGCTGGCGAAGTCCAAGTCTTCGGATCAGACGGCCGATCCCAGCGAGTCCCCCTCCGAGTCGGATTCGGAGTCCTCCACGGAGCTCACCCAGGCGAAGCAGTCCTCGCAAACGGACAACCCCGCCGTGAAGGACGGGCCGACGAAGAAAGCTGATGAAGGCACAAAACTGGCCGACAGCCGGGGCGAGAAGTCCAAGGGGAACGACGAAGCCCAGGCGCTGCGGAAGTTCAAAGAGGCTCCCTGGTTCGCCAAGCTGCCTCCGGAACTGCGGAAGTCTATCCGGGCCAACGCTCAGCAGCGTTCGCCGCGGGCCTATGAAGAGAAGCTGCGGAAGTACTTTGAGAGCGTCGACTAGTTGCATCACACGTTCGCGGCGCTTCGTCGAAGCGCCGCTTTATCGACACCGCGAGGAAAATCATGTCTGATGAAATGTCGCCCGACGACGTCGCCTCCGTGCAGAAGTGCGAGCAGGCTTACAACCGTCTGCGTGATGAACTGGCCAAGGTGATCATCGGCCAGCACGACGTCGTCGAACAGGTCCTGATCGCTGTGCTGGCCCGCGGACACGCCTTGCTGGAGGGTGTTCCCGGACTGGCGAAAACACTGCTCGTCAGTTCGCTGGCACAGGCGCTGCATTTGTCGTTCAAACGGATTCAGTTCACGCCCGACCTGATGCCCAGCGACGTCACCGGCACCGACGTGATTCAGGAGAACCTGCAAGGCGGCGGCCGGGAATACAAATTCCTGGCCGGCCCCCTGTTCGCCAACATGATTCTCGCCGACGAAATCAACCGCACCCCGCCCAAGACGCAGGCCGCCATGCTCGAAGCCATGCAGGAGCGGCAGGTCTCCGCGGGCGGGAAGGTTCACCAGTTGCCCGATCCGTTCTTCGTCCTGGCGACGCAGAATCCGCTCGAACAGGAAGGGACGTATCCGCTGCCGGAAGCCCAGTTGGACCGCTTCCTGCTGCACATCCGGGTCGACTACCCGAGTGGCGCCGAGGAATGGGAAGTCGCCCGCCGCGTCACAACCGGGCAGCAGGGGAAGATCCAGCCGGTACTTTCGGGGGACGACATCATCCAGTTTCAACGGCTCGTCACGCGAGTGCCGGTCAGCGATCAGGTCCTCGGCTATGCCTGGTCGCTGGTCCGTTCATCGCGGCCCGGCAGCGAAGAAGCCCCGGACTTCGTCAACAAGTGGGTCAACTGGGGGGCTGGTCCCCGCGGTGTGCTGACGCTCGTCACCTGCGCCAAGGCCCGGGCTGTGCTTTACGGCCGCTATCACGCCACGATCGGCGACGTTCAAGCCGTGGCGCCGGGCGCGCTCCGGCACCGTATCGCCCCGAATTATGCGGCGCAGGCGTCCGACGTCAACAGCGGGAAATTGATCGCCATGCTGATGCAGCAGATTCCCGCCGACAAGAAATATTCCCGCCCCGCAGCCGTTGCCGGGCATTGACCGACCAAAGCCTGCCTTCGGCGACGGAGGGATCCCGGCGATGCCATCGCCGGGTTTTGTCTCTGCCGCTGATGGCTGACCACTGACAACTTCCCACCCATGACCAGCAGCGTTCTCTCTCGATACTTGAATCCTGAAGTCCTGGCCCAGGTGGCGGACCGGCCGATCGAGCCGCGCAGCCTGGTGCTTGGCAATCTCGCCGGGGCGCACAAGTCGCCGCTGGCCGGGTTCGCCGTGGAGTTCGCCGGCCACCGGGAATACGTGATCGGGGACGATCCCCGGCACATCGACTGGCGGGTGTATTACAAGCGAGACCGCTATTTCATCAAGCAGTACGAGATGGAGACGAACTTCGTCTGCCACCTGCTGCTGGACGTTTCCGCCTCGATGCGCTACGGCGAAGGGAAGGAGCAGAAGCTGGCGTACGCCTCGCAGCTCGCCGCCACGCTCGGCTATTCCATCGTGCGGCAGAACGATAAGGTCTCGCTTGCCACGTTCGACGACAAGGTCCGAGGGTACGTCCCCCCCGGTAATTCGATGTCGCAGATCGTCAAGATGACGAACCACCTGGATGAAATTCAGCCGGTCGAGAAAACCCGCATGGCGGACTGCCTGACGGACCTCACCGGCCGGATGAGCCGCCGGGAAATCGTGATGATTTTCAGCGATTTCTTCACCGACCTGGAAGCGCTGGAAGCCGCACTGCAGCGGCTGCGCTACGAACGGCATGAAGTCGTGCTGTTCCAGGTGCTGCATCACCACGAATTGAAATTCGAGTTCGAGGGGATGGTGAAGTTCCTCGGCCTGGAAGTCGCCGACGAATTCCTCACGCAGACCGAAGACATCCGCCGCGGCTACCTGAACGCCCTGGAGCGGTTTGAAACCGTCTTCACCGACCTCTGCCACCGCAACCGCATCGAGCGGATCGTCGTCGACACCCGTAACGCGATGAGCGACGTCCTCATGGACTACCTGGCCGAACGCCAGCGGCTGAGCCTGTCGCGGTGAGGGAATCTTGGTGGTACAGACTTTCCTGTCTGTGAAATCGCTGGCGCGGGGCCTGATGCGATGCATCGACTCGAATTTCGACAATGACCAAGCCAGCGTTTCAAAACTTCGAAGTCGAATGCTGGCGGCATCAGGGAAAGCTCGGGCGTTCCGAACCGTCGCTGTGCTTGTTTCATCATCGGCTTGATCAAGGGCGGCCCATTGCTGATGCGCTCGACGAACTGGAAGCCGAGGGACAGCCGGCCCAGCGGGTTCTGACATTCCAGGCGGCACATCGCCCGCGAAACATTCAGAAACTCAAGCTGGTTCTCTGGGAGGAATCGGACCTGCTTCAGGTCATGCACGTCTCCAGCAGCGAATGCGCCGCAACCGTTCAGATGACGAAATTGGGGATTGCGATTGTTCGCAAAGCGGTGGAGAGCTGGTGCAGCGGGTCGGAAGATTTCGGAGCGTCACCGGATCATGCCCGTCTCCAGAAGAAAGATTACGGAACACTCGACAAGCTCTCGGGCGAGCTCTGGTTTTGGGGGGCCGGGCTGTGATGCGGGGCCATAGTCACTTCGAAGGTGCCGCGGGGATCCCTGTGCCCTGCGACCTTTCAAACTGACCTGAACAGAGATCTGCTGCGTCCAGGATTTGACTTCGAACGGCGACAAGCTACGTTTCACATGTCTCCGAGTTGCCACATTCATTGTAGCTTACCGTTAGATTCGATTTTATCGCTGGATTTAGTATATTCTGAACGACCTAAACCCCCTGTTGTCCTGAGAAGAAATCCAGCAGAAGCGGTAAAATGAGCGTAATGTTCAGGCAATCACCGCAGGATGCAGTAAAACCGATGACCGGTGGGTCAAGGCCTGACGATACTCTCCACGATAACGAAATCGTCAGGATCGAGAGAACGATGATTGCCGCTGTCGCAGACGACAAGAAGAACAGCGAAGGGGATTTGCCGATCCTCGCTCCCAGGCGGTCGAAACGGCACTGGGCGTCGCGCGCGCTGCAATACAGCGGCGGAGGATACGCCCTGCGCAAATTGCCGACTTGGCAGGGGGTGCTGATTCTCAACTACCATCGGATCGGCTATCCCAACTGGTCGGACTTGGATCGCAACCTGTGGAGTGCGACGCCCGAATCGTTCAATGCCCAGATGGCGCTGCTCAAGCAGAATTTCGACGTCGTCGGCCTGGCGGATTTGGACCGCGTCTTGACGAATCGCCGCGGCCGCAAAGTGATGATCACGTTTGACGACGGGTACCTCGACAACTACACCCGCGCCTTCAAGATCCTGAGGCATCACGGCTTGCCGGCCACGTTTTTCGTTACCACGGGTTTTCTCGACAATCACATCGTCCCCTGGTGGGACGAGATCGCCTGGATGGTCCGCAACACGTCGGTGGAACGGTTGCCGGAAAATCCGTGGACAGGATCCCCGTTGTCGACGGACCTGGAGCATTGGGAATCGGCCATTGCCCGGCTATTGAAAGTCTACAAGGGACTGAAGGAAGGCCAGCCGCTCCAGTTCCTGGACTACCTGGCGGAGGTGTTTCAGACGGGCCGCTGCCCGTCGGAGGTCGGCCGGGACCTGTGGATGACGTGGGACATGATCCGCACCATGCGAGCCCAGGGAATGACGATCGGCGGGCACTCCGTCACGCATCCGGTGCTGGCCAGTAAGAGTCCGGAGAAACAGGATTTCGAAGTGGGCGAGTGCCGTCGCCGGCTCGTCGCTGAACTTTGCGAGCAGATCGACGCATTCAGTTACCCCATCGGCGGCGGGGCCAGTTTTAACGAAATCACGAAGGAAGCCGTGCGGCGCCATGGCTATCGCTGGGGATTCACCTTCCTGGGCGGATATCTTAAGCCGGGACAGTTCGACAGCTACGCCCTGCGTCGAACGGCCATCGAGATGGACATTGATCTCTCGCTCTTCGGCGCGCTGCTGGCGCTGCCCCAGGTCTTCGCCTGACCAGGTTCGATGCCTGCCGTCCCGTTTCTTTGGCTCTCAGCCATACGTCTTCGGTGAGAGCGATTGCCCGCCTTCCCTACCATCTCGTTGCGGCGGCACGTTCCAGCGTGAAGACGATCGAGCCGTTGCGGAATACGGTGACGGTGCCGGTCGACTGGCTGACGGTGATGGCCATTGCCAGCGTGTGCGTGGTGATCAACGCCGCGGTCTGGTGCCGGGCGCCCAGTCCGTGCGGCAGATTTGTCGGGGCTGATTTCGGCATCAGGTAAGTTCCGGCGGAAAGCACGGTGCCGTCGCCCTGGATGATGAACGCCCCGTCGATGAGGGCGAATTCCTTCATCGTCTCGGCCAGGCTGGGGTCGAGCACGCTGCGCAACTGTTTGGAATACCCGTGGAACGGGTTCAGCACGAGTTGCTGGGCATACTTGAGCACCTGCCGGGAATCGCCGATGACGAACATCGTGCCGACGGCGTGTGCCTCCCTTCCCTCCGCGGCGATTTCCACCGCCAGCGACAAGATCCTGAGCAGCACGGCAGGGCGGATGACGTCGACGCCTTTGCGATTTTTCTCGGAGAACATGGCCCGAAAATGGGCTTCCGGCTTGGTGACGGTGATGCTGTCGAGCCGGCGGCCGTCGGAGCCGGTCACGCAGACGACGCTGTGCTTTTCGGTCAACAGTCCGGACGACGACGCGAGAAGCAGGCCGAGATTGGCCCGATCCATCCGCGACAGCGACGCATGAAGCACGTCAAAGACATGCGTATTCGGGCGCTGGATTTCAAAGTCCTCGGTATGCTCGGTGGTGACGACCAGCAGACGGCCTTCCCAGCCATCGACGGCGTCCCACGGGACGTGTTCGACGCGGTCAACCGCCAGCAGCAGGGCCTGGGCTCCGACCGATTCGACCGTTTGCATCGCCTGCTTGATCAGCGTCAATGTCAGCCGAGGGATCCCCGGGGGCCGGGACGGGCGATGGTCGGGCTGCAGGCCGGCTTTCGCCAAAAGCAGAACATCGATGGCCCGGGTGTCTTTCGCGTGCACCAGGTCTTCGCGGAACTCGTCGCTCTTCAGCAGTTCCGCCAGCGCGGCAAGCACTTCGACATGGGTCTGCTGCAACTTCCGGCCGAGCACCAGCAGCACAATCAAATGAACGTGCTGCCCGGTCGGCACGCCGTAATCCACGCCGCCGCGGCTTCGGCCCAGGACGGCCCGAAAGTCGCCGTCCCAATCGATGAACGCATGGGGCAGCGCGAAGTCGGCGGAGACCAGCGTCTGCGCGGCGGCCTCGCGTTCTTCGATCGCTTCCAGCACGGTTTCAGGGGCGATCCCTTCGTCTTCCCAATTCGCCGCCTGCACCAGCGCGCGGATTGCCGCCGGACGAGACTTTGCCGTCAATTCGACCAACCTCATGGCGGTAACGAGATCGCCCAAATCCAATTCGGAATCTCCAAGACGTCCATACAGGGAACACGTGCACCGGAAATCATGTGTAGCGGGTTATAGTGGATTGCGCCGTCGGCTGGCAACCTCGAAGAGAGGAACATTCGCCGGAGGACGCCGTACGGATTTTCAGAGGGATCGTTCGAGCGCGACGACGCCGAAAACCACGCTTCTTCGAGGCGTCGCCAAACTGCGCTAGTCGGCGCACCAGTAGCGGAAGATGCACCAGAGGGCTTTGAACGCGTCTTTCAGACCGATCTTCTTGCCTTCTTCGTAAGTGCGGCCGGAATAGCTGATCGACATCTCGTAGAGCCGCAGCCGTCGTCGGGCGACTTTCGCCGTCAGTTCGGGTTCGATGCCGAACCGGTTCTGCTTCAGCGTCGGCCAGATGCTGTCGATGGCGGACCGCGTGAAGACCTTGTAGCACGTCTCCATGTCGGTCAGATTCAAGTTCGTGAACATGTTCGACAGCGTCGTCAGCACCGTGTTGCCGAGGTAGTGCCAGTAATACAGCACGCGATGTTCCTGGTCGCCCAGAAACCGGCTGCCGTAGACGACGTCGGCCTTACCTTCGACGATCGGTTTCAAGAGCCGGGGATACTCGGCCGGGTCGTATTCCAGGTCGGCGTCTTGAATGAGGACGACGTCGCCTTTCGTCTGAGAAAACCCGGTCCGGACGGCTGCCCCTTTGCCCTTGTTGACCTCGTGAAAGAAGACGCGAATCTCGTTGTTCGGATCGGGGTTGGCTTTGGCCTCGGCTTCGATCTGCCGGAGAATCTCTTGCGTGCCGTCCTTGCTGCAATCTTCGACGAGAATCAATTCCTTGCGAATGGGGACGGCTTTGACCCGGTCGATAACGGCGCGGATGGTGTCGCGCTCGTTGTAAATCGGCATGACGACGGAGACACGCCAGTGTTCGGGTATCGCGTAAATCCCCACTTTCCGGCAGACCTCCTCGCCAAGTGACTTGCGCAGCGACTCGCACCATTGCGTGGAATAAGGGCTCCCGGCGATCTCTGTCCCTTCAAGCCCCATCATCCACTCTCCCGAAAATTCTCGCGCACCGTGCCCGGAGTCTCTCCCCGCAGCACACGGTTTGGTTTACGATCATACCTTACGAAAAGATGACACAAAGCACCGGCACCCGTCGTTTCGATTCGAAATTACCGCCATTCACCTGTCGAACAGCATGTTCGTCACCTTGCGAATTATTGGAACTTGAGGATGGCTCAACACGTACATCCCTTGCTGGATGCGGAAACCGGCTTGGCCTGGAAGACGATTAACCTTCACGCCGGGAACACGTTGCGGCTTCCCGGCGCGACCGACTGGTCTGTGAAATCGTCGCTGGGGGCGGGTGGAGTCTCGACGGGTGTTCAAATCGTGGATGTTTGCAATGGTCCGTTGACGCTCACCGTGATTCCCACGCGGGGGATGGGAATCTGGAGGGGCGACTTTCGAGGTCTCCCCTTGGGATGGAACTCGCCGAACCCCAGGCCCGTCCATCCGATGTATGTCAATCTGACCGAACGCAACGGATTGGGATGGCTGAACGGGTTCAATGAATTGCTATGCCGTTGCGGCCTGGCCTTTCAGGGACCGCCTGGGAAAGACGGCGGCGAACACCTCACGCTGCATGGCCGGATTGCCAATCTGCCGGCGACGATCGTCGAAACGCTGATCGACACCGCCGGGAACGGCGCCCTGGAACTTCGCGGCACGGTCGAGGAAACGACGATGTTCGGACATTGTTACCGGCTGGAGACAACCTACCGCATGGAACTCGGCGACAATCGTCTCAGGATCATCGACCAAGTCACGAATCTCGGTGCGCGGCCGGCGGCGTTGTCGCTGCTTTATCACCTGAATGTCGGACAGCCGTTCCTGAATGAAGGCTCGACCGTGACAGTCCCCAGCCGGGACGTCGTCCCGCGCGATGTCCGCTCGGGACCGGGTGCCGCGGCATGGACCCGTTACGCCGGCCCGGTCTCCGGATTCGCGGAAGAGGCGTATTACATGAACGCCCTGCCGAACGCAGACGGCTGGTGCACGGCAGTGCTGGCGAATCCCACAGCGGATGCGGCGTTCGCCGTCCGCTTCCGTACCGAGACGCTGCCGTACTTCACGGTCTGGAAAAATACGATGGCGTTGGAAGAAGGCTATGTGACCGGGATCGAACCGAGCGTCAACCTGCCGAATTTCCGAGCCTATGAACGGGACCACGGCCGGCTGCCAATGCTGGCCGCGGGGGAAACGTACCAGTGCGACCTGGAATTCGTGGTGGAAGACACGGCGGAAGGCGTGGCCCGCATGCGCGAGGATGCGGCTGGCTGCCAGGGTTCGGTCGCGCAGAAAATCCATCATCAGCCGCAGCCGGGGTGGTCGCCGGCGGGGGATGAGCACCACGTCTGAAGGGTTTATCGGCCGGTAACATAATGGCTTTGGGGAGACGCAGCATCATGGTCCGCAAGCGCCGGCAGCAATCGAATCCGTTTCTCGTCATCGCAATCGTGGCGGGCTGTCTGTTCGTGGGATGCCTCATGATGGCGGGAATCGCGATCGTGGCCTGGCGAAGCATGGCCCGCAGTGGCGGCGGCGCGAAAAATCACACGGCGAACACTGCCCCCGGCGGCGATGCTGCGAACAACTCCGGCGGAAGTTTCGGCGTCGGGTCGTTACTGGGAACCAAACTTCCCTACAGCCAGCGCACCAAGGAAAAAACCTTGCCCGCGGATCAAGCCCCGCTCGATACACCGTTGCGGAGTCACAAGGATCATCCCTGGGTGACATTGGTCAAGGCGGAGATCGAAAAGTCCGACGGCCGCCGTTTGCCGCTGCCGTTCTGGCAGGACGGCGAGACGATCGTGCTGGACTATGAGAGCAGCGCCGATATCCTGACGCATCCCGTGATGACGCATGGCCGAGTGTGCATCATTCTAAAGAACGACAAAGGCGAGGAAACCGAATGGCACTATCGGAATTATGCACAAATCGAGGCCAAAGGGAGTTGGATCATGGTGGATGGCCGTGGCTCGGGACCGTTCGGATTCCCGGCTGGCCCCCCCGGTTTCCCGGGGCCGTTCGGCCGATCGACGGAGAAAGCCTTCACGCCGAATATGGAAATTTTCGTCCTCTTGGAAGACTGGTACGATCGCAAGGCCGTGAAGCGCTACAAGATTTCCAACTCGCTGACCATCGGCGAAAAGTCCGGCGTCACGATGGCGCGCGATTGGAGAGAGAACGAAGCCCCGTCGATCGAGGAGTCCTTGAAAACTAAAACCAAGACCAATCAAGAAGAACACGATGCGATCATGGCCAAGGCGAAAGAGGCGAAAGACGTCTTCGGCGACAAACCCCCCGCGAATGCTCAGCGGTCCGACACGATCGGTGCGCCCGGGGGCTGGAAGTACGAGTTCGCGAAGGACGCCGTGCCGGTGCTCGGCTTCGCCTATCGGTTCGGTTCGTGGGACGGCCATCCCTGCGTGGGGCAAATCCGCCCGGTCTTCAATGACGCTCCCGTCACCGAATTTCCCGAGCGGATTCTGGCGAAGCCAGGTTACGCTGTCGGCGGTGTGAAGCTGGAAGTCTCGCCGTATGTCGCGGGGATCCAGGTAATCTTCATGAAACTTGATGGCAAGCGATTGAATCCCGCTGACACATACGCCAGCGATTGGATACGCGCGGGCAAGGAGAAACCAGAATCCGAGGCGTCCTATCTCAGCGAAGGCAAGCTCGTGATCGGCATCCACGGCAACAACGGGGCCATCGTCAATACAATGGGCTTGATCTTTCAGTGAGGTGTACCTCGGCCCGTAGCCCTGCCCGCAAGGATTGATCAACTCGGGTTGGTTTTCCAGGAATTCCCACGGATGCCCATGCCAGACGTTGCCTGCGACATCATCCGTTTCGACCGCGTCACCAAACGTTTTCACGCTGTGAAGGCGCTGACGGACGTGTCGTTCGCCGTCGGCAAAGGGGCATTCCATGCGATCTGCGGCGAGAACGGGGCCGGCAAAAGCACGCTGATGAAAATCCTCTCCGGCGTGCTCACAGACTACGACGGCGTCGTGGAACTCGACGGAAAACTATTGCAATTGACCGGGCCGAAAGACGCCGAAGCACACGGCATCAGCATTATCCACCAGGAATTGAACCTGGTTTCCGACCTGTCGGTCTCGGCGAACATCTACCTGGGCCGCGAATTGCGGAATTCGTTCGGACTGCTCGATCAGCGCCGCATGGACAGAATGACGGCCGAGTTGTTTCGCGATCTGGAATGCGCGATTCCGCCGTCGCAACCGGTTCGCAGCCTGCGCATTGGCGATCAGCAGTTGGTGGAGATCGCCAAGGCGCTGTCGCTGAAGAGCCGGATTCTCATCATGGACGAACCGACCAGTGCGCTGACCGAAGCCGAAGTCGAACGGCTGTTCCGCGTGATCGCCCGTCTCCGGCAGCAAGGCGTGACGATTCTGTACATCTCGCACAAGATGGACGAAATTTTTCGATACGCCGATTCGATCACCGTGCTCAGGGACGGTTGCCTTGTGAAGACATTGAGCCGGGCCGCGGCCACGCCGAAGGAGGTCACCCACCTGATGGTCGGCCGGGAGATCGAATCGCGAGGCCGGGACGGAATGCGTTCCCGGGGTGAGGAAATTCTCCGCGTCACCGGCCTGTCGCTGCCGTGGCGGGGACATCCGCGCGCCTGGCGTTTGAAAGACATTTCGTTCTCGCTGCACCGGGGCGAAGTGCTGGGCGTCGCCGGCTTGATGGGCGCCGGACGAACCGAGCTGCTGGAATGCCTGTCGGGCGCAGCGCCGGAACCGGCCGGCGGAGAGATGGTGTTCGAGGGGCAACCCGTGCGGTTCGCACATCCTTCGGAAGCGCTGCGGGCCGGAATCGCGCTGGTGACGGAAGATCGCAAACGGTTCGGAATCTTTCCGCAACTTTCGGTCGGGCAGCATCTCACGTTGTCGTCGCTCCGGGAATGCGTTCAAGCCGGGCTGGTCCGATCTTCCCGGGAACGCCTACGGGCCGATGACGAGATCCGGCGACTGCGAATCAAAACCGCCGGCCGCGCGGCGGGCATCCAGAGCCTCAGCGGCGGCAATCAGCAGAAGTGCATCATCGGCCGGGCCTTGCTGACGAAACCTCGCCTGCTGCTGCTCGACGACCCGACCCGCGGCATCGATGTCGGCGCCAAGGCGGAGATTTATCGCTTGATTGACGAACTCTGCGCCGCCGGCCTGGCCATTCTGCTCACCTCCAGCGAACTGCCGGAGTTGATGTCGGTCTGCGATCGGATCATCGTCTTGTGCGAAGGCCGGCAACGGGCGGAGCTAGCCCGTCCGGAGTTCACCGAACCCGCGCTGATGGAAGCCGCAACGAATTTTTGCGAGACCCCCTGAGCGGGGCAACTCTGCTCTTGCCTGAATTGGCTTCCCGGTGTATTTCACTCGGCGCAAGCATCGGCAGATTCTGCCGAATGAAGCTTTCCCGGGGGATTTTCAGCGGTGCGCGTGATCCATTCTGGTGACACGATTCGAGGGGGAGTCCTGATCGGCCTGATGCTGGCCGCGGGGATGCCGTCGTCGTTCTGCCATGCGGCGCCCCCCAGGGTGATCGACGAAAACGAGCCCGCGCTTCAGCCGGCGGCTTTCGCACAGCCGGACAATCTTGAACCGGCCCAGTTGATTTCGCCGCGATCCCAATCGGAAAACCCTGCACGCAAGTCCGGCACGAAAAAGAAGAACTCAACACCGAGCGCTTCGATCTGGGGCACGGTCATCGGGCTCGCCGCGGTCTTCGGCCTTTTTCTGGCCGGCCGGGTGTGGCTCTCTCGGCACGGCCCCGTTGGCTTTCGCGGGCTTCCGGCGGAGGCGCTGGAACTGCTGGGCAAACGGGCGATTGAACCGCGCGTGTCGATTCATATCGTCCGCTGCGGTCCGAAAATTTTGGTGCTGGGCGTGTCTCCCGACGGCATCCGCACGTTGACGGAGATCACCGACCCCGTGGAGATCGACCTGATGGCGGGAGCCTGCCGGCGGAAAGACGCGGGCCTGGCCTCGGCGAATTTCGCAGGGATGTTCCGCCGGTCGGGAGCGGACGCACAACGCAACTCGCTGGGAGACGCCTGATGTCGCCGCCTCTCAAAGCCGCGATGGCGTTGCTGTGTCTGCTGGCTTTCGCGCACAACGTGATGGCCCAGACGGCGAACCGGCCGGCGGGAACTCCGCGGGCCGTCGCGGGGCGAGAAAGAATTCGCCCGGCGTCCAATGCGGAGCCGCTCAATCCTCCGGCGCCGGAGGCCATGGACGGCACGCCGCTGCCCACGGGACTGGACGTCAACGGATGGACGTCGCCGCAGGGCCTGGGCGCATCGCTCAAGATCATGCTGTTGATGACGGTGCTGAGCCTTGCGCCGGCGATTTTAATGATGACGACGTGCTTCATCCGGTTTGTTGTGGTGCTGAGCTTATTGCGGCAGGCGCTGGGAACGCAGCAGTTGCCGCCCAACCAGGTGGTGATCTCGCTGTGTCTGTTCCTGACGTTCCTGGTGATGGCGCCGGTCTGGAACCGGGCCTACCAGGAAGGAGTCCGGCCGTATACGAACCCGGCGGCTGGCGATGAGCCGATCGATGAAGCGACGGCGACGGTTCGAACGCTGGCTCCCATGCGGGAATTCATGAGCGAGCAAATCGAGCGGGCCGACAATAGCGACGCGGTCTGGATGTTTCTGGATTTTCAACGAGGATCGGAAAGCGCCGCGGGCGGCGATCCGGAAAGCTATGCCGACGTGCCATTGACAGTCCTGGTGCCGGCCTACATGTTGAGCGAATTGAAGGTGTCGTTCCTGATCGGGTTTCAGATTTATCTGCCGTTCATCGTGATCGACATGGTGATTTCATCGCTGTTGATCAGCATGGGCATGATGATGCTGCCGCCGGTGCTGGTCTCGCTGCCGTTCAAGCTGCTGCTGTTTGTGCTGATCGATGGCTGGACGCTGACCGTCGGGATGCTGCTGGAGAGCGTGCGGCCGATGGGGTGAGTGCGAAACCGCAAGCGACCCTGGCGGGCGTCTAACCCTCTAACCCTCTAACCCTCTAACCCTCTAACCCTCTAACCCTCTAACCCTGAATGACCATCGATTCGGCTTCGGAACTCTGTCGCGAAGCGGTGCTCCTGGCGCTGATCATCAGCCTGCCGATGATGCTGGCCGCCGTGTTGACGGGGCTGTTGATCAGCATCGGCCAGGCGGTGACGCAGCTGCAGGAGCAGACGCTGAGTTTCGTTCCCAAGCTGGTCGTGATGCTGCTGGTGATGGTGCTGACCCTGCCCTGGCTCTTGAGTCAGATCGTCGAATACTCAGTGGAAATCTTTCGGAACGTCGTGGTGCATTGACGGCGGGGCGACACAAACCCGAAGCGCCCTCGAGGGCGAGCGCACCCGATGGCGTTGATCTCGTCTCAGAAGGTCCTTGGAGCGCCGGCGCTCGCTTGCGTTTCGAGTTAGGATGAAAAATCGCCGATCATGGACGACTGGATCAAACAACTGGCCTCGGAGCCGCTCGGGCGGTTGGCGCTGAATCAGGCGCTCGCCGGGGCGTTGTCGCAGTTCTACGCGTTTACGCTGGTGCTGGTCCGAATGAGCGGGCTGATGGTCATCGGGCCGATCTTCGGGCAGGCCTCGGTGCCGATCAATGTCCGCGTGCTGCTTGCGATTGCGTTCGCGCTGATCTTGACTCCGCTGCAAACGGAACGTCAGCTGCATGGCTTTGACCGGTTGGACGTCGATGAAAACGGGCAATTGACGGCCGACGAAATTCCCCCGGGACTGCTGCCTCGCTTTGACCGGCAACGGACCGAGGCCGGCCTGCCGGACGATGCGCCGCTCGGTCGTTCCGACGTTCGCACGCGGCTGCTGGTTCCCGACTCGCTCTGGGATTATCTCCGCATCGCTGCGGGGGAGTTGGTGCTCGGCCTGCTCTTGGGGACCGGCGTGATGACGGTGCTATCGGGACTGCAGATCGCCGGGCAACTCATCGACCAGCAAAGCGGCCTCGGACTGGGCGAGATCTTCAATCCCGATTTGGGCGGATCGGTCTCCCTCACGGGACAGACCCTGTTTTGGCTGGGAACGGCTGTGTTTCTTCTGTTGTCGCCTTTGGGCGGCCATCTGCTGATGGTCCGTATTCTGGCGGAAACATTTGACACGATGCCCGTCGGCGAAGCGGTGCTGTCCTCGACAGCCGGAGATCTGTTGCTGCTGCTGGTGCAGCAGTCGTTGCTGCTCGGATTGCGCGTGGCAGCACCGATCATGGTCATGATGTCGCTGATCGATCTGACGCTGGGGTTTCTCAATCATTCGGTCCCTCAGATCAACATTCAGGCCGTTGGCTTCGGCCTCCGGGCGCTGGCAGGCACGTTGATATTATCTGTGACGCTGACCGGCATCGGAGAACTCGCGGTGGCGCCGGCTGTCGACGTGCTGGAAATGTTGCGAGATTCCCTGGTCTTTCCAAGATAATTGGTCCCGGCGTCGCCGACGCCGGGCTTTGGTGAAATTCCAATGTTGATCACAGATGTCGAGTGATGCCGCTGGAGATCGTACTGAGCAGCCGACAGAGCATCGGCGGATGCAGGCGCGCGAACAGGGGAACATCGCCCGCAGCACCGATCTCACCGCGGCGCTCTTGATGTTTACAGCGACCGGCGCGCTGCAGTTTCAAGGCACCGGCCTGGTGGAAACTCTGGCGAAGCTGGTGCAGCAGACGCTCTCTGCGCCGCCCCTGCTGCACTTTGATCTCGATACCTGGATGAAAGGCAACTGGACGCTGCTGGGCCTGGTTGCCGCCTCGGTGCTGCCGTTTCTGTTGATGATGATGGTCGGCGGGTTGACGGCGAACCTCGTGCAGGTCGGCTTCCTCTGGTCGCCGGAAGTGCTCCTGCCGAAGTGGGAGCGGCTCAGCCCGATGGGCGGCATCCAGCGGATTTTCTCGATGCATTCCGTCGCACGGCTGGGGGGCAGCCTGGGGAAATTGATCGTGCTGGCGTGCGTGGCGTTCAGTTATCTGCGTCTGCATCTTCCGATGTTTCTGCAACTGTCCGACCTGGAGACGCCGGCGCTTTTGATTCAATACGGCCAGTGCCTGGTGGAGCTGGCGTTCTACCTGGCGCTGTCCTTGTTGTGCCTGGCGCTCTTCGATTACGGCTTTCAATTCTGGAAACACGAGCAGGACCTGCGAATGACCAAGCAGGAGCTGCGCGAAGAACTGAAGGATATGGAAGGCGACCCGCAGATTCGCATGCGCCGCCGGGACGCGCATCGCAAGCTGGTCGAGGCGCGCGATCTCAAGAACGTCGCACTGGCCGATGTCGTCATCACCAACCCGACGGAAATCGCCGTGGCGATTCAATACGACCCGGTGAAAATGCCGGCGCCCATCGTGGTCGCCAAAGGAATGGGAGAAATTGCCGCGCAGATTCGGCGCATCGCCGCTGAGAACGGCATCCCCCTCATTGAACGCAAGCCGCTGGCCCGGGCCTTGTATCGCCAGGTGAAAGTCGGCGGCGTCATCCCGGCCGACATGTATGAAGTCTTCGTGGAAATTCTCGCCTACGTCTACCGCGTCACCGGCCGCAAGCCGCCGGTCTCGTAGGATACACACGCGATCTCAAGCCCCGCCCTTGTCCCCCTCCGTTTCCTTCCTTCCCGGGGTGTGCGCCGATATCTTGTGATCCTGGGAAGTGGGACGTTTCGTTGGGTTCAACGGGGAGAACATCTGATGCTGCGATTTCTTGTCGTCACGGTTCTGGCGTGTGCCTTAGCGTCTTCGTGTTTCGCCGCGGACCAAAAACCAACCGGTGATCCGGCCATTCTGCCGGAGGACGCCCGGGTGAAACTGTTGTGGAACGAGGGAGAATTCACGGAAGGAGTTGCCGTTGCGAAAGATGGTGCAGTCTACTTCAGCGACATCGCCATCATGGCGAAGAATCCCGGCCGGATCATGAAGTTCGATCCGGCGACGAAGAAGACGTCCGTCCATGTCGCCGACAGCGGACAAAGCAACGGCCTGTTCTTCACTGCCGACGGCCGCTTGATCGCCGCCTGCGGGGCGAACATCGGCCTGCAAGCGCTGTGCGAAGTCGCCGCCGACGGCAAGATGAAAGTCCTCGTCGGCACGTTCGAAGGCAAAAAATTCAACGCGCCCAATGATCTTGTGATTCTTCCCAACGGCTCGATCTACTTCAGCGATCCGAGGTACGTCGGCAAGGAGCCTTTGGAACTCGATCATCAAAGCGTCTACCGCTACGGGACCGACGGCAAGACGACGCGTGCGACGACGGATCTCCGCAAGCCGAACGGACTGATCGTCTCGCCCGACGGCAAAACGCTGTACGCCGCCGAGACCGATAATGGGTCGACCGGTTTGGAGAAGCCCGGTTCGTCCGTGAAGCCCCCACGCTACACGTTGAACGCGTTTCCCGTGAACACCGACGGCACGCTGGGCGTGAGAAAAGTGCTCGTTGACTACGGCAATGAAATGGGCATCGACGGCATGACGATGGATGTGCAGGGCCACGTCTACGCGGCCATCCGGCATCCGGTGCGGCATGGCATCGCCGTCTACACGCCGGCCGGCAAGGAAGTCGCCTTCATCCCGACGGAAACATTGCCGACCAATTGCACGTTCGGCAAAGGTGCCGAGGCAAAGATGCTCTACATCACCGCCGGGACCGGGCTGTATTGCGTGCCGCTGAAAATCGCCGGGTTTCATCCCGAACTCAGCGGGAAATAAAGCCGGTCTCGCACAAAGAGTACAGAAGACACGGGGAAATTTTGCGGCGACGCATTGAACGCCTCTCTCCGTATTCCCTGTGACTCTGTGCGAGAGCCGCTTATACCAATCCCAACGATTGACAGCGCTCCCTCAATAGGTCCCGGCGTTGCCAACGCCGGGCTTTGATGAAATCTTGACGCGCTGCTAATTGTTGGGATTGGTATTATTTCTTACTGCCTTTCAGTTGTGCGTCGGCGAAGTCGAGGATCTTCTCCCAGAAGGCCCGGTTCAGCGTGTGCTTGATGTCGAGCCGGCATTGCAGGAGCGTGCCGAAGTTCGGGCCGACGATTTTTTCGCCGTCCTGTATCAGTCCCGTGCCGACGAGGCCCGGCGCGCCCAGCAGCTTGTAAACCGGGTCGGCGGCTTGCAGAGATTCCAGCGAGCGAGGGAAATTGGCCCACGGGTCTTGCGCTCCTTCCGTATCCAGCAGCGGCCGCGGGGCCACCAGGGCAACCAGTGCATGCTGATCGAACGGCAGGCGATCGACGTGTTCGTTGAAGTTCGTGAACTCGTCGTTGAACCAGTGCGGAAACACGCGGTTGATCCGCTCCACAGTCTCCTGCTGAGAATCCCGGCTCAAGGCCATGCCGCCTGTTCCCGACTGATGCGGCACGACCAAAGCAATCCGGTCGTCCATTGCCGCGGCGAGCAAGGCCGTCTTGCCCCGCCGCGAGTGACCGATCACACAGACCTGTTTGGGATCGATCTGCGCGTCGGTGATGAGATAGTCGACGGCGCGATGCAGCCCCCAGGCCCAGGCGGCAATCGTTCCCGGCCGCGATGCTTCGGGAATTTTTCGATCGGCGTAAAACGGATGGATGCCGTCCGTGAAGTCGTGCTGATCGGGGTCGACGTCGCTTTCATGGAAGGTGGCCAGGGCATAGCCTCGGGAGGCAACATAGTCGACGCACCAGAAGTCTTTCCCCGTGCCGCGCGGCGGTTTGGCGCACCCTTTATTCTGCCAGGCGTTTTCGTCGACGGTGATTGCCGGATCGTCGAGGACTTCGGCGTTGCCGCAACTGTTGAGTCCCAGGAAGACGGGAACCGGCCCCGGCCGTTTGGCGGGCAGAAACAGCGCCAGGTGAATTTTCGGCGCGGAATCCGGCAAATCCGTGAACCGGATTTCGATCTCCTTCAGCGTGACGGCTCCGGCGCACAGGCCTTCCTTCGTCTGCGTCACCCGTGCGGCAATCTGCGGTTTCGGCGGCAAATATCCGTACATGTAATGCTGGATCAAGTTTTGCAGTTCCGGACGGCGCTTCGTCTGCCAGTCGTCCTTGGTCTTCACCGGCGTGCCGTCGAACAGACGAAGCACCTCCGGCAGGCCCCGGACGACGGGCAAGTCCTTTGCGGGCGGAAACTCTTCGCCCATCGCGAATCCCCCAGACAGCGCCATCACCGCCGCCAACGGCCAGTTCATATTACTCATTCGTCATTCCTCCAAACGGTGTCTGTCACCCTTGCGATTTCGCACAGCGACTTACGTTTCTCCGCGAGACTTTCCCGGAACCCACAACACGTCGCCCGCTCCCAGTTCGTTCGCCGCCCGCGCCCAGACGAACAACAGGTCCGACAAGCGGTTCAGATAGATCGGCACTTGGCGATTGACCGATTCCCGGCCTGCGAACTTCAACACGTCAATCTCCGCGCGGCGGCATACGGCCCGAGCGAAATGCAACTGGGCCGCCGCCGGCGAACCGCCCGGCAAGATAAAACTCGTCAGCGGAGACAGCCTGTCAGTCTCGGAATCGATCCATCGCTCCAGCCGTTGAACCTGGCCGAGCGTCACGCGCAGCGGCGGGTGTTCTGGAAGAGGTTCATCGGGCGCCAGTTCGGTTTCCGGCACGCAGAGATCAGCCCCGATGTCGAACAGGTCATTCTGGATCATCCGCAGCCGCGCAGCATAAGGCTCTGCAAGTCCCGCTGAGTGGACGACGCCCAGCAGGGAGTTCAATTCGTCGACCGCACCGATGGCGATGATCCGCGGTTCCGTCTTGGAAAGACGGGCGCCGTTGCCGATCGACGTCTCGCCGTCGTCGCCGGTTTTGGTGTAGATGCGGTGGAGGTAGACCATGGGCTTTCGGGGGCGTCACAGTGGGTCGGTGTGAGGGAAGGAGAGTGCGAGCGTGTGAGAGAAATCATCGCGAAGCCGCCTTCGTCTCTCCTTCCCTCACACACTCCTTCCCTCACACCTATTTCTCAGGAACGGCGTCGGCGGGTGCGTCGACTGCGGCTTCCTTCACGGCTTTGGCCGCGGGCGCGTTGGGCCGATTGCCGAGCAGTTTCTTGAATTCCGGATCGTCCTGCAAGGGCTTCAGGTCGGGATCGTCGCGAAGCCACTCCAGGTCGCCGAAGCCCCGCGTCACGGCCAGTTGGAAGTCGGCGACGGCTTTCTTGAGGTGGGCGGACCGCTTCTGCTCGCGATCGGGGATGTCTTTTTGCTTGTCGATCTGCGCGGCCGCCAAGGCATACGCCCGGCCCGAACCGTGCAGAAACATTCCATCGTGCTGATACCGTTCCCGGCCCGTCTCCAGGATCTTGAGGCCTTCATCCAATTTGCCGGCAGTGATGCGGACTTCCGCCAGTCCGGGAATTGCCAGGTGATTGAACGGATCCAATTGGAAGGCTTTCTCCAGGTCCTTGGCCGCCTCGGCCGATTTCCCCAACCGCAACTGCATACAGCCGCGGCCGGCCAGGGCTTCGGGAAGTTCGGGGTCGATCTGCAGAGACATGTCGTAGTATTCCAGGGCTTCCTTCCAGTTTTTCTTCTTCTGCTGCTGGATGACGTTCTGCGCCTGCCAGATGTACTGATAGCCGGGCGAACGCTGGTAGAAAATATTAAGGCCGTTAATGGCGGCATTTTTCCGTTGGGCGTTGTCAGACTCTCGGGCCTTGAGCATCGCCGCGCGGCCCTCGGGGCGGCCGAGATTCCCCAGCGCGTTGCAGATGTTGTGCAGCGCGTTGTTGTTGGTCTGTTTCTCCAGCGCCGTGATCAGCAACTGGCAGGCTTCCGGACCCCCGTCCTGCATCAGCCCCTGCGTGGCCTGCCCATAGACCGACCCGTCATTGCTGAGGAGCGCCTCGCCGGCGAATTCGCGGAACTTGCCGTGCTTGAGAATCCGCAGCGCGTTCAGCGCCTGGTGTTTTTCATTGTTCTGGAATTTCTCGTAGCGGCCGGCGATGACGTCGCCGACGGTTTCATCCCCGATCTGCGTCAGGAGGCTGATGATCGTCCCCTTATCCGGCGCGGTCTCCAGGTGTTTCAGCAAGAGCGGCACGGCGGGCGCCAGCTTGGTGCGGTGTAGAAACTGGATGATCGTTCCGTCGGGCGGAGACTTTTCCAGGTGCGCCAGCGTGTATTCCGTCGCCAGCCGTTCGCTGCGGACGTCGGTCCGCTGGGCCAGGATGGGAAAAACAAGGTCGCGCACCGATTTGTCGGGGCTCTTCAGGCCGGATTCCAGCACGTCCATCAGCCGGGGATGTCCGACCTGCAAGAGCGCGCGGACACCGTCGGCCGTCAACGGCTGCATCGGGTCGGTCACGGAAGCGAAAATGGTTTCGGACCATTGCGGCCGGGGATAACGGGCCAGCACCAGCAGAATCTGTTTCTTCAACGCCGCATCGTTCTCTTTCAGCAGATCGAGGAGGACCGCCTGCGCGACGGCATAACGAGACCCGGCGAGGCTCTCGATCGCCGTCATGCTATGCGGGTCGGTCTTCTTCTTCGCCAGGCGGACCAGCGCCTCCCACGCGGCCGGTTCGCCGAAATGGCTCAGCGCCCGGATCGCGGAAATCTGGATGTTGACGTCCGGGTCTTCGATCAGCCGGAGAATCACCGGCAAATGGCTGACCTTGAGCTTGCCGGCCCCATGCCGGAGCGCCGCGGCGCGCGACAAGGGATGCCCCTTCTGTATCTCTTCCAGCAGTTCGTCTGTCGGCAAGGCGAGATACGCCGACTTCAGGGCGGCGCCGACACCGTCCGCCGCGGATTTATGCAGCCGCATCCCCAGGTTGGGCCGGCCGTACTGATCATTGGCGGGAAACCCGTTGCCGGCCGGCTGGATGATGTGGAATTCCCGGATCAGCGCCGGAAAGGAAGGAAATTGATCGTTGACCGGCCGGCCGGAGCCGAGCTGCATCGCGGAGTTCACCAGCCAAAAGCTGAGTTGCTGTTCGGGCGGTGCGGCTCCTTCTTTCCACAGCAGCACAAAGCGGACGGTCTTTTGTTCCGTCAGGCGTTCGAGATGTTCGACCAGTGACTGGATGTTGACGGTATTCAACATGCCGTTGAGCGAGATCAGTTGCAGGCAGCCGCGCGGGCCGATCGTCTCGGAAGAGAGGTCCAGCATGGCCCATTGCGACGCGGTGACATCGATGTCGATCAGGCGTCCGGCGAGGCGAACGGCCACGGAGAGCGGAGGAACTTCGGCGTTCATCGGCAGGCCCGGGTAAACGAGCCACGTCCCGCCGACGCCTTGGGCCGGGACTTTGAATTCCTGGATTTGCTGCTGATTCTGCAGCGAATGCTGCTGAGATCCATACGGAAACGAGATGTTCTTGAGCTGGTCCGGAATGTCCGCCAAGGGCTTCGCCTCGCCGTCAATTTTCGCGGCGACCTCTCCGCGCGGAATCGTCAGCGGCTCATCCGACGGATTGTCGACGATCAGGTGCAGCGCGAAAAACCGCTGCGGACCCTGGTTGCCGTACTGCATCCCATAGTGCGCCATGTCGATCATGGCGCGCGGCACCCCCCCGCCAGTTTCGGCCAGCGGCGGCTTGCCGTCGGCGGCACGGCGGCGTTTCAACGCCTCGGCATCTTTCGTCAGACGGCTGCGCACTTGTTCGACGACGGCCTTGTCCGTGGTCCCCTCCGGGGGCACGGCGATCAAGGCGTCCGGCGCGGTCCCCGGAGGCTGGGCCGCATTGGCCGCGGCTAAGTTGGCAACGACCGCGGCCGCGGCGTTGCGCGCGACGGCGTCCAGATTCACCTGCTGCCCGCGGAAGACGTTGCGCACCGGGCGGCGGAACTGCGCCTCTGCCGGCGACGCCGCGAAATCGCCAAGCGGAGCCACGATCCACCCGGCAGCCAGCAGAATGGGCCAGTATCGTTGGCCGGAACATGGACAGCGCGACATCGTCAACCCCTTCACTCTCTCACTCAATTCTTTCCCACCAGACCGACAACTTTCAGGCCAGGACTGGTTTCAGACCAAGACCGGGCCGACGGCGAGGTCGATCCAGGTCCGAAACTCGGCTCCCGGAGCGAGCACTCTCCAGCCGGCGTCAATCCCCTGTGCCTGAAGATTCACTGCGTCGGTCACGCAGGTATAGGGTTCCAGGCACACACACGACCGGTTGGGCGGCGTAAAGGCGACCACTTCGCGGAAAATCGGCGGGCACGTCTGCGTGAGCTGCATCCCGGACAGCTCGTCAATCACTGTACACTCGAATTGCGGCCCGGAATAGTTCAACCCGGTGTAGACGTCGTCGAGCTCCATTCCGTTCAGCCACGCGCCGCCCCGGAGATCCTTCGGCTCGGCGACCGGCAATCGCCGGCCGGTGGGAAGGCAATCCTTCAGTTCCCAGACCTCAGACGCCGGCACATCCACCGTGCATTGTTCCTTGCGGCCGGCTGCGCCCATCGGTGTGCGGAAATAGGCATGAGTTCCCAGACCCCACGGCAATTCGTCCCGGCTGTGATTCAGAATGCGAAAAGCCGCCCGCAAACGGTTGCGAATCAATCGGTACTCGACTTCGATCCGGAAATCCGCCGGCCAGAGCGGCAGTCGTTCGGGCGCATCGAGGCTCAACTGAAACTGCCCCGTCACAGAGTCGGCCCCCTTCCGCACCACGCGCCACGGCCGGTCCGCGCAGAAGCCGTGAATCGCGTTGCCCCACGCATCGGTGCCGGGAATCATATAATCGCGGCCATTCCAGGAAAAACGGCCCTGGCGGATGCGATTCGGGAACGGGAACAGAATCGGGATGCCGCTGCGAGTCGGGCGGCTTTTGCCGGAAAGAAATTCCGGGTCGACATCCAGAAACTCCGTCGACTGGCCCAGGACGTTTGCTCGAAACGAGTAACAATTGAAGCCGAATTCCGGAGCGATCGTCGCCGCGGCGCCGGTCGCTGGGTCCGTGATGGTGATGGGAGTCATGAATTCGACCAGAATTTCGTCGTGTTAATTCCACTTCGGGTCGCCGGCTGCGTCGGGCAGAAGGCGATGCGCCGCGTGAACCTCACGCAGCATCAGATCATAAACGAGGTAGGGGTCGTCGTGGTAAATTGCCTCGCGGCACGCCGGAAGAAGATACCAGTCTCCGCGGCTGATTTCGCCTTCCAACTGTCCCTTCGACCAGCCGGCACAACCGGAATAGACGCGAAATTTCAGATTCGCCATCGATTCCGCGCCGCGACGCACCACTTCTTCAAACACGTCCCCGCTGCTGCCGATGAACAACCCCGAGGCTACCGCCGGGTCTTTGCCGCCCAGATCTTCCGCGTTATGCAGAATAAAGAGCGCCAACGGCTCGACCGGTCCGCCGCAGTAGACCAGGTCTCCGGTCTCCGGCAGGTCGAAATGCTTCGACAAGGCATTGCTGACGAGCACGGATGACGGGCGATTGATCACCAGCCCCATGGCGCCGTGTTCGCCATGTTCGACGATCACGACCACCGACTTGTAGAAGTTGGGGTCTTTCAAATGGGGCGCTGCGATGAGAAACTGACCTCGAAACGAACTCGCCATGCCGGTTGCCGAATTGGAGAACGGTCGTCGGACGCGCCCGGATCTTGGCTCGCGTCCATCGAAGATTATACCCGTCCCCGACCCTGCCAGTCATCAAGTCCCCCGGGGAATTCCGGCAATTTCGATGAATGCGCGCCGGCCAGTGCGGCGCGGGGTTGACGGACTGTTCTCTCGGGAACAAGCTGGACGAGTTGTCCTGAAAACAGCCCCTCCCCCCCGGGAGGGATTTCCGGCACCCACCTGGACGCGAGGGGTTGTCGGGAAGGCTGACATTCCGTTCCAAAGGACCCCCCGTGACCGCCAAAGCCTGGAGCGGCCGTTTCGATGAGGCCACCGACGCCCGCGTGGAACACTTCACCGAATCGATTTCCTTCGATGCGCGGCTGGCAGCCGTCGATCTCCGCGGTTCCCAGGCCCATGCCCGGATGCTGGCTAAAGTCGGCCTGATCACCGGCGACGAAGCCCAGCTCATTTGCGAGACGCTGACGGTGATCGGCGGGGAGATCGCGCGCGGCGAGTTTCCGTTCCAGACGTCGCTCGAAGACATTCACATGCACATCGAGTCGGCCCTGATCGCCCGCATCGGGGATGTCGGCCGCAAACTCCATACGGGCCGCAGCCGCAACGACCAGGTCGCCACCGATCTGAAACTGTATGTCCGGGAATCACTCGTCCAGCTCGACGCGCAGCTGGAACGTGTTCAACGGGCGTTTGTCGCCCGCGCTGAGCATGACAAAGACGTCATTCTGCCGGGGTACACGCACCTGCAGCGGGCCCAGCCGGTGATGGCCGGCCACTACTGGCTCGCCTACTGCGAGAAATTCCAGCGCGACCGGGAACGCCTCCGCGACTGCGTCAAACGGGTCAATATCCTGCCGCTCGGCGCGGCCGCCCTGGCCGGCACGTCTTTGCCGATCGATCGCGAAGAAACGGCCCGGCTACTGGAATTCGCCGACGTCGCCGCCAACAGTCTCGACGTCTCCAGCGACCGCGACTTCCTCGCCGAAGCAATTTTCGACCTGGCCCTCATCGCCGTGCACCTGTCCGGCTGGGCCGAGGAATGGATCTTGTGGTGCACGACGGAATTCGGATACCTGAAATTGCCGGATGCGTTTACGACCGGTTCTTCCATCATGCCGCAGAAGCGGAACCCGGACGTGCTGGAACTGATCCGCGGGAAATCGGCCCGGGTGATCGCCGACGTGCAGCAGATTCTGACGCTGCTGAAGGGGCTACCGATGGCCTACAACCGCGACCTGCAGGAAGACAAGCTCGCCTTCTTTGACGCGCTGGATACGGTGAAGGCCTGCCTGGAAATCGCCCCGGCCATCGTCCGCGGCGCCCGTTTGCAGACCGACGTCATCGCCGCCCGGTTAGAGGAAGGCTTCCTCGATGCCACCACTCTGATGGAGTATCTCATCCGCCAGGGCGTGCCGATGCGCACCGGTCACGAAACGGTCGGCAAGCTGGTCCGGCTGTGTGAAACGCGAAAATGCACGCTGTCCGAAGTCCCGTTGGCCGAACTTCGCCAGCACTGCGACAAAATCGACGCCGACGTCGCGAACTGGCTAGGCGTTGCCAATGTCGTGGCCCGGCTGCAAAGTTTCGGCTCCGGCGGCCGCGACGCCGTCGCCGAACAACTGCGAGAATGGCATACCCGCCTGATGACGGAGGGCTGACGAATCGCAGGGGCAACGCCTTTTTCAGCGTAGGGCGCGGTCGAGCGTTTCGCGAGGCCCACCGATTCGCCGTAAATTAGAAGACGGTGGGCCTCGCGAAACGCTCGACCCACCCTACGGCTTGCCCTGCTTCTCAACTACCGAACCGGGCCGGCGCTGGTCACGTGTCCGTGCCTCCCGTAGAATTCATGCCGCGATCTCCGTGCGAATTTGTCTTCCCCGCCGTCAAGGAACCCTGCCGCATGTCCGCCGATACCACACCCTTTCAAGCGATCCAGCAACAATTGCAGTCCGGCGGTCCGGCCGGACTGTTCGAGCAATTGCTGCAGTCACTGCGCGACAAGAAGGACTTTCACCGCATCTTCGACGCGCGGCTGCTCAAGAAAAAACAGGAGCTTGGCCTCCCGTTGAACCGGCCGACGTCGTTCGACGATGTCCCCGCGAGTCTCCGTGACGACTTTGAAAAATCCTACAGCGACGCCGCCCGCGAGGCCGGCCAGTTGCTGCTCGCGGACGGCAAGCTCAGCCAGGCCTGGATGTATTTCCACGCGATCCGCGAGACGGAGCCGATTGCCGCCGCCATTGCCGCCTTCCCCATTCCCCGCGACGGAGGGAGCCAGGAATCCGAAGAGATGATTGATCTGGCCCTCTTCAAAGGGCTCGCCCCCGCGACCGGCATGGAAATCATGCTCCGTACGCACGGCACATGCAGCACGATCACCTCGCTCGACCAGCAGTTCGCCCAGCTCAAAGCCGAGGACCGCGCGAAATGCGCCGCCATCCTCGTGAAATCGCTCCACAGCGATCTGCTGCAATCGGTCCAGCGCGAAGTTGCGCAGCGGATGCCGTTCGCCCCGCCTGCGAAAACGCTTCGGGAACTCGTCACGGGCCGCGAATGGCTGTTTGCCGAGAACAACTATCACATCGATGTCTCGCATTTGCACTCGACGGTCCGCTTCGCCCGGGCGCTGTCGGCCGAAAGCCCGGAGCTTGCGCTGGCCCGCGACTTGACCGAGTACGGCTTGAATCTCTCGCCCCAGTTTCAGTATGCGGCCGACTCGCCGTTTGAAGACTACTACCCGGCCCACCGCGAGTTCTTCAAATTCCTGGCGAACGACGGCCGCGCGGAAGCCCTGGCGTATTTCCAGAAAAAGCTCGACCAGGAACCCGACGAATCCGACAAGCCGATGATCGCCTACGTCCTGGTCGATCTCCTGGTGCGTGTCAAACGGTATAACGACGCGATCCCGTTGGCGGAGAAGTATCTGATTCAGGCCGATGAAGGCTTTGCCGACTCCTTCGCCGAAATGTGCCGCGAAGCCGGCCGCTACGACGCCCTTCTCCGCACCGCTGAAAATCGCGGAGACCTGGTGGGGTATGCGTCGGCGCTGCTGATGCAGCAGAAGAAGACGTAGAGCGCCTGGTCGGTCCCGGCGTCGCCGACGCCGGGCTTTGGCGGACGGGCGTCCGGCGCACTACGGCACGGCGAGTTCGCTCTTGGCATCGTTGCCGGATTCCTGCGCCTTCAGGTCGATGACGACTTCCGACGACGGCTTGAAATCATCCCGGCTTTGGCGGTCGTCTTTGATCTCGCGGGTGATTTTCGCCGAATACCGGGCGATGCCGAACGGCACGTCTTTGCTGCGCCAGATGAAGCTGTCTTGCACGGTGCGGCTGGAACGCCGTTCGATAGTGATCGCCGCATGAAGCTTGTCGGCCTTGACCGCCCCCAGACCCACCTCCGGGTCGACCCCGGTCTCCTCGACCTGTTCGTCGCGATAATATCCGGCCATTACGGCCAGCGGATACAACTGCAGCGCCGGTTCGGTCAGCGCCTTCGGTTCGGCTTTCCCCAGTTTACGGTATCCTTTGACGATCGGCAGATGGCTGACGGGGACCCCGTCGGCATCGACCGATTCAAACAGCACCTTCGTCGTCGGGACGAGAACTTTGTAAATCTCCAGGCCGGTCAGCCCGGTGTCGATTTTCCCTTCCCGTTCCCGGCCGCGTTCCACCTTGATCTCCAGCCACCGGCACGGGACCGTTTCGCCCTGGTATTCCGCGTCTTCCTCGCCGACCGACTTGATCCACAACCGCTCGATCCATGGAGCAATTTCCAGTTTTCCCGTCGCGGAATCCGGACGGATTTCCGTCTGGGCGTACGAACCCTCCAGGCGAATCCAACTGCCATCGGGCGGAAGATCCCAGATGACGCCTTCCGCCCGCGACACAGACGCAGTCAGGAACAATCCGCAAACCGAGAGGACCAGTGCCGTCGCACGACTCATGAAATCTGCTCCCTGCGGAAAACGGAACGCAACCGGTTATGCCCGAGGACTCTGCACAACCGGTATAGTCTCTCAGACGATCTGCCCGGTCGCAAGAGGCATCTTGTCAGACCTTCGGTTGTCAGGCCTCGAAATTCGAGTTTCCGTCTCCCAGACGACACGGCCCGCCCGACCCGATTCAGTGGCATCGGCAGGGGGTCTGCCGGTACGATACGTGGAAAACGAACCCGAGTTCTCGCGAGGCGTGTCGGGCAAAGTGTTCAACGTTGGTGCCGCGATCCTCCCTTCGGCCAATGGCCGGGGGCAAGAAAGAGATGTTCCATGCCGGAAAATCCTGCTCCGCTGATCGGCGTTGTGATGGGCAGCAAATCCGATTGGGACACGATGCGGCAAGCGGCCGACGTGCTGGAAGAATTTGGCGTTGCTCACGAATGCCGGATCGTCTCGGCACACAGAACTCCTGACTGGATGAGGGATTACGCTCTCTCGGCCGAAGCCCGCGGGCTGAAACTGATCATTGCCGGCGCCGGGGGAGCGGCCCATTTGCCGGGGATGATCGCCGCCCAGACGCTGTTGCCCGTGCTGGGCGTTCCCGTGAAGAGTCAGGCGCTGAGCGGTCTCGACTCGCTGCTGTCCATCGTCCAGATGCCGGGCGGCGTCCCCGTCGGTACCTTGGCGATCGGCGAAGCCGGCGCCCGGAATGCGGGGCTGCTCGCCGTGCGGATGCTCGCCGTCGACCGGCCCGAACTGCGCGAGAAACTGCGGGAATTCCACCGCCGGCAGACCGAGCGCGTGCTTGGTGAGTCGTTGCCGTGAGGCGAAATCCAGTCAAGAGTCGTGAGTCAAGAGCCAGCAGAAAGCAGCGATCCGTGAATAATCCGTCTGGCTCTCGACTCTCCCCGATCCTGCCCGGAGCGGCACTCGGAGTCTTGGGCAGCGGCCAGTTGGGCCGGATGTTCGCGATCGCCGCCCGGCGGCTGGGGTATCGCGTTCATGTTCTGTCCCCCGATGATGATACGCCGACGGGGCAAGTGGCCGACCTGGAAATTCGCGCGGCTTACGAAGATGTCGACCAGATCGCCAACTTCGCACGCGGGGTCTCTGTCGTCACGTTTGAATTTGAAAACGTTCCCGCAATTGCCGCGGAAACGGCGGCGAAATTCGCTCCGGTCCGTCCGGCAGGTTCCGTGCTGTTCGTTTCGCAGAATCGGCTTCGGGAGAAATCGACGCTGCAGAACGCCGGGTTGCCGGTCACGCCTTTTCACCCGGTTCGCACCCTGCAGGAGTTGCAGTCCGCCCTCGAAAAACTCGGCACGCCGGCCGTCTTGAAAACGGCGGCCTGGGGTTACGACGGCAAAGGGCAGGCGGTGATCCGAACGCCCGGCGATGCCGCGAAGGCATGGAACGCGCTGCGAACCGATGAAGCGATTCTGGAAGCCTGGATCGAATTCGAACGCGAAGTCTCCGTCGTGGCCGCAAGGGGACTGCACGGCGAGTTCGTTGCGTATCCCTTGCTGGAAAACGCCCATCGCAACCATATCCTTGACGTCACCGTCTGCCCGGCTCGCGTGAGTGAAACGATTCAGCGAGATGCCCTGGACATCGCCCGTTCCGTACTGACCGTACTGGATGTCGTCGGCGTATTGTGCGTCGAATTCTTTGTCACCAAAACTGGCGGTCTACTGATCAATGAAACCGCGCCGCGGCCGCACAACTCGGGACATTTGACGATCGACGCGCACCGCACGTGCCAGTTCGAGCAGCAGGTACGGGCCGTTTCTGGACTTCCGCTGGGCGACGTCACCCAATGGCGTCACGCGGCGATGGCCAACCTGCTGGGCGATGTCTGGTCGCCCGATCCGCCGAACTGGCCGGCCCTGCTGGAGGCCCCCGAGGTGAAACTTCACTTGTACGGCAAACACGAAGCCCGGCCAGGCCGCAAGATGGGACACCTGACGGCCTTGGCGGACTCCGTCGACGAAGCCGAACGGATTGTCCGTGCCGCCCGCAACGGCTTGCAATCAACAACCCCTTAGCGACGCTTCGCAGAAGCGTCGTGTTTTTTCAGGATCGACATCATGCCTCTTAACGATTACCAGCGGCGATTCATCGGTTGCGTGTGTTTGATCGCTCTGATGAGCGGCTGCGATGAATCATCTACGTCCAGGGAGACGCCGAAGCTGCCGACGGCGAAATCACTGGACGCACCGCCGGCCGCAAAACATCCGGTGTCCGGTCATGCCGGGGAAGTCCAGGAGCGCAACTTCAACGGGGCCGTCTTTCAGGTGCCGTCGGAGTGGGAAGAATCGCCCACGCAAAGCACATTCGTGATCGCGGAATTTCAAGTGCCGGGCGCCGACGGATCGGGGCGGCTCACTTTGTCGACAGCCGGCGGTGACGTCGCCGACAATATCGGCCGCTGGAAGGGACAATTCCTGCGCACGCCCGACGATCCGGCTCCCAAAGAATCCTCGCTGACCATCGACGGCCGCGACGCCACGCTGGTGGAACTGTTCGGCAACTATCAGGACATGCTGAAGCCCGGCGAGCCGCAGCGAAATTCCGCCATGCTGGGCGTCGTGATTCCTCTGAAAGGCACGAACTACTTCGTCAAGCTGACAGGCCCGCGCAGCACGGTGACGGACGCCCGCGACGCGTTTCTGAAATTCGTGGAATCGGCGAAGTTCAAGGAATGAGGCGAGACCACGACAGCCCCAATCGTCAGGAAGGGGTTGGGTGTTTCGCGCCTCGCGGTCATTTCTTGACGAGGCCGTTCGTCAGCAGACGCGCGACGGCGCGGGAAAACGCGATGGCCGGCCGATCCGCGAGATACCATAAACACCAGCCGGAGAAAATCGAAATCGCCATGACCGACAGCGCGGCCAGGCACGCAGCCATCATTGACGACGCCACGGACGAGATCGCCGCGTAAAGGGGATACGCCGTGGCACAAAGGATCGGCAGATGGGCCAGGTACAGGCCGAACGAAATCTTTCCCAGGAAGACCGGAATTCTGCGTGCGAACAGCCGTTGAGCCGGTCCGCTCATCGCGACATACGCGGTGATGGCGGCCGCCAGCAGCAGGTGCAAATTGCCGTGGATGTTTTCCAGGCCGATCAAATACATCGTCGGCAGCACCAGGACCAGCGCCAGGAATCGGTTATGCAGCAGCACGCCGCAGGCCTGGTCGACGCGTTGCGGCAACCATCGACGGAGGGACTCGCGATGAACGTAAACGTCGCAAATCATCGTCCCGAGCACAAATGCATTCAGCCAGTGGAGAGCAAGTGTGTAAAGGACCGCGAGCGTGAGGAAATAAAGCAGTCCGCGCGCCGGATGTTTCCCCAACAGCGCCAGGTAGGCAAACAGGAAAAACGAGCCGTAGAGTTCGATCTCCATCGACCAGAGAACATTGTTGTAAGACGTGGCCGGCGAGTAATCAAAGAACGACTGCCAGGCGCCCGACAGGAACGCGGCCGCGACACTGGGTTCATAGCGATAAAAAATTCTCAGCCAGTCGTTGTCGGGCCGCTCGAACAACTCGGCAAGCTTCACGTTGGTCATCAGCCCCAAGGCATGAAGGACCCACGCAAACATCACGGAAGCAATCACCGGCAACAAAAGCCGCGGATACCTCCGGACCGTCGCATCGGTCAGCAGCGCAGACGACGAGCCGGGATCGTCCGAAGCATGGAACCGGATCGAAAGCACGAGCGCCGACATGACCCAGAAGAGCCAAACCGCGAAATTCCCGTCGCAGACCGCCTCGGCAAGCGTGCCGACGATATGTCCGTAACGGTCTCTCAAAACTTCGTTGATATCGGCAAAGAATGTCAGCCTGACATGCGAAAGCAAGACGACGAACGAGGCGACGCCGCGCAGCCCCTCCAGTTGGTCCAGCTTACCCTGAGCAGCGTTCAATGACGGATTTTTCAAGGCATCGCATCTTGCGGCTAGACGAGTCCGTCGATCGGGCGGCAGTCATCCAGGAGGATCTGCGGGCGGCCGGCGAAATCGGGAACGGTCTGGCTCGGGTCGATTCCCAAGAGGTGGTAGATTGTCCCGAGCACGTTTTTCGGGCCGAGCGAACGGCTGACCGGGCGCTCTCCCTTCCCGTCAGTCGCGCCGATCACCTGGCCCATCTGCATTCCGCCGCCGGCGAACAGCGCGAAACTCGCATCGGGCCAGTGGTCGCGGCCGTTCTGCGAAATCTTCGGCGTGCGGCCGAATTCGCCCCACACCACGACGGCGATTTCCTTGTCCAACCCGCGGTCGTGCAGATCATTCACCAGGGAATAGATCGACCGATCCATCAGCGGCAACATCGTTTTCATGCCCGACCAGATCGTGCTGCCAACACTGCTGACGACGTTGCCATGATGATCCCACAAACCAACTCGTAACGTGATGACCGGCACGCCGGCTTCGGCCAACCGGCGGGCCAGCAGGAATTTCTGGCTGTCCCACACGGAGTCCGCCGTCTGGCCGATGTAGATGAACTTGTCGTCCGACTTGCCGTACCGCTCTCGCAGCTTGGGGTCTTCCCGCGTGAGGTCAAAGGCGTCCCGGGCCTTGGCCGAAGAGACCATGTCCAGCGCCTGATTCATAAACGGATCGGCAGGCAGACTGTCTCGTTTTGTATCGAGAGTTTTCCGGAATTCATCGAACGTGTTCAACAGCGCGCGGCGTTCGTCGAAACGGCTTCGATTGACTCCGTAGGCGAGGCTCAGATTATGAACGAAGGCGTTCCCCGCGACGTTGAGCGGGCGGTGCGCCATGCCGAGGTACTGCGGGCTTTCGTAACCGACGACCCCTTCCGCGTATTCCAGGCTGACATACGACGGCAAGCTGCCGTCGGTCCCGCGGAACTTGCTGACGACAGAACCGAACGATGGCCGCTGAAACGACTTCGGATATCCCGTGAAGACTTCTTCCAGCTCGTGCTGCATCGGTTCGACAAACTGCAGCGATCGGACCAGCGACAGTTTGTCGGCGATAGTCGCCTGGAGCGGCATGTGTTCGCAGATGTCCCAGCCTGGGAGGTTCGTGCTGATCGGCCGGAACTCGCCCCGGTAGTCGCTCGGAGCTTCAGGCTTCAGATCGTACGTTTCGAGATGGCTCGGTCCGCCCGGCAAGCAGACGAAGATCACCGATTTGATCGCCGACTTCGTCGCGGATTCGGCCCGAAGCCTGAGCACGTCACTGACGCCCAGGCCGCCGATCCCGCCGATGCTTAACCCGCCCAGCCGCAACAAATCGCGGCGGCTGAGGTGATTGAACGAATGCTGCCTGGCCCCGCAAGTTTCGAACATGAATTGTGCGTCCCGAACCCGTATCGAGTTTATTATGACAACACTTCCTGCCTTAATTTACCCAATTTGAACGCATGGTCAATCGGAAACGAAAAATCTCGGGTGAGAATTCACTGGACCACAGAGTTCGCGACGCTTCGCAGAACAGTCACCGCACAACAACTATAATTTTGATTCGCGGCCGACCGGCGACTTGGATGCATCGCCTTGTTCGGCCTACGGTTCCTAGCTCTTAACCGCAGCTTCAATCGCAGCGATGTCGATTTTCATCTGTTTCATCATTTCCGCCATCGCCTTGGCAGACACATTTCTGTCGGCATTCGTCGTCAATTCCGTCAGCCGCTTCGGGAAAACCTGCCACGATACCCCGTAGCGGTCCTTCAGCCAGCCGCAGTGACTTTGTTCGCCGCCGTTCGCGGTCAGGGCAGCATTGAGTCGATCGGACTCGGCTTGATCATCGGTCTCGACCGAGATCGACACCGCCTCGGTCAGAGTGAACATCGGCCCGGCGTCGAGAATCTGGTACGGCACCCCGCCCAGCGAGAAGTCGATGACCGAGAACTCGCCATGTCCGGCGTCGCCGTGGAAGGCCTTCTCGATCCGGCTTCCCGGGATCAGAGAGCAGTAGAACTCAGCAGCCTCTCGGCCTCGCCCGTCGCGGAACCAGAGGCAGGTGCGGATAGAGTTGCCCATTGTAGGGTTTTTCCTTTTTGCGAGTTGGTTGTTGTGGCCGAACGACCGCCATCACCGGGTGGCGGGAGTTGACTTTGGTTTCTGGAACGGCTGGCCACCGCCACTCCGGTGCATGGCATGGTTCGTCGGGATTTGCGTGTAGCTTTAGCTCGCTCTAGCGGAAAACAACGGCGTTGTCTCTTACTGAAATATGTCGATCAGCTCTCTCCTCAGCCGTGTGTCCACCTCGGCGATGTGACCTTTGGTATAGGAAATGTATCCGCGACCGAGGATGTTTGACGGAATGTTGACACCGTTTTCTTTGAGCAGATTCACGCGGTCGGAACCGAGGCACGCTTGGAAATACCCTATCTCGTGTATCACGTTTTCCCTTGCGCGAGTTTCCTCCTTGTCATCGGGGTCGTAAGCTTTGTCGTCTCCTGACATGAGAATGACTGCGCACGAGCACTGATCTGCATACCTTTCAAGCTTTTCTCCGATATACGCCGAGCCGCCGTGCGGCTGCTCCGCGAGTTCAATAGCTCGAAGGGCTATTCCCACATCGTTTTCGATAAACGACTTTACATGACGCCAATCTTCGCTACGGCCGTGTGTGATGAACACGGCAGGCGGCATTGGTTGCAATTCGAACGCTTCGGCAAGCTTGCGTAGAAACACACTATCATCACCCGCTGACAAAGTCACCGTGCACGAAACGCGAGAACGATCGCGAGTATCGAGTTCAACGAAAGACCCTCCTGTCGATCGAAGAGAAATCAGAACGTGGTTTGTGTGCCGCTTCAAAAGTGCGGCCTTTGCATCATCGGCGCTGTGCACAGTTGTAAATTGGCCGTCAGGATAATGTAATCGGTAGAACCATCGGTCGCCTCGCGGGCTCGGAGGGCTCCAGTCAGTCATAATGCGACTCAGTCCCTCAAGCATGCCTGTCGTTAAGGGGTTAGGATTCTTAAAAAGACTCTTGATCAATGTTGAGGCCCATCTTCAGGAATACGTCGCTGACTCAATTCTCTACGACGAACTTGTTATTACACCGCCGATTGGCGGTAACGCAACACCGCAGATTTGCGGTGTTGCAGCGACGATAGCGGTGTGGCGTGGAAATGGCAACATTTTTTCGGGGAAGCAGATTCCTCGACGGAGCCACACCGTAGCGGATACTGCCGATGGGGGGCAGGGCAAATACCGCACGAATCAGGAGCAGGTCCCGGCCATTGCTGACGGCGGGCTTTGGGGCGGGCCACTCGTGGCGCTTCTGGGGCTGCCGGGGGGCGATGTTAAACTTTTCCGGTCAGGCAGACTTCTCCGAATGTTCGTATTGCAGGGGCCTTACGACCGGACGAAGCCGAATTCGTGTTGGCATCGGGAGAAGCGCCACACCTCGGATAACCGCTACGTCGATGATCTTGGTACGCCCAGATTCCCCCGGGGATTTGACTGGCGCGACCCTTGATCACACCCACGCTCGGCGGGTGAAGCAGACGGCATTCTTCCGGAATTCCGTGCCGCGGTTCCTGTCAGAGCGACTCAGCGATTCTCGAGGAGAAGGTCATCATGGACTTACATGCCCAGGCATGGATCAGGGCTTGGCTGGTGGGCGCCACGACTGCCGGACTGATCGGCCCGCATCTTCTGGCAGGCGAGGGACTTCGCGACCCCTTGAAGCCGGTCCGGTCTTCGGTTCCTGCTCCCCGAAAGCCTGCCCCGGGGGCGGTTCAGCCGGCCTCGCATGTGCAGGCAAGCAATGACGTGACAGTCGTTCAATCGGAAGTCGAGCTGCAGCTACGGCAGTTGTATGAACGCGACGGCCGCGAAATGCCCGACCTCAAGCTGACGCCCGCACCGGCAGCCCAGCAGTTCCCTCAGGGGCAGCATTATCCCGCTCCCGCCCCTGCAGCGGTGCGGCAGCAGCCCTCGCCGCAGGCACGCTACTCTGCGGCAGCCCCCGTTCAGCCGCCGAAGGCCAACTCCAGCCCGAACAAGGTGACGTCGTTCTTCAAGAAGATGATTCCTGGCGGCAACAAGAAAGCGCAGGCTGCCAACATGCCGCCTCGGCAGCTTCCGCCGACGCCGCCCCAGGCGCCTGCGTATCAGCAGCCTCAGCCGAACTACGGGCAGCAGCAGCAGCAGCAGCAGCAGCAGCAGCAGCAGCAGGCCTATGCACCGCAATTCGCGCCGCAGCCGGTGCCGCAGGTCGGCCCCGTGATTCCGCAGCAGCCGGCGGCCATCATTCCGCCCGCCCCGGCGACGACGGCGTCCCAGGTGACGTTCGGCAATCCTGCCGCAACGTCGGCTCCGCCGTACATTGCGCCGAACACATCCAGCGCGAACGAATTGATTCCCTTGCCGGCCCCGGCAGCGGAACTGGACCTCCTACCCGACCCGGTCGATTCGGAAGTGCCGCTGATTCCCGACTCGCCTGCAGACGAGCAGGAATTCGGTGCGCCGATCGCCGTGGAACCCGGCCCTGCGGAAACCAGTCCCGTGGAAGCCGCGCCGCCAAAGCTCAACGACGACTTCCCGGACCCGTTCGGTCAAGCAGTCGACACCCAGGCCATGCCGGAAGAAGAGGAAACCAACCCGTTCCTCGGCAAGTCGCTCGATGAACAAGAAGACCCGGCCATGCTGTCCGAGGACGAGGACTTCCAGCAGCCGATCACAGCCGACGAGCCGCCGACTGATGAATCGACGGCGGTGAAAATGCGCCGCATCATCCAGCGGGCCGACATGAAAGGGCTGAAAGGCTTTTGCCCGGTCACACTTCGCGATCAACGCGAACTGGCCGATTCGAAGCCCGAATTCGTCGGCACCTATCGCGGGCAGAAGTTCTACCTGGCGTCGAAAGCCGCCCAGGCGAAATTCGAAGAAGACCCGGCCCGTTATGCACCGGCCGCCTATGGAGCGGACGTCGTCGTCCTGACTGACGTGCAGGACGTCGTGGAAGGGACTCTGGACTTCGCCGCCTGGTATAAAGGCCGGCTCTACCTCTTCGGCAGCCATAAGACGCACGACATCTTCGTCGCCGACCCGGACCGCTACGCCACGCCGCCCGGAATTGAATAATCATCAAGATTTTCGTCGTACGACAGACCCGGCGCCCCGTGAGTTCCTTGAAACCACGGGGCGTTTTCGCCGGCAGTCTGAATTTCTTACAAAGCCCGGCGTCGGCAACGCCGGGATCGTTCTACTTGCTGCGCCGTCCCTTAATCCGGCTTTCCCCAAAGCGATTTCGCCGTGATCCAACACTTCCTCCAGGCGGGCAATCGGACACGGCGGGTGAAGACATCGAAGCCGCGGCTTTCGATTTCCGTCAGCAGACCTCCGTAAATTTCCCGCATGATCCGCAGCACGCGCTGTCCCGGCGGCGACAGGTAGGCCGACAAATCTGCCGCACGCAGGTAACACGACTTGGCCCGTTCCGTCTCGAATGCCATCAGCATTCGGAACTCCCGATTAATGGTTTGACGCCGCAAGTCGTCGGCCGAGTATCCGAACCTTTGCAGATCTTCTTCCGGCAGATAGATCCGTCCCTGTGCTGCGTCTTCGGCCAGATCGCGCAGGATGTTCGTCAACTGAAACGCCAGGCCGCAGTCCACGGCGAGCGGTTCCGCCGCGAGATTTCGGCAGCCCCAAACGCGGATGCAGCACAAGCCCACGGCTCCCGCGACGTGATAGCAATAGTTCGAGAGATCTTGAAACGCGGCAAACGGGCGGGGCGTCAGGTCCATCTCGACGCCGTCGATCACCGCGGTCAGATGTTTCACGGGGATCTCAAAACGGCGGATGATGTCGGCCACTGCCGGCCAGACCGGATGATCGGGAAGCGTCCCATCCAGCGCCGAATGCAAGTCGCTCCGCCAGCGAGCCAGATCGTCCCGGCGCGCGGCCAGATCCCGCGTTGGATCATCGCCGATGTCGTCCGTCAGCCGCAGAAACGCATACAGTGCGTTCATGCCTCGATGCTGTTCCTTGGGCAGCGCCCAGAACGAATAACCGAAGTTCCCGGCCGTGCGGCGCGTGAGTCCGCGGCAATACGAGTACGAAGCGGCCACGCGATCCGTCATGACGGCACCGAGTTCGCAACAGGCCGGGGGAAGAAGCGGCGGCACCATTGCCGCAGGATGCCGGAGATCAAGAGGCGTGCGCCATCAAACTTGGTGACTTTCGGCCGCGTTTCCCAGACGCGATAACCGAGGCGTTCGATCTTTTTCAGGATGCACAACCCGCCCCGGGCGAACAAATCGATGTCGATTTGCAGTCGCCCCGGCATCCGTTCCACGAGCGGCAAGCCCTCCGTGAGAAACCTGCGGGCGCGGTCGACTTCGAAGCGCATCAATTCCACGAACGCCGCATTGGAGGAACGGGAATCGAACGCGGCGCGCGGATAGCCGAACCGCTCATAATCTTCCCGAGGCAGATAGATTCGGCCGATCTCATAATCTCTCCGCACGTCCTGCCAGAAATTGGCCAGTTGCAGGCCCGTACAGATCGAATCCGACCAGGCGAGATGTTCCGGCGTCGACTGTTCGCACAAGAGCAGCACCAGCCGTCCGACAGGATCGGCGCTCCGGCGGCAGTAATCAAGAAGCTGCTCGAACGTGTCGTATTCCTGAATCCGCTGATCCTGTTCAAACGCCGAGATGAGGTCGAGCAGCGGATCGCGGGGAATCTGAAATCTCGCGATCGTCGGCTGCAAGGCGACGAACACCGGATGCTCTGCCTCCCCCTGGTAACAGCGCTCGACTTCCGAGCGCCACCAGCCGAGCCGTTGCAGGGCCGCGGCCCTGCTGCCGGATTCATCGCCCAGATCATCGGCCCAGCGGCAGAACGCATAGACATTGAAAAAATGCTGATGCAAAGGCTTCGGCAAGAGCCACGACACGACCGGAAAGTTTTCGTAATGCGACGTTGCCAGCCTGCGGCAATACTCCTCAGCCTCCGGCAAGGACGGCCCCCGTCCTCGCCGGGAACCGTCCGGCCCCCAGTGCGCCAAATCGTCGATGATGCTGCTGGTCATGATGCGCGGCGACGGCGGATGTCTCGATCCATCTAAAACGACAGCGTGCGGTCAATTCTCCCCAGGCACCGTTCACGCCCCAGAAGGGCGAGCATCTCGAAGAGACCGACGCCCACCGTTTTGCCGCTGACGGCGATCCGCAGCGGATGAATGATCTGGCCGATCTTGATCCCCTGCTCGGCAACGAAGTCGTGCACCAGCTTGTCCAGGGTCGCCGAGTCAAAAGGTTCGATGGCGGCCAGCCGGTCTCGAATTGCCGTCAACAACCCGGCCGCTTCCGGGACGTCGGTCACTTTTTGCTTGAGCGACTTTTGGTCGTAGAGGAGTTGTTCATCGGCGACGAAGAACTCCTTGTAATCCAGGATGTCGCTGAAGACTCGCAGCCGTTCGCCGATCGCCGTGATGACCTGCCCGAGATAGCGACGGTCTTCCGAGCGGGGGGTGTGAGCCCCCTGGTTCCGCGTCGAATCCAGGGGCTCACACCCCCCGCTCAGAAACGCCGCACAGCCGTCGATCTTTTCTTCAAGCGGCAGCGCGTTCATCCAGTGCTGCTGGTAACTGATCAGCTTGTCCGCGTCGAAACCGGCGGGCGCTTTGACGATCCGGTCCAGCGTGAAGTTCTCGATGACCGTCGGCAGAGAGAGAATTTCCGTTTTGTCGTCCAGCGACCAGCCGAGCCGGGAGAGCGCATTCAAAATTCCGGCCGGCAGATATCCGAGCCGTTCGTAATATTCGACCATCACCGGGTTGAGCGTGGACGAATTGCCCAGGCCGAGTTGCGGAAAGACTTCATCGGCCCGGTCGAACAGCTTTTTAAGCCCCGGGCTGTTGCGGAGTTTTTCGACGTCGCGCTTGCTGAGTTTCTTCGTCGATCCCGGAGCCGTGATGAACGGAATGTGCGCAAACACGGGCAACGGATTGCCGAGGGCTTCATGCAGCAAAGCTTGAACGGGCGTGTTGGCGAGGTGTTCTTCCGCGCGGATGATGTGCGTAATCTCCATCTCGGCATCATCGACGACGGTGGCGAAGTTGTAGAGAAACGATCCGTCCGTGCGCATCAGCACCGGGTCGGGCATGAGGCGGGCGTCCCACTCCACGTGGCCTCGGACTTCATCATCGATGGCGATTTTGCGGTCCCGGGGAACGAGGAACCGCACGACATTCGGCTTCCCCTGCGCGAGGAATTCCTCCCTCTCGGCCGCAGTCAGATCGAGCGATCTCCGGCGGCTGGTGTAGTTCCGCTTGCCGGCCTCGTCTTCCTTTCGATCCGCGGCAATCTGCTCCGGCGTTTCAAAATCGTGATAGGCTTTCCCTTGGGCGAGAAGCTGTTCGACGGCATTGCGATACAGGTGACTGCGCTGTGATTGGAAATACGGCGCATGCGGACCACCCTTGTCGGGGCCTTCGTCCCAATCCAGGCCGAGCCATCGGAACGCACGGAAGATCGGCGCCAAAGCCGCCTCGACGTTGCGCTGCTGGTCGGTGTCGTCAATCCTGAGGATGAACGTGCCGTGATTGTGGCGAGCCCACAGCCAGGCGAACAGCGCGGTCCGCATCCCGCCAATGTGCATGTAGCCGGTCGGACTGGGAGCAAAACGAGTGCGAACAGGCATGGAGCGATCAGGGGTTAGCGGTCAGCGGTCAGTAAAGCAGAGTGTTGCTGCTGCGGACTCATCATAGAAGAGGAATCCGCGGCTGAAAACTGACAACTGAAAACTGACAGATTTCTGATCACGCCGCGCGGCGGCGCTCCGTCGGCGGGTCGAGCAGGCGCTGCACCAGCCGGACGAGTTCCGGGTACTGAAACGGCTTTTCGAGAAACCGTTCCCGGTCGGCCGTTGGTCCCAGGGGAGCGGAGCTTAAAAAGACGCGTGGCACGTCCGGCCAGGACGTATCGGTCTGATCATCGTCTGAGCGGTCATCCAGATCCACGATCAGAACTTCCGGCGGCGCTCCGGCGAACGACGCTGAAGAACTCCGTCGCCGTTCCACTTGGGCGCCTTGCGGCTCAAGCACCGCGCGGAGCACAGTTTCGGTTTCCGCCAACCCGTCGACCACGAGAACTCGAGGCGTGTTCGTCACACGGCATCCTTGCTGAGAAACCTCTCGGCGGCCCCGTCAACGCGGCCGCAACCCCCGCAAGTCATTCGCGGGGTCGGAAGAATAGCCGGATCGTGATTTTGTGTCAAAAGCAATTCGCGAATCCCGCACGGGATTGTGCGATGCACTTGATTCTGGCAGGAAATCGTCGACGAGCCGCGAAGTCGTCAGACTTACGACACGTTCAGAGCGCGCCGTTCACTCTCTGCGCATCTGCCAAATTCGCTTCGGTCTGGCTGTCGCACAGGTTCGGAGGGTATAGTGAGGAAACGAAGAATTTCGCCATCACCATCGGCTGCGGCCGGGACCGGAATCACGTTGGCCACGATGACGCGCTGTTTGAAATCGCACGCTGATCCGCCGGCGACGCCGGACGCTCCTCACGCCCGCCCAGGCGTCTGGAGTTGCGTGGTTTTTCTCGTGATCTGGGGCGGCGCCGGAGGGACCGGCGTTCACGCTGCACCGCCGATCGAAGACCTGCGGCACAAGGTGCAGACGGGCGAATACGAAGGGGCCATTCGCGGCGCGGATGAGGGGATCGAGCAGCGGCAGTTCGGCGAGGACTGGTATCTGGTCAAGGCCGAGGCGCAGCTGGCCTTGGGCCATTACGCGGCCGCCTGGGAAACCGTTCAGGCCGGATTGCTGCGATATGCCTGGAGCCTGAGGCTGCGGACGATCGGCGTGACGGCGGCACGCTACGCAGGCGATTCGCCAAGAGCCGTGACGTTGCTGACGGAGATCAAGGATCTCGCCGGCCGCGCGGCGTGGCGATACAACGACGCCGAGAATCTGACCTCGCTCGGCCGGGCGTCGCTGCTGGCCGGAGCCGATGCCCGGGCCGTGCTCGAAACGTTTTTCGATCCCGTGCTGCAGCAATTCCCGACGCATCGCGGGGCGCTGCTCGCCAGCGGAGAACTCGCGCTGGCCAAGCACGACCAGGAACTGGCGTCGGAATTGTTCACGTCGGCCGTCAAGCATCTGCCTGACGACGCCGACCTCCAATTCGGCCTCGCACGGGCCCTGTCAAATTCCGAGCCCGATCAAGCAAGCCTTGCCCTGCAGGCCGCGCTGAAGGCAAATCCCCGGCATATCGCGGCCCTGCTCTTTCGCGTCGAATCGCTCATCGACCAGGAACGCTATGACCAGGCGGAATTCCTGCTGGAGAAAATTCACGCCGTCAATTCCCGGCATCCGGCGTCGTTCGCCTATCGAGCCGTCCTCGCGACGCTGAAGAACGATCCCAAGGGATCCGAGGTCTTCCGTGATTTTGCGCTTGCCAGTTGGCGCGAGAACCCCGACGTCGACCATCTCATCGGCCGGATGCTGTCTCGAAAATATCGTTTCGCCGAAGGTGCCGCCGCCCAGCAGAGGGCGCTCGGCTTCGATCCGAAACACATCCCCGCCCGAATGCAACTGGCCCAGGATTTTCTTCGGCTGGGCCGCGAAGAGGAAGGCTGGCGGCACGCCGAGGCGGTCCACAAGACCGATGGCTACGACGTGCAGATGTTCAACCTGCTGCAGTTGAAGAACGAGCTGGCGAAGTTCGAGACGCTCGAAGAGCCGCCGTTCCTGGTCCGCATGGAGACCCGAGAGGCAAAGATTTACGGCCGCGATGTGCTCCTGCTTTTGCAGCGGGCGAAACAACAACTCGGCGAGAAATACGGCTGGACGCCCCAGACGCCGATCATCGTCGAAATCTTTCCGAAGCCGAATGATTTCGCCGTGCGCACGTTCGGCATCCCGGGCGCTTCCGGTTTTCTCGGCGTCTGTTTCGGCACCGTCATCACGGCGAACAGCCCGGCGTCGCAGCGCGAGCATCCCTCGAACTGGCAGGCCGTCCTGTGGCACGAGTATTGCCACGTCGTCACGCTGGAACTGACCCGGCACCGCATTCCGCGCTGGCTCAGCGAAGGGATTTCCGTCTACGAGGAACGCCAGGCCGACCGGTCCTGGGGTCAGGCGATGAATCCGGAATATCGTCAACGCATTCTGAACCGCCGGTTGACGCCGATCCGCCAATTGAGCGGCGCGTTCCTCCAGCCGGAGACTCCGCAGGACTTGCAGTTCGCGTATTTTCAGTCGTCGCTGGTCGTGGAATTTCTCGTCGAGCGTTACGGATTTCCCACGTTGCGAAAGATCCTCGCCGACCTGGCATCGGGCGTGGAATTGGACCATGCACTGGAACGGCACGCCGCCGATTTGGATCAGCTCGATGCCGAATTCCGGGCCGACGCCGCCGAACAAGCCGGACAATTGGGCTTCGGGCTGGATTGGGAGAAGTACGATCTCTCGGCCATTCTCGACGATGACGATCCCGACCGGCTGAATCGCTGGCTGCAAGATCATCCGACAAGCCTGTACGGCCTGCTCGCGTTAGCGAAACAATCGATCCAGTCCCGGCAATGGGACCGTGCCGTGCCGCCGCTGCAAACGCTGATCAATCTCTATCCCGACCAGACTGGTTCGGACAGCGCGTACGAACTGCTGGCGCTGGTGCACCGTCAGCGGAACGATGCAGCAGCCGAGCGCAAGGTGCTGGAAGAGTACGTGCCGAAAGATGGCGCGCCGGCCGCCGCGCTGATCCGGCTGCTCGACTTGCAGCAGGCAGGGGAAGATTGGCCGGCCGTTCTAAAGACGACGCAGCGACTGCGGGCGATTCAACCGCTGGCGCCGCAATTGCATCGTTCCCAGGCGACGGCGGCCGAACATCTGGGCCGCTGGCCGGAAGCGCTTGCCGCGCTGGAAGCCCAATCGCAATTGTCGCCCGATGATCAGGCCGCCCTCCATTTCCGTCTGGCCCGGGCGTATCATCAAATGAAGTCCCCCAAGGCGAAGCGCCACGTGCTGATCGCCCTGGAGTTCGCCCCGCGGTACCGCGCGGCCCAGGAATTGCTGATGGAAATCGTCGGAGAGAAACCGTTGAGGTAACCGCGCAGGGATCGGATCTCTCGGATGAAGTGCTTGGGAATTCGTTGAGAAAGATGAGGCTCAGGAGTTCTGGTTTTTATTCGTCTTAATGTTTTTACCTCGAAGGAGTTGCGTCTCATGGCTCCTTTGGGGTACAGAAATTTTGCATCAACTGAAATCGGAACTCCTTCGATTTGGAGCTGTCCCCTGTCATGCGACGTCATTGCTCTTATTTGCTGCTTGCCGCGCTGTTGTGTCTCGGCCTGTCTCCGGGCTGGGCGCAGCGGCGGTCCACGGCTCCATTAGACCGCAACGGCGTGCCGACGTGGGACGTCGATCCGGTGTTTGAAGACGACGTCTTCACGTTCGTCCGCATCAAGTACAATTCCCACGGCTCGTGGGGCGACCGCTGGAAAACGGACTTCCCGGACAGCGATCTCAACTTCTCATTTCGCTTGCAGCAGTTGACGTCGCTCAAGGTCGACCCGAACGGCCGCATCCTGGAGCTGACCGATCCGGAACTCTTTCGCTACCCGTTTCTCTACCTCATCGAACCAGGCGACTTGTCGTTCACTGAAGAAGAAATGACGGCCCTCCGGCGCTACCTCTTCAACGGCGGATTCCTGATGGTCGACGATTTCTGGGGCGAAGCGGAATGGGCCAACTTTTACCAGCAGATCAAGCGCGTCTTCCCGGACCGCGAACCGCTGGAACTGCCGCTCGATCATCCTCTCTTCCACTGCGTCTACGACCTGAAGGAGAAGCCCCAGGTGCCGAGCGTGAATGTCGCCCTGTGGGGCCGCGCCCAGGGGATCACCTGGGAACGGGAAGACGCGAAACAAGTTCATATCAAGGGGATCTTTGACGACCAGGGCCGGATGATGGTCGTAATTTGCCACAACACCGACTTCGGCGACGGCTGGGAGCGCGAAGGGATGGACCCGTGGTATTTCAAAGAATTCTCCGAGAAGAGAGCCTACCCGATGGGCATCAATATCGTGTTTTACGCCATGACGCACTGAGAGAAGAGACAAGAAACAAGATTCAAGAAACAGAAAATCTGGCACGTCTGCTGATTGTTTCTTGAATCTTGTTTCTTGTCTCTTCGATGAAAGCAGAGGATGCATTCGTGTCTGCAACTGTCACTGACGATGAAACCGCACAGCGGCTGCTGGATGTGCTGGGTGCCGGCCGCGAGCGCATCCGGCTGGAACTGGCCAAGACGATTGTCGGCCAAACGGAAGCGGTCGAGCAGTTGCTGCTGGCGATGCTGGCCGGCGGACACTGCCTGATCACCGGCGCGCCGGGCCTGGCGAAAACGCTGCTCGTGAAATCAATCGCGCAGGCCTTTCATCTCAGTTTTCAACGCATTCAATTCACTCCCGACCTGATGCCGGCCGACATCACCGGGACGGAAATTCTGCAAGAGGATGAGTCGGGCCGCAGGAAGATGACGTTCGTCAAAGGACCGATCTTCGCACAGGTTCTGCTGGCCGATGAAATCAACCGCACTCCGCCCAAAACGCAGGCGGCGC
>CAYMAO010000006.1:0-152608 GCA_964388415.1 uncultured Planctomycetaceae bacterium | reverse complement strand
CCGACGACCTACGCTTTACGAAAGCGTCGCTCTGCCAGCTGAGCTACAGCGGCGAAATCATTTCACGAGGCGCGGCGGGCGCGATTGGCCCAAGTTACGGGGCAAAAGTGGCCGTTCCGCTTGCGAACGTGAAACCAGAGCACAGTTTAGCGAATTTCCTCCCGCTGGCAAGCCGTCCCTGCGCGGGACAGAGCGAACGCCTTTTTTCTGAAGGGCGGTGCGATGAATTTTTCCGTCAGAAATTCTTCGCCACGTCGAGTTATTTTCTTTCCCGCAGCGACATCCGTACGCCCCAAACGCTGTTGGTTTGCTTCGGGTCGGCAGACAGGTTGTCCCACCCGCCGCGCAATCGGTCATAGATGACCAGCAAATTCTGGTCGTCCAGCACAACAACCTCGGTATAGCCGGTGGTAGAGTGCTTGGTGGCATCGCCGTCTGTGGTGACATGCGGCTCATCCGGCACCTGGGCGTTGTGATGGGCGGACAGGTCAATTCGGGTCCACTCGGCTCCGTCGCCGCGCTCGTCGATCCAGGCCGATACTCCAGGTCGACCGCCCGACAAGACGATGACGCCGCTGGGGAGTACCGCGGCGCTCGGCTGCACCGATCGCAAGGAGGCATCTTTCATCGTCAAGGTTTCATCACCGATGTCGGTACGGCCCGGCTTCGTCCAGGTCTGGCCGTCGTCATCACTCCAGACCTGGCCGTAGGTCAGCCCGGACGAGATCCGAAAGATGCACATCAAACGGCCGTCCTTGAGTCGGCACAGGGCCGATTCGCAAGGACCTTCGCCCCCTGAGCCGCGCGGGATGACGCTCGGCGTGGCAATCGTCGACTGGTAACTCCAGCGGCGACCATCGGGCGAAGAGACGGCCAGCAAATGGTAATTCGTGTCGCCGACGTAACGCCCGTAGATCGTCGCGAGATATCCGCCGTCCTTCCGCGTCACCGATTGTCCGTTGAAACCGAAGGAGTAGCTGCCATCCTGCATATCGATCGACTTGGGAGGGCGGGGAAAACCACTGATGACCATCTCCCCCTCTTTTTCAGCGATGATCTTCTGTTCCCCGCGCGGGATTCGTTGAAGACGCCCCGTCAGCCCTTGAGGATGAGACTGCAAGACAAACGGAAGCAGTAATCGATCTCCATCGGCCAGGTGGACGACGACTTCCGCATGTTCGGCAATCACCGGGTCTCCCCAACTCCAGCCCCCATCCTTCGACCAGACGTACTGTGCCTTGGGGTGCTGCAAGGGTGTGTCGATGTCCAAATTCAAGACGGCTCCCAGTCGCCCCGCACCCAAAGGAATCAGCGTGGGAAACCAGAGCCGGCCCGTGTTGCGGGCCACCAGCACCGGCTGGCTCAAAGAGACAGTGTGTCGGGACAGGTCCATCACTTTCGCCGACTTCCACCCGGGCTGTACCGCGGTTTCCTGCGCATGGCCCTGTGGCGTGCAGAAACCCACGATCACAATCAGCCAACCGAGGAACCTCCGCCACTTGTGAACGCCAAGCGACTGCCTCTCGCCGAGACGAAAAGCCCCAGGCACGCCCCTCCCAGCCCGGCAACGAGGCTGCCGAGACAGATTTTCGAACCTTCGAACTCCAGCAATTCGGATTTGAGCGTGAGCGGACGGCAACTTAACTTCCGATTTTCCGTTGTTCAGGGTAATTGAGGGGCGAACGTATCGAGTATATCGCGCCTGGACGACGCCAGCCACAGCCAGGCGCGCCTGTTCTGCCGGGCATCTTATCCGGAAAAAATCACCCTTGCGGCGGAGGTCGGTCCGTGCCAACATGTTGAGTCCAGGGATGGCCCCGCCCTTGAGAGACTTGCCCCGCTTCGCTTCCCGGACCAGGACTGACCGGTACATGACCGCTGGCTTGATCGTCGAGCAATCCGAATTCGACGACCTGTGTGCGCACATCCGCAAGGCGGGGTTTGTGGCATTTGACACGGAGTTCGTGTCGGAATTCACCTATCGCCCGGAACTGTGCCTGTTGCAGTTCGCTACCAAGCAGCAATGCGTCGCCGTTGATCCATTCCAGGTCAAAAACCTCGACGCCTGGTGGGAATTGATGGCCGACGCCAAGACCGACATCCTCATTCACGGCGGCCGCGAGGAAGTCCGGTTTTGCCTGACGCACATGGGGAAACCGCCGGGAAAACTCTGGGACGTGCAGATCGCCGAGGGCTTGCGCGGCCGGAGTTTTCCGCTCGGTTATGAGGCGCTGGTCCGCAGGGTGATCGGCAAAACGGCCCACGGCCGCGAGACACGGTCGGACTGGCGACGCCGGCCGCTGACCGAGAAGCAGATTGCATATGCGCTGGATGACGTCCGCCATATGCCGGAAATCTGGGAGCGCCAGCGGAAATCGCTGAAAGAGCTGAAGCGCCTGGAGTGGATTGCCAGCGAGTTTCAACGCTTCATCGACGAAGTTCAGGCCGAGCGGGGTCCGGAATGCTGGCAACGGCTCTCAGGACTGCATCGCTTGAAGCCCCGGGACCTGGCCGTGGCAAGGGAAATCTGGCGATGGCGCGAGGCCGAAGCCGAGACGAAAGACCGCCCGGCCCGCAAAATTCTCCGCGACGACCTGATCATCGAACTGGCGAAACGCCAGCCCGATTCGGTGGATGACCTGCTCGGCGTTCGGGACATGAATCGGACGGAGTACAAGAAGGCGGCATCGAACATCCTGAAGCACATCAACGCCGGCCTGGCCGTCCCTGACGACCAATTGCCCGTGCTGCCCAAGCATTCGGAAGACGACAAGGCACACGATGAGCACGTGCTCGGCCAACTCCTGGGCTTGGCCTTGGCGAACCGCTGTGCCGAGTTGAACGTCGCCGTCCCGCTCGTGGGAAAAGTTGCCGACCTCCGGCACCTGGTCCGCTGGCATGTGTACGGCGAGAAGTCGGGCGACCCGCCGCGGCTCACTCAGGGCTGGCGAGCCGAGGTCTGCGGCGACCTCTTGACCGACGTGCTGGACGGCAAGATCGCGCTGCGCGTCGCCGATCCGCAGTCCGACCATCCGCTGATCTTTGAAAAGCGACGGACGCGGGACGCGCCGGAATCGTCGTCAAAGTAATCGGGCCCCAGAAATCTGGCACAATCCAGACGGTTTCTCGGTCATTGCAATTCCGAGGTGTTCGGGGTAACACCCAGCGCCTGTACGGCACCTTCACTTTACGTTGGCTGTGCTGCGCGAAATCCACCGGCCCAAAATGATGAACCCGCTGCCCGCGAGCAAAAAAAGAAACGCAAAGCAAACATCCAGCCCAAACTCCAGCGCTGGCTCCTTGAGGGTCAGCCGCGATTGATTCGGATCGATGGGGTGATGAAATACCGCGAGAGGCCCCCCCGTGGGGTAAGTTGGAAGGATCGCTTGCGCCTGTTGAGCGTCTTCGTCATTCTCGGGCTGGCTTAGTGCGGGAGCGTCGCCGGCATAGTCTTGTCCCGCGACGGTATAGCGGTACTTGAGACCCACATGGAATGTCGCTTTGCGGGTATCATGCTGCAGTGTTCGGCCCCTCCGTTTTCTGGACGAGCTGTGGATGCGTTCGCCGGTTATCACGTACGGCTCGACAATGGTGCCCGCCGTTTCCGTCCATTCCTCTTGCGATCGCAGCCACAATTTGGGAATCGCCAGCAGCGACAGCCCCCCCACCAGTAATAAGAGTCCGCCCAGAATGAGTGACGGCCACAAACATCCGCGGGGCGGCCGATAGCGGGAAGCACTCATGGTTCATCCGGAGGAATTGCGGGTGGCCGCTTCGGCCTGACAACGCAGCTGTTGGGAGTTGCAGATGCTGGCAGCCCAGGAGTAAGAAATCCGCGACCGTTGAGAAAAAAGTGCCGTCCTTGGCAATAGACCGTCCCTGGGTATTCATGGGCCGATTCGGGGAATCGAAGGGAAGTCCCGAGTGAGCCTGTATCTTCTCTCGCAGCGAACGCGAAATGTGTTTGTGGGGGAATTCGCCATGCGAAACCGCAAGCGTCCGCCCGTGCGGACTTGGCGCAACGGGCTGACGGGAATTGACGGCAGGGCGCTACTCGCTTAACTCGCGGAAGAGCGGACCGAAGCCGGGCATCTCGGCCTTGAGCGTGTCGAGCCAGGCAGACGGATGCCAGATTTCCACGCAGATCACAGCGCCCACGACGACGACATCCTGATTCGCCGCCACGCCGAGAAACTCGCGGAACCCTTCGGGAATCAGCAGTCGAGACCGGTTTGCCAGCTGCACGGATTCTGATCGCGTAGACAACAGGCGTCCCAGCCGTTGCACGTCACCCCAGCGCTGCTCTAACCGGCGGGCCTCGATCTTTTGACGAATCACGGCCAACCCTTCGTCCAGTCTCTTCTGCCAATCCCGGGCGCTCCACAGACTCACACATCCATACCGTTCCTTGGCCAGAATGGTGTGACCCTCTTCGTCCGTGACGGCCTTGGCGAACTCCGGCGTCAATGTCACTCGGAACCGCTCATCGAGCGTCCGCCGACATTCCCCGGAAATAAACACTTCCGCCGCCACAACAGAAACGCCCCAATGAATTTCTCAGCGAGCCGACATCGCAGCTCGATGATATTGGGTAACTCACCCACAAACAAGTCAGATTTCAAAGATCATTTGGGCGTCAAACCCACATCGGAGAGAAAGATACCGGCCGCGCGGTCATTCTGCAAACGAATAACGTCAATTTTTCCGATTTTTCCAAAAACGATCGTTTTGCGGGTAAGTCCAAGAAGCGACGGAACCGCGAAAAGCCCGGCGCGGGAGACCGCAACCCAGACTGAAAAGGCGTCTCGCGCAAAGTCGCAAAGTTCGCAAAGCCAGTTCGCCACGGAAAACACGGATGAGTACGGATCAAGAACCAGGCGGGATTTTTGCAGGAGAAGCAGGAGAAGCAGTAAAGGCTTGGCCGCAAAAAGGCGCAAAAAAAGAAGTCATCTGGCTCGAAAAAATCTGCCTGAATCTGCGAAATCTGCGGTCAACTCGTTGCTTCTCCAGAGAAGAAATAGCAACAAACCGCCATCGCAAGCAGGATAAGACGCTGGCGACAGGCGTCGACTCCGGGCGTCGACACACGGCGCGAGGCCGTCTGGCGCCGGTCTACAGTGTGGCGGACAGCTCTTGCCGGAGTTTTTCACGGGCGCGCGACAGGGTTGGGCCGACGGTGTTTTCCGGCACGCTGAGCGAAGCGCTGATCTCGTGGTACGCCTTGCCTTCGAGATGGTACAGCTTGATGATCTCGGCTTCCTTCTGCGTCAGGCCGACCATCATCCGTTCGACAAGGTCCCGATTTTCCAGCCTTGAGTGAGGGCTCTGCAGGGCGGATTGCAGCTTTTCGACGGGCATCTGGGAGCGGACGTGCCCCATGGCTTCCGCGTTGCGGCGTTTCGAGATTTCCCGGACAGCGAGCCGGCGGGCAATCACCGCCAGATAGGTGGCCAGAGAGCACTGACCTTTGTAGCGGCGCAAGACGCCGTAATCGTCGGAGAGAATCGCCAGGAAGACGTCGGCACACAGGTCGTCCACATCTTCGGATGAGAGGCTGACGCTGCGGGAATGTGCCGTATGCTGCAAAACGTGAATCAACAGACTGAGGTAGCGGTCGACAAAGTCCTTCCACGCCCCGGGTTCCTGTCCCAGGCAGCGCCGCAGCAGGCTACGATCAATCTCAGACGGGGCCAAACCGTGTTCCCTGGTTTGAGCCGGGGGAACCTCTGCTCTCACGGACGGTGCGAATGCAGAGAAATTCTCCCATTATGAATCCAGTTTACGGCCGAAGCTCACTTCAGGCAAGATGCAACTGGGCGTATTACGAATCCGGCCGGGTGGAAAGCGCCCGGGGAACCGGTAAACAGGATTCCCGGGACAGGGAAATCGAAACACCGCTGCTTGACGGACTTGCGGCGGGCGACTACCATTCCTCCGCCGTTGGGAAAACGCGGAGGACGGCTCCGCGCAGGGAGTGAATGAACCGGAACGCCCCGAAGTGATGGGGCCGCGAAATTCAAGGGAAAACTGCTATGACGCATGTGGTTGCGGAACCGTGCTTCAACTGCAAGTACACCGACTGCGTGACGGTGTGCCCGGTGGAGTGTTTCTACGAAGGCGAATCCATGCTGTTCATCCACCCGGATGAATGCATCGATTGCGAAGCCTGCGTGCCGGAATGTCCGCCGGCCGCCATCTTCCACGAAGACAATCTGCCGGCACAATGGTCCGACTACACGGCCCTGAATGCCGAGATGTCGCCGAACTGCCCGAACATTACCGAGCGCAAAGACCCGATGGGCCCCCCCATCAAGCGATAAACGCAGAATGCAGCCCAGGGAAAGCTTTCCCTGGGCGTCTTCGAGTAAAATGTTCAATACCGCGCGATCGTGGGGTCGATCTCAATCGCCCATTGATCGATGCCGCCGGCCATGCTCGCTGCGCGCGAATAACCCTGCTGCCTGAGCCACATCGCCACGCGCAGGCTGCGGCCGCCGTGATGGCAATGCACCACGATGTCGTCCGATTGGCGCCCTGCAAGTTTGCCGGCACGCTCCGCCAGATGGCTCATCGGCAGCAGCGTTGTCCCCGCGATCTTCGCCACGGCGAATTCATCCGGCTCGCGGCAATCAAGAAACACGAACTTCTCCCCCGCATCCAACCGGGCCTTCACATCGCGGCAGGTAATCTCGATCGGCACGTTGGCTTCAGGCATCATGCGGCTTTCGGCGAAAGGGGCTTTCCCGTTTGAAAAAACAACGGCGCTGGCGAATGTGAACCCACCAAAGCCCGGCGTCGGCGACGCCGGGATCCACCTCGGCATCATCGCGAGGCAGCCCCGGTTTTTCAATTCCGCGATCTCCGAACCGCAATTTCTTCGCGGATGCCCTCGTCGACAATTCGTGGATGGCGTACTATGCAATCCAACGCCTTTCGTCCGTCCGCGAGGTGATTCATGTGCCGACTCTCTTGGTCGCTGATGTTTGCCGCCGCGATGGCCGCCGGCGGGCTTTCCGAGACCTCGGCCTATGCCCAAAAACAGGATTCCTCCGCCAAGACCAAATCCAGCGTGCGCGCCAAGACGCCCAAAGGAACGAAAAAACACGAAAAGGAACTGGCCCCCGGCGTCAGGAATTATTCCTCGGCTCATTTTCTGCTGCACACCGACCTCCCCGAAGACGAATCGCTGGATCTGCTCGAACGGTTGGAGACGATGCTCAAACTCATCTCCACGTACTGGGCCAAGCCCAATGCCCGCGTGATCGAGATGTATGTCGTCAAGGACCTCAGCATCTGGCCGCAGGGTGTCATTCCGCAAGACGGCCTGGACAGCATCACTACCGGCGGCGGAGTCACGCTCAGCCAGACAATGCAGCGGACCGAGCTCTCGGGCAAGAAAAGCATCATTGCCGCGGAAGCCGTCGTCTACGCCGTCGCCGACCGTGGTACGCCCCAGCACGAGGCCGTGCACGCGTACTGTGCCCAAACCTTCGGCCGCACCGGACCGACGTGGTATGCCGAGGGGATGGCCGAAATGGGCCAGTACTGGAAAGACAAAGATTCCAGCGTGAATTGCCACGAGGGGATTGTGGAGTACCTTAAGTCGCAAGCGCCGAAGGGACTGACCGACATCACCGCGCCAGGTCAGCGGACGGGCGACAACTGGCAGAATTACGCCTGGCGGTGGGCGTTATGCCATCTGCTGGCAAATAATTCGAATTACGCGCCGCGATTTCGCCCGTTGGGACTGGCGCTGCTCACAGATCAGGATGCCAGCTTTGAAAGCGTCTACGGGCCGATGGCCCAGGAAATCACGTTCGAGTATCTCTTCTTCCTCAAGCATTTTGACCGCGGCTATCGAGTCGACTTGTGCAGTTGGGACTGGAAGACGAAGTCCAGCGTACTCAAGGGAACGTCTTCCGTGCAGGCCAAGATCGACGCCGGCCACGGCTGGCAGGCCTCGCGGCTGTGGGTGAAACCAGGCGTCAAATACCACTTCACCGCCACTGGACAATGGAAATTCTCCAAAGACTCCGACGAAGTCACCGCCGCCGGCGACGCTGAAGGCAACGGCAAACTTGTCGGCGTGCTGTTTGACGACTACCAACTCTCCGAACCGTTCGAACTGGGCGACACCGGCGAATGGACGGCCCCCGAGGAAGGCAAACTCTTCTTGAGATGCCTCGACGGCTGGTGCGACCTCGCCGACAACAAAGGCTTCGTCACCGTCAAATGGAAACTGGCGGAGTAAACGGCATCCTTTAGCGACGCTTCGCAGAAGCGTGGTTTTCGGACGAAGTTTCACCGCGATCTCCGCGATGAAATCCCTATGACCACGCTTCGGCGAAGCGTCGCGAACTTCTGGCGTTGCGCTGCTTCCGGTATGATGGGTGACTTCCGTCCGTCAACCTGGAGCGAACGCCAAACATGACTGATTCTCCGCATCCGCTGGAAGCTGCCCGGCTCGAAAAACTGCACAAGATTGAAGCGCTGGGGCTCGATCCGTGGGGGCAGCGGTTTGATAATCACAGCCATATTTCCTCCGCGCGGGACAAATGCCCGACCGAACAGGGCGTCGAGGGGGACCCGGTCCGCGTCGCCGGGCGCATCATGCGGTGGAGCGATTCCGGCAAGCTGCGGTTCGGCCACATCCAGGACTACACCGGCCGCATTCAATTGATGATCTCGCAGAAGGATGTCGCTTCCGACGTCTGGGCCCTGATGGAATGCCTGGAGCGCGGCGACCTCGTCGGCGTCGACGGCACGCTCCGCGTCACCAAGACCGGCGAAAAAACGGTCTTCGTCCACAAGCTCCACTGCCTGTGCAAGTCGCTCGCCATCCCCCCGGAGAAATGGCACGGCCTGGAAGATATGGAGACCCGGCTCCGGCAGCGCTACACCGACCTCATCTACAGCGAAGGCGTGCTGGACCGGATGCTGAAGCGGCTGGCGATCATGAACTCGATCCGTGCGACGCTCAAGGACCGCGAGTTCTTCGAAGTCGAAACGCCCGTGCTGCACGCGATTGCCGGCGGTGCCGCGGCGAGGCCGTTCGTCACGCATCATAATGCGCTCGATATTCCCTTGTTTTTGCGGATCGCGCTGGAACTGCATCTCAAGCGGCTGATGGTCGGCGGCATTGAACGCGTATACGAAATGAGCCGGGTCTTCCGCAACGAAGGAGTCGACGGGACGCACAACCCTGAATTCACGATGATCGAACTCTATCAAGCCTACGGCAACTATGAGTCGATGATGGACCTCGCCGAGGCGATCATCAGTCAGGCCGCTCTCGCCGCGAATGGGACGACGGTGGTTCCATGGAATGAGGGCACGATCGACTTCACGCCGCCGTTCCAAAGGGCGAAATACGGCGACCTCTTCCGCGAACACGCCGGCTGCGAGATGTCCGACGCGGCCGCCGTCGCCGAAAAGGCGAAGTCGCTGCACATCGAAACGAAAGGCCGGCATCCGGATGTGATCATCAACGACGTCTTTGAGGCCACCGTGGAAGACGCCCTCATCGGCCCGGTGTTCGTCATCGATTACCCCGCCGCGATGTGCCCGCTCACCAAGCGGAAAGCCACCGACCCGAGCATTGCCGAGCGGTTTGAACTCTTCGTGCACGGCCTGGAAGTGGCGAACGCCTACACCGAACTGAACGACCCCCGCCTTCAGGAAGACCTGTTCCGCACGCAGCTTGCCGGCCTCGACGAGAACGATTCGATGGCGAAGATGGACCACGATTTCGTAAGGGCCTTAAAAGTCGGCATGCCCGCCGCCGGCGGCATGGGCATCGGCATCGACCGCCTGGTGATGCTGCTGACCAACACGCAAAGCATCCGGGACGTGATCTTCTTCCCGCTGCTGAAGCCGGAGGTGTTTTGAGGCCATTCACGAGTGATCCAAGGGAGAAGACATGAAATTTTCAGGCGTTGTTACTGAGTTGCAAAGGGATATTGATGATGCCGATTTCCCAGTGAGCGAAGCTGTCATCACAAAAAAGCGAGTCGCAATTGATTGGGACGAGCATGGCGAGTTGTTTCATGCAGTCCTGTACTCGACTGATGGAGGGATCATCTACACAGGAAACTACGGGACACCAATTCCAAAGAAAAATTGGTTCATGACTGCGACAAAGTATGATGCTGCCGATGGATCGGTTCTGCTCCTTTGTAAATGGGTCCAGGAAGACGATGAATTCCCGAATTCAGGGGCGTCTTTTTTTGAGCTTGATTCAGTAAACGAGCCCTAAGTCTCAAACATGCAACGACAATTTTGAAAGGCTCCCCGTGTCCGACCGCATCATCATCAACCCCGCGATCCTCACCGGCAAACCCATCGTCCGCGGCACGCGTCTCAGCGTGGAGTTCCTGATCGGGCTGCTGGCTCAAGGCTGGAATGAGTCGGAGATTCTTCGCAACTATCCCGGCCTGACGCACGAAGACTTGCTCGCTTGCCTGGCTTATGCGGAAGAAATGCTGCGCTCGGAAAAGGTCTATCCCGTGGGATCGCCTTGATGCTTCGGTTGCTCGCCAACGAAAATATCTCTGCCGACGTCACTGCCCCCATCCTAACCGGCCCACCCGCGGTCATTCCGGCAGGGGGATGGGTTGCCAGGAGCGCCGCTGGTAGTCCTGGGCGAATTCCGTGACGACAACGCTCTGGTTGACGTCGAGATCGCGGAAGATTTGCGTTTCGCCGGTGGTCGGCCAGTGGATTTCCAGTTCGGCGACGCGGTCGGCCTGGCCCAGGCCGAAATGCTGTTCGAGCGGGTTGGCTCCGAAACTGCTGCCGGAGGTGACGTGCCGGTGGACGGTGAACGGTTCGTCGCCCGTGGTCACGACCTTGATGCGGGCTCCGATGGCGGCCTTGTTGCTTTTCTCGCCGATCAGCTTGACCGACAGCCAGTTGTTTCCGTGGCCGGGGTTCTGGAAGAGGACGTTGTGATACCTGTCGCCATGAATGGCTCCGCCCAGTTGGACGAAGAGGTCCTCGGTGCCGTTGCGGTCCCAGTCGCCGAACGCGACGCCATGCCCTTTTTGCAGATGGCCGGTTCTTGATGTTCCGGTAATCTCCGCGAATCTCTTGCCGTCGACGTTCTTGAATAACCGGTTGGGGACGAGCGTGGCGATGCTGGGGTCGCCGGTGGCCAGGTAGAAGTCGAGATAGCCGTCGTTGTCGAGGTCGCCGAAGTTGCTTCCCATGGGTGAATAGACCTTGCCCAACCCGGCTTCCTGGGTGACGTCCTGGAAACCTTTGCCGGCCAGATTGCGATACAGCTTTGCCGTGTTCTTCTGGTCGCACGGGAGGTCGAGCAGCCCCTGGACGACCTGGTCGAGGGTGTGGCTGCCGCTGGTGGCGAAAATATCGAGCCAGCCGTCGTTGTCGAAGTCGAAGGCCCAGCACGAAAAGCCGGAGACGGGCCCATCGATTCCCCGTTCCTTGGTGCACTCCGTAAACGTGCCGTCGCGGTTGTTGTAGAACAGCCGGGCAACGCCTTTGCCGCCAAGTCCCACCAGACCGGAGGAGATGTTGACAAACAGTTCGGAATAACCGTCGTTGTCGATGTCGATCCACGCAGAACCGAGGCATTGGATCAGGTCGGTCGGCAACCCGGAGCGGGCCACGACCTCTTCGAAGGTTCCGTCTCTCTTGTTGCGATAGAGCAAGCAAGGCTGATTCTTACAGCACATGAATAGGTCAAGCCAGCCGTCGTTGTCGTAATCGGCCCAGGAGGCGCTGGTCGAATTCGTGGGGGTCATCAGGCCGGCTTCGCGGGTGACGTCGGTGAATGTGCCGTCGCGGTTATTCCGCATCAGGCTTGGCCGCTGGCTGAGTTCGAGCGGCAGCCAGGAGCCGCGCGGAATGAAGATGTCCAAGTACCCGTCGTTGTTGTAATCGGTCTGGACGCAGTAGAGTCCGCCCAGTTGCTCTTCCAGTCCTGCGGCCTTGGTGCGGTCTTCCATCTTCCCATCGCCCAGGTTTCGATAAAAGGCCATCGGCTCAGACGGCGCCCAGCAGGTGACGACGAAATCGAGCAGGCCGTCGTTGTCAAAATCGTCCAGGATCGCACCGCCGGACTGATTGAGCCGGTTCACGCCGACGAGATGGCCGACGTCCCGGAATTTGCCGAGATCGAACTCCGACTTTTCACAATGGTCCAACGGCAACAGATAGCGCGGGTCGACTTTTTCGGGGTGTTCGCCCAGGGTCATGTGTGCCAGGTTGAGCAGCCATTTCACGCCGAGATCTTCGGGAAACCGCTCGAGATACTCGGTGAAGTGCTGGATTGCCAGGCGCGATCCGGAGGGCTTCGTGTGATAGGCGGCTGCGGCGATGGGGAAGATGCACGAACTCTCGCCGCGGCACAGAATGCAGTTTTCGTTCTCGCCCATCCGCAGCGCCGTCGCGCCCTTGTAGAAAATCACGGTATAAAGCCAGGGCGCCTCGTGCTCGGTCCCCATGATCCGAGATTGCAGTTCTTCCAGCGTCTGGTACGCCGAGGCGGTGTCTCCGCTCGCCTGATACAGGCTCGCCATTTGCAAGAGCATTATCGGATGAAACCCGCGCTCCAGGTGCCAGTTGATCGCCGCGATGCCTTGCGGCACGGCGTTGAGGTACGTCTCTGCATATTCTTTCATCGAGGCATCGGCTGACCACGGGGCGAGGCTCATGCTCGTAAAGACGGAGGAATACCCGCTGGTTTCGAGATCGTAATAGATGGGCAGGTAGTCGAGCGGCGGGGGTTCCGGTTTCGCCTGGACGTCGGGTTTGGAACCGCGGAAGAGGACCTTGCCTTGCGTGACAAGGCCCCATGCGAGAAGTCCCAGGACGCCGGCCATTGCCAGCAAACGCGGCAGGGTGATCCAAGGCGCGGCGTGAATTACCGTCCCTTTGGCATCCCGAGGCGCGGGATTTCCGTGCAAGTCTGGCTGGTCTGCGCTGCCCATCGGGAACCCTACTGGAAAGGTGCATCGCCACAGTGCGCCTCATCGAAAATGATCGTATTCCCCGCTGAAGAGCATTGCAAGAGGCCATCGCAAATCCCCAGGGCCAACGCCTTTTTCGAGAACGGCAAGCCGTAGGGTGATCGAAATTTAATCGGTTCGCCTCGATGACTCGGCAAACCCGACTTTGAAAAAGGCGTTGGCCCTGAGAAGCCTCGACCGCACCCTTCAAAACGTGTTTCCTGAGGTTGGCCGCGCCGACTCATGAAAACTCGTTGATATCTTGCTGCCGAATGTGCCGACAAGGTATACTGAATCGAGTCCCCGTGGTTTCGAGTGTTCGGGCGGAGATCATTCCTGATGACACGGTCTGCAATTTCTCCGCTGCGTAAGCATCTCCTGCACAGCATGGTCGCCCGGCGCGACCTGCTGAAGATCGGACCGCTGGCTTTGTCATCGGCGGTCTGGCCGTCGCTGTTCAGCCCGGCCCAGGCGGCGTTTGAACCCGATCCGGCGGCGAAGGCGAAGTCGATTATCTATCTGTGGCTCGGCGGCGGAGTCACCCATCTCGAAACGTTTGACCCGAAGCCCGAGGCCCCGGAAAATATTCGCGGCACGCTGGGAGCGATTTCGACCTCGCTGCCCGGTGTGTTCTTTAATGAGGCCTGTCCGAACCTGGCGCGCATCGCCAGCGATCTCGCCGTGGTGCGGGCCTTTTCTCATGACAGCGACGATCATCTCCTGAGTCAGGTTTACACGCTTTCTGGCCGGAAGGTGACACAGGCCCAGTTGTTCACCGAGCCGAACATCGGGGCCATCATTCAATACCTGCTGGGACCGCGAAACGGATTGCCTGGGTACATTGCCGTACCGGGCATCACTCGGCCTGGTCCGCCGCCATATCCGTTGTTCGTCGGCGGTTGGCTGGGCAACCAGTACGCGCCGTTCTGCGTCGGCGGGCAGCCGGAGCAGCCGGACTTTACGGTCGGCGAGAAATCCGAGAATCCGTCGCCGTTCGCCGAAGAGAATCTCAACCCGCCCGAGTTGCGCTATCCGGAAGGACTGACGATCGGCCGGCTGCAGCGCCGGTCGGATTTGCGGACGACGCTGGAGACCGGATTAAAGGCCGCGGATGGTCTCCGCGGTTTTAACGGCGTCGAAGGAAATTACGAAGGCGCGCTGCGGCTTCTTGCCGCGCCCCAAGTCCGGCAGGCGTTTGATGTCACTCAGGAACCTCCGTCGGTCCGTGAGAATTACGGCCGGACAAAAATCGGCGGCCGCTGCCTGATGGCCCGCAAACTCGTGGAAGCCGGCGCCCGCTTCGTGATGGTCGATTACGGTTACGACAACGACTACGGCAACCTGTGGGATATTCACAACGTCCCGGCCCAGAAGTTCCCGCATGTGTCGGAGATGGTGAAGCGAGGCTACAACGTCGCCGGCGTCGACCAGGCGTTCGCCGCGCTCATCACCGATCTCAAACAGCGCGGTATGCTGGAATCGACGCTGGTCGTCTATCTCACGGAGTTTGGCCGGACGCCGAAGATTAACACACAGGGCGGCCGCGATCATTGGGGGGCCTGCGGATCGATGTTCTTCGCCGGGGCGGGTGTGAAGACGGGACAAGTCGTCGGCCAGAGCGACAAGCAGGCCGCGTATCCGATCACCCGGCCCATCGGCCCGGCGGACATCGCCGCGACGATGTATCATTGCCTGGGAATCGATGGCGAAACCCGCGTGCGCGACAAGTTCAACCGCCCGGTCCCCGTGTTGGACCACGGCCAGCCAATCCCCGAAGTCATTGTGTGAGTCCAAAGCCCGCCGAAGGTATCGGCGGGATTTTTTACTGTTGAAGGTCCGCTTCCATGTTCAACCTCTTCGCGAACGCCGATTCCACGCCGGCCGGTTTGCCGCGGCGCAGTTTTCTGCAACTGGGGATGGGGGGATTCGGCGGATTGGCGACGAGCCAACTGGCGCAGTTGCAGGCGGCGAACTCGCAAGCGGATCGGAAGACGTCTGTGATTTTGTTCTGGATGGCGGGCGGGCCGTCGCATATCGACACGTATGACTGCAAGCCGGACGCCCCCGAACAGGTTCGCGGGCCGTTTTCCTCGATCGCGACGAACCTGCCGGGACTCGATGTCTGCGACCTGATGCCCCGGCACGCAGCCATCGGCAAGCATCTGTCGGTGATCCGGTCGATCACGCATCATCTCGCCGTGCACGACGACGGCAGCCATTATCTGCAGACGGGGCACCCGTTATTTCAGGCCCGCGAAAAGGGCCAGCAGAACCCGGCGGAAGGAGCCATCGTCGCGAAGCTTCGCGGTCCGAATCAACCCGACATGCCGCCGTATGTCTGCATCCCGGAAGATTACCGTTCTCACCTGGGATTTTATCAAGCGGCCAATTATCTCGGCAGCCAATACAACGCGGTGAACGCCGGCGGCGACCCGGCGCTGGGCAATTATCGCCCGCCGGAATTTCGGTTCGCCAAAGACGTGGACCTCGGCCGGCTCAGCCATCGCCGGGGGTTGTTGCAGCGGATCGACTCGCTGCGAACCGAACTCGACCACGATCTCGCCACGCAGCCGATGGCCGCGGCCCGGTCGCAGGCGTTTCACCTGATGACGGGCCAGCGCATCGCCGAGGTGTTCGATGTCACCCGCGAACCGGAGGCCCTGCGCGACCGCTACGGCCGTCACGCTTACGGCCAGGGGGCGCTGTTGGCGCGCCGGCTGGTGGAGTCCGGGGTGACGTTTGTCACGATCAACTTGTATGAAAAAGACGTCGACTGGTGGGACGACCATTACACGATCGAGAAGAATCTCCGCAAACGCTTGCCGATGTACGACCAGGCATTCGCCACGCTGATTGAAGATCTCCGCGAGCGCGGCCTGTCGGACCAGGTGCTGGTCGCCGCGTACGGCGAGTTCGGCCGCGCACCGCAAGTCGACAGTTACGCCGGCCGCGGTCATTGGCCGAAAGCCATGTCGGCCGTCCTCTCCGGCGGCGGCATCCGCGCTGGCCAGATCATCGGGGCGACGACCTCCAACGGAGGCGAACCGGCCGACCGCGCGCTCGGCCCCGGCGACCTCATCGCCAGCCTGTATCGCGCGCTGGGCATCGATCACGCCCAGATGCTCCCCGACAAAGTCGGCCGCCCGACCCGGCTCGTCGAACACGGCGACCCGATCCGTGAATTATTCGCGTGATCGCTGCTGGAGTTGGCCGAGTGGAATCACCTTAAGGCGATTGGCCGCAAAACGCCCAGCGCGGGAGACCCGCAACCCGAACTGAAAAGGCGTCTCGCGCAAAGTCGCCAAGTTGTAAAGATCGCAAAGCGAGTTTGCCACGGATAACACGGATGAGCACGGATCAGAACCAGGCGGAATCTTTGCAGGAGAAGCAATAGAGGCTTGGCCGCAAAAAGGCACAAAAAGCGCAAAAAACGAGGTTCGCTGGCTCGAAAAAAAATCTGCGTCAATCTGCGAAATCTGCGGTCAAACCTCTTCTTTTAAGCCGTTGTCAATAAACTCGCTGCTCACAGTGCGTTGCATTTTGTGTGTTTTTGTGCTTTTTGTGGCAAGATCATCTTTGCCTTCTGAAAACGCCGCTGTCAATGTTCAAGGTGGATTGCTCAGTGACGATGTCTTTTGGGCGGCCTTCTCTTCCGCACCGCTGACGCGGATGTAAAACGGCAACGCCGTCCAGCAATCATCAACCTGGCCGGCAGCGAACTTTCGATCCGCCAAGCGGCACACAGTTTCGGCGCGCGGCAAGCTGATACCGGGGTCTCGCACGATCTGCGGCGACGTGAGGTCCACGGAAATCTTTTGAGTTCCGGGGCCGACAATCACAACTTCAGCCGGCAGCGATGTCAGCCACTCGCGCGCGGGAACGAGGAACCGCTCACCCTGCAATTGCCAGGTGTCGGCTTCGACGCGCAGATACCGGCCGGCAAACAATTCCTGGCGCTGGGCGTCGTCGACGATCCAGACGGCGGACCACTCCGGCGGACATTGCGCGGCGATGACCTCAAACGTATCGACTGTGATCAGAGGAACCCTGAGCGAGTACGACAGCGTCTTGGCGCACGCCATGCCGACGCGAAGTCCCGTGAAACTGCCCGGTCCGCGAATCACGCTGACGGCGGACAAGTCTTTGGGCTGAAACTGGTGAGCCGTGAGCAGCGCGGCGATTTCCGCAATCAGCGTCTGGGCATGTCTGCGCCCGGCCTGTTCCAGCGAGCGCTGTTTGAGGACGGTCGCGTCCCGGGCCAGCGCCACGCTGCCGGCAAGCCCGCTCGTATCAATGCCAAGGATGAGTGTCATCAGTTGCCTGCCGTTTCGCCGCCGTCCGATTCGGCCGCGTCTTCTTCCTGCATTTCGAGCAAAAACCGCGACGGAATCGATTCTTTCCGCTTGCCCCATTTGGTGCGCGTCTGGGCGCGGGAGATCATCAGAAAATCGCGGGCCCGGGTGATGCCGACGTACGTCAGCCGCCGCTCTTCTTCGATGGCGTTGAGGTCGGCGTCGACCGACCGCTGATGCGGCAGAATCCCCTCTTCCAGGCCGACCAGGTAGACCCGGGGAAACTCCAGCCCCTTGGCGGAATGCAGCGTCATCAGGCAGACGGCGTTCGCCTGCAACTCGTCCTTTTCTCCGAAGTCTTCATCGCGGCCAGCCAGCACGGTCTCATTCAGGAACTCCTCGAGCGATGGCCGCTGCGCCCGCTGCTGATATTCCCGCAATGCCTGACTGCATTCGGCGAGCACGGTGCGCCGGGCCTCCTGCTGGGCCGGTTCTTTGTATTGCTTGACGACTTCGGAATCGTAGTCGATCGTCTCCAGCCAGTCGTCTAAAAGCGCCGCCAGGTCAACGCCAGGTTGCAAGCTCCGCTGGCGAAAAGTTTCCAGCAGTTGCTGAAACTGTTGCAATGCGCCGGCCGTTTTGACGGTCATTTCTTTCGCGGCCAGGCTGTCCGGGATCGTCCCCCAGAGCGGCTGTCCCTGTTTGACGGCCCGGGAAAGCAGCTTATCCAACGCCCCGTCGCCGATGCCCCGTGCAGGGACATTGATGATCCTCAGCAGCGACATTTCATCCGCGGGAAACGCGATGGCCCGGAGATACGCCATCACATCGCGAACTTCCTTCCGATCAAAAAATGATTGCCCGCCGACCAACGTATAGGGCACGCGGAGCCGCCGCAGTTCGGCCTCGAACAGCCGCGGCTGCTCATTGGTGCGGAACAGAATCGCCAGGTCTCTGGGCGGAATGCCTTTCTGCTGGATCAGGAAATTGATCTCTCGCACCACGGCCTCGGCCTCGGTCTGTTCGTCAGGATAGTCGCGGAGAACGACATCGTTTTCGCCGGTCTTGTGGGCCACCAGCGTTTTTTCATGCCGGCTGCGGTTGTGCTTCACCAACCGGTTGGCGAGCGCAAGGATATTCGCGGTGCAGCGGTAGTTGTCTTCCAGGCGGACGACTTTCGCGCCGGGAAAATGCTGATGAAAGCCGAGAATGTGCCGGACTTCGGCGCCGCGCCAGCCGTAGATCGACTGGTCGTCGTCCCCCACCACGCACAAGTTGCGATGCGGCCGGACCAGCGATTCGATCAGCCGGAACTGCATGTCGTTCGTGTCCTGATATTCGTCGATCTGCACGAAATCAAAGCGGTCTTGCTGCCGCTGGAGGACGTCGGGAAAATTCTCGAACAGCTTGACCGTCAGCAAGAGGAGATCATCGAAATCGACCGCGCCGGCGGCGCGAAGCTGGGCTTGATACCGGCGATAACCGGCGGCGGCGAGGAAGCCGCGGTCATCGTCGGAAAAATCCGCGGCGCCGTCCGGCTCGATGCCGACCATCTTCCAACGGCCGACCTGGTTCAGCAGATCGGCCGGTCTCAGTGCCGCGTCGGTGACACGGATGTCGCGCAGGGCCTTGCGCGCGGCCGATTCCTGATCGCCGCGGTCGTAAATGACGAACTTCGCCGGATAGCCCAGGGCTTCAATTTCCTCGCGCAGAATCCGAACGCACAGCGCGTGAAAGGTGGAAATCCAGGGACGCCGCTTGAGCCGCTGACCGATGAGGGCCCCCATGCGTTCCTGCATTTCGCGGGCGGCCTTGTTGGTGAACGTCACCGAAAGAATGCGGTCCGGCTCCGCGCCCTGGCGGATCAACTCGGCCATGCGGTAGGTGATGACGCGAGTTTTTCCGGTCCCCGCGCCGGCGAGGACCAGCACCGGGCCGCGCAGCGTGGAGGCCGCCTCGCGCTGCGGCGGATTCAGGTCACGCAGGCCGGGCGAGTTGCCGGGCGACGGGGCGCGCAAGCCAGGGACGCGGCGGATCGTTGGCGTTTCCTCCATGAGATTATCCGGTGCGGCTCCAGGAACGAGGCGATGTCAGTGTTGTTCCTGCGTGGAACGGCACGAAAGCTATGCCCAGGGAACGGGCCGTCTCAACTCGGTCCGTGCAATTTCTCAGAAACGGACCGAAGCGGCGTCAGCATTTCAGCGACCGTCTGCCAGCGATCGTCGGGATGGAGCGCCAGGCCCTGCATGATCGTCTCGGCGACGGTTTTGTCGATCTTCGGCACATGCTCCTGGATCGGGTCCGGCGGCGTGTTGATGTGCTGAAGCACGGTCTCCAGCGTCTCACCGGCCCCCCAGGGTTTTCTCCTGGCCCACATTTCGTAACAGGTGATGGAGTAGGAAAAGATGTCGATCCGCTGGTCGGTCCGCTGCCGTTTGATTAACTCGGGCGCCATGTATTCTGCCGTGCCGGTGCGGTTGCCGGGAGCTTGAAAGGCCTCGGTATTCGGGACGACGAGGCCGAAATCGATGAGTTTCAGCGAGTAGTCACGGTCGAGGAGTATGTTGCGGGGGCAGATGTCGCGGTGAATCCAGTTCTGCTGATGAAAGTAGCTGATCGCTTCGCCGAGTTCGATCATGAACCGGAGCCGATTTTCCCGCATGGCTTCGTTTTGCACGTCGATGAGATAGCTCAGGCCGACGCCTTCGACGAATTCCATTACCAGAAATTGTTCGTTGTTGGTGGTGACGCCGTGCTCGTAGGTCTGAACGATATGCGGGTGCTTGAGCTGCAGGGCGACCTCGCCTTCGGTCGGTTTCTTGAGGCCAATGAACCGCGATTCCAGTCGCTTCGTCTTGACGGCGTCCAGAATCTTCAAGGCGACGAGTTTGCCGGACATGGAATCCCGGGCGCGCCAGACCTTGGACATGCTTCCCTGCCCCACGCGGCTGATCAGTTCGAACCGCCGGGTGATGTCGACCTTCTGGACGCGGCCCCCCGGCTGAAACAGATTCTTGAAGAAGTTCAATCCGCTCGACACGAGGAAATCCTGGCAGGCGACCCATGCGGCGGAAACAACCCGCCCGAGAGAGATTTTCGCCCCATCATACCGGAAGAGACGGGACCGCACCACGCTTGGAATGTCGCTGCCAAGACGAATGGCCAATCGAATCCGAGAGCCGTCTCCTTGAACCCTCCGCCGCGATTCTTTATCCTGGCATGGCCGTCAAGGCAACCGGACGATTAGCTCAGTTGGTTAGAGCGCCACGTTGACATCGTGGAGGTCACAGGTTCGAGTCCTGTATCGTCCATCCCCGCGACACGAACCCCTTGGAAACAAGGGGTTTTTGCATTTCCAGGTTCTCCATGCGGCGCAATTCGCGTCAATTCCAGCGCAGTGTGCGCCGCTTTTTCGGACGGGATGATCGCAAGTGGGAATTGGGAATCTACGAAGCCGGGGGCATGCCGGTCCGCCGTCTGTTCCGAGTCGCCTGTTGACGGCGCTCTAAATCGTGATCACGCCGGACGCCAAACAGTTGTCGCCCCTGAGGCTGATCGAACAGTCGCCATTCCAGTGGTCGGGAATGGCCGCGCAAAAGTCGTCCGACAAGAGCGTCGCCCCCAGGAGATCATACGCACGGACGGCAATGGTAGCTCCGTCATCACTTCGGGACACGACCACGACGCCCAGATCGGGGCCGGTGTAGCGGATTGAGGCAGGCAAATAGCCGCAATTGCCGCATTGTTCGGTCGTCGAAAGTCCCGGATTCGACTTGAACTGAATTGCCAGCTCCGCCGTCTCAAAATCTTCATGAACGGCGCGGTGCATCACATAAAACTTGTTGCAGGGGTCGGGACCGATCCCTAGTCCCCATTGATGCCGCAAACCACCGCTTCCCAAGTAGGTTCTTTCCTCGGGAGTCTGCTGTGCCCGCGGTCGCAAGAGGAGAGTCGCCACCGCACAGCGGCCGGGCGCCAGCGCCACGCTCAAATCCGAGCGGTGCTGCGCGCTGATCGTGAATGGGTACGACGTCCGATTTGCCATGATTCCTGCCTGTTGCGGTTCACATCCCTCGTTTGATGCAGAAACGATTGTCCCGAAGTTCACAGAACCTGGCAACCCGGGATGAACGCCTTGAGACCGGCGGCCGGGTCGAAAGAAAGCCGGAAAATTTCAGTTCTTGCGATTTCCAGCCAAGATTTCGAGCCGGCTGGCGAATACCCTTCGTCAAGACCATGCACCACAACCAGGAGTCGCACCGATGAGTACAAGCCGCCCGCCCGAGACGACGATCAACAGCGCATGCGTCGATGCCTGCGGAGACGGCCCATCCGATGAGCCTGGAGAACAGCGGCGGCCGATGATTCTCCGACGGCTTCATTTGTCATTTGCTGCGCCCGTTCGTTGCCCGCTTCTTCCGTGCGAAAACCAGGGTGAATTGAAATGGTGACGAGCGTCTGCGCACGGACGCAACTCCTTCGCCATGGATGTTGAAAGCTCGGTTGAGAGCACGATGTCGTTACCTGTGGTCGCTGTTGACGAGGCGGTCTCGGGACGTGCCGGGCGATCAGAATCGCTACGACCGGGAGGACCGCACTTTTCAACCCGGCGACTGGACAACCTTCCTTTCGTGACCTAGGTTTGCGCATCCGCACGGTCTGCGGAGGACGGAAACCCTATTCCGAAGGTGACGGGCCATGTCGATTCATGTCGTGCTCTGCGATGATCAGCCGGACGTCGCGCGGATGATCTCTTGCCGGCTCATGCGGGCCGATTTTGAAGTGCATACGGTTCACGACGCCGAGTCGGCGTGGAGCGTGATCCAACGGGTGCGGCCGCAACTGTTGATCACCGACCTCCAATTTCCCGGGATCGAGCTGATCTGCCAGGCGCGGAGCTGCGCCGAGACAGTTGACATGCCGGTGATCGTGCTGTCGTCGATGGCGTGCCAGCCGACGGCCCTGGAGACGCTGCAGCAGGAATTGAATCTCGCCGCCATTCTGCCGAAGCCGTTCAGCCTGCGGAAACTCGTGGCATTGGCCGGCGACGTCACGCAGCCGGCGGCGGTTGCCTGAAGCGAGCGCTCGCTGCGCGAGCGGCTCAACAGAGACGCTCACGGTTTCATTTTTTTCTTTTCTTCGTACTTGGCGATCCATTTCTCCGGGTCGTCTTCAAACGCCGCCTTGCAGCCTGTGCAGCAGACCCAGTAAGACTGGCCCTTGTGAATGACGGGGATCGTGCCGAGACCTTGCGAGATGATGCAAGTTTTCTCGCCGAAGTCAGCGGCGCTGACGGCAAACGATGTCCCTTCGCGCTGGGTGTGGATGGTATCGATGCGGGCAAATGCACCTGTTCCTCGCTTCCGGTTCACTTCCACGATGTAGCGATTGTTCTCCTGCTGCGCGAACACCAGTTGCCAGATTTCCCCGTCGGTCGCGGGCTGGGCTTCGGTCAGTTGCAGTTTGAACGTCCGCTGCAGTTTGTCATCGTCGCCGGGGATGTCCTGCACGGGTTCGGTGAATGTCCCCTGGAACACGCGGCTCTGCCGGTCGCTGTCGACCGCTGTCAACTGAAAGGATTGACGTTGGGGCAGATACGTAAGCCGGGCCTCGCGCAGATATTCCCCATTCTGAGAGGCCAGCACCAGCGCCGGCTGATTCGGATCGGTCTGAAAGTCCCAGACCCAGTTCGGCTGATCGGCAATGGCCTTGCGGCTGGTGCCGTTCCATTGGCCCAGCAAAACCTGCAACGGCTGCAAGGCGGCGAGGATCGACTCCGCAGACGCAGCCGGATCCGCCGGATCGGACGATGCCCCGGCAGTGCCGCCCAGGCGAATCGGGCCGGAGCGCTTCGGACGCTGTGCAGACTCGGTGCCCGCTGGAAGGGGATTGTCGGCGGTCGCCGCGGACGAGGTCGCGGTTCGGTCCGACGGCGTCTCCGTCCGGGGTCGGCTTTCCTGACAACCCGTTGCCAAGACCATGCCAACCGCCATCCACAAGCAGACATTCGTTCGCCAGGTGTGATGCCACATATCGCAATATTCCGTAGGAAGCCAAGTCCCTGATCGTGATCGCCGGACCATGATCTGATACCCACGATCATAACCTGAGGCAGAGGCTGCGTCGCCTTGGAACTGGATTCGGGTGCGGTCCAGTTCGGCTCAATGCAGGAGACTTGCACCGCAGGTGTTTCAGTACTTGCAGAGCAAATGCGAGACATTCTGGGACAGAATGTCTCGCACTCCTCAGATTCTTTGAGCGGCAATTTCCCTTGACATGACGAGACGCCAGCGATATTTTGATGAATCAAAATAATGTTTTCCACATTCCGTTCCCGATAAATGGCATTATGTTACGATCACGCGTTCCGGCCGGAAGCCTTTGCATCGCCTTACTGGCATGGATGATCGGCTGCCTGGCGATCGGGGCGTCCGGGTGTGCTTCGTCGACGATTCCTGAGACGGCGCAGGCCACTGCCGCGACCGGCCGCCCTGCCCCATCGGTGCGCAAGCTTGTCGCCACGACGGGGATGGTTGCCGACCTGGTCCGAGCCGTGGCCGGAGAGGAATGCCAGGTGACGGCGTTGATGGGCGCCGGGGTCGATCCTCATCTCTATAAGCCGACGCGCCACGATGTGAAACGGCTGCTCGATGCAGACGTGGTCTTCTATTCCGGCCTGACGCTGGAGGGCCGGATGGTCGAGTCGTTCACGCATCTGTCGCGCGGCGGCAAGCCGGTGTTCGCCGTTACCGAGGTACTGGCCCCGGCCCGACTCAGAAAGCTGGAAGGAGCCGAAGGGCATTGGGACCCGCATGTCTGGATGGACGTCTCCGCCTGGAGCCAGTGCGTCGGCTTGATCGCCGTCCGAATGGCGGAGCGCGATTCGGTCCATGCGGCCGACTTTCATCAGCGGGCGGCTGGGTACCAGCGGCAACTGGAAGCGCTCGATGAGAAAATCAAGCAGGCGATTCGGTCGATCCCCGAACGACAGCGTGTTTTGATCACGGCCCATGATGCGTTCGGCTATTTTTCGGAGCGGTACGGCATTCCGGTCCGTTCCGTGCAAGGGGTAACGACGGAATCGGAGGCCGGCGTCAGCGACGTGAACGACCTGGTCGATTTCGTCGTTGCGCGCCGCGTGCCGGCGATTTTTGTAGAATCGAGCATCAACCCGAAGACAATCCAGGCCGTCCGGGAAGGAGCGCAGGCCCGGGGAGTCGACGTGCAAATCGGGGGGGAACTGTTTTCCGACGCGATGGGAACGGCCGGCACGTACGAGGGGACCTACCTCGGCATGATGGACGCCAACGCCACGCGCATCACGCGGGCCCTGGGCGGATCGGTTCCCGAAACCGGGTTGTTCGGCAAACTGACGACCGCAGAGGAGACACGATAGCAGGTAGTGGGTCAGTTCAATAATGCAGGACACTTGCTCCGCAAGTGTGATTGGCACTTGCGGAGCAAGTGCCCTACATTGAAAGGCAAACAGACCCACTACACGATAGCAGCAATCCTCCGGGAAGACGTCTCGAACCCGACTAAGATGAATCGAGCCATGTCCATTGCCAGTTCCTCATCCGCTCTGCCGGTGCACGGCGATCATTCGCGGCCGAATTCGCCGTTGAGCGTGCGCGATCTCACGGTGGCGTATCAAAGGCAGCCCGTGCTGTGGGACATCGATTACGATGCCCCTCCGGGCCGGCTGGTGGCCATCATCGGTCCAAACGGGGCCGGCAAAAGCACGCTGATCAAGTCGGTTCTGGGACTCTTGCCGGCGCTGTCCGGCGAGGTGACGTTCTTCGGACAGCCGTACGCCGCGGCAAGGCTGCGCGTCGGCTATGTCCCGCAGCGGACCAGCGTCGATTGGGATTTCCCGGTCAGTGCGCTGGATGTCGTCACGATGGGGTTGTACGGCCGGATCGGTTGGTGCCGGCCGGTGACGGCCGCACACCGCCGGCAGGCGCTGGCGGCGCTGGAAAAGGTGGAACTGGCGGAATTCGCCGCGCGGCAGATCAGCCAGCTTTCCGGCGGCCAGCAGCAGCGCGTCTTCTTGGCGCGGGCGCTGGTCCAGCAGGCGGATTTGTACCTGATGGATGAGCCGTTTGCGGGGGTCGACGCGGCCACCGAGCGGGCCATCATGGGACTGTTAAGGGAATTACGCTCGGAAGGGAAGACGGCGCTGGTCGTGCATCACGATCTGCAGACAGCCGCAGAGTATTTTGATGAAGTCGTGCTGCTCAATCTGCGTCTGATCGCCGCCGGCCCGATGGCGGACGTCTTCACGCCGGAGAATCTGCGGCGCACGTACGGCGGGAAACTGGCGCTGCTCGACCAGGTCGGCCACCAGATGACGCTCAGGGAGCGGCCATGAGCGGGATTGCGGATTGTGGATTGCGGATCGCGGATTGCCGGATCCAGCGGGTTGCATCGATCGCAGCAAGCTGTTCTCGCTGGTCATTGTCGGTCATCGCCCTGGTTCTTTTGTCGAACTCCTGTTCGGCGGAAATGGCCGCATCGACGCATTCGGTCTGGCGGGCCGTCAGTCTGCAGGATTACAACACGCGGGTTGTCTTCTTCGGAACGGCCATTCTCGGCGCGTGCGCCGGAGTGGTCGGGACGCATCTGTTTCTCCGCCGGAGGGCCCTGCTCGGCGATGTGGCAAGCCATGCGGCCCTGCCCGGCGTGTGCCTCGCCTTTCTCATCGGAGAAGCGATTCAACCCGGAGGCGGGAAATCGCTCGGCGGGCTGATGCTCGGGGCCAGTCTGTCGGCATTGTGCGGCGTCGCCTGCCTGGAGGGCATCCGCCGGACGAAACGCCTCGCCGAAGACGCCGCCCTGGCCATCGTGCTGAGCCTGTTCTTCGGACTGGGAGCCGCGCTGCTCACGGTGATTCAAAGTCTGGAAACGGGCTCGGCGGCCGGCCTGGCGGATTTTCTGTTCGGCAAGCCGGCGGGACTGCTGCTGGCCGATGTCAAGCTGATCGGCGCGTCCTCTGCCGTCGTGCTGCTCGTGTGCGCCCTGTTGTGGAAAGAGCTGGTGGTCGTGTCGTTCGACGTCAGTTTTGCGCAAACGCAAGGCTGGCCGATTCGCACGCTGGATTTTCTGCTGGTCGGGCTGGTGACGGCGATCACGGTGATCGGCATGCAATGCGTCGGCCTGCTGCTCATCGTCTCGCTGCTGATCATTCCTCCTGCCGCGGCCAGATTCTGGACCGATCGCATCGGCACGCTGGCGATCCTCTCCGGCGTCCTCGGCGCGCTGAGCGCCGGCTGCGGCGTGATGTTGAGCGCGGCGTTTCCCAGGCTGGCAGCGGGCGCCGTCATTGTCCTGTGCGCCACGGCCCTGTTTGCGATCAGCCTGTTCGCCGGCAGTCAGCGAGGCGTGCTGGGCCGCTGGCGGCAACAGCGGCTGGCCGCGCAACGGGCCGGCCGGCACGATTTGCTGCGAGCCTGCTTTGAACTGGTCGAGCGGCGAGTCGGCTCTCAGCCTCTGCCAGCCGCCGATTGGACTTCGCCCGCGTGGACTTTCGCCGAACTCTCCGCCATGCGGAACTGGACACGGGGGCGCCTGCAAGGCGTCTGGCGGCTGGCCCTGCTCGAAGGCTTGATCCGGCCGGATGCCCAGGGGACGTATCATCTCACCACGTCCGGAGTCCGCGAAGCGCAAATGGCCGTCCGCAAACACCGTCTGTGGGAATTGTACCTGATTCGCTTTGCCGACCGGCATCCGATCGACGTGGACCGCGACGCCGACGTCGCCGAGCACATTCTCGATCCGCTCATTCTCGATGAATTGGAAAGCCTGCTGCAGCAGGAAGAGCGCAGCCGAACGGTCCCGTTGAGCCCGCATGAGATGGTCGCTTCGAGCCCGGCCGGAACAGAGGCCGCACGATGATCAATGCCTGGCTCGAGCTGCGCAGCGAATGGATCGAACTGGATACCTGGATCGTGATCACGGCTGCGCTGGCGGCGATCGCCTGCGCGCTGCCGGGGAATTATCTGCTGCTGCGCCGCCAAAGCCTCTTGGGCGACGCGCTGAGTCATGCCGTGCTCCCGGGCATTGTCGCCGGATATCTCTTCTGGACGGCGTTTGAGAACACGGGATGGTTTCCGGTTTCGCAGACCGCCGGCCTGAGGCATGTCGTCCTGTTCGGCGGCGCGGCGTGCTCGGGCTTGCTCGCGGTGTTGTTGTCGGAATGGACGCAGCGGCTGGGTCGCCTCGAAGCGGGCTCGGCGCTCGGCGTCGTCTTCACCTCGTTCTTTGCGCTGGGCCTTCTGCTGATCCGGCTGGTCGCCGACGAGGCGCACATCGATCCCGGGTGCGTGCTCTACGGCAATCTGGAGACCGTGATGCTGGATCACATTCCGCACACCCGAATCCCCCGGGCCGCGGTCATCAACGGCGTGATGGCGCTGGTGAACGCGGCGTTGTGGATCGTCTTCTACAAGGAGTTGCAGCTTGCGGCGTTTGATCCCGGGCTGGCCGAAACGCTGGGTCTCCGTGTCCAGCGGCTGAACTATGGCGCCGCAGCCGCCACCGCCGCGACCGTGGTGGCCGCGTTCGAATCGGTCGGCAGCATCCTGGTGATCGCCATGCTGATTGTCCCGGCGGCGACGGCACGATTGTTGACCGACCGGTTGCGCTCGATGATTTTCGTCAGCGTGCTAACGGCCGGGCTGAGCGCAGTACTGGGACATGCCGGCGCACTGGTGATTCCGAAAGCCCTGTTCTCCGCGGCCGGATACCCGGAGGTGGAAGGGGCCGGAACCTCCGGGATGATGGCTCTCGCCGCCGGATTGCTCTTTGTGCTGGCGCTGGTTGCCGGGCCAAAGTACGGCTGGCTGCGGCGAGCATGGGATCACGGCTGGTGGCAGATTCAAATCACCGCGGACGACCTGTTGGGCGTGCTGTATCGCCAGGAAGAGCTGCCGGCCGATCAGCGCCGCGCACTTTGGCCGCAACTGACGGCGTTGCTGTCACAGCCGCGCTGGACGATTCGTCTGGCTGCGCGCCGATTGACCCAGGCGGGCTGTCTAACCGGTACCGAGCACGGTTATCAATTGACAGACACAGGCCGCGATCGGGCGCGCGAGCTGGTCCGATCGCACCGACTGTGGGAAGCCTATTTGTCGCAGCAGTTTCGCGTGCCGGGCGAACGGGTCCATGCCTCGGCGGAAAAGGTGGAGCACTACCTTGGCGAATCGCTGCGTGAGGGCCTCGCCGCCGAATTGAAGCAATCCATTCAAGACCCCCACGGCCGCGCCATCCCGCCGGAACGAGCAACAAACTGAGCGGGGGGCGTCAGCCCTCTGTTGATGCTCTCAAAGCGCACACGGCGCCATCAAGGGGCTGACGCCCCCCGGTCGGGAAAGCGCGAGCCGTTCACATCTCAATTTTCCACGTCGCCAGCGGGAGGGCTTTCCAGAGGATATAGGCGACGGGGCCGGCGTAAAGGACGCTGTCGGCGAGATCCAGCAGGCCGCCGAACCCCGGCAGCAAACTCGCAGAATCTTTTTTGCCGACGTCCCGCTTGATGAGAGATTCGCACAAGTCGCCAATCAACCCGACGACGCCAAGGATCAGCCCGTAAATCGCCGCCCAGTGCCAGTCCGGGGCGATCCACGCGGCGTTGAAAAGGGGCGTCGCGTACCGGAGCCATAACACGCCGCCCAGCGCCGAACCGATGAGCGCCCCAACCGCTCCGGCCCAGGTTTTTCCGGGCGAAAGATGCGGGGCCATTTTGCGGCGTCCCAGATATTTCCCGAGAAAGTAGGCGCCGATGTCGCCTCCCTTGACGACCACCAGCAGGGAGCCGATCACCAGGTAGCCGGCGCTTGGCCCCGCGACCCAGCGCAACTGCGTGGCGACGCCCAGCAGCACGCCGACGTAACTGACGATGAGCAATTCCGCCCCGAGCGTTTCCATGCTCTGGCCCGGTTCGCGGTAGCGGTACGTGGCGAAGAGAAACAGCGCCAGCACCGTGCAGGAATAGGTCAGCGTGACTTGCGCCAACGTGTTGCCGTCAGAGGCAATCGCAATCGGCATGTGCGGAAATCGGCCATACCAACTGGAGACTGCCACCAGCACCGAACACGTCACGACCAAAAATTTATTCGGCGTGAACGACCGCGTGCGCAGCAAGTCCACCATCTCGGACGATCCCTGCCAGGCGACCAGCGCGACGAACACCAGGAGAATCGGCGCCGACGTACCCAGACGGGCGTCCCAGTAAAACGCCGTGAACAACAGCGGGATCAGCACGGCGGAAATCAGGATGCGCCAGATCAGCATGGATCGTCAGCTCGAAAGCCCTCCGAACCGGCGGTCTCGGGCGGCGTAATCTCTGAGTGCGGCGTGCAAATCGGCGATCTCGAATTCCGGCCAGCATTTGCCCGTGACCCAGAACTCCGCATAGCTGATCTGCCACAGCAAATAATTGCTGACCCGCATCTCTCCGGCAGTCCGGATCAACAAGTCGGGATCGGGCATTCCCGCCGTATACAGTGCGCCGCCAATGGTCGACTCATCGATCTGGTCTGGCTGCAAGCGGCCGCCGGCGACGTCTCGGGCAATCGCCTGCATCGCGTCCACCAGTTCCGACCGGCTGCCGTAATTCACCGCCAGGCAAAGCCGCATCCCGGAGTGCTGGCTCGTGCATTCTTCAGAGCGGGCGATCTCGCGGAGCACGCCTGCGCCCAGGCCTTCTCTGCGGCCGATGACCGCGAACCGGAGATTCTGCCGCTGGATCTCTGCCCGCTCTTCGATCAGGTACTGTTCCAGCAATTGCATCAAGAGCGTCAATTCCTGTTCGGGCCGTTTCCAGTTCTCGCTGCTGAAACAATACAGCGTCAGCTGCTCGAGGCCCAGCCGGGAACATTCTTCGACCATGCGGCGCACGCTCTGCACACCGCGGCGATGTCCTTCGATCCGGGGCCACCCGTGCCGTTGCGCCCAGCGCCCGTTGCCGTCCATGATGACGGCAATGTGCCGGGGCAAGCGGTCGCGGCGCAGCTGGTACGCCGTCAGTTGCTCGTCGGTGTAGGGCGGATCGGCGGCGGAAGCAGCGGCATTCATCAGCGAAAACCTCTCTCGCTGATATTGTCCGCAGTTTTGCTCCGCCGGCAACAGTCCGCGGCCCCAAGGATCAGGGAATTACGGATTCCATCAGTTCCCGGTCGCTGTCGATTCCCGGCCCTTCGAAGTACAAAGTCTCCTCCCGATACGACGGCGTTCCGCGAGTGGACGTAATCGCCAGGCGCACGCAGCCGGGCTGAATCTCCAGCACGGTGACTTCCCAACGGTCGTCGATCACCAGACCTTCGTTGACGCCGCGGAGGAACACACGCATCGGGAGGCCTCATGAGATTGTCTGCGAAGTGAGGGACGGGTTCCGAAGAACCGAACATGGGTCGACATTTTGCCGCGTGGGCGGTACGACAGCAAGGGCCGCGTTCGTGTTTTTTTCATGTGGAACTTTTGACAGTTTTCATTGCTTGACACGTCGATGAATCGTTGTGCCAATCGAGAATGATTTTTCTCGTTCAAAGCCCGCCGACAGCGTCGGCGGGACCGTCCATCCCAGTTTTTTGTAGGGTGGGTCGAGGCTTTGCGAGGCCCACCAATTGGATTTCGATCAAGCGAATCGATGGGCCTCGTCAATGCACTCGACCCACCCTACGAAAGCAGCCCCCTCATGAAACTCGTCGTCTATCCTTTGGTCGATGATCGCCGCTGCGAGGCATTGCAATCCGCTGCCGCGAACATGCAGGTCGTCAACTGCCGGGACCAGGCTCAGGCGATGAACGAAATTCGTCAGGCCGACGCTTTTTTCGGCAAGCTGACGCCGGAATTGCTCAGCGCCGCCGATCAATTGCGCTGGGTGCAGGCGCCGACGGCAAGCCTCGAACATTATCTGTTTCCCGCACTCGCCGACCATCCGTGCGTCCTCAGCAACATGCGGGGCCTGTTTTCCGATGTCGTCGCCGATCACGCGCTGACGATGGTCTTGTGTTTCGCCCGCAACTTTCACGTCTATCTCAGGCAATCGCATTGGGCGCCGGTCGGCAATCCGGAGATGGTCGCCGACTTCGTCTCCGCCCCCGGCGTTGTTTCCGCCGTCGACCGCGCGCATCAGCATCTGTCTGATCTCACGCTGGGAGTCGTCGGCGCCGGCTCCATCGGCCGCGAGATCTTGCGACGCGCCGCCTCGTTCGGCATGACGCTGCGCGCCGTCGATCCGGTGGTGCACGCCGTGCCGGAGCTCGCGCTCAGCATCGACCCCATGGAACGATTAAGCGACCTGCTCGGCGCCAGCGACTATGTGGTGATCGCCGCACCGCACACCCCGGAGACGGAACGGCTGTTTCGCCGCAGTGTCATTCAGCAGATGCGGCGCACGGCCGTGCTGATCAACATCGGCCGCGGGGCGATTGTCGACCTGGCAGACCTGGCGGCGGCGCTCGAAGCGGGCGACATCGCCGGGGCAGGCCTGGACGTTTGCGAGACGGAACCGTTGCCTGCCGATCATCCTCTCTGGCGGATGCCGAATGTCATACTCACGCCGCATGTCGCGGCCGCGTCGCCGCGCATCGCCGAGCGGCATCTCGAGACGCTGCTCGAGAATGTCCGCCGCTTCGTCCGCGGCGAACCGCCCCTCACTGTGGTGAACAAACGGGAATGGTATTGAGCGGGATCGGTCCCGGCGTCGCCGACGCCGGGCTTTGGGAAAGCCCCGTGCTGAAGTCCGGCCTAACGGGACGTTATCGCATAACTGAATCGTTCAACACGACTTGCGACAAAATGGGAACGAATCTCCGGGGTCGGATGTCTCAATATGTCAACGTCGGGGCGGGCAATTTCCTGCCGATCGGAATCCCCCGCCGGGGCCGCCGGGTGTTAGGCTTGTACGAGCCGAACGTCTGCGGTAGCGATGACCGCGGAATCCGTACCTGCTTGACACTGCCGCATTTCAATCCCAGTTTAGTCCCGTATCGGGGCTGGCTGCGACGATTCCAACTTGATACAGACAGAGCTGCCAACTCGGGAGTGATTCATGAAACGCTTCGTGCTGTGGGGAATGATGATGTTGAACGGAATCTCCGCGGGTTGGTCTGGCGAAATTGAGTTCGTCGAGACGTTCGCCTTGTCTCCCGATCGGGAAGCGGCCCTGAAGCAGTTGATACCGGGCACGGAGGACTACTACTATTGGAACTGCCTGCATCTGCTGAATACGGAGCAGCATGACAAGGTGGAAGCGCTGCTCGGCCCGTGGGTGCAGCGGTTCGGCGAGACGCCGCGCGTCTGGGAAGTTCGCACGCGCCGGGCGCTTCTCACCTACGACAAGACCCCGCAGGCGTCGCTCGACTATCTGCGCGGCCGATTCGGAATCAACTATCCGCATCGCAAGGAGGAACTCAACGCCGAACCGAACCTGCCGACGGCTCTCGATCCGAAACTCGTCTCCCGGGCGAATTTTCAGCAGCAGGCGCTGGCCCGGCATGGCAACAGCCTCAACGGGTTTGAAGACACGGCTCTCGACTGGCTGACGGCGACGGAACTGAATCCCGACCAGCGCCGGCAACTCTTGAACCGTTTGGGCCGGCCCGATTACGCCAACATCGTCAAGCTGGTCGTCGACGACTTGAATCATGCCAACTCCGGGGGATTCGGTTCGCACAACATTCATCGTCAACTGTTGAAGGCCCAGCTCGACGACTTGATCAAGGTCAAAGCTGATCTGCTCAATCAGCAAAATTTCGTCCGGGCGTATCTCGTCAAACTGCAGCCGGGTCCCGATGTCGACTGGCGGCATGACGCCGGCGAGTTGCAGAAATATCTCGAACGCCTTCAGGCCTTCGCCGACCGATTGGACCCGGTTCACAATTCGCTGAAGGCACACATCCTCTATCATCGCCTGCTGCTCGACCGCAGCCGCGGGAAATTTGACAAGAAGCTGCTGCTCGACTACCTGAAGCTCCCCCGGCCGACCGGCTACATCTCCAAGGCGATGCAGGAATCTGAAGCCCTGAAACGTTTCGCATGCGACCTGAACTCCAACTATGACGGCACGACGCTGCTGCCGCCCATCGGGAACGACGAGCCGCTTGTCCGGTCGTACCTGGACCGCTTTTTCGTCGAGGCCCAGAACACCAAGGAGTTCGAGCCGTACATCAATGACGTTTATCTGAAGCACCTGTTCGCCGAGACGAAAATCGTGAACGGCCTGGGCGAACCGGAGCAATGGGCCTCGCAGTTGCCGCCCGAATTATTCCGCCAGTTGAAGGACCGGGTGGAACTCGACTTCGATCCGGCAAACAAGACTCGTTACGCCTCGGATGCTCCGGTGGCGCTGGAAGTTCACGTGAAGAACGCCTCGACGCTGATCGTCAAGGTCTTCGAGATCAATGCACAGAACTTCTACCGTCAGAACGGCCGGGAAGTCGACACCGACATCAACCTCGACGGCCTGGTGGCGAATGTCGAACAGTCCCACACCTACAACGACCCGCCGCTCCGCCGAGTCAAACGCCGGTTCGAGTTTCCCATGCTCGAAAAGCCCGGGATCTACGTGATCGACTTCATCGGCAACGGCCAGAGCAGCCGGGCCCTGATCCGCAAAGGGCATCTCAAGCATCTTGTCCGCACGACGCCCGCCGGGCAGTCGTTCACGATTCTCGATGAGAACGGCAAGCAGGTGAAAGACGCCTCGGTCTGGTTGGCCGGCCATGAATACGAGGCCGGCGAAGACGGCGAGATCTCGGTGCCGTTCAGCACGAATCCCGGTCGCCAGCCGATCGTCATCACGGCCCCGGTTCCCGGCGGCGACGGCGCGACAAATTCCTCGCTCGGCTTCTTCCAGCACGAACCGGAAAGCTACCTGTTCACGGCAGGCTTCTACGTTGATCGGGAAGCGCTGCTCACCCGAAAAACGGCAGAGCTATTGATCCGGCCAGGACTGTCGGTCAATGGTACGCCCGTGTCGTTGAAACTGCTCGAAGACGTCAAGCTGACGATCGCCAGCACCGACCTGGACGGAGTGGCATCCGCTGTCGATGTTCCGAACTTCAAGCTGTTTGAAGACCGGGAGTCGATCCATGAATTCCAGGTGCCGCAGCGGCTCGCCGCGCTGACGTTTCGCGTCTCGGCCAAGATCAAGCATGTGATCACCGGCAGCAAGGTCGATGTCGCCGCGCAGGAGTCGTTCACTTTGAACGGCATCGACCGCACCGAGAAAGTGGAAGACCTGCACCTGCTGCGGGCCGATGGCGTTTACGTGCTGGAACTCCGCGGACGGACCGGCGAGCCGAAGGCCTCGCAGCCGGCTTCCTTCAGCCTCAAGCACCGCGATTTTCGCGACGCCGTGGGAGCCGTGCTCAAAACCGACCCGAACGGACGGATTGCCCTCGGCAAACTGGACGGCATCGCCTCGCTGACAGCGAGCGGCCCGGAAGGCACCAGCCATACCTGGACCTTCCCGGGTGATCGGCATACCTACGCCCAAACCGTGCACAGCCGCGTCGGCGACACCATCGCAGTGCCGTACCTCGGCACGGCGAACGAACCCTCGCGCGGCGAATTGTCGCTGCTGGAACTCAGCGGCGGGTCTTATGGAATCGACCGCTTCGAGCATCTCGCCGTGAAAGACGGGTTGCTGGTCATCACGAAACTCCCCGCGGGAGATTATGACCTGCTGCTCAAATCGACCGGCACGCAGATCACGCTGCGCGTCGCCGCCGGTGAGCAACTCGGCCGGTTCGTCGTGGGAGACGTCCGTCAGTTGGAGACGAAGCCGTTGAAGCCGCTGCAGATCGACTCGATCACGGCCGACGAAAAGAAGGTGAAGATCCAACTGCGCAACGCGTCGAAGTTCGCTCGCGTCCACATTTTTGCGACGCGGTACCTGCCGGAGTACGACGCCTTCGGCCGCCTCAGCCGGGTCCGCGATGTCGAGCCGTATCTCTACAAGAGCAGCCCGGCGCAGTCGGTCTACCTGACGGGCCGGAACATCGGCGATGAATATCGTTACATCATCGACCGCCGCTACGCGAACAAATTCCCGGGCAACATGCTGGAGCGGCCTTCCCTGCTCTTGAACCCGTGGGCCGTGCGCGAAACCGAAACGGGCGAGCAGATCGCCGAAGCCGGCGGCGATTTCGGCGCCAAGGGCGAACGGGGCGAAGCCGATGCGCAGCGAAAAGCAATCGGTCAACCGGGCGAGCCAGGCTCCGCCGACCATTTCGCCGACCTGGATTTTCTGGCGGCAGCGTCCGCCGTTCTGGTGAACCTGGTTCCCGACGAAAACGGCGCGGTCGAAATCGACCGCGAGGCGTTCGGCACGCACCAGCACATTCACGTCGTCGCCATTGATCCGCTCAACACCACGTACCGCAGCCTCACGCTGCCGGAGCCGAAGGCGCTCTTTCTCGACTTGCGCCTGGCGGACGGCCTCGATCCGAAGGGGCACTTCACCCGGCAAAAGCAGATCAGCATCGTCCCCAACGGCCAGGCCTTTACGTTGGGCGACATCACCACGGCGAAATTCGAGGCGTATGACAGCCTGTCGCGCGTGTACGGCCTGTACGCCACGTTGAACAAAGACCCGAAGCTGGCAGAGTTCGCCTTCATCCTGAATTGGCCGAAGCTGAAGCCCGAAGAAAAACGAACCCTCTATTCGAAATATGCCAGCCACGAGTTGAGCTTTTTCATTTCCCAGAAGGACCCGGAGTTCTTCAAGCGGGTGATCGAGCCGTACCTCGTGAATAAGAAGGACAAAACGTTCCTCGATCATTACCTGCTGGACGACGATCTCTCGGACTATGTGCAGCCTTGGAAGTTCGGGCAGTTGAATATCGTGGAACGCATTCTGCTGGCCCGAAGGATTGTGGGCGAGCGCCCGAAGACAGCCCGGCACGTCGGCGACTTGCTGGCGCTGTTGCCGCCGGATGTCGACCGGTTCATTCACCTGTTCGACACGTCGTCGCAGCGCAGCGCCCTGGAGACGGACGACGCGCTTGGTCTGAAGGACGCTTTGAAGAGCGTCTTGCAGCAAAACCAGTCGATGATGGCGCGCGACGGCAAGCTAGCCGAACTCGCCGCCGCCGCCGCCCCGCAGGCGCCGCCGGCTCCAAGCGATGCTCCGGGAAGGCCGATGTCTGAAGCCAAGAAACAGGCATTCCGCCAGTTGGAGCAGCTCGAAAAATCGAAAAGAGAGGCCCAGACCAAAGAAGGGCGGTCGGCGCTTCGCCGCCGCAGCGCCGGGCGCGACAAAGACGCCGCCATGGACGAGTCCCAGGAGTTGGCGGACATGGACCAACTGGCCCGTTCAGATCGCTTCTTTGACGACAACGCCAACAGTCGCGAATCGTACCGGCAGTTGTACCGCAAGCTCGAAAAGACGTGGGAATGGGCCGAGAATAATTATCACCATCTCGCCATCGATCAGCAGCACGCCGGGCTGATTACGGTGAATGCCTTCTGGAGAGACTTCGCCGCGCATGATCCGCAGACTCCGTTTCTGTCGAAGAATCTCGCCGAGGCGTCCCGCAATTTCCCGGAGATGCTGTTGGCGCTCGCCGTGCTGGACCTGCCGTTTGAAGCGCCAAAGCACGAGACCCAGTTCGACGGCACGCAGATGAAGCTCACGCCAGGCGGCGCGCTGGTCGTGTTTCACGAAGAGATTCAGCCCGCCGCCGCGCCGGACGGCGCGACGAAGGTGCTCGTCAGCCAGAACTTCTTCCGGCACGGCGACCGCCAACGGATCGAGAACGGCGAAACGGTCGACAAGTTCGTCTCCGAGGAATTCCTGATTCACGCCGTCTACGGCTGCCAGGTCGTCATTACCAATCCGACTTCGTCGCGTCAGAAGCTGAACGTCCTGGTGCAGATTCCCCGCGGAACGATTCCCGTCCTGAACAGCCAGGCGACGAAAACGCTGCACGTGAATCTGGAACCGTACCATACGCAGACTGTGGAATATCATTTCTACTTCCCTGCGGCGGGAGAATTCACACATTTCCCCGTGCATGTCGCCAAGAATGAAAAACTGATTGCCGCCGCCGATCCGCTGACGCTCGCCGTTGTCGACAAGCCGACGAAGATCGACAAGGACTCCTGGGATTACGTTTCTCAGCACGGCACGCTGGCGGAGGTGGTTACGTTTCTGAACACGCACAACATTAACGCGATCAACCTGGACCGTGTTGCGTGGCGTCTGCACGACAAGGCCTCGCTCGAAGCCCTTCTGCCTCTGTTAGCCCAGCGGCACGTCTATCAACACACGCTGTGGTCCTACGCGCTGCTGCACAATGTCACGGCGGCGGCGAACGAATTCCTGCAGCATGCCGACAATATCGTCAACGAGGCCGGCGGCCGGTTGAAAGGGTCGCTGTTGACCATCAACCCGGTGGCCCGCAGGACGTACGAGCACCTGGAATACAAGCCGCTCGTGAATGCCCGCGCCCATTCGCTCGGGCAGCGGCGGAAGATCGTGAACGACCGTCTGCTGTGGCAGTATCACCGCTTCCTGAAAGAACTCGCCTATGAACGGACGCTGAATGACGAGGACCAACTGGGCGTGACGTATTACCTGCTGCTGCAGGACCGCATCGAAGAAGCCCTCGCCTCGTTCGCCAAAGTCACCCGCGACAACATCGCCGAACAGATGCAATACGACTACTGCGCGGCGTATGTGAAGTTCTTCACCGACGAGCCGGAAGCGGCCCGGCAGATCGCCGAGAAGTACGCCGACCATCCGGTGGACCGCTGGCGGAATACGTTCGCCGCGATCTCGGCCCAGCTTGACGAGGCGTCCGGGAAGAATGCCGCCGCCATCGACGCCGAGAACCGCGATCAGCAGCAGGCCCTGCTCGCCGCGACGGAGCCCAGCCTGGAATTCACGGTGGAGGCGAGGAAGATCAACCTGAATTACCGGAATCTGGAATCGGTACAGATCAATTTCTACGAGATGGACGTAGAGTTGCTGTTCAGCCGCAACCCGTTCGTGCAGCAGGTCGGCGGAAACTTCGCTTCGATCAAGCCGAACAAGTCGCTGACGGTTGCGCTGAAGAAGGACGAGTCGTCTCACTCGCTGGACCTGCCGGACGCTTTGAAGAACAGCAACGTGCTGGTGGAAGTGGTCGGCGGCGGGCAGACGAAAACGTCGCCGTACTTCTCCAATTCGCTGTCGGTGCAGGTCATCGAGAATTATGGCCATGTGGCCGTGACGCACAGCGTGACGAAAAAGCCGGTCGCCAAGGCGTATGTCAAAGTGTATGCCCAGACGGCATCTGGCGAAGTGAAGTTCTACAAGGACGGCTACACCGACCTGCGCGGCCGGTTCGATTACGCGTCGCTGAACACGAACGATCTCGACGTCGCCGGGAAGTTCTCGATCCTGGTCCTCAGCGACGACTTCGGAGCCATTGTCCGGGAGGCCTTGCCGCCGAAGCGCTGAGTGCGCGTTTCTCGACTAGTTCTTCGGTTGCTTGTCGCGAAGCTGTTTTCGCCAGGCTTCGTCCAACGGGCGTTCCAGCGGGTGGAAGCGCGGAGGGAGTTCGGCGGCGTCAACTTTCTGGAAGGCGTCCGCCGCGGCATCGAATTGCCCCAGTTCCGTCAGCGTCCAGCCTAAGTGGGCCTGGTAATTCATTTCCGGTCGCTGGCCCCACGCCTTCTCGAAGCAATCGCGGGCGGCCTCGGCGTCGCCCTTTCGGAGCAGGACCACCCCTTCTGTATCCAAGAGTTGGTCGTTCGGACCGGAAAGTTCCTGTGCATGACGAATGCGTTTCAGGGCGATGTCTGCGGCTTTCACGTCCGAGATAGCCTCGAGGAACGCCAGGTTATTCAGCGCGACGACGCTGTCGGGCGATTTGGCCAGAATCCGGCGGTACATGTCCATCGCTTCCGCGTGATGCAAGGCGTGATCTTCCAGCGCGGCTGCCGCAATGAGCATCGGCAGGGTGACATCATCGCGTTCCGCCAGCTTCAGGACGGCGGTCCGAACGGCTTCGAGATCGGCCGGCACGACCACGGGCGAGGCGGTCATGGCCATTGCGACGGAGGCTGCGGAGTCACGTGCCCCGGATTTCCACAACTGCGACAGGAGCGGAACGGCCTCCGCAGTCCGGCCTCGCGACGCCAGGAACAGCGCATATTTCGCCAATGCCTCCGGCTTCTTGGATTCCACATGCTGCTTCAACAGCGCATCGCACTCGTCGTAGGCCTTGAAGAGGTTCAGCCACTCGTAGGCCGTGTCGACGGTGACGCGGCCGTCCTGCTCGGCGGCCAGAATTTTCGAAACGATCTCGGTGTGATCATCATTCAACGTCGATCGGAGGACCTCGCACAGCAATAACTGCGGCTCGTCTTTCACCAGGGACGTTAATTCCTGGTAAACCGATTCGGCGACCTCGGCATCTTTGCGGCGGACCGCGTTCAACAAGAGTTGGATGAGCAGTTGCGGCTGACCGGGGGTGAGTTGGCGCAGGGACTCCAGTGTCTCTCCCTGTTCGTTCCAGTGCCGATGCTGCTCGTGAATCCGGGCGACATGGGCCAGCGCCTCGGCCTGCACTTCGGGACGCGAGGATGCGGCAAGCTTTTCGTACGCAGCGACCGCGGTTTGCCAGTGGGCGGCATGGGCCGCATTGACTTCTCCTTGCAGCATCCAGGCTTCGTCATCCCCGGGAGCCGCCTGCTGCGTGATTTCCTCCGCCAATGCGACGGCCTCGCGATAGATGCGGTAATCTCTTGAAACGGACTTCAGCCGGGCCAGTTCTCTCCGGGCGACTTCCCGGACCGGCGCCGACTCGGCGTCCTGGCGAGCCATCACGGCGCTCAGCAGCGGTTCTAGCTGCTCTTTGCCGGGCCTCTGCCGCATCAGACGGACGCGTGCGCGAAAGATCACCGGGTCGTTCGGGGCCTCTTCCAGCGCCGCAATCAAGAGCGTTTCGGCGTCTTTGACTCGCTGCCGCCTGAGCAAGATCGCAGGGAGCAGGCGCGCCTGTTCCACCAGGGAGAGCTGGTCTTCGACGTCTTTCAACGCCTGGTCCAACCGGTCGGGCTGATGGCGCTCCAGGAAGGCGAGCCAGTTCGCCCAGATTTGCAAATTTTTCGGATCGGTTTTCAAAGCGAACTGGATCATTTCTTTCGCGCGGTCCGGCTGCTGCAGTTCCTGGTCGATGCGAGATACGGTCAATGCGACCGGCCAGGACTCGCTGGCAGCCGCCGCCAGGGACGTTCGCAAAGACGCCAGATCACGTCGTCCCGTCACCAGGCCGGCGGTTTTCGGCGGGTCGGCCTCTTCCGACGAATCGTCCGAAGCCGACGGCCTCTCCAGGGTGCGGAGATAGGCGACCGTTTGATCCAGTTGCCCGCTCAAGACCATTAGTGCAACGGTGCGAATCAACGTGGCACTACGCGCGTCCCCGCTGCGAATGGCTTCCTGCAGGTTCGCGAGCGCGTCCGCCGGGCGCTGCTGCAACAGGTCGAGTTCCGCCCCCAGCGTCAGCAACTGAGGAGGCATCTGCGGCGACGACTCTCGGATGGCTTCCAGGCTGGTCCGGGCGCGGCTCAGCGCTTCGGCATCGCCTTGCGAGGCCGCTTTGACGTCGCACAATATGGAGGCCAGCCGATAGCTGGGAGACTCTTCGCCGATGTCGCTGCGCAGCGCCGCCAGGTGCCGTCGGGCCGCAAGCAAGTCGCCCGCGGCCACGGCGTATTGCAATCGCACCAGCCGCGCGAGCGCGTCGCCGGGGTTCTTATCGCCGTATTCGTCGAGCATTCCCTGGACGGCCTGCGGATCGACTCCGGCCTGCTGCAAACCGCGCAGCATCACGGGCCAAGCCAGCGCCTGTCCGTCGCGATCGAATTTGGCGAACTGCGCGGCACAGGCGATCAGCCGCTCCGTTCGGTCTTCCGGGTCGAGGCCCTCCAGACACAGCACGCGGCGGATCAATAACGCGGGCTGCACTCCGCACTGCTGTTCGGCCTGGTCCAGCGCCGACCAAGCGTCAGCCCAGGCTTTCCGGCGCATCAGGCCGTCCGTATGGGCCAGCCGAAAACTGAGTTCTTTGGGCCATTTCTGCAAGCCTTCCGTGATCAGTTTTGCGAGCCTGTCTGTTTCTCCTTTCCTTTGCAGCAGGTCCATCTGGCAAAGGACGGGAGTGGCGTCGTTCGGCGCCAATTCGCGCCAGCGTGAAAAAATCCGCTCGACTTCGACCGCGCTCATTGGCTTCGGCGCCTCCGGAGCTTGCGCCTGCAGCAGTTCGGTGACGAACTCCCGGGCGAACATCGGTTGCTGCTGGATCAGCACGGCGTATTCGTTCTGCGCCGCCTGGAATTGGCCGGTGCGAAACAGCAGCTGAGCCAGCCGACTGCGGGCCGGCAGATATTTTTCGTGCGCGTCGATCGCCCGGCGATAGCAATTGATCTGTTCGGCGACATCGCCCAGTCGCCCGTAACACTCGGCCCGCCACAGGGAGAGCATCAGGGTAAACTGCCGCGGAACGTTGGTCTGCTTCAACAATCCGCGCGACAATTCCAAGGCCGCCGGCCAATCCTGCTGCCGCATCCGGTCCAGCATCGCCAGGGACGGGCTGAACTTTTCCCCGGTGTCCAATTGCTTCAAGCGTTCGCGAAGTTCCGGCTCGTTGTCCGTCAGATCGGCGCCGGCGAGCAGCGTGATCACCATCCAGACCTGTTCGGCCGTTGCCTGCTCGTGCCGGGCGATCCGCAAAAATCGCTCTTGTGCCTGATGGAGCCGGCCCTGGGAGAGTTCGCTTTCGGCCAGTTGGAAATTGAGATTCAAATCGGAGTCGGACGATTTCTCGAGTTCCTTCAGGCGCTCTTGGTACTCAATCGGACGATGGCGTCGTTTCGCGATTTCCGCTTGCAGCCGGAAGAGAGACGGATCGGTCGCCTGCAAGTCGTTGATGGCCACGGAAATCTGCTCGTCCGCTTCGGCCATTTGATCGCGTCCGTAATAGTACGCCCCGGCCATCACGCGGATCTCGACCGAGTCTGGGTAGCGTTTCAGCAAACGGGTCAGCACGGCGTCCGCTGCCTGGGTATCTTTGATCTCGGCGGTGAGCAGCCTCATCAGTTCCAGGTAGATTTCCTTCTCGTCGGCGCCGCGTTCCAGCAGCGTTTCGAAGCGGACGCGGGCGGCGTCAAACTGCCGCAGTTGAACGGCGCCGCGGGCGGCCAGTTTCAAAACGTCCAGGTCGTCGGGCGATTCCTTGAGCAGCGCGTCGAGTTCTTCCTTGCAATCGCGGACCCGGCCCAGCTTGACGCCCAGCGTCACCAGTTCTCGGCGCACGTCGGCGCGCTGGGGCATTTTGGGGAGCGCTTGCAGCAGAGCATAGAACGCGTCCGCCATGCCGAGGGCGTTCTTGGCGACCTTCGCTTTGAGCAGTCCGTGCTCGGCGATTGCGTCCAGATCGTCGGGACGATAGCCCAGGTAAGTTTGATAGTAGGCCAACGCCGCCGCATCTTGGCCATCGGCGGCCCGTTTCTTGGCTTCCTCCAGCACGAGGGGTGTATGACGGGCCACCTGCCAGAGATGCAGTCCATGCACCCCGCCCCCCAGTGCGCCGGCCAGGACCGCAAAGAACAGAATCGCCTTCCAATTGATATACATCGATTGCGAGGATCGGTCGCTGAACGAGAACATATTCCACGCCTTGGTTGTTTTCGATTCGCTGAGAACCTGGGACAATCCGTATCCGTTGAATTCCATCACAGCAGCGGACAAGGTCACTCGGCAACTTGAGGCGTCGGGATGGCCTGCTCTTCCGCTGGAGCCTTGGCCGACTGAACTAAATGCTCGGTGAGCAGCGGCAGCAGGTCTTTCGCCAGTTTGGGAATGCTGTCTTCGTCCCAGCTGGTCCCCGCCTGATGCAGCGGGTGAATGAAGTAGGCCTTGAATAACGCCGGCTCGGTGGCGAACTCAAACCGCGGCTGATCGACAGCCTGCCAGCGGCCGCCGGCAAGCCAGGTCCACCCGATGCGCAAGGTTTCCTTTCCCAGCGGCGTCGTTTTCTCAAAGTCGGCCCCCCAGCAATATGCATCGGGGCCGGCGTCGTCTGAAGCGCGCAGAGCCTCTCGCTCGGGAAGCGACGTCGGCAGAAAACCCAGTCCCCTGTAGCACACATCCGGAGTATGCAGGGAAACCGGACCGGCACGGCCGCAGACAATCAGCACCTGCACGCGCTCGCCCGTGGTCCGGTGCAGATAGATCCGATGCAGATAGCCGTCCAGTTCGCCGAGCGCCAGTTGGCTTTCGTTGAACTCGGCGTCCTGGCCTTCCCAATCGCCGATAGACAGGGGGACCGTTTTCAATTTCGCCGCGGCCAAACGGGATGCGTCCGACGGATTCCAGCGGCCCGTCCATTGGCCTTCCGCCCAACTGTAACCCAGCAGCAGGCCGACCGCTGCCAGAACGATCAGAAACCAGAACAAAGATTTCATGACAGACTCTTCAGGAATTCAGGGAATTGCGATCGATCCCTCGGGAATCGATCTCTAAGACGACTGCCGGATCTCCGCAGGCCAGGGACGGTGAAATCCCGCGAGTTCTTTACTGCTGGAGATTGAGCCTGCCCTCGTCAAGCACCACGCACGTCCGAAAAACCCAGGTCCAGATTCCCATCAGCAGCAAGGCCACCGGCATCATCAGCCAGCCCGCCAGATCATGAAACAGGTCCTTCGCCAATTCCGGATCGCCCAACTGGTAGAGCATCGCCGTGGAGACGATCCGGATCACATTGGCCGCCAGCGCCACGGGAATAGCCGCCAGCACGGTCGCCAGCCGTTCCCACCACGGACGCTGCGGATTGCACAGAGCGAATGCGACGGAGAGCGCGAAGAATGTCATCAGAATTTTCAAGCCGCTGCAGGCCGCGACCACGTCGAGCGCATGATCGCCGATGTGGATTGTCGTGCCGATACAGCTGGAATAAAAGCCGAACGTCTCCAGCATGTACGTGGAACAGACCGATGCCGTCCGCTGCAAGGGATAGGCCAGATAGGTCGCGATGCGATACGGCAAAGGGATCATGAAGAACAGGAAGGCCAACGCCCCGGCGTGCCTCCACGCCCGCCCCGGCCCCCAGACGATCATCCCGATCCCCAGCAGGCAGGGAATCAAGGCCGCCGCCTGCAGCCAGTCGAGGTACACGTAGATCCCCGCGAAGCGAATTCCTAAGCCCAGGCACAACATCAGAAATCCCGACTGCGGCGAACCGAATTCCCCGCTGTGCGCGCTCCGCCGGCGTCCTGACCAGATCAAATACAGCACGAACGGTGCGACCAGATACCCGTGTGCCTGATCCGGATCGACGCGCCACATCTTTTCCAACGCGACGAGCGTGGGCAGAAAAACCCACCCGACCGCGGCCGCTAATCCCAGAGCGGCCAGCCATTGCAGCACGCTCGTGGCCGGCGCCAAATCATCGTCTCGGTCGGCATCGTGCCCGGGCATCATCATGGGGAGAGGCATAACCCGCACCTTTCCAGGAAGACGGAATAGGTCTCAGGATTCTTTGAAAAGAAAAAAATACACGTAGCACGCGTCAAACGCGTCGGAGTCAGAATACCACTTCAAGTAAATGCTCGCTTCAGCACGGGATGTAATCCTTCATGGTCGTCGAGGGAAGTTTCACGTCCGTGCCGCGGGCAGCAGATGCAATCTCCCCCGATGACTTCTGACGAACTCGCCATCCTTCCGATCCCTGACAGGCGGGATACCAGGAGGCTGATGACTCATATCGTACAGGGCAACGGGCGTCTAATACAAAGCGAAGATTCCTGAAAGCACTTGCAATGGACTTCAATCTGAGATTGTAAGTGATTTAAAATCAACAGGTTAATAAAATTCTCTTTTTTTTGACCGTGCAGAGAGAACTGACTGGAAAGATGATTGCGAATAGGTAGAATAGTTCGAGTTTGACGTATAGGTCGAATAAGACGTGTGAGATGAATGCGTAGACTTGATGCGGAAAATCGTCAACGGACGTCGGAACTGATCCACCAAGCGTTATTCAAAAAAGGGATGCGATTGTGAAACCGATGAAGCCTTTCCATGCGATGTTGAAGCGGGCCTTGGTACTTGGACTCGTTGTGAGCGTCGCTGGCGCCGTCTATGCAAAGCCAAAGTTTCCCAAGGAGAAACTGCTGCCGTTGGCTGCAGCCGTGGCGATTCCCAGGGATGCCTTGCCTGGACTGACCGCAAACCAAGTCGCGGCGTTTTCCGCTGGCAAATTGGCATTTGCGGCCCCCGCCGTGGCTGCCACCGGCCTTGGCCCAGTCTTCAACGGCCGCAGTTGCGGTGAGTGTCATCCCCAAGGCAATGGATCCACGCGGACCGGGAATATCATCGGTGACGCCAGTCCGCTGGCGATTTCACTTGGCGGTCCGGTGATTCAGGTCAAAGCCATTCCCGGTTTCAAGGCGGAAAAAGTGCCGAAGACGATTCCCGTCGGCGTTCGGCGGGCCATGACCTGTCAAGGTCTCGGGTTGGTCGGCGCAGTCACCGACGCCGCGATCCAGCAGGAGCAAGCATTGCAACTGCTTAATGCCCCCCTGGTGGCTGGCAAAGCCCGGCAAGTGGTCGATTCGGTCACCCTGCAATACCGTGTCGGCCGCATCGGCCAGAAGTGTCAGGAACCGAACTCTACGTCGTTCGCAGCGGGCGCCTACTTGCAAGAACTCGGCATCACCACGCCATTTAAGCCGCAAGAGGTTGCGGCCTACAACAACCCCGCCAACCTCGCTCACAACCCGAAGCCGGGCATCAACGACGACGGCGGCAACGTGATCCAGTTCGGCATCTTCATGGACCTGTTGGCACCGCCCCAGCCGAATCCGCCTAAGACTGCTGCCCTCCAGGCCCAGGTGCAGGCTGGAGAAGCCGTGTTCCATGCGATCGGCTGCGGTGTCTGCCATAAACAAACGTGGACGACCAGCGCTCATTCGGTGGCCGCGTTGAGCTTCAAAACCTTCCACCCCTATTCCGATTTCCTGCTGCACGACATGGGGGCCTCGGGCGATCAGATTCAGCAAGGTGTCGATTTCAGCAACGCGGCGATTCCCGGTTCGTACATGCGGACCACGCCTTTGTGGGGCTGCCGGCTCAATCCTTTCCTCTGGCATGACGGCCGGGTGAAGAAAGGCGATTTCGCAGGAGCCATCAATCAGCACGCCGGACAAGGGCTCGCCTCGAAGAATCTGTTCAATGCGCTGCCGGCGACGCAAAAACAATCGTTGATTGCGTTTCTCAATTCCCTGTAGTTCCGACGCAATGACGATCTGTTGACGTCGGATCGTCAGTCCGTGATTTCGATTTTGAGACACGATCCCGGCGAGTGCCCTTCTCGCCGGGATCGTGTTGTTTCCGCCTTGCCGTTTCAGGACCCCGAAGGCATTGGAAGCGGCGTCCGCCCAGCAAAACGGGCCGAACTCCCGAGTGTCTCTTCCAGGCGCAGCAGTTGATTGTATTTCGCCAGCCGCTCACTGCGGGCCACCGAGCCGATCTTGATCTGCCCTGCACCGGTGGCGACGGCGAGATCGGCGATGGTGACGTCTTCCGTCTCGCCGCTGCGGGCTGAAATCACCGGCCGATAGCCGTGATCGAGGGCCAATCGCATCGTCTGCAGCGTTTCCGTCAACGTGCCGACCTGGTTCAGCTTGATCAGCACGCTGTTGCCGACTCCGCGCACAATGCCCTGCCGCAGCCGCTCGGCATGTGTGGCGAACAGATCGTCTCCGATCAATTGTACCTTGTCGCCCAATTCCCGGGTGAGAGATTCCCACCCCGGCCAGTCGTCTTCCGCCAGGCCGTCTTCCAGGCTGATGATCGGATAGCTGCTGACCAGCTTGACGAGCGCGTCGATCATCTCGTCGGAGGACAAGTTCGCTTTGCCTCCTGTCGATGTCACCAGGCGATAGACGCCGTCCTGATAAAAGTGACTTGAGGCGACATCGATCGCCAGGCCGACGTCTCTTCCTGGTTTCAGCCCGGCCCGTTCCACGGCCTGAAGTATCAGCTCCATCGCCGCTTCCGGGGACGACACTCTCGGACCGTAGCCCCCTTCATCCCCAACCAGGACGCCTTCAAAACCTCGCTCCGTTAAGAGCTTTCCCAATTGAACGTAAGTCTCGACGATCCAATCGAGCGCCTCGGCAAAGCGCGCCGCGCCGACCGGGATGATGAGAAAGTCCTGAAAATCGAGATTCCGCCCCGCATGTAACCCGCCGGAGATCATGTTGACCATTGGCAGCGGCAACATCGGCCCTGCTCCCAGCCCGGCGATGTGCCGGTCCGTAGCGACAATCGGCTGCGAGGAATGGCCTTTCCAGATTACGGCGAGATGCTCCACCGGCGTCCGTTTCAGGGCATCCGCACAGGCATACGCCGTGGCCAGCGAACAGGCCAGAATGGCATTCGCGCCGAGCCGGGATTTGTTGGGGGTCCCGTCCAATTCGCACAGCAGCCGATCAATGGCCGGTTGATCGGCTGCATCCTGCCCGACGAGCGCAGGACCGAGCGTCTCCCGGACGTGAGCCACCGCCTGGCGCACTCCCAAACCTGCCAGCCGGGCGCCGCCGTCGCGCAGTTCCCACGCCTCCGCTGCACCGGTGCTGGCTCCGCTCGGAGCGATGGAACGGCTCAATCGCCCTCCCTCGCAGCGCACTTCCGCTTCGACCGTCGGCCGCCCCCGGCTGTCAAACACTTCACGGGCATGAACCTCGATAATCCGCGGCACAGGATGTCCTTTCAAGACGGATGGCATTCGTCACGTCCACTTCGCCGCCGCTGCCGAGAGGCGTTCAAAAGCCTGATCGAAATTTTCCGGCGGACGCTGCAGCCAACCCAGGGCCAGGTCGCGCACGAACGCCCGATGCGACTCCTGCCGCAGATAATCCACCGGACTCTTGCCGTCGATTCTCGCCAAGAGGCACGCCGCCAGATGCGGCACGGCTCGGATCGACAACGCGTCACCTGACAGTGTCGAAGCCGTCAATCGCTGCCGGTACGCGGTCCAGGCGGCTTCTATTCCGGCAATGATCTGCGGTCGCGCAACCGTGAGCGCCACCGCCTTCAGCCACAGGTGACTGAAGAAAAATCCGAGATCAAATGCCGGATCGCCGTAATGCACCGTTTCGTAATCGACCAGCGACAAGCCGTCGGGATGCACGAGCAGATTCTTCGGACTGAAATCGGCATGGACCAGGGACTCACGGCGCCGTCTCATCTCCTCGATCAGTGCGTCCACCGCACTGCGTATCGACGGATGGACGTCCGCAATCCGGCGATAGAAGGGATCGATCCGCAATTCGTAGAATACGACGTCGTCGTTCGCGTCGGTGAACAGATCAGAACGCCCGGACGTCTGAGAGTGCATGTCGCCCAGCAACTCTCCGGCCCTCACAAACGTGCCGTGATCGACCTGGCCTGCGAGAAGTTGCCGCTTCCACACGGCATGATCGGGACGAATCACCTCCATCGCAAAACAGTAATTCTCACGGTCTTCCCACAAGACATTCGGCACGGCTCCCGGAGGCAGCAATTGCGATAACGCGCGCTGGGCTTCCGCCTCGCGGTACACGCGATCCAGCCGGCTGAACCAGTCGGCTTCGGTGCGGAGCCTTGCCCGGGATTGCTTGAGCACAAACGGCGTTCCGTCTCGCGGCGAGATCAAGAGCACCCCATTCGAGACCCCGCCGGCCAACGTCTCCACGGCAACGTCGTCTGTCGGCCGGATGCGGCCCAAACGGATCAGGGTATCTTTCGCAGTCTCTGCGTGGATTTCGATCATGCCGGGACTATGCCGGCTGAACGCTCCGGATGCAACAGTCGAGCCGATTATTCGCAATAACGGCCCTCGACTTTGCCGCGCAACCCATTGGTGCAGTGCGGGATACAGCCGCGAGTTCTCTCGATATTTCGAGAGCGACGCCTGCGGCCGGCCGGGAAAAGTTTTGGTCGCCGTCGTGTCGAAATTCCCTGACGGATGACCTAGCTGCCGCCCGGAGCGGCGTTCGCGCAGAGAATACGGGAGTTGCGGAGATTCGTTGGAATCGCCGCGAAACACCGAAAATATCATTGCTCAATTGGAACTCTGCATCTTATGATGATGGAGTGTGGAGACTCTCAGAATTGAAATCGGGCTTCCGATCGCGAAGCCGTCAATGTATGCCCGACCCTCTCTGCCCGTTCTGCGAAAGGATCATTATGAATTGCCGCGCGTTGGCGGTCGCATTCAGCGGTATCTTGGCGACTGGCTTGCTGTTGACCGGTCCCGGGGTTGCCGTCGCGGCCAAGAAGGCACCGAAGAAGCCGGTGGTCAGCATCACGAAGTTTGACCCGGCGGCCCGTGAAGTCGAATTGTTCGAGGCCATGGAAGCCGGCGAACTCGAAACGCGCGTGGTTGCCAAGAACGAATTCAACGCCAAGGTGTTGATCGAGAACAAGACCGACGAACCGCTCAACGTGAAGTTCCCGAAAGCCGTGATTGCCGCACCGATCCTCGCCCAGTTCGGCGGGATGGGCGGAGGCATGGGCGGAATGGGCGGCATGGGTGGAGGCATGGGCGGAGGCATGGGCGGCGGAATGGGTGGCGGACAGATGATGGGCGGCGGAATGGGTGGCATGGGAGGAGGAATGGGAGGAATGGGAGGCGGAATGGGTGGAATGGGCGGCGGCATGGGCGGCATGGGCGGCGGATTCTTCTCCGTTCCGCCGGAAAAAATTGTTTCCATCCCCTTGAACACGGTCTGCCTGGAACACGGCAAGAAAGTCCCGAATCTCGCCATGCGGTATAAGCTCGTGCAAATCGAGGTCGTCACCAAAGATCCGATGATGACGGAATTCCTGTCCCTGGTCGGAACCGGGAAAGTGGACCAGCAAGCGGCCCAGGCCGCAGCGTGGCATGTCGCCAACAAGATGAGCTGGCAGCAGTTGGCCGCGAAAGAAAAACAGCACCTCGGCGGGTTGCCGCCGACACCGTATTTCGCTCCGCAGGAACTCGCAGGCGCTCAGCAGTTGCTGGCGGTCGCCAAGCAGCGGGCCGACAAACTGCCCGCCGAACAGGAAAAGACCGAGCCAAAGAAAGAGACCCCGAAGACGACCCGGGTTTCGGAAGTGAAGAACTGACCGCTAACACGTCGGCCGTGGACACTGTTCCCCGGTTGACGCCAGTCATAGCGCAACGGGCCGGCATCATGCCGGCCCGTTGTGTTTTTACACAGAGCACAGGAACTGATCCGTCCAGTCCCGGCGTCGCCGACGCCAGGCTTGGAAGACAGTTCACGATTCGTGTCACGAGTCGTGAACCGAATTCGATCAGGCCAGAATGTCGGTGACGACTCGGCCGTGGACGTCGGTCAAACGGAAATCGCGGCCGCTGTAGCGGTATGTCAATCGCTCGTGATCGAGACCCATCAGGTGCAGAATCGTGGCGTGCAGGTCGTGCACGTGGACCGGCTTGTCGGCCGCCATGTTGCCGAACTGGTCCGTCGTCCCATACGCCAGGCCGCCTTTCACGCCGCCGCCGGCGAGCCACATCGTGAAGCCGCGGCTATGATGGTCGCGGCCCTTGGCCCCCTGCGACCACGGCGTGCGGCCGAATTCGCCGCCCCAGACGATCAGCGTCTCTTCCAAGAGACCGCGGCTTTTCAGGTCCTTGATCAACCCCGCGATCGGCTGATCGCTCTGCTTGGCGTGATTCTTGTGATTGAAGATGTCGCCATGATCGTCCCAGGGCTGGCCGCCGCCGTAATAGAGCTGCACCATGCGGACATCGCGTTCCACGAGCCTTCGGGCCACGAGGCAGGCGTCGGCAAACTGGCCCGTGCCATAAAGTTCGCGCGTGGCCTGCGATTCGCTCTTCAGATCGAAGACTTCCTGGGCGGCGAACTGCAGCCGGAACGCCATCTCGAACGATTCGATGCGGGCCTCCAACTGGTTGTCGGTCGGCCGGCCTGCGAGATGCGTCCGGTTCAACTGCTGTAAGAGATCGAGCTGCCGGCGCTGCACAGAGGGAGGCAACATCGTGTTGTGCACGTGCTGGATCACCTTTTGAGGATCGAGCTGGCTGTTGTTGATGTGGCAGCCCTGGAAGATGCCCGGCAGAAAACTGTTCCCCCAAAGCTGCGGCCCGACGACCGGCTTGCCCGGACAGAGAACGACATACCCCGGCAGATTCTGGTTCTCCGTCCCCAGCCCGTAGGTCAGCCACGAACCCAGACTCGGCCGTGTCGGCTGCGAATGGCCCGAGTTCATGATCAACAGGCCCGGTTCATGGTTCGGAATGTCGGTGTGCATCGAGCGGATGACGCAGATGTCGTCGATCACGCTCGAAACGTGCGGGTACAATTCGCTGACTTCGATGCCGCTCTCGCCGTGTTTGGCGAACTGAAACGGCGACGGGAACAGCTTGCCGACCGACCGCTGATAATTCTTGATCAATTCTTCCGGCTGCTGCCCGGCATATTCGACCAGCGCGGGCTTCGGATCGAATGTGTCGACATGCGACGGGCCGCCGTTCATGAACAGAAAAATGACCCGCTTGGCCTTCGCCGCGAAGTGCGGCGCCTTCGGAGACAGCGGGCTTGCCGCCGGAGATTCGGCGGCGTGAGCCGATTGCCCCAGCAGCCCGTTCTCCGCGAGGACGCTCGTCAAACCGAGCAGGCCGAAGCCGCCGCCCATTTGGGACAACGCATGACGACGTGAAAACAGATTCGGCTCAGGCATCATCATGACTCCAATCTCCGCACAGACAGGAATGTCTGTGCCACCAGAATTCCGAAACCATTCTGCTTTTTTTGGCGGGACAGACATGCTGGTCTGTCCGTTTTTCCTCAGGCTACTAATCCACAAACGCAAATTCATTCGTCCCGAGCAACGCTTGTGTGTATTGCTCCCAAGCTGTCAGTTTCACATCGCCGGCTGAAACGGCGGTGGGCAACGGGGCTTGCAGGAAACCCAGGCCGATTTGAACTTCTTCTTCGGTCGGTGCGCGTTGAAAAATCAGCGAATAAACTCGTTCGATGCGGCCCTGGTCGTCCGCCGTGGATTCACTTGCCAATTTCTGCGACAGCGATTTTGCCTGCCGCACCAGGAACTCGCTGTTGAGCACGAATAACTGTTGCATCGGGACGGTGGTGCTGACGCGTTTTTCGCTCGTGAGGTTGGGATCCGGGAAATCGAAGAGCCGGAGTGTGCCGTTCAATTCATGACGGCTGATCGCGGCGTACAGCGTGCGGCGGCGATTGCCGGGGTCGTTGAGGTTCATCGCCGAACCGCCGAGCGCCGGATCGAGGTTTCCGCTGACCGCCAACATGGCGTCTCGCCAGGCTTCGATGTCGAGCCGGCGACGATTCTGCCGCCACAGCAAACGGTTGTCCGGGTCGGTCGTGAATTCCCTGTCTCTGGGCTCGGACCCCGGATCACTGGCCAGGCGATAGGTCGCCGACAGCAGGATTTCGCGATGCAATTGCTTGATCGACCAGCCGGAGGCAACGAATCTTGCGGCGAGAGAATCGAGCAATTCGGGATGCGTCGGCCGTTCGCCTAAGAGCCCGAAGTTGCTGGGAGTCCCCACGAGGCCTCGTCCGAAAAGATGTTGCCAGAGGCGATTCACGAGCACGCGGGCCGTGAGCGGGTTGGATGGATCAGCAATCGCCCGGGCCAACTCCAGCCGGCCGCTCCCGACCTGAAACGGCTTCCCATCTGCCGGGCTGAGCACGGCGAGAAACTGCCGGGGGACCTCATCGCCCAGATCTTTATGATTGCCTCGCAAATGGATCTTGGCATTCGCCGGCTTGCCGTCGGTCAGGCTGTGCGCGATCGGATATTTCGGTCCGAGGTCTTTCTTGCCCTGTTCGAGTTCCTGCTGGATGCCCGAAAGCAGGGTCTTGCCGGCTTCCGGCAGCAGCTTGTCCAATTGATCTTTCGGGACGAACAGCGGCGAGTTGTTCTCTCCGAGCAGATCTTTGAGAAGTTCCGTGCGCATCGGATCGTATTTCGGTTTCTCCACCTGATTTTTGTCGGCATCAGACGCCGCGGCCAAGCGCTGGGCATACGCGGTATCCTGTTCTTTGCGGGCCGACAGCGCGGCAAGAAGGCGCTCTTGAAGCAACGCGCCGGCTTGTTCGATCGCGGCGACAGCTGCCGGGTCGCTGGCAACGTCGGGCTTGCCGGCCAGGCTCTCCAGCGTCTGCCGATACTCTGCCAAATAGGCGCGTTGCCTCGCGGTTTCCGATTTCAGGAACTGCGACCACCGTTCGATCTGAAACTGCTGCAGCCCTTGTTCCTCGGCAAGTTTCTTGGCCAGTTCATTTGGCTTCTGATCGCCCGGATTCTGCACGCGCCAGGCAGCGGCGACGTACTTCGCCGTCAGCGGCGCCATCGTTTCGCCCAGAGCGCGGCCTTCGGCCGTTTGGGTGTCGGCCAGCCGTTTTTCCAGGCCCTTGATCGCTTCGGTCTTCGCGTCGAATTGCCGGACGATATCATCCGCCGTCAACGGCGCTTCCCGGTATTGCGTGCTCGCAAACACGCCGGCCAGGCCGTAATAGTCGCGCTGCGTAACCGGGTCGAACTTGTGATCGTGGCACCGTGCACACGAGACGGTCAGGCCGAGGAACCCCCGGCACAGCGTATCGATCCGGTCGTCGATCTCGTCTGACTCCGCCTTCCCCGCGCAGCCGGCGTCCTTGTAATAAACCGGGCCCAGTGCGAGATAGCCCAGCGCGGGCAGCCGTTCCAGCCGGCCCGGTTCTTCCGGCAGCAAATCGCCGGCGATCTGTTCGATGACAAACCGATCGTAGGGCATGTCGCTGTTGAACGCGTTCACGACCCAATCGCGATATCGATAGCCATCGGGATACATCCGGGCCTGAAACGTGTGAGCCTGATCTTCGCCGTAACGCGCCACATCCAGCCAGTGCCTGGCCCAGCGCTCGCCGTACTGGGGCGAATCGAGCAACCGGTTGACGACCCGTTCATAGGCCGCGGGGCTGTCATCCGCGAGAAAATTCTGAACGTCTTCCGGCGAAGGAGGCAGGCCGATCAAGTCGAACGTCGCCCGGCGCAGCCACGTCCGCTTGTCGGCCTCGCCCACGGGAGAGAGGCCGTTCGCTTCCAGTTGCGCCAGCACAAACCGGTCCAGGGAATTCCGAGGCCAAGCCTGGTTCTTTACCGCAGGAGGCTCATAATTCTTCACGGGCTGGAACGACCAGAACTGGCGATCCTCGTCGGTGATCGCCCCGCCAGTACGCAGACCGTTGGCGTCGCCCTTCGACGCGGGCCACGGGGCGCCCTGACGAATCCACAGCGTCAGAACTGCAATTTCCCCGTCCGACAGCTTGCCGTTCGGCGGCATGTTCGTCCCTGCGCGATGTTCCACCGCCTGAATCAGCAGGCTCTCCTCCGGCTTCTCCAGCACCACCACCGCGCCGCTGTCACCGCCGGCCAGCAACCCCGCTCGATCCGCCAGGCTGAGGTTTCCCTTCTTCTGCCCCTTGGCATGACACGAATGGCAGTGCTGCACCAGGAGCGGCCGAACTTTGCGTTCAAAGTGATCTTCGCCGGATAGTTCTCCGGCAGCCGCCGCCGCCGAAACCGCCTTGGGTTCTTCGGCCTGAAGGAACGCCGGCCAATTGAGCCACGCCGCGAACAGCACGAGCAGCACGATACGAGGGCCAATCAAAGCCATGGTGCGGCTCGCCAAGTCACGGAGGGAAATTCAGGCAGGTTCGATGATCCAGGATAGCTCATCCGCACACACGCATCAAGCGGCACTTTTGTGTTTCCGGGGTCCATGCCTTTTTGAAGCAGGGCAAGCTGTAGGGTGGGTCGACCGCTTCGCGAGGCCTACCGTCTTCAAGAATACGGCGAATCGGTGGGCCTCGCGAAGCGCTCGACCCACTTGCTTTGAAAAAGGCGTGCGCTCCTGGCGGTGGCCGTGTGACTGTTGAAGAGTCTGACGAATGACCTTTTCAGAGCGTTTTCATTCTGGCTATGATGGGCGTGCGTCTGATGTTTTCATCATGTCCGGGCCTTCATGATGCCATTTCCTTCGCGAGCGCCGTCCACGGCATGGGAGATCGTCCCACTGCCGACCAACCCCTCGGTCGCTCTCTGGGTCTGGTTTCAGCCGGGGCATGCGCCGGATTCCGTCGTCTTTCAACTGCCGCCGGAATTGTGGCAGACCAATCCGGCGATGAGCCAGGTTTCCTTGCGGTTGCTGGCGGGTGCCGCAGGCATCGATTCTCTGCGCGGGTGGTCTCTGTACGGCCAAAGCTATCCGCTGGACGCTCAGACGGTCAGGCTGTTGGATGCAGCGCTTCCGCCGCCGCCGCCGGGCGTCGATCCTCAGGTTGTGCTCTGGGCGCAGCCCAGCATGGCGCAGCCGATGTTCCCTCAGCCGATGCTGCCCCAGCCCATGCCGCATCAGTCGATGACAGCTCCGGCGAGCAATCCGGAAACAATCATCGGCATCGGCGAGCTGATGCCCGGCGAGAATCCCGGTCCATATTTTGATTTGATCAATTCCTGTTGGACCAACATCCAATACATCGAGTCGGATGTCCGCAGGGCTCGCGCGCAGTTGGAACAGTCGGCGTCAAGGCTCTCGTCGCTCAATCGCGACCTGACATTCGACGAACTTCAGGCCTCCGACAGCGTCGATCGCCAGAATTGGCAAGACGCCCGGCGTTCGCTGCGCGATGCCGCGGGGGGCTTAAGCCGGTCGATCAAGGAAATTGACGTGGGGCTGCTCAGTTCTGCCGGCCAGCGCAACAAGTTTCTCGATCTGATGGAGCGGTATGTGAAGCCGCGCGTCCCGTTTCCCGGGCTGAAACAGGCGGCGCTGGAATTCGAGGCCCACCACAAATCGGCCAAAAACGTGCTGCAGGCGGCCCAGACGGCGATCAACAAAGGGGGCACCGAAAGCGAACGCCGCGCGAATTCGATCCTGCAGCGCATTCGCCAGAAAGGCCGCCAGAAAAGCAATCAGACGCGCGGCAAGAATGCCTAAGGCCTTGTCCAGACTTATTATTGGGGTCCGAGCCGGAAGCGTCAGCGACGGATGACGAATATTGACCGTCACTTACGTTTCCGGCTCTGACAGACTGTACCCCAAAATTAACCGATGACAACGCACGAGCACGCGATGCGGGCGGGGCCGTCAGTTCCACTCGGCGAGTTGGTGTTCGGCCGTGCGAAGCTGGTGGATCAGCAAAGGGCGGTCCTGGTCGGGACACTCTTTCAGGCACTCTTCGAGGACATCGAGCGCCTGCCCCGGATGGTTCGACTTCATTGCCAGGTAGGCAAGGTCGCGCTGCTGGTCATAGGCGCCGGGATGCAGGGCCGACAGACGCCGCTGCACTTTCCACGCGTTGTGCCAATCTTCCTGCCGGACGTTCACGGCCTTCAGATTGTTAAGCAGGCGGATGATGATTTCGCGCGGCGACGCCGGTTCGAGCAGCGGTTCCACCTGTTCGATGTCAAGGCCCGTCACCGACTGGCACCACGACAGGCATTCGTCGTATTCGATGACCTGCCCCTGGTGGAATGCGTCGAGAAACAACGGGCCGTGCATCGAATCATACCGCGTCAGAAAATGCATCGGCGTGGCGACGCCCACCAGTTCCAGCCCGGTGGCCTGGGCCACGGCAACGTAGACCAGCGACAGGCTGATCGGGATGCCGAGGCCCGTTTCGATCACGCGATTCAGATAGCTGCTTTCCGCCCGGTCGAATGCGCTGCGATCGCCGTGCAGGCCATGTTGACCGGACAGGCAGCGGGTCAATTCCTGCAGCACCTGCCGGTCGGAATTGGCCCGGGCCATCGGGCCTCCGAATTCCCGGCTGCGCTTGCCGATCCATTCGAGCGTGTGGCCGAAATCCAGCCGGGGATTGGCGTCCCTGGCGATTTCCAAAGCGGCAAGCGTGAGATCCACGTCCTGGCGCCGACTCAGCAACTTACGGAATTCGGCGTCAGCAGCGAAATCATCGTGTGGCTTCATGCGGTGTGCAGCTCGGTGTTCGGGGAGCAGATTTCATCGACCATTTCAGCATAGTCATCGCAGAGGAGCGCCGTCGAGAGTGAATCAACAACGCTGCCTGTTGTGATCCCGGTGTCGCCGACGCCGGGCTTTGCAGGTCTTAGCGCCGGGAGTCGGAGTAGAATTTCGTTTGCTCTTCCTTGAGCAGCGGCTCTTCCAGCGAATCGCTGCTGACCCGGGCTTTCACCCGGAGATCGCCGGCCTGCATCCCTTTCACGTGAACTCGAAAAATCGATTCTTGTCCGGGCGATATTTGCGCCACCGGCTTGAAGACCAGCGTACGCTGTTCCGCCCGCGCATCCGTCGGGCCTTTCGCGCTCAACAGTTGCACGCCGGGCGACAGTTCACACGTGACGGCGACGTTTGTCGCCGATTTGGAGCCTTCATTCTTGATGCGGATCTCATACGCTGTTTCCACGCCGACTTCCACCGGGTCGTCCAGGTCGACGACTTGCATCGTCAACGACGGCGTGCCGTCGACCTGAGTGTCGATGGCCGTTTCCGCCCGCGCACCGGCATCGGACGTCACGGCGACGTTCTGCGTGAATTCTCCCAGGCCGACCGCCGTGAGTTCGCAACCGACCTGCACCGTCTGATCGGGTTCCAGGCGACCAAGAAACCAGGAGACTGTCTTTTGCGACGGATCGAATTTTCCGCCGTGGTCGGCAGAGAGGAATTGGAAGCCGTCGGCCACCGACTGCGTGACGCGCACGTTATTGTTGGCCACGCTGCCGTCGTTGGTGACGGTCACGGTGAACTTCGCATTGCGGCCTTTATACCTCAGGGCCGGCCCGTTGGCGGACACCAGGAGGCTGGGCGAAATAATATTGACGGCCGCCGTGACGACATTCGACATCTCCGAACTGGAGCTGGAATTGGCCGTGACGGAAATCGTCTGTTCGCCGCCGCGCACGCCGGTAAGCGGCAGCCGGAGCGTGCGGGACTCTCCCGGCGTGATCGTACCGATTTCCATTTCGACGACGGGGCTGCCGCCGCGGGCGTGTTCCAAGCCGTTTGACACGCGGGCCGTGATCTTGACATCGTGCGCGGCGCCGGTGCCGGGATTCGAGACCGTCACCATCTGCGAGGCGGAATCGCCGAGCATGACTTCCGTCGGCCCCTTCAAGGCGACTTTCAGCAGCGGCTCTTCCACGCGGAACGCCGCCTGGGCCGTATTCGTCAACCGAACTTGTGCCGTCAGGCCCAGGTCCCCGCGCCGGCTGGGGATGAGCTTCAGCGAGATCCGTTGTTCCGATCCGGCAGGCAGGGTCGGCAAGTTCCATGTCAGCCGGTCGACGTTTTCCACCGGCTGCGGCCGAGCCGCCGTCAGCCGAACCGGAGACTGAATCATCGCGTCGACGGCGACTTGATCGACGGCAGCCGCGCCGGTGTTCTTGACGACGAGTTCGACCTGGCATTCCTGGCCGACGTTCATTTCCGATTTCTTCACCCACTCGAGCGAGATGGAAGATGTCTGTGGCCCGCTGACGAACGCGGCCTGCGTCACGGGGGACGAGTCGCTTGGCGCACCGATCGCCGAAGTCAAACTTGCGTCCCGTGTTTTCAACGGCGGAACGGGGATGCGGGCCGATTTCGGTCGGACATCCACAGGTGTCTGCCGGACTTTGGAAATGGCGGCTTCGGGCGGATGTCCGTACTCGGCCTGTTTAACGCGCGGACTGCCAAGGTTTGGCCAGTCGTCCTCGTCGGCATCCAAGTCCTCGTCGTCATCAAAACTCGTTTCTGGAACTTTCGACTTCGGCGGGGGCGGGGCAACAGCCGCGGATTTCTTCAACGATCGATTGGAGAAGACCTTCGCGGAACCCTCCTCTTTTTTGGGGCCCGGACGTTCTGGCGTGCGTTCCGGGGTCTCTCCGCCGTTGAACAATTCCTGGTAATAATTTCGCGGCAGTGTTTCCTGATCTGCCGGGTTCCGTTTGCGAAGACCGGACAAAGAGGGGCTGCGCAATCCGGCCGGTGTTTTCGCGGCTGGCCGCCGGATTTGTAAATCCTCAGAATCGGACGGCGTCCCTTCCGGTCCCGCAGCCCAGCCTATGAGGGTTGACAGGGAGACGATGCTCCCGACAGCCAAAGTCCGCATCGTGCGGTGCATGGGAATCACTCCTCGAAGGCTCGGTGACACAACAACATACCAGATAGCCGCTTACGGAAAACAGATTGCACGGATTGCAGACTGTCCCATCCGCAAGGTCAGGCGTCATCAAACGATATCGGTCGTGCGGAAGATTCGGATTGAGTCGATTTGCCAATCTGGGATGAGTTTTTCGTTTCTTCCGATTTCGCGGCTTTTGAAATGGGGACGGCTTCGTCAGGCTGACGGATAAAATTGGCCGAGTCCCGGCGGAAAGCGGACCGTAAGTTCAACTCTTGAAAAAGGATGTGGTTATTCGCGCCCTCGGCTTCTGCTGTGTGAGTTCGGTGTATCGAATTGGCAGGGCTTCGTGGTTGAGGTATGATCGCCTGTCCGATGGCGAAGATCGATTCACACCGCGTGAGTGCCTCGGCGTCCTGAATCCTAGGGAGCAAACAGGCTGCTGCGCCGCGGCGGAGCACGGTCCCCCCGAGAGAGGCCGGTCAAAGTTACCGATGAAGCACGTGCTGTGGCAGATCGGGAAACATTCCTCGATCTACATGTTCTCGCAGATTGTGTTGAACAGCCTCTCCGTGCTGATGCTGCCGATCTATCTCCGGTACTTCACGCCGGAAGAATTCGGGGGCATGGCCCTGATCGATCTCACGACGGGCCTGTTCACCGCCGCGCTGGCCAACGGCTTGATGGGCGCCATGAGCCGGTTTCATTTTGAGGAAAAGACCGAGGACGGCCAGCGCACGGTCTGGTGGACGGGACTCGCACTGGTTGCCGGGACGATGACGCTGGGGAGTGGGGTCTTGTTCATTCTCGCCGGCCGGCTCTCGCACCAGTTGCTTGGGCCGGACCTTCCCAACGGCCCGCTCTGGATGCGCCTGGCGGCAGTTTCGATGTGGATTGACATGCAGTCCTTCGTCGTTGCGGCGAATTTGCGCGCCCGGAAGCGCTCTGCGACAATTATGACACAGACGATACTGCGTTCGCTGATCTTCGTGGGCTGTGCCGCGCCGGGAATCATCGTCTGGAAGCTTGGACCGACAGCCATGTTTACCGCCAGCCTCGTCGCCGCGGGAACCGTCTTGTTGATCCAGTATGCACAGATCGCCTGGGATTGGGGTCGCCCGCGATTTTCGCTGCCTGTCTTGAAGAGCTTGTGGCATTACGGGTGGCCGATGCTGGTGATCGGCGTGCTCATGATCATCCTGCATTCGCTGAATCGGTGGTTCGTCCGCGATTGGATCAGCGTCAGCCAGGTCGGTCTGTTGTCGCTGGGCATTCAAGTGGCCGATAAAGTGAATCGCTTGATCGTCATGCCGTTCCAGCAAATCTGGGGCATGTTGATCTTTGAGCTGCACGAAGAGCATCCCGAGAACGCCATCCGAACGTATTGCGTGGTCTTTGAACTGTTTTGTTACGCCTTAATTTCCGTGTTTTTCGGCTGTTCCATCGTCGCCGGACCGGTACTCTCGCTCTTCGCTCGCACCGACTATCTGGGCGGCGTCCCATTGATCCCCACGCTCTGCCTGGCGCAGTTCTGCTTCGCCCTCCACGAGCATTTTCTCGCCCCCGTGCGATTATCCAAGCAAACCCACCTGATTCTCCCGGCGGCCGTCGCGGGCATCCTGGTCGCGTGCCTGGCGAATGCCTGGCTGATCCCGATCTACGGCGTGTTCGGGGCGGCATGGGCCACTGTGGCGACCTACGCCGTGTATTCCGCGACCAACCTCCTGATGGCCCGCCAAGTGGCGGTGTACCCTTACGCCTTCCTCCGCATCGGCGCCATCCTGGCCGGAGTCTGCGGAACGTTTGCCGCGTTCGAAAGCCTGGAACCCCGTCTCGACTCCCAGTGGTTCTCCCTGGGCATTGGGTTGGCGCTCTGGCTCACATGGTCGCTGATCATGGCGGCAATCAGCTACCGCCGCTTTCGCGAGGCAACCCTCGAAACTTCGACCTCCCAGGCTGCCGATCTTCCAATGACCGCCATCGACAACCCTGCAATCTGAACACCCCATGAATCGGGAAAGGCCTCCGCAGGCCAGAGACGGCCTCTGCGTTCAAGGCCAATCAGAAAACATTCCTCTCTCAGAATCCCGCCAAGCCCGGCGTCGGCGACGCCGGGACCGTTTAGGGCCAAGACGTAACGTCCTTCAAAACTCGCCGACGAGTTCCCCGCCATTGCGGGTGCCGAGCGAGCGCCACACGCCCCGATCGATGTTCGTGGAGATAGCGCGGACGGCTCCGTCCATCAGCAGGGAATGCACGATGCCGGTGTGATAGCTGCGCGACGTAATCGCGGCCCAGGTTGATTCCGTGGCGCTATTGCCTTCCCGGACATTGACGAAGTCGACGTCATAGGCCGTTCCGCCGGAAACATGCAGGCATTTGGTATTCGGCGTGAATGTCGTCGTGAACCCCATCTGGTTGATCCGGGCATCGACCCACTCGGCATGGCCGGAATCTTTCAGCGTGCCTCCCAATGTCGTCAGTTCGCTCGGTTCAGGGACAGGCGGATTCGAGAGGGGGCCGACATCTCGCAGGTAATGCTGAAACGCCTTCACTTCGGAAAATGCCACTGTAAGACTGGTACCGTCGAGGAAGTCTCGCATTCCCGTCCGCGAATTCGGACCGAATGCCCCAGAGCCGAATTGATTGCCGGCTGGGTTCCAGATGAACCATTCGCCATAGTTGGCGGCGTAATTGCAGGGATAATGCGTCAGCGCGCCATCGGGATACGCCCTGTCATTCACTTCGCTGGGACAGACGAACATAGGCACCCGGACCTTGGTGACATCGGGCTGCACGGCATAACCAAGACTGAAATTGATCAGATTCTGCAGATTTGCCTGATCCATATAAGGCAGCAGTCTCGCCTGCACGGACCATCCGGCTGGTTGCGTGATCCCCGTGCGATACGTCCCCGCCGGCGGGAAGACGGTGTACGAAGACTCGTAATTATGCAGTGCCAAGCCAATTTGCTTGAGATGGTTCTTGCACTGCGTCCGCCGAGCCGCCTCGCGCGCCTGCTGCACGGCAGGAAGCAACAGCGCGATGAGGATCGCGATGATGGCGATCACCACCAGCAGTTCAATCAACGTGAAACCGGACCGTCGCAGGCGAGGAAGACACGGCATGGAAAAGCTCCTGTTCGTTGTGGCCGGCCTTCTGGACCGAGCCGCAAGGCACGTGACGGCGAAGACCGACCATCGGCCTTCGTTGCCGGGCATCGAACTGGCGGGCCCCAAGTCCGGGGACTGGCTGGCGGGACGACGGCGAGTCTGACCGAGCATCAATGTTGACACTGAGTCTCAATGTCAACATGATAGCGAGTCGTTGCCGGCTTGCAAGCCAGCGCTTTCCCTTTTTTCAATTTCGAGACTCAATCGAAAGAACAGCGTGCAACCATGATTCCCGAAAAGACTTCCGCATTCAGCCCCTCGGAAAGCACTTCGCAAATCCCCCCGGACGTCTCGGGGGTTGAGACGCAATCTCCCCCGATTTATGATTCCCAGGTCTTGCTGCGCGGGGTGCGGGAGATCGTCATCCGGCACAACGGCGAACTCTACAGGCTGCGGTTGACGCGAAACAACAAGCTGATTCTGAACAAATAATGCGTCTCAACGCCCGGCGATGGCATTGGCGAAATCACCACGGAACTATCCGTAGGTCTTCAAAAAATAATAGCTCGACAGCCCGATGCCGATGGAGATCACGATCCACCGGACTACGGTGCGATTGAGCCTTCGGGCCGTGCTGGCACCGACGAAGCCGCCGACAATTGCCGCCGCCGTCATCGGCACGGCATAAAACCAGACCACCTTGCCGTTCCAGACGAACATCGCCGTGGCGAGGCCATTGATCATCGTGGCCAGGACGGTTTTCAGTCCGTTCATCTGATGAATGTCGCTGATGCCGATCAATGCCAGGCCGCTGAGCATCAGGATGCCGATGCCGGCCCCGAAGTAGCCGCCGTAGACGGCGATCACGAATTGCAGGGCGATGACGCCAGTGACGGTGGCGGAAGTTGGGGCGTCGTGGGGATTTCCGATTCCGAACCAACGGGCAATCATCGGCTGCAGGAGAAACAGCAGCGATGCGGAGAGAATCAGCCAGGGGACCAGTTGCTTGAAGACGCCGGGGCTGAGCAGCGTCAGATAAGCGCCGAGGATGGCCCCCAGGATCGACGGGGGCAGCAGCGACTTCAGCCAACGGGTCGTCTCTTGAATCTCTCGGCGATACCCCCCCATGCTGGCGATCGACCCTGGAAACAAGGCAAACGTGCTGGTCCCGTTGGCGAGGACGCTCTCCTCCTCCCCGCTGCCAAGTACCATGAGCAACAGCGGAAACGTGACCAGCGTACCGCCGCCCGCCACGGCGTTGACGGCCCCGGCGAACAAGGCCGCCAGGCAGAGCCAGCCGAGGTTCCAGACATCGTTCATGCAGGTTCCTGTCCGAAAAAAAACGTCGAGCCATCGTAACCCGGATGATTCGTTGCCGCGAGGAAGCCCGACGCGCAACACTCTCCACGGCGGATTCGAGCCCCTAGAAAACCCGCGTCAGTCTGCGGAGGATGAGCCGTCTGGGGGGTCTTGAATCGCCGTAGAAAAACCTCATCTCGACAGAACGGCTCGTAACCATTACATAACTCACGCGTTCGGCAAGGAAACAGGATGTGACCGATGCCGGCGTCTCAATTCGGCGAGTGATTCGCCTGACGACGTTCTGTCGGCAGGTTTCCAGGCAAGAACCAGTTCCTGCCCCACGACCAAGGATGCGGTCGGATGAAACACCCAGTTCTCGCGGGATTCGTCAGCGGTGCGTTACTGCTGAGCGGCTGCCAGTCGCTCAGCTTGACTGCCAAGAACAACAAGTCCGCACCAGACAAATCCGTCGCGAAGGCGGAAAATGTCCGCGAAATTCCGTGGACTTGGCGCAAGAAAAAGGCGCCCGAGACCAAGACCGAACTGCCGCCGGAATTCGCGCAGAAGCTCGAAGACGCCAAGCGGCGCGCGGCGTCGCCGAAGTCGGCCGAGGAGTGGATCGCCGAAGGAAGCGAACACGAAGTCGCCCGCAACTTTACCGAGGCGAAGAAAGCCTATGACGAGGCGCTCAGGATTGATCCGGTCAATGTGACGGCGCATCACCGCCTGGGAATTCTGGCCGACATGCGGCAAGACTTCGTCGTGGCGCAGGATCATTACGAAGCCGCCTTGCGCCAGAAGCCCCACGACTCGAATCTCTTGAGCGACATCGGCTATTCGCACCACCTGCAGGGCCACGTACAGCAAAGCAAGCGTTACCTGTTGCAAGCGCTGGACATCGACCGGCAGCATCGCCAGGCACTGAAAAATCTTGGCACGCTGTATGCCAGCCAGGGATGGTACGACGAAGCGGCCCTGGCGTTCCGGCATTACCGGTCGGAAGCGGAAGCGCAGCAGTTGATCTCCCAGTACTTCCCGAACGGCCGGCCAATTCCGGGCAGCGACGTGGCGCTCGCCAGCGGACAGCGGACCGCACCGCCGATGCCTACTGACGAAGAGATCGACCCCAACGCGTTGAAAAAAATGACGCAGGCCGAAGTCATGCAATTGATGCAGCGCCAGAAGCTGGCAGCGCAAAAGGAACGCGAAGAGAAGCTGCTGGCGGAGATGCGTCCGCCGGTGCAAGCGTCGCCGTCGCACGACCCGTTCGCGTCGTCTCAGCCGCCCATGGCCGGTCCGCCCCGGAATGGTGAATCACCGTTCGATTCGCACCGTGCCCAGCCATCGAATGGCGATCCCTTTGCCAATCGGGCCGCGTTCCAAGCCGAGGGGAGCCCCCCCCAGGCGCCTTCCAACCGCGTTGCGACTCAGGACATGCCGTTCTGGAACGGGAAAGGCGCCCAACAAACGCCCGTCGCGCAGGCTCCGCCGCCGAACTGGGCCATGGGATCGGCCGGGAATTCCACGGCGGCGCCCGCGCAGGCCCCCTGGTGGGCGGACGGGAGTTCGCAGCCGGTTGCCGATGCGTCAGGGCGCGCCGCAGTGCCTCCTCGGCCAGGTCTTCCCTCGATCGACGTGCCCCCCGGCACGATTGCGAATCAATACGGAAATTCGCCGAGCGATCCCTATGCGGCGAACCCCAATCACTCACCCCAGAATCTGAGCCGTCAGGCCTACCAATTGGGCATGAGCGCCGGCCCGGGAACAATGTTTCCGACCGTTGCCAATCACCCCGAGGCCGCAAGTTCCAGCCCCGTAAGCGGGCCATGGTCCAGTGGGACGGCCCCGGGCGGATACACGGAAATGAAGCCGCCCCTGTCGAGCGATCGGCCGACGAACACCACGGAGATGACTCAATGGCAGACAGCGCCGACCCAGCCAATGCCGCAATCGCCGGCTGATAACTGGAATTCCCCGTCAACGGTGCCTTGGCCGGGGAACAATTCGGTACAACCCGCCTCCGGCAATGTGACAGGGCCCCGCAAGCCGGGCCAGCTGATGCCGGTGATCACGCCCGGCCCGTCTCCCTGGGGCCAGGCATCGCCCTCCGGGTCGCCGAGAAACGGCGATTCCTTCAATCGCTCGGAAACCGATACCGACCATGCCGCGGAGACCGGGACGGGAGTCGTTCCCGCCTGGTTCGATTCCCGACCATCAGGTTCACCGCCGCCGACGCGTCCCCGCGGGCCTGCCGCTCAAACGACCACGGTCCCGCAATGGCCCTACGCTCCGAAATAGGGGCGGAATCAGGATGCCGGGGCATGGTCCGCCTGGGCCGTTCGAGGCCCGAATTCCACCCGGGCTGCTGTGCGCAATCTGGCCGTCTTGACGTCTGGGGGATCGCCGGTTGATAATGCAGTTTCACCGGCATGCAACCGCGCACCGGAATCTCCCCCGCCGAAAGCCCGCCGATGTTGAAGAAGAACGAACTGGATGAGTTTAAGCAACTGCTGCTGACGCTTCGGGCACGGATTCGCGGCGATGTGCAGCACATGCAGGCCGAGGCGCTCGATCGGCCGGATAACGGGGCGGAATCCAAGTCGCCGACGCACCTGGCCGAACTGGGCACCGAAAACTATGAGCAGGACTTCGCGTTAAGGCAAGTCGAGAACGAGCAAGAAGTTCTGGAGGAAATCGACGAAGCGCTTCTGCGCGTGGAAGACGGTTCGTTCGGCGTCTGTCTGCGTTGCCTGGAAGTCGGCCGTACGCCCGCCAAGTCGCTGATCCCCAAAGCCAGACTCCGGGTCATCCCCTACGCCCGCAATTGCGTCGAATGCGAACGACAAAAGGAAGAATTGAATTACTGAGCGATCTTGGTTTGCAGCGAACGCTCTCTTCCTGAGCGGTTTCGCCTGGGAAACTGGAAAATCCGCTCCGCTCGAAAATGTTCCCGCACTCGAAACGGAATCGAGAGCCCCATGTCTGTCCAGGAGTTGCCCAGAGTTCCCTTGAACCGCTATGTCGCCTTTCTGGCGTTGTCCATCAGCGGCTTGAGCTGGGACCTCTATTCCAAATGGGCCGTGTTCTCCCAATTGGGCTGCCCCGGAGCCGGTACGTGGGTCTGGCCGGAGAACTGGGGCTGGCATGGCCTCTCGCCGATCGTCCGGTTCCAGTTGCACACGAACTTCAATCCCGGGGCCCTGTGGGGCATGGGCGAGGGGTTTGCACATGTCTTCGCCGGCCTCAGCGTCATCGCTGCCCTCGGCATTCTCTATTGGCTTTTCCTTCTCCGAGGCGCCGTGAGTTGGTGGCTGACCGTTGCGCTGGGCTTCGTGATGGGGGGCGTGCTGGGCAACCTGTACGACCGCCTCGGACTGCACGGTTGGATGAACGACCGGCACGAGCCGATTTACGCCGTCCGAGACTTCCTCCACTTCTGGTTCTTCGAGGGAACCCGTGCCCAGTTCCACTGGGCCATCTTCAACTTCGCCGACGTGTTCCTCGTCACCGGCGCCATCATGCTGGTGATCCAGTCGCTGTTCTGGCACCCGGCCAATGAGGTTGCCGCCGATTGTCATTCCGTCCCGGCCGCACCCCAGAGCACGTGAGTTGGTCATTGGTCATTGGCTAACGGTTATTGCATTGACCAAGGACTAATGACCAAGGACCAATTCGCCCCTCACTTCTCCCTCCGCCTCAGCCCCCAGTACGCATTCGCCGAAGGCGACATCAGGTCGCTGAACGTCTGCACGATGGCCCGGCGGCCGGCGTCCATGCCGTCAAGGATCGCACCGGTATCGAGTGTGGTTTCCAGGCAGCTTGCGGTCAGCAGCAGCCATAATATCGGGTTCCCGTTGTCAACACCTTTCAAGGTCACAGACAAGTCGAGATGGCCGGGAAATTCCGGGACTCGATAAGACCAGCGGCAGTCGCAGACATCCGGCAGCCGGTCGTCGAACAGGCCCATCTGATTGGAAAACATCCTCAGAAAGGACCAGTCGGCCGGAGTCTGCCAGACCGTTCCTTGCGGAAACTGGTTCAGATACGCGACATACCAGCGCTTCGCGGAAATCGGCTGGGGACGCTCTTGACGGTTCCAAAGATCCCAGGCGGAGACGAACCCGTCCCGAAGGTTTTCGTACCGGGGATAACGCCCGACCTCGCTGGCCCGCCATGTGAAGCTGAAGTGCCCGCCGCTGATTCGGATTTGTCGATCCGCCAGCAGATTCTCGACTTGCCAGCCGCGTGCCCTGCCATCGGCGCTTGGCCAGGTGTTCGGATTCACTTCAAGCCATGGGCCGCCCCATTCCGGCCCCAAGGCGTGTCGAATTTTGGCGAGCGATGGCTCCGACTCCAGGGACTGGTCCTCAGCGTGAATGACCCCTAACGTTGCCGCCACCAAAGGGGGATGCGCATACTCCGGCAACGGCGCTCGATAGGCCGACGGCGCGGTCATGGCGACACCTCGTCCGGCGGCGTGAACCGTGTATAGGGATCATTCACTTCCGCCCCCTCGGCATCGTAGAAGCAGTCCATCGCCAGCCACAGCGACCGGGCATATCGAAACATCACCAACGGCACGATCACAAAATACATCACCAGCCACGGCGTCACGGCCCGGTTGCTGAGTTCCAGCCCGTAATGCAGGCTCACGTACAGCACAGTCAATGAAATGACCGTGAAACCGTAGTTGATGTACGCCGACCCGAGAAAGAATCCCGGGGCCCGCTCGTAGACGAACTCGCAGGCGCTGCAGCGGCGGTGCATCTGCAGAAAGTTCCGAAACAGCCCCCCTTCCCCGCACCGCGGACACTTCAGAGCCAGCCCCCGCGACAACGCCGTCGTATAACTGATGCCGGCCATGTGATGATTCATTTCCTGCGAGGATCGATCTCACGGCATCGTACCGCGCAGCCCCGACGCCGCAAACGCGCCACCCAGAAAGCACGGCGATGGGAATCTCCCGTGGCAGCGCGCTTGAAGTTTCCCGGCGCGAGCCGTATGAACTGTGGCACGACGAATTCGTGGCACGCGGTGTCGCACTTCGTTTCCCGGCGTTGCCGCATGGCTGCCGGCCGAACATCCCTCCATCGAACCTGCGTGCCATACGGTATGGAAGTCACCGAGATTTCAGCGATCTTCGACCAGGCCGTCGCCGAAATCGGCAAGGTCGTCGTCGGACAATCGGAGCTGATCGAAGCCACGCTGGTGGCCTTGTTCTGCGAAGGCAACGTGCTGATTGAAGGCGTGCCCGGCCTGGGCAAGACGCTGCTGGTCAATACGCTGAGCCGCGTGTTGTCGTGCCAGTTCCGGCGGATTCAATTCACGCCCGACCTGATGCCGTCGGACATCACGGGCCACTCGGTCTACGACATGCAGGAGCGGGAGTTCAACTTCAATCCCGGTCCGCTGTTTACGAATCTGCTGCTTGCCGACGAGGTCAATCGTGCCCCGGCGAAAACGCAATCGGCCTTGCTGGAAGCCATGCAGGAACGCCAGGTGACGGTGGACGGCACGACGTACGCGCTCGAGCGGCCCTTTATCACCATCGCCACCCAGAATCCGCTCGAACAGGAAGGGACGTATCCGCTTCCCGAGGCTCAGCTCGACCGCTTCCTGTTCAAGCTGCTGGTCGATTACCCGACGCCGGCCCAGGAAGCGCAAATCCTGGCCCATTACGCCGCCGGACGAGACACCCGGAACCTGGACCAGTACGGGCTCACCCCCCTGATGACCGCCGCGCAAGTCGTGGGCGTTCAGCAGGCGATTCTGAACATGATCGTGGAACCCTCGATCATGAACTACATCACGGCCCTCGTGACGCGCACGCGGTCCTGGCCGACGATTGAAGTCGGCGCCAGTCCCCGCGCCAGCGTGAACCTGCTGCTCGGCGGAAGGGCGCTGGCGGCGTGTTCCGGCCGGAATTACGTCGTGCCCGATGACATCAAGCAACTGGCCCCCTGGGTGCTCAGACATCGGCTGCGGCTCAATCCCGAAGCGGAAATCGAAGGCATCTCCGCGGAAACCGTGATTCAGGACATCATCGAAGGGGTGGAAGCGCCGAAAGAGTGACCGTTCCGAACATCTGTTCGGAACATGACGGTTGAAGCGAACGCCGGGCGGCTTAATCTTGTCACAAGCGGAGAAACCGGTCGTTCGCCGGCAATCCTGGATTCCCGGGCCGCCCCCCGCCGATATTCCTTACGGTCGCATTGGTTCGACCGCTCAACAATACGATCTTCGGGGTCTCTGACCTCGCGATCCCATCCGATATCGCCGTCATCGTTCGCCCCCCCTCAGAACGATGGCGGCGATTCGTTTTTCTCCAGAGCGCAGACGCTGCGAAATCGCAAGCGATCATCGGAGCGAACCGTCATTCCTCCGCACGCGGCTGCTTCTCGAACACGATGATGTGCTGCCAGGGCAACACGCCAATCGTCTCTTTCCATTTCAGCCGGAATTCCGGGTGAGACATTTCCCGCTTCACCTGGGCTTCGGTCATCTTGTGCACCAGCTTGATCGGCACGTCGACGTCTTCCTTGCGGAACTCCACGAAGACGACGCGCCCGCCTGGTTTGAGCGCGCCGGCAATCTCCAGCATCATCTCGTACGGAAACGCGAATTCATGATAGACGTCGACCATCAGCGCCAGGTCGACGGATTCGGCCGTTAACTCCGGCGATTTCTCGGTCCCTTTGACCAGTTCGACGTTCTTGACGTTCAGCCGGGTCATCTTGTCGGCAATCAGATCGAGCATTTCCTGCTGGATATCGACAGCGAAGACCTTGCCCTGGTCCTGGACGTAGTCCGCCATCATCAACGAAATGCGCCCGGAACCGGCCCCGATATCGGCCGCGATCATTCCCGGTTTCAATCGAAGAGACTTGACCATCAGGCTGATGCGTTCTTCCTCCTCGCGTTCGTTACGCTCCAGCCACGTCGCTGCCGGGAAACCCATCACGTGGGCGATTTCGCGGCCCATGTAGAACTTGCCGATGCCGTTCGGATCGTGCTGAGTCCGCGTCTCGTACCGTTTGACGTTCTTCGCCGGCTTCTCGGCCTTCTTCACCGCCGGATCCGCCGCATCGGCTACGCCCTCGGTACAGAATATCACCCAGCACAGCAGCGCCCCCAGCACCGCACACATCCAGCAGCACAAAAAAAACGAGCCCGATCGCTTCGACATGGAATATTTCTCCCCCAAGCCCGGCGATGGCATCGCCGGGACCCGCCATCACCGATGGCGGGCTTTGAGTTTCGGCGTTGTCCTCTGACACACAGGAATCACTTCTTCGCCGGCAAATGATATCCGTCCCGCGTGGTCTTCACGCGGAACAAACTGGTACCCGCCGTGATGTACAGCACCTTGCTGTCGGCGCCGCGGCCGAAACCAACGTTCGTCGGCACCTCCGTCTTCAGGTAGGCTAACTCTTTCCCCTCGGGATCGTAAACACAAATCCCCGGGCGGTTTTCTGCGCGGACGGCGACAAACAGGTTGCCGTCCGTGTCCATCACCAGGCCGTCGGGACCGTCCTCCGGAGCATAATCGACGAGCGTCTTGCGAAACTTCGCCGTCCCGTCGGCAGCGAGATCATACGCCATCAGCGCCATGTGGCCCTTGCGCAGCGGGGCCGAGACTTTATCCGCCTGCTTTGCATCCCCCTTGTTGAGCCGTTCAAACCCGGTGGCCCCGTTGTCGTTGCTGACGACGTAGAGCGTTTTCTGATCGGGCGCAACGGCCACGCCGTTCGGCTTTCCGGCGTCGGTGATGATGCGGTGAATCGAACCGTCGGTATCAATGCGGTATACGCCCATCACCGGTTGATCGATGGTTTCCCAGCCGAGGTAGCGCGGGTCGCTGAAGTAAATCCGGCCTTGAAGATCGATGCTGATATCGTTCGGCGCATTGAACGGCCGGCCGTCGAACATCGCGGCAATGATCTGCGTTTTGCCGGTCGTCATATCGGTTCGCGTGACGCGCCGGCCGCCGTAATCGGCCCCTTCCGCCACGACCATCCGGCCCTGCGCGTCGAACTTGATGCCGTTCGACATGCCGCTCGGAGAGCGAAAGATGGTCGTCTTTTTCGTCTTGGGATCGAACTTCCAGATGTGCCCGGCTTCAATCGCCCCGGTGTCATCCTTGGCGACGTGCGAGAACGTAATCTCACTGAAGTAGACCATCCCGTCCGGCGCAACGGAAACACCTTCCGTCAGCACGTTCGACTTGAACAACAGTTCCGGCGCGGCGTCTTTCGGAAAGACTGGCTCGGCGGCGGAAACGAACGATACGCAGACGAATGGCGCCAGGCACGCAGTCAACGACCAGCATTTCATGAGCGGCTCCTTAAACGACAGAGGCGAAGCGAGGTGAGGGAAACCGACCATTAGACTAACGCGACGCACGGTTTCTGCGTAGCGAAACGCAATATCAATCGCCTGCTGACGGCTTCGTCCCCTCGCCCCCGTTTCGGGGAGAGGGGACAAGGCAGAAGACACAGAGCCGAAGAACAAGAATCGACGACACATAATTCAGAATAAGGTGATGCCAACGGGATGCGTTGTGCCAACGCTTCTGCGAAGCGCCGCTAAGAGATTTCGATTCGCAGCCGCTTCCATTTCGCCTGGAATCCCGGCCGGTCGAACACTTCTTTGTTGACGACGCCGTGCGGCTGCTTCCCGTGCGCCAGGTCGACCATCCCCTGACACGCGACGCGGCCCATGTCGCGGTAGAGTTCATCAGTCCACGCGATGCAATGCGGCGCCAGCAGCACGTTGTCCAGGTCCGCATACTGCGGCGGCGACGTCAATGGCTCGCCAACGAAGCAGTCAATCGCGGCCCCGGCGATCTTGTGCTCTTTCAACGCCTGATACAACGCACCGTCATCGACGATGCCTCCGCGGGCCGTGTTGAGGAAATACGCCGTCGGCTTCATCAGCGCGATTTCTTTCTCGGCGATCAGGTTGCGCGTCTGGTCGTTCAGCGGACAATGCAGCGACACGAAGTCGGCTTCTCGCATCAATTCCGGCAGCGAAACCGATTGCACACCAGCCGCGGCCGCGGACTCCGCCGAAAGGAACGGATCAAAGATCAGCGGCGTCTTCATGCCGAAACCGGCGAGCAGCCGCACCAGTTCTTTTCCGATGCCGCCGAAACCGACGACACCCAGCGTGCGGTCGCGCAGTTCGCTCCCCATGAATTGGGTGCGAATCCCCCAATTCGCTTGCCGCACCATCCGGTCTTTCATGAGGAAATGATGCGACAGGGCGATCATCCAGCCAACGGTCGCTTCCGCCACCGGTCGGTCGACCGCCCCGGCGGCGATCGTCAGCACGACGTCATTCGCCGTACAGGCGGCGACGTCGACGTTATCGTAACCGACGCCGAACCGGGCCAGCGCCAGCAAATTGTCCGAGTTCGCCAGCGTTGCAGCCGTGGTCCGCGGCGTCAGGACCAGTACGCCGTTGGCATCACCGAACTGGTCTGGTCCGATCACCGGCCGGTGCTCGGCGAAGCGTGTCATCTCAATGCCGGGCCGATTCTGCAAGCGGTCCAGGCCGATATCGCCGAATTTGATGTTGCCGGCATCGTCGTAAAAGTCGCCGGTGAGTGCGATTCGGAACGTCATAGAACGATTTCTCATCCGAGCGGGGGGCGTCAGCCCTTTGATTGTGCGTGATAGGAGATTGTGCGTCGAACATAATGGCGACCGCAACCAAGGGGCTGACGCCCCCCGCTCGGGAACCAGGTCACTTCCACGGATTCCCTTCCACCGTCGCGCACCGCTCGTCGACCAGAATCCGTTCGGGCATCGGCCCGGCGTAAACCCAAAGCATTTCCATCGTCCCCTGCGATTCGTTGATGAAATAATGGACCCGTCCGCGCGGCTGCAGCGCGGTGGCGCGGTTGCTCATGGTGTAGCGGCGGCCTTCGACGACGCAGGTCGCTTCGCCGGAGATGATGCTGATCGATTCGTCGAAATCGTGGTAATGGGCCGGCAGCCGTCCGCCGGGATGGAACAGGCCGTACCCGCCGGACATCGTCATGCCGGGCATCAGTTCGGCGTTGAAGCAATCGATGAACTCGGTGTTCGGCCCGGCGGCTTTCCGCGGTGCGGTCGCGTAGCGATTCACGCGCTCGGCGCCCGGCCAGCCGGGCGAATCGTCAGGCATCATGCGGCGGGGGAAGAATTTGTCGACGAGCGTCCGCGACGGCGTATCAGAGAAAACCGACACATGCACCACGGCCGGTTCGGTGGCTGACGTATTCCGCGCCTGATGCGCGGTGCCGGTCGGGATCACGATGTTATCGAGCCGTTTCAACGCATAACAGCGGCCTTCGACTTCCATCGTCATGGCGCCGGACAGCAGCGTGACCGATTCCGGAAACGTGTGTTCGTGATACGGCAACACGGCTCCCGGGGCGAACGTGACGTAACCGGTCGTGAGATTCCGGGCCTGGTTGTGCTTGCCGACGTGGCAATCGAGTTTCACGCCGCGGGCCAGTTCCACTTGCGGGCCGCTGCCGACGGCGCTCATCACCTCCGGGCGATCGGGCCGCAGGGACGCCGGCGGACAACCGAGGGGCGTCATCGGCGGCTGATGCGGCGGCAGAAAAGACGATTGCGGAGCCCGGTCGCGCCCGAGCACGGCCAGCCGGCTGCGCAGCGCCCCCAAGAGCAGGCCCGCATCCAAGCCGACGGCCAACATGCGGAAGCCTTGCTGCTGGCGCTCTTTCAGGTTCTCCGGGCTGGTGGTCACCACGCCGCAGTGTTTACCGGCTTTCCGCAGCGTCTCTTTCATCTTGAGAATCTGCTCGGCGACTCCCGGTCCTTCCCATTGGCCGCGAAACCCGGCGGAAGCCGAGAAATCGGCCGGTCCGAAATAGCAGACGTCCACGCCGGGCACCTGGGCCAGGCGAGAAATGTTTTGCGCCGCTTTCACCGTTTCAAAGATCGGCACGACAAGCACCTGCTCGTTCGCGTCGGCCGTATGTTCTACGAAACATTGGCCCCAGCACGTGGCCCGCTCGGCGCCGATGCCTCGCGATCCCTCCAACGGATATTGCGAGAACTGCACGGCTTGCTGGAGTTGTTCCGGCGTTTCAACCCATGGAATGACGACGCCATCGGCGCCGATGTCGAGCGCTCGCTTGATGAGACCGCCGTTCAGTTCCGCGAGACGCACCAGCGCGACCGTTTCGCTCCGCACCGTCGCCCGGAGATGTTCCACGATCTCCTTCCAGTCGAGATGGCCGTGCTCGGCGTCGATGACGACCCAGTCGAATCCCAGCGCCACGGCCATCTCGGTAATGCTGGGCGACTCCAGCGTGACCCACAACCCGAGCAGCGTCTGGTCCTGCGACAGCTTCTGACGAAATGCTTTCAGCGCGGCGGTTTTCATGAGGCGGGGTCCTGAAAGTTGGATCAGGAGTGTCGACGATGCACGGCATGGCGTCAACCGGAGTCTGCTTCAGGAATTCGGAGCGAGTGCGCATTGCGCTGTGCACGCCGAGCCCTTTCGGTGCAGAGACGCCGAGACGGCCGCGCAGACATCTCGTCAGAAATGTTGCTGAGCGGAGCTTCCGACAATCGTGGCGGCTGATGGTTTTCGTCGCACCGTTTGAGAAGTTCAAGGCTCATCCTGCGAATTTCCAGCCTGTTTTTTTCGTGTCATTTCGTGTATTTCGTGGTTGCCTCGTTTTCAGGGGCTGCGGCGCCGCCGTGCTCGGGAAAGCGGCGGCGAGACCGGCTTTGTTGTCTGAGGACCAACCCATGAACGAGGCCTGGGAATTCTGGATCGACGTCGGCGGCACGTTCACCGATTGCCTGGCTCGCGGTCCGAACGGCGAATTCCGTACCGGGAAAGTGCTCAGTTCGGGACTGGCCAAAGGCAAGATCGCCGCGCTGCCGGACCGAATGACGATTCACGATCCGCTCCGTGGCCAAGATCCGCCCGACTTCTGGACCGGAGCCGAATGCTCTTTCTTCGGTTCTCAGGGGGATCTCTTGCGAACCCTTGAAGTCGCCGATTTTCACGCCCCCCGGTCATGCCTGCGATTTCGCACGCCCCTGCCCGAGCCGATCGCCCCTGGCCTCCGCTACGAACTGAATCCCCGCGTCGAAGCCCCGATTCTTGCGATCCGCACGATCCTCCGGCTTCCGCTCCAGCAACCGATTCCTCCGGTTCGTGTCCGCCTGGGAACCACCCGCGGGACGAACGCATTGCTCACCCGCCGCGGCGCGAAGACGGGCTTCGTCACGACGAACGGGTTTCGCGACATCTTATTGATCGCCAACCAGGACCGGCCGCGGATTTTCGAACTGGCGATCCAGAAGCCTGAGCCGTTGTTTTGTGCGGTCGCCGAAATCGAAGAGCGACTGGATGCCGCCGGAAATGTCTTGCATCCGCCTGATCCGAACAAAGTTCACGCTGCTTTATATTCCCTGAAAGCGGAGGGCTGCGAGTCGGTCGCCATCTGCCTGCTGCATGCGTTTGCGAATCCGGCGCATGAAGAATTCGTGGCGAACATCGCGAGAGACCTGGGCTTTGCCGACGTCAGCGTGTCGAGCCGATTGTCACCGCTGATCAAGATCGTCTCCCGCGGCGACACGACGGTCATGAACGCCTACCTGAATCCCGTGCTCGGGGCGTATGTCGGCCGGTTGCAGCGCTCACTGCCGGGCAGCGAACTGCGGTTGATGACATCCGCCGGCGGACTCATCTCCGCGGAACGATTTTGCGGCAAAGACAGCGTCCTTTCCGGCCCGGCAGGCGGCGTGATCGGGTTTTCCCATGCCGCCCGGCAGGCCGGTTTCGGCCGGGCCATCGGCTTTGACATGGGCGGCACCAGCACCGACGTCTCCCGATTCGACGGCCGGTACGATTACGAGTATGAGACGCAAAAAGCCGGCGTGCGGATCGTCGCGCCGATGCTCGCCATTGAAACCGTCGCGGCCGGCGGAGGCAGCGTCTGCGGGTTCGACGGCGTGAAGCTGTTCGTCGGCCCGCACAGCGCCGGAGCCGATCCCGGCCCTGCGTGTTACGGCCGCGGCGGTCCACTGACGATCACCGACGTCAATCTGTTTCTGGGCAAGATATTATCGGAACGATTTCCCTTTCCGCTGGACACGTCGATCGTCGCTGGCCGCTTATCGGACCTGTGCGACACCATCGCCGTCTCCCCGATGGGCCGCCGTTTCACGCCACAGGAACTGGCCGAAGGCTTCGTCGAAATTGCCAACGCCACGATGGCCCGCGCCATTCGCAAGGTGTCGGTCGCCAAGGGATACGACCCTGCGGATTTCGTCCTGGTGACGTTCGGCGGTGCCGGTGCGCAACATGCTTGTGCGCTGGCCAAAATGCTCGGCATGAATCGGGTCCTGTCGCATCCCCATGCGGGACTGTTGAGTGCCTACGGCATCGGCCTGGCGGATGTCCGGCGCTTCCGCGAGCAGGCCGTGCTCCGGCCGTTTTCTCCCGAAGTGCTGACCGAATTGGAGCTGCAGTTCACCAAGATCGCCGCCGAACTTCGCGACGAGGTTCTCGCAGAAGGTGTCATTGCCGATCGCATCGACCCGCCGCAGATGGCCCTCGATCTGCGCTACCGCGGCATCGACGCCGTCATCACCGTTCCCAGGCCGGCCGACGGCAATTTCTCCGCGGCGTACATTTCACAACATCGCCAACTCTACGGGTACATTCGAGAAGGCCGGCCGCTGGAAGTCGCCGCGCTGCGTGTCGAGGTCGTCGGCCGCGCAGCCCAGCCGCCTGAACCGGAACAACCACTGACACCGAGACAACCGACGCCATCGCAAATCACGAAAACATGGTTCGGCGGAGAGTCTCATGCGACCGGCGTGTTTCTACGAGACGACATTCAGCCCGGCGATGAACTTCTCGGCCCGGCCATTGTCGTCGAAAGTTCGTCGACCGTCGTGATCGATGCCGGCTTCACCGCGAAGATCCTCTCCCGCGGAGAAGTGCTGATGGAAGCGCCCAAAAGAGCCGCGCACGCAGTAAGCGGCCCGAGCGTCGATTCCGCTTACTGCGTGCGCGGCTCCGCAGCCGACCCCGTGCAACTCGAAATCTTCAACCAACTGCTGACGTCCATCGGAGAACAGATGGGCGTCACCTTGCAGCAGACGTCGATCTCCACCAACGTCAAGGAACGGCTCGATTTCAGCTGCGCGATCTTTGATCCCTCCGGCGGCTTGGTCGTCAACGCGCCGCACCTGCCGGTGCATCTGGGGGCGATGAGCGAAACGGTTCGCTGCATCCTTCGTGAAAACCCGGTGATTTCCGTCGGCGATGTCTACGTGACGAACGACCCGTTCCACGGCGGTTCGCATCTGCCCGATATCACCGTCGTCACGCCCGTGCATGATGCGCATACCGGCGCACTGCGTTTCTTCACGGCGAGCCGGGCTCATCACGCGGAAATTGGCGGAATCCTGCCGGGCAGCATGCCGCCGTTTTCGAAAAACCTCGGCGAAGAAGGCGTCCTGATCCGAAACTTCAAACTGGTGGACCGGGGCGTCTCTCGGGAAGACGCCATGCGAAAACTGCTGCAATCGGGGCCGTATCCGTCGCGAGCCGTCGAGGACAATCTCGCCGATTTGCAGGCCCAGGTCGCCGCCAACCAGGTGGGCGTACGACTCTTGCAGCAGCTTGTCGCCGAAAAGACGGCCCCCGTTGTCGAAGCCTACATGCAGCACGTGCAACAGGCGGCGAAAGAAAAGATGAAGCGGGCGCTCTCGCGATTGACGGACAAAGTCTATACGCGCACCGATCATCTCGACGACGGCTCGCCGATTACTGCGACGATCACCATTCATGGGGACCGGGCGACCATCGATTTCACCGGCACCGGCCCCGTGCTCAAGTCGAATCTCAACGCCAATCGGGCCATCGTCACGGCCGCCGTGCTGTACGTGATGCGGTGTCTCATCGGCGAAGAGATCCCGCTCAACAATGGCGTCCTGGAGCCGATCGACATCATTCTGCCCGAATGCCTGCTCAATCCGCCTGAACATCCCGATCCGGCGCAATGCCCAGCGATGGTCGGCGGGAATGTCGAAACGTCGCAGCGCGTGGTGGATGTTCTCCTGGGAGCCTTGGGGTTGGCCGCCGCCAGTCAAGGGACGATGAACAACCTGACGTTTGGCGACCAGACGTTCGGATATTACGAAACGATCTGCGGCGGCAGCGGCGCGACGCCGGCTGCAGACGGCACCGACGCCGTGCATACGCACATGACGAACACCCGGCTCACCGATCCCGAGGTGATCGAACGCCGTTATCCCGTCCGATTGCACGAATTTTCCATCCGCCGCGGATCGGGCGGTGTCGGCGCCCATCGCGGCGGCGACGGCATCGTCCGGCGCATCGAATTCCTGGCCCCTTTACGCGTCTCTCTATTGACCGAACGCCGCGGTCCCTACGCACCGTTCGGACTCGGCGGAGGACTCCCCGGTGCACTGGGGAAAAATTCATTGGCTTCGAGAAGCCGCACCGCAGAGACTTCGGAGCGAAGCGAGTCTTCCCTCCCCGGCAAAGCATCGCTCGAAGTTCGTCCCGGCGACGTGCTCACCATCGAAACGCCCGGCGGCGGCGGGTACGGAACTCCGGTTGTCGGCAATCGGCCGACGGCGTAGCATCCATCCGACTCCGTGATCGGCTCAGCGCAAGCGTATTGTCCGGCCCTTGGCCCTTGGCTCTCAACCCATAGCCTCCATGCCCCGCATCGTACTCACCACGTTCGGCTCCTACGGTGATCTGCACCCGTACATGGCGCTGGCCTTGGAATTGCAGGCCCGCGGGCATCGGCCCGTCATCGCCACGACCGACCGCTACCGTGACAAAATCACCGCGGCAGGGATCGAATTTCACTCCGTCCGGCCCGATGCGTCCTTGTTCGGCGATGAACAGGAACTCTTGCGGCTGGCAATGGACTCGACGAAAGGTTCCGAATTCGTCATCCGGCAAGTCATGCTGCCCCATTTGAAGGATACCTACACAGACACGCTGGCCATTGCGAACGACGCGGACCTGCTGGTCTCGCACCCGCTGACGTACGCCGTGCCGATCATCGCCGAGCAGTTGAATAAGCCGTGGGCGGCATCCGTGTTGCAGCCCATGATGTTTCTCTCGGCATACGATCCGCCGCTGTTGCCGCAGGGGCAGTTTCTGTTCCCGCTGTATCGGCGGTCTCGCTGGCTGGCCGGCGCGTTGTTTCCACTTTCGGATTGGATGATGCGGACCTGGCGGGTTCCCATCGACGACCTGCGCCGCGAGACTGGCCTGCCGGTGCGTTCGGCCAATCCGTTCCTCAAAGGGCAATTCTCGCCGTTTGCCAATCTCGCCTTGTTTTCGCCCCTCTTGGGCGGGCCGCAGCCAGATTGGCCGGCGAACACGACGGCGACCGGCTTCGCGTTTTATGATCGCGACGATCATGCCCGAGGGATGCCCCCGGAGTTAGCCGCCTTTCTCGACGCCGGGCCGCCGCCGATTGTCTTCACCTTAGGCACTTCCGCCGTGATGGTCGCCGGAGAGTTTTATCGTGACAGCTTACGAGCGGCACAACAATTGAACCGCCGCGCCGTATTTTTGATCGGCAGGGACGAACGCAACCGGCTGGGAAATCTGCCGGCTGAAATGATCGCCGCAGAATACGCCCCGTATTCCGAACTCTTTCCCAGGGCGGCGGCCATCGTCCATCAGGGCGGGGCCGGCACGACGGGGCAGGCCATGCGGTCTGGCAAACCGATGGTCCTGGTCCCATTCAGCCACGATCAGCCCGATCACGCCGTACGGTTGAAGCGGCTTGGCATCAGCGAAACAGTCTCACGCCACGATTGCTCTGCGCGCCGTTTATCCGGCGCGTTAAGCCGCGTGCTGAATCAGCCACGCTACGCCGAGCGGGCGAAACGTGTCGGCCAAGACGTCACCGCAGAGCACGGAGTCCAGACGGCGTGCAATGTGTTGGAGAGAATTCTGGAGTAACGGAAGGTGGATTGGTGTGAGGGAAGCAGAGATCGAGGGAAGCAGAGAGGCGGAAACTCATTCTCTCATTCCCTCATTCTCTCTCACCGTCCACCAGAGCCGTGCCCCCAGCCCGATTGCCGTCAGGCTTTGAAACCCGGCGTACAGCGTCGAGGTCTTCATCACATCCCCCCATGGTCCTGGCACAAGCGGGGAGTTCTGACTCAAGGCCCCCCCCAAAAAAAAGAACTCGCAAAACAGGCTCGCCAGACCAGAGGCCAGTAACACTGCCAGCCATGCCGATCTCTTCAACGGATGCCCCATCCAGACGGCGATGACGAATGCCCCGGCGAACCCCGCATAAAAGCCCGGCAACTCCTTGCCCCACGGCAGCGGACTCGGCCCGCTGCGCAGGATCTGGCCGGCAAAGAAAAACGTCATGAAGCCGAGATAACAGGCCAGCATCGACACCGGCACCGCCAGTACCGTCATGATCCACCCCCGACCCAGCCACCGCGACAAAGGCATCAGTGTGCCCAGTCCGAACCACAATCCGGGCCCCAGCAAGATGGACAATTCCGCAGAAGACGCCCCGAACAACGGCTCCAGACTTTGAAGCAAGTACCCCCCGATCACCGTCATCCACCCGCTGGCCGTCCCCATTGCCCCCAGCACCAGCGACACCCGAAACGCCCGCACCCACCAGCGGTCATCCTCCAGCCACGGCGGCGGCCCGCGCCGCAGCCACCACCTTTGTGGGTGCGCGAACTGCGCGAATTCGATCAGCGGGGCCGGCATCTTGTCATTTCTTCCGAGCCGCGAGCGTCAGCGACCGGTCACCCTCCCACACGGTCGGGACTGTCGAAGGACGATTCCGCGTTACGTTCGTTTCGCCAGCCGCTCCACCAGAATCTGGACAATCCGCTCCGCCGCCTTGCCGTCCCACAGTTCGGGTTGCCGGGGCAACGGCTTCGGCCGGTTGAGCACGGCGTTCGTGGCCGTGAGAATCTTCGCCGTCTCCGTGCCGACCAGCACGTTCGTTCCCTGCGTGATCGTCACCGGCCGTTCAGTGTTTTCGCGCAGCGTGATGCACGGCACGTTCAGGATCGTCGTCTCTTCCTGTACGCCGCCCGAATCGGTCAGCACCACCTTCGCCTCCGCCGTCAGCTTCAGAAAATCGAGATAACCGAGCGGCTCGATCAGCTTCAATTGCGGCAGCCCGGCGATCCGGTACTCGATCCCGAATTGCGAGATGCGATTCCGGGTTCGCGGATGGACCGGGAAAATCACCGGCATCCGCCGGGCCACATCTTCCACTGCCGCGAAAATCCGCAGGAAATCCTCTTTCACATCGACATTCGACGGCCGATGCAGCGTCAACAGCGCATACCCGTCCGGCTTCAATTCCAGTTGCGACAGAATCTGCGACTCGTCCGACTTGGCCTTGTTCGCCAGCAGCGTGTCGATCATCACGTTGCCGACCAGGAACACCTTCTCACTCGGCACGCCTTCTTTCCGCAGATTGTCGATGCCCGACTGCTCGGTGACGAACAGAAAATCGGAGATCGAGTCGGTGAGGATGCGGTTGATCTCCTCCGGCATCCCGCGGTCGTGGCTCCTGAGCCCGGCCTCCACATGCGCGACGGGAATCTGCATCTGCACTGCGGCAAACGTGCAGGCGATGGTGGATGTGACGTCGCCGACCACGATCACCAGGTCGGGTTTTTCGGCCTGCAACACCGGTTCAAAAGCGAGCAGGATTTTCGCCATCGCCGTGGAGACCGCCCCCGACCCGACTTCGAGATTCAGGTCGGGCTTGGGAATTTTCAGCTCGTCAAAAAAGAGCTGCGACATTTTTTCGTCGTAATGCTGCCCGGTGTGGACCAGCAGCGACGTGACGCCCGGCGTCTGCCGGAGCACGCGCATCAGCGGCGCGATCTTCATAAAATTCGGCCGCGCCCCGGCGACACAAATGACTTTCATAAGACGGCATCCCTCCGTGAATGATGATCCCCCCGCGGATCATAGCGGGGATGCAACATGCCCGCCAAGACGGATTCATCGCAAAAGCTGTCTGAGTCCCCCGGCGAGTCTCCGTGGGCGTTTGATGTGCCACGTCGCAATGTCTCCGTCCATTGGCCGGGGGCTAAGACGGTGTTATCATAATCAGCCACACACCACCAACCCGTCCGAAGGAATTCCCCGTGCCTGCGTCCCGTCGCATTGAAGTCGATAAAGCTCTCGAAGATGTCGATCTCAAGAAGTTCACTTACCAGATCGAGTTCGACACCACCATGGGCCGCATCACGATCGACCTGTACCCCGACCTCGCCCCAGGCCATGTGAAGAACATCATCGGCCTCACAAAAATCGGCTACTACGACGGCGTCATCTTTCACCGCGTCATCGACGGCTTCGTCATTCAGGCCGGCTGCCCTTACGGCAACGGCACCGGCGGACCGGGCTACACCATCCCCGCCGAATTCAACCCGACCAAGCATGTCGCCGGCATCCTGTCGATGGCCCGCACCAACGACCCGAACTCCGCCGGCTCGCAGTTTTTCCTCTGCCTCGGCCCCGTGCCGTCGCTGGACGGTCAATACACCGTCTTCGGGAAGACAGCGGATGACGAAAGCCTGAAGAACGTTTTGAAGATCGGTAAATCCCCGGTGCGCGACGAACGTCCGACCACCGACGTCAAAATCCGCCAGGGACACGTCGTGGCCAAGCCGAAGGCATGAATCGGGCGAACGGCTGACTTCGCCCTGCTGGCGAGTTCGTGATTCTTTCCAGTTCTCCCGAGAAAATCTTCTCGCGAGGACCGGTTTTCGCCGTAGTGACGGATGGCTCCTTCTGACTTCGTCCTGTCGCGCTGCGAGGATCGGCATGCGCATCCTGATCATCAATCCGCCGCATCCCGCCATTGGGAGTCGAATTCCTCGCGAGCAATTGCCGCCGCTCGGCCTGTTGTCGGTCGGCGGATCGTTGCTCGATGCGGGGCATGAAGTCCGGCTCATCGACGGCGAATTGGGGCCGCTGCGGATTTCCGATTTGTTGGATGAGGTGGGAAAAGTCCGACCCGACATCGTATTACTGGGGCATTCGGGTTCGACGTCAGGTCATCCCGTTGCGGTGCGTCTTACCCGCGCGATTCGTGCGAAATACCCTGCCGTCAAGCTGGTGTATGGCGGCGTATTTCCCACCTATCATTGGCGAGAGATTCTTGCTCAAGAACCAGAGATCGATGTCATCGTTCGCGGTGAAGGTGAAGAAACGATCCGGCAGGTCGTCCACGCCTGGGACACGGAATCCGATCTGCGAGACGTTTCGGGAATCGCCTTCCGAGAACAGGGGGTACCAGTCGCGACCCCGCCCGCCCCCGTCATCCGCAATCTCGATGACTACCGCATCGGCTGGGAACTGGTGGATCTCCGCCGTTACAGCTATTGGGGCGGCAAACGGGCCGTGGTCGTTCAATTCTCGCGCGGCTGTCCCCACCTCTGCAATTACTGCGGGCAACGCGGCTTCTGGACGCGCTGGCGACATCGCGATCCCAAAAAACTCGCCCAGGAGATCGCCTGGCTGCATCGCGAACACGGAGTGGAATTGATCAACTTCGCCGACGAAAACCCGTCCGCGGGCCGCAAGGCGTGGAAAGAATTCCTGGAAGCGTTGATTGCGGAACATGTCGAGTTGACGCTGGTCGGTTCGACCCGCGCCGGGGACATTGTCCGGGATGCCGACATTCTTCACCTCTACAAGCAGGCCGGGTTTGAACGCTTCCTCATGGGCATGGAAAACACCGACGAGGAGACTCTCAAACTGATCCGCAAAGGGGGCACCACGAAAGACGACCGCGAGGCGATTCAGTTGCTCCGCAAACACGGCATCCTTTCGATGGCGACGTGGGTCTCCGGATTCGAGGAAGAAACCGACCACGATTGCTGGCGGGGCTTACGGCAGATTCTGTCGTACGACCCCGACCAGATTCAGTCGCTGTATGTGACGCCTCATCGGTGGACGCCCTATTTCACGATCGCCAACGACCGCCGCGTGATTCAGACGGATCAATCGAAGTGGGACTACAAACACCAGGTGCTGGCGACGAAACACATGCCGCCATGGCGCGTGGTGCTGTGGGTCAAGCTGATCGAAGTCCTGGTTCAGATGCGGCCGAAGGCGTTGTGGCGGGTGCTGTTTCATCCCGATCGCAAGCTGCGCCATGCGATGCGGTGGTACACGCGGATGGGCCGCCGAGTGTGGTTCCACGAGGTCTGGCACTGGCTGTTTCGCGACCGCCGCTTGCGGAATGGGCCGACGTTACAGGAGTTCTGGGGTAAACCGCAGGAAGCGGAGGAAGAATCGATGGCGGTCCCGAGAAAAGAATTGGCAGCGCTGGTGGAACTGGGGATCGGACAGGGTTGACGGGGTTACGTCAACGCAAAGCCCGCCGACGGCGTCGGCGGGAATTCCTTCCGAAGCGTCAAATCGGATCGGTTCCATTCGACGCGGCAACGGCCACACGCTAGAATTACCAGACTCTCCGGGCGATGAAAACTCGTCCAGCAATGATTTTGCGTGTTTCTTTCGGTTTGGCCAGGGCGGACGATTGATGACTGTTGCACGTGACGCCGGTCGAGATGTGGTCATCACCGGCATGGGAATTTTCAGCCCGCTGGGGATCGGGATCGATCCGTTCTGGCAGCGCCTCGCCTCGGGCGTCTCGGGCATTCGGAAAGCCGACCTGTATCCCGGCTTTGCCGCGCCGGACCAGGTCGGCGGCGTCGTCACCGAATTCACCGAAGAATCCGCCCGGAAAGTTTATCTCAAGGACCATCGCAAAAATCTCAAGGCGATGTGCCGGACAATTCAGCTCGGCGTGGCCTCGGCGACGCAGGCTCTGGTTCATTCCGGCGTCGATCTGAAGGCCATCGACCACGAAAGGCTGGGCGTCGAGTTCGGTGCGAACCTGATGTTTAGTTCGCCGGAGACGTTGTCACCGGCGAGTTTCGCCTGCTCGGAACATGAAGGCCACCGCTTTGAGTTCGACGAATGGGGCGAGCTCGGTTTTCCGAAGATGGAGCCGTTGTGGCTGCTGCGTTATCTGCCGAACATGCCGGCGTGCCATATCAGCATCGGCCACGACGCCCGCGGTCCGAGCAATTCGCTGACGATGGACGATGCGTCGGGCAACATCGTGATCAGCGAAGCCTGCCGCATTATCGACCGCGGCGCCGCCGACATGATGATCACCGGCGTAACGGGAACGACGCTGCATCCGATCAAGACGATGCACCTGGCCTTGTTCCATGATCTCGCGACGACGCCCGCGGAGCCGGAACGGCGCTGCCGGCCGTTTGACCTGCACCGCGCCGGCCGCGTGGTGGCCGAAGGAACATGCACGCTGATCCTGGAAAGCCGGAAGCACGCTGAAGGCCGCGGGGCAAAACTCTGGGGCCGTATTCTGGGGACCGGGATGGCGACGGTGACGGATCGCTCGGGCAAGCCCGATTACCGCCGGGCTCTCGCCGGCGCGATGAAGGCCGCGCTGAAGGCCGCCCATCTGTCGCCGGCGGAAATCGGCCACGTCAACGCTCACGGGTTGGGAATGCCGGAGTTGGACGTCAGCGAGGCGCTCGCCATTCACGACGTCTTCGGACCCGAGCGCGGCCGCGAAGTCCCTGTGACCGGGCTGAAGAGTTTCCTCGGCAATTCCGGCGCCGGCTCGGGCTTGCAGGAACTGGCCGGTTCAATCCTCGGCCTGGTGAACGGCGTGATTCCCTTCACGTTGAATTACGAGACGCCCGATCCCAAGTGCCCGGTCAACGTCGTCGCCAAACAGGTGCAGCCCACGACGAACAAGATCGTGCTCAACGTCAACGTGACGCGTATCGGCCAGGCCAGCGCTTCCCTCATTGAAGTTTACTAACGCCGATCCCATCCGGAAATTGCGCTCGCCAAAACGGTTCCGGCATCGCCGACACCGGGCTTGGAAGCGTTCGCTCGGCCCCGATCCGCCGCGACGCACGCCGCAGGCAATGGGTATGGCGCCCGGCAGAAACCGGGAGTTGCCTTCCGGATGGGCTGCGAGCGGCATCTTGTGTCATTACAAGCACTTCCGTCGATTTCCGGCCAGCTGTCTCGACGGCACATTTTTGCCAAATCTTTTTCGCAAGCAATTCGTAAAAATTATCCAGGCTCGACGAACCTTACGAATTTGTTATGATAGACGCCGCCAGTCGGGCATTCTGGTTCAACACCCAATTTTGTGGTCTTTTGCGAGCAACCCATGCCACGGACGAATCTCTTGTCAACCTCCAACATAGGCCACGATCTGGTGGCGGGGCTGGTGGTGTTTCTCGTCGCCTTGCCGTTATGCCTGGGCGTGGCCTCGGCCTCGAACGCGCCTCTCTTCGCCGGGATTCTCTCGGGGATCATCGGTGGAATTGTGGTGGGGGCCGTCAGCCGTTCGCACACGAGCGTCAGCGGCCCCTCAGCCAGCATGACGGCTGTGGTCGCCGCCCAGATTGCCTCGCTCGGTTCCTTCGAGGCGTTCCTGCTTGCGGTCGCCGTGGCCGGGATCATCCAGATCATCCTGGGATTGCTGCGGGCCGGGTTCATCGCCGAGTATTTTCCATCGAGCGTCATCAAAGGGCTGCTGGCCGCGATCGGCGTGATCCTGATCCTCAAGCAGATTCCGCATCTTTTCGGCCATGATGCCGATCCGGAAGGGGAAATGGCGTTCCTCCAGCCCGACGAACGGAATACGTTCACTGAATTCGCCGCCATGTTAACCGACGCGCATCTTGGCACGTCGATCATCGGGTTAACCGCTGTGCTGGTGCTGATTTTCTGGGACCAGGTGAAACTGCTGAAGAAGTCGGTGGTGCCCGCGCCGCTGGTAGTCGTGATCCTGGGCGTGTTGCTCAGCGAAGCGTTCACCCGACTCGGCGGGACGTGGCCGTTGTCGGCGAGCGCCTTCGTGAAGGTGGAGGTCACGGAGAGCGTGGCTGGAATCCTTAAGTTGCTGCGAGGTCCCGATTTTTCGCAGTGGCTGAACCCGGCGATCTATTTCGCTGCGGTGATCATCGCCGCCGTCGGGTCCTTGGAAACGCTGCTCAATCTAGAGGCCGTCGACAAGCTCGATCCGCGCCAGCGGCGATCGCCTCCCAGCCGGGAGTTGCTGGCTCAAGGCATCGGCAATCTGGCCACCGGCCTGGTGGGAGGGATTCCGGTGTCATCGGTGATCGTGCGCAGTTCGGTGAATATCAATTCGGGCAGCCGGACGAAACTGGCGACGATCGTGCATGGTCTTTGTCTGGTCATCAGCGTGATCTTCTTGCCGCATTTGTTGAATCGCATTCCTTTGTCGTGCCTGGCGGGCATCCTGCTGGTCACGGGGATCAAGCTGGCCAGTCCGGCTCTGTTCAAACAGATGTGGGATCAGGGCCGGACGCAATTTCTGCCCTTCATTGCGACCGTGACGGCCATCGTGCTGACCGACCTGTTGATCGGCGTGCTGATCGGCCTGGCGGTGAGCGTCGGCTTCATCTTGCACAGCAACCTTCGCCGTCCGCTGCGTTACGTCCGGGAACGGCATCTCGGCGGCGATCTGTGGCGGATAGAATTCGCGAATCAAGTCAGTTTTCTGAATCGGGCTGCGCTGAAATTTCGCCTGAATGAATTTCCCTTTGGCCACCGGCTGCTGCTGGACGCCCGGCAGACCGACTACCTCGACCTGGACATTATCGATTTGATTCAGGACTTTTCGGCGAAGACCGCCCCGGCCCGCGGAATGCAGGTGCATCTGATCGGCTTCGAAGGGAAGTTCGGCCTGGCCGACAGCCTGCCGGACCTCGACAGCTCGAGTCCGGACCTGCAAAGAAAGCTGACGCCGGGGCAGGTCATGTGGATTTTGAAAAACGGCAATCAACGATTTCGCAGCGGAGAACGCCTGAATCGCGATCTGGGGCGCGAGGTGAAGTCCACGGCACTGGGGCAATTTCCGTTGGCCGTCACGCTGAGTTGCATTGATTCCCGTTCGCCGGCGGAATTGATTTTCGACCTGGGCGTGGGAGACATCTTTAACGTGCGCATCGCCGGGCATGTGGTGAAGGAACACGTGCTGGCCAGCCTGGAATACGCGTGCGCCGTCGCGGGATCGAAGCTGATCGTTGTCTTGGGCCACACGCGCTGCGGGGCGGTCACCGCCGCGGTCGACCTGTATCAAAAGCAGCAATCGGTGTTCGACGCCACCGGCTGCCAGCATCTGGACACGCTGATTTCGGAAATTCAAAAGTCGATCGACGGCAGCTTGAGGAGTAGCGAATTCCCTGATCACGCCTCTTACGTCAACGAAGTCGCCCGGCGAAACGTGCTCCGAACGATGGCGATTCTGCCGCAGCGCAGCGAGACGCTCAAACGGTTGGTCTACGAAGAACGAATCGCCATTGTCGGCGGGATCTATGATGTGGCGTCCGGCCGCGTCGACTTTCTCAACGACACCACCGCCGGCGAGACTTCGCTCGAACTCCATCAGGTGATCTGAGCCGCAGCGGCTTCGGCGGCAAAGAACGCCTACTTCAGGAACTGCTGCAGCGCGAACTGCGCCCCGCGGTAGGCGGACAGGTTGATCGCTTTGGTCTGCAGCGCCTGTCGGTACGCCGCCCCGGCCCCATCCGGATTGCCGGTGGCGGCCGTCCGTTCGGCGATGAAATAGTACGCCTCGCACGTCTGCGCGTTCTGCAGTTGCGTTTCCTTGGTTTTCGCCGCGGCCAGCAGGTCCTCGTCGGTTTCTTTTCCGGCGATGAACAGCAGCAGATGATCGACCCAGTCCCGCTTGTCGGCCGGCTTGGCGGCGGATTCTCCGGCGTTGGCCGCGGCATCCGCCTGACCAGCCAGCACAGCCGACCACAACCGCCAGGGCAACAAGTACCGAAGATTGACTTCCGCCTTCAGCGCCTCGTCGAAGGCTTCACGGGCGCCGGCGTAATCTTTCGCAAACAGCTTGGCGAAACCGACATCCGCCTTCGCCGTCGGGTTCTGCGGATCGAGTTTCACGACGGTGAGATAGTCCTGCAGCGCCGGCTCAACTTTTCCCTGCGCCAAACGGCTGGTCCCGCGCAGGCTGTACGGCAGCGGCACGTTGGGGTCGAGCTTGATGGCGGCGTTGAAATCGGCTTCGGCAGCGCCGGGTTGGCCGCTGTTCAAGGCGGTAAAACCCCGGTTGGTGATCGCAACCGTAAACGTCGGGTCGAGTTCCACGGCCTTCGAGAAATCGGCATAGGCATCCTTGGATTTTCCCCGCTGCTGCAGAAACATCCCGCGATTGTTATAGACCAACGGGTTCTTGGGAAATGCCGTCACGGCATCCGTGAACGCGGCGAGCGCCTTCTCCGGCTGGCTGGACAGGACGTAACTTTCCGCCAGACCGACCCGCGCTCCAAGATGCTGCGGATGCAGTTGAATCGCCGCCTGGTAATCCTTCACGGCCTCTTCCGGCTTCTTGCGGACGATGTTCGCCACCGCCCTTTGATAATAGATGTTCGCCTTCTGGTCCGCGGGGATCGATCCCTTCGCCACAAGTGAATCGGCGATCTGCACCGCCGTGCCGGCATGTTCCGGCCGATTTTCCAACTGGGCCAGCGTAGTCATGCCGTACAGGTACGGAAGATAGTAGTTCGCCTCCAATTTACCGATCGCTTTGAGCGATTCGCGGGCGTCTTCAATCCCGGCACGAACCAGTTTGACGTCGCGCTGCACTTGTCCGAGTTCGACCCTTGCGCTGGCCCGGAGATACAGCGAGACATGGTCCGCGGGATTGGCCGCCAGAGATTTCGTCGTCAGCTCGATGCACTTGACGAAATCCCCTTGCTGATAGGCGGTTTCCGCCTCGCTTTTCGGCGGTTCGGCGACGGTTTTCGTTGTCGCCTGGGCCAGCAACAACTCGGGGAAAGTCAGCGCACCGGCGGTCAGGCTGCACGAGAGCGCAATCCATTGCCATCGGTTGGTCATTCAAAATCTCCTCTTCACTTTGAGTGCCTGTGCCGGAACGCCGGACGTTTCGATCCATCTATTGTCTCGACTCGCGTCCGGCACGCAAGTCCTCCGGCCCCCAACTGCGCAGGTCGTTTGCAAAAAAAACGCCGCTGGATGAACACGACGATTCTCAGGCTGAGGGTGTCTGCGGCGACTGTTACGGCCTGCGGGTTATTGTATAACAGACGTCAAGGCGTTGGCTTCCCCGGAAAACGGCTGAGCCGTCTCAGATTCGCTCGATCAGAACAATCGCCGCGTTCCCGAGGACGTCCGGCTGACCCATTCCCTGCTTTTCGTCGGCACGTGATGCAGCGCGATCATCTCTTCTCGGACTACCGCGGCCGTCGGGTGACGGTCATGGGGCTCGGTTCGTTTGGCGGCGGCGTCGGCGCTGTGCGGTTCCTGGTCGAGCAGGGGGCGGTCGTCACCGTCACCGATCAACGGACGGAGGACCAGCTCGGCGAAGCGATCACGGAACTTCGTTCCTCGCCGCCAGCGCACTGGCATCTTGGCCGGCACGACGAAAACCACTTCACCGGAGCCGAACTCGTCGTCGCCAACCCGGCGATCCGCCGGGACCATCCGCTGTTGCTTCGGGCCGTTGCTGCGGGCGTGCCCCTCACCAGTGAGATGAATCTGTTCTGGCAGCGGCAACCGGGCACGGTCCTCGCCGTCACCGGCAGTAATGGAAAATCGACGACGACGGCATTGCTGCACGCGATGCTGCAACCGGCAGCCGGCGAAGAGCTTATCGCGGAAAGCGGTAAGCCAAGTTCCGCTGGCCTTTCGCTTTCCGCTCTCAACTTTCCGCCCTCCATCTGGCTGGGGGGCAACATCGGACGCAGTTTGCTGCCGGATGTGGAGCGAATCCAGCCTGGCGAATTCGTCGTGCTGGAACTCAGCAGCTTTCAACTGACCGATCTGGACCGTTTGCAAGCCAGTCCGCACATCGCCGTCGTTACGAACTTCAGCCCCAATCATCTCGACTGGCATAGCACGGTCGATCATTACCGCTGGGCCAAGCAGACGTTGCTCCGCTGGCAATCGGCAGCCGACGTCGCCGTTCTCAACACAGACGACCCCGACGTCAGCACCTGGCCGACGAACGGCCGGCGGCTGCTCTTTGGACTGGCCGATCATGGCGGCGAGGGAACGTTTCTCCGTGGAAAGCAGGCCGTCTGGCGGTTTCAGGGCCACGAGAAATCGTTCCCGCTTCGCGACTGGTTGAAACTCCCCGGCCGTCACAATCTGGCCAATGCGCTGGCCGCCTCCGCCGCGGCGCTGGCGGCCGGGGCCACGTTCGAGCAAGTCCGCCAAGGCTTGGAAACCTACGAGCCGTTGCCGCATCGGTTGCAATTCGTCGGCAAAGTGAAGGGGCGACGATTTTACAATGATTCGCTGGCCACCACGCCCGAGTCCGCCATCGTCGCGCTGGATGCGTTCACGGAACCGGTGATTCTCCTGGCCGGCGGGTACGACAAGCACGTCGATCTCTCGGAGATGGCCGGCTGCATCGCGCGACGCGCCAAGGCCGTCGCGCTGATGGGGCAGACTGCCGACACATTACGGGAATTGATTCGCCGACAATCACCGACCGCGGCGATCACCTCGGAGCCGCTGGTCGACTTTGAAGTGTCGTTCCGCTGGGCCTGGGAACACTCGGCACCCGGCGATGTGATTCTGCTCTCGCCCGGCTGCGCCAGTTACGACTGGTTCCGCAATTTCGCCGATCGTGGTGAGCGATTCACCAGGCTGGTCGGCGATCTGGCAAGCGAGAGTCGGTAGAACCGGCCGAGACGCGGGTATTGTTGCCTCATCCGATTGCCCGCGAATCGTCCGATTAGCGCAAACATCCTGATTTTTTCGTTTAAAACGACTCCATGATTGACATTCTGAGTAAATATGGAAAAGATTGCAGCCTGGGCAATTTGCGTCTACGCCTGTCGGATTTGGCCTTTCACTGCATCAAGGAAGACCTCCAGGGTCCATCAGTTCGGGAGATTCGTCATGAGTCGGTTACGCTTCGTTCAGTTGGTGTTGGCATTGGTTGTCGCTGTCATTGGCGGAGAAGTCCTCCAGGCGGCGGGCTCGAAAGGGAACACCAGCGCCTACAAGAAGAAAAGCTGGTACTCCAAGACGGTCACCACGACGACACTGACCGCGCCGCTGGCTGTCGACCCGGACAATGATGTGCCTTCCAACGCGACCGGCGTCGCGGTCTACCAGGTCGTCGAGGTCGCTGTCACCTTCTGCGGACGCACCTCCACCAGCATCTGCAGAACGTTGACCATCAACGTGAGCAACTTGCCGACGACCGACGACAACCAGGTCCTGTTCGAACTGAACGAAGACGAAGCGGGGATCGGGACCGCACCGATCGTCAACAATGCGGCGACGTTCAAACTCTCGACCAAATGCGGCGGCACGGTCCCCCAGATCGTGGAAGACGACTTCCTGGATCTCGACGCCACCATCGGCGGGGAACCCGAATTGGACATCCTCAGCGGCTACTTTGGCGCGCCGGTCGTCACCGTCACCACCTGCGGCAGGTAAACCTGTTCGCCGCCGAACGGACCGGCGGTCCTCGACTGTTCATGGATGCTCCAATTGAAAATCTTTTTTTAGAGAGACATCATGCGCCAGTGGGTGATTCGCGGTCTGTTGTTGTCGTTGGCCGTGGGCTTGATCGGCGGAAGCTTCGTCGATGCCGCCGGGCCAAAAGGGAAAACGTCCGCCAAGAAGAAGAAAGCCTGGTTCACGAAGACCGTCACCACCACGGTGCTCACCGATTTTCTGGACGATGCCAATGTTGTTGGCCCCCCCAGACAAGGCGACCTCGGCACGTTTGACGCCACGGCGATATTCGAAACCGTCACGGTCGAACAGAAGTTCTGCGGTCACACCATTTGTTCCACGACCCACAAGACTTTGACCGTCCTGTTTGAGAGCGCTGTGGCCGAGTTTGAAGACGGCACGGTGCCGGATGGGGATATCATCGAGGTCACCCTCAATTCCCAGGCGAACGGGGAAATCGCCCTGCCGCCCGTCACGTTCTCCAACGGCCAGGCGTTTCTCAAGCTCTCGACGAAAAACGGCGATGTGGTCCCCAACGTCGTCGAGGGGGATTCCATGGACTACGATTTTCTGTTCCAGGTGACGACGTCATTCGGCTTCGATGCGCCGGTAGTCACCGTGACGACCACCTCCGGGAAGTAAACGGTTTTCAGCATAGATTCACGAATTCAACATCTGTCCGGTCGACAGATCGGTTAAACTACCCAGGGAGTGGTGTTCAGCACCACTCCTTTTTTTGTCTTTTCGTCGAGCGGTTACAGCGATGAGGCGTTCCCATGTCCGATCAGAAGCCTAACCGTGCAGGGTTCACGCTGATCGAACTCCTCGTGACGATCGGCGTCATCGCCGTGCTGATGGCGTTGCTGCTCCCTGCCGTGCAGTATGTCCGCGAAGCGGCCCGTCGAACGCAGTGCCGGAATCATCTCAAGCAGTTGGGCCTCGCACTGCACAATTATCATGACGGGCACTTGAAGCTGCCGATCGGCAATGTTCCCGGCACGAACTTCACCTTCCAGTCGATGATCCTTCCGCAGTTGGATCAGTCCGCGGTGTACAACCAGATCAACTACAACTACGGCGGCACGTGCTTCGAATGGAAGGCCACGCTGCCCGAAGCCCAGGACCCCGGCAACGTTTCCATCGCTGTCTTTTACTGCCCCAGCGATCCGCACGGAAACCAGAAGATCCACACCACGACCGGCGTCCATATCCCGACCGACTACCTCGGCGTCAGTGGATCGACGCCAATCAGTCGGAACGGCGCGCTCTACACCGGAAGCAGCATTTCCTTCCGAAACTTCACCGACGGTACGTCGTCCACGCTGATGCTTGGCGAGCGCGGCATCCCGGAAATCCTCGACCACGGATGGCCCATCTGTGCTCACGGCCAGACGGGAGACGGCGAACGGGACAACGTCATGAGCACGTTCGACGGCCTGCAGCCTGGCAAGGCCGACAACTTTCACAACATGCACTACTGGAGCTATCACGCCCAGGCGGCACAGTTCGTCTTCGCCGACGGAACCGTCCGTTCGCTCAGCTATAACATGGACCACGGCACGCTGAATGCGCTGGCCACCCGCAACGGCGGCGAAAGGGTCTCCCCGGAGTAGCCCCAATGCTTCGGCCCCTGGATTTACCGTCTGCTGCTCCAGCGGCAAGTTCCTACCCTGGAAGACGACGGTGAACGGAATCTTTTCGCTCGGATTCGCCGGACTGATAGAATAAATTCCCGGACTTTGGCTATACTGGGCGATGGACTCCGCTCCCCAATCGATCCGGCATCTCGCGGATGGTGCAAACAACTCCTCTTCAGAGGACATTCGATGGCCAATTCCAAAATCCTCATCGCCGATGACAATATCCAGAATTGCGAACTGCTCGAGGCGTATCTGTCCGACGAACCGTATGACATCGTGATGGCCTACGACGGCCAGGAAACTCTCAACAAAGTTCGCGAATTCGAACCCGACCTGATTCTGCTCGACATCATGATGCCCAAATTGAGCGGGTACGAAGTGTGTCAGCGGCTGCGCAAAGACCCGGCGACGCGGGGCATCCCTATCCTGATGGTCACGGCACTCAACGAAATGGGCGATATCGAAAAAGCCGTGCAGGCCGGAGCCGATGATTTCCTCACCAAGCCAATCAACCGGATCGAGCTGTCGGTCCGGGTGCGGTCCTTGCTGCGCGTCCGGCACCTCACCAGCGAACGAGACCGTTTGCTGGCCTACCTTGAAGACGTCGACGCGGCTCGTCCCACGGAATCGCGATGACGCGTATTTCATCGTAGGGTGGGTCGAGGTTTTGCGAGGCCCACCGATTCGCCGCAGTAAATTGGTGGGCCTCGAAGACTCGACCCACCCTACAAGATCGAATACGCAATCATGACAACGACCCTGGCAGACGTCCCGCAGTTGGTGATCAAGTCCCGGAGGGCGCTGCCGTTTTTCAGCCGGCATCCGTGGGTGTTCGGCTCGGCGCTGGAACGCGTGGACACCGAACCGGCGGACGGCTCGGAAGTGACGCTCCGGTCGCATGACGGCAAATTCATCGGCCGCGGCCTGTTCAATGCGCAGAGCCAATTGCGTGTCCGGCTGTATGCCTGGGACGAATCCGTGCCTTTGGACCGCGAGTTTTGGTCGCGGCGGATCGATGAAGCCCTCGAATTGCGCCGAAAATTATTTCCCCATTGGGGGGCTGAATTCGCCTGCCGGCTGATCAGCAGCGAAGGCGATCAACTCTCGGGCCTGACCGTCGACCGCTACGGTGACTGGCTCATCGTGCAGATTACGAGCCTCGCCTTGGCCCAGCGGCAGGAAATGCTGCTGGAACTGCTCCGCGAAAAACTTCACCCGCGGGGCATCTGGCTGCGGACCGAGAAAGGCATTCGAACCGCAGAGGGCTTGTCGCAAAAGGACGGCCTCTTGTGGGGCGAACCGCCGGCCCGGCCGATGTTCATCGAAGAACACGGTCTGCGGTACGGCATCGATCTCGTCGAAGGCCAGAAGACCGGTTTCTATCTCGATCAGCGCGACAACCGGAAGTTCATCAGCCAGTACGTGGCCGGGCAGCAGGTCCTGGACGTCTTCTGCTATCACGGCGGTTTCGCCATGAACTGCCTGAAAAATGGCGACGCGAAGGACGTTTTGGCCGTTGATGTCTCCGAATCCGCGATTTCCCTCGCCAAGGCCAACGCCGAGTTAAACGGCGTTTCCTCACGCTTGCGATTTCGCACGCAGGACGGCTTCAAAGCGCTCGAAGAGCTCTCCGCCGCCGGCGAACTCTTCGACACCGTCATCCTCGATCCCCCGAAGATGGCCCGCAATCGCGCCGGCCTGGATGCCGCGCTGCGCGGGTATTACAGTCTGAACCGCCTGGCACTCAACGTCTTGAAGCCCGGCGGCTGGCTCTTGACGTGCAGTTGCTCGGGGCACGTGACGAAGGACATGTTCCTGGAAGTGCTGGCGAAAGTCGCCGTTCATGCCGGCCGGCACCTGCAAGTCCTCGAAGCCCGCGGCCCGGCCTCTGATCACCCCCGCTCGGTGACGTGCCCGGAAGCCGACTACCTGAAGTGCATCTTCTGCCGGGTCGTGTGAGAGGCTGGGCGACACTCGACGCAAGTTGTCGTTCGGCACACAAGGCGCAGGCCGGCAACCGCTTCATGGAGTCGATCCTGTTGGTGATCGCCACGTTCCGGCGGAAATAACACAACCCCCTCGACGACTTCACCGCCACCCAACACGTGTTACCGCAGCACTTCCGTCACGACGCGGGCTTCATTGACGCCGGTGAGTTTCTCGTCCAGGCCGTTCCTGGAGTAGGCCAGGCGATGAAAATCCAGGCCTAAGAGGTGCAGCATCGTGGCGTGGAAGTCATTGACGCTGACCTTGTCCGTCACGGCTGCCATGCCGAGGTCATCGGTCTCGCCCAGGACGGTGCCCGCTTTCACGCCGGCGCCGGCCATCCATTGAACCATCGCGTTCTTGTTATGATCGCGACCGGCTTTGCGTTCATCCTTGTCGGCGGGCAATTGGGCGATCGGCAACCGTCCCATTTCGCCGCCCCAGAGCACCAGCACGGAATCGAACAAGCCGCGCTGCTTCAGGTCTTTCAGCAGGGCGGCAATCGGCTGATCGGTCTTGTCGCAGGCCGATTTGAGCGAGGCGGCAATCTCGCTGTGGTTGTCCCAGATCTGACCTTCGATAAAGATCTGCACGAACCGCACGCCGCGCTCGACGAGTCGCCTGGCGATCAGGCAGCGGCGGGCGTAGGAATCGGTTTTGGGTGCGTCGACGCCGTAGCTCTTGAGCGTCTCGGCGGTTTCCTGCGAGAGGTCCAGCGCGTCGGACGCCGTCAGTTGCAAACGGGCCGCGAGTTCATAGCTGGCGATGCGGGCGTCGAGTTGGGTCTGGAATGGACGCGCACCGCGGTGCAACCGGTCCAACGTGCCGATGAGCCGGCGTTCCGTGTGCGTCACCGGGTCCGGCTCGGCGAATTCCCGTTTCAGATTCAACAAAGGTTCTCCTGCGGCGCGAAACCTGGTCCCCTGAAACACGGGCGGCAGGAAGCCCGGGTGCCAGTTTTGCGTGCGGTTGATCGGCAGTCCGGCCGGATCATCCAGCACCACGTACGCCGGCAGATTCTGGTTTTCGCTTCCGAGGCCGTACGTCACCCAGGAACCCAGCGACGGATAGCCAGGCAACGTGTGGCCCGTGTGAATCTGGTACAGGGCGATTTCGTGCGTCAGGTTCGCCGTGTGAACGGAACGGAGGATGGCGACATCATCGACGCAGCCGGCGAAATGGGGCATCGCCTCCGAGACCCATGTGCCGCTTTCGCCGTGACGGGCGAACCGGAAGGGGCTGCGCATCAACTGGCCGGCGGCGTCGGGGAATTCCACTTCGCCGGCGATTTTGTCGTAATACGCTTCGCCGTGATGCTTGTCGAGCTCCGGCTTCGGATCGAACAAGTCCATCTGGCTCGGTCCGCCGTTCATGAAGAGATGAATGACGGCCTTGGCCCTGGGCTCGAAATGCGCAGGCTTCGGCGAAAGATCATGCGTGCGCGGCGAGGCGATGGCCTCCCGCTCCAGCAGCGTGGCCAGCGCGGCACCGCACGCGCCGGCGCCGAACCGGTCGAAAAATCCGCGGCGAGAGAACTCGCCCCACAGGCCGTTGCCGCCGGTTCGTGTCATGGGTGCTGCATGTCCCTGAGTTTTGCGAGATGTTCCCGATTATCTCCCGTTCGACGGCTTTTCCGCAAGGAGTTCCCGGATTGCGGGCCGACGTTTGGGCACATCCCTCTTGACCTGACGGCGGAATTGTGCGCAACTCTCGCCGGCACGCAGCCGCGAAGGGAATTCGCGGCACTTCAAACTCTCCGTCGAGGTCCTCGGCGGCAAAGACGATTCGCGAGGCACGGATGCATATTTTCTTTTCGGCGGGCGAACCGAGCGGCGATCAACATGCGGCCCATCTCATCGCCGACCTGCGCCGCCGCCGGCCCGATTTGCGAGTCTCCGGCTTTGGCGGGCCGTTGATGGAACAGGAAGGGTGCCATCTGCTCTATCCGCTGACGACGCTCGCCGTCATCGGCATCTTCCGCGTTCTGCCTTTGCTATGGAAATTCTACCGGCTCGTCCAGCAGGCCGAAGCGTATTTGAAGCGGCACAAGCCGGATGTCGTGGTGCTGGTCGATTTTCCCGGCTTCAACTGGTGGATCGCGAGGAAGGCGAAGGCCGCGGGCATCCCCGTGGTCTATTATCTTCCGCCGCAACTCTGGGCCTGGGCGCCGTGGCGGATCAAGAAAGTGCATCGTTACGTCGACCTGGTGCTGTCCGGGTTGCCGTTTGAAACCGAATGGTATGCGCAGCGCGGGGTCCGGGTGCAATATGTCGGGCATCCGTTCTTCGACGAGATCTCAATGCGGAAGCTCGACCAGGGGTTTCTGCGCGAATGGACGTCGGAGCAGCATCCGGTTGTCGCGCTCTTGCCGGGATCCAGGCATCAGGAAGTGACCCGCAACTGGCCGATCATGCTGGCCGCCGCGCGAAGGCTGTCGGCCCGGCATCCCGAGGTGCAGTTTCTCGTGGCGAATTACAAGGAGAGCCAAAGGCAGCATTGCCGAGGCATGGCTCTCCGTGCCGGCGAGCCGCTGCCGATGTCATTCTTCGTCGGAAAAACGCCCGAGATTATCGCGCTGAGCCGGTGCGCGATCATGGTGTCCGGCTCGGTCAGCCTGGAGTTCCTGGCGCAGGGAATTCCGGCGACGGTCGTGTATTCCGTGAGTCGACTGACCTATCTCATCGGCCGGGCGCTGGTGACTGTGAAGTGGCTGACGTTACCCAACCTGATCGCCGGCTGCAGCATTCTGCCGGAGCATCTTTGCGTGTCGAATCCCGTGCAGACGGTGGAGGGACTGACCGCCGACGTCGACCGCTGGCTCAGCGACGACCAGGCGCTGCAGAAAACACGATCCGAATTGCTCGCCGTCAGGAACCAGGTGTTCCAATCCGGCGCCAACGGCCGCGTGGCGGCGATTCTGCTCGACCGGTATGGAAAGCAGTCCACGCAGCTCTCTGCCGTGGCGTGAACGAGTTCCATGGCCGTCCCGGCGTCGCCGACGCCGGGCTTTGGGGACCGCGCGGCGTCATTGACGCGAGTAGTAGTGGTACTTGGCGTTCGGCGAGAACGAGGCGCCGGGTTTGACGGTCGACTTCCACTGCACCAAAGAACTGTTGTTCACCGAGGGGCTTCCGTGGTATTCGGTCCAGTCGGCGGAGGTAAACGGCCTGAGAATGACCTTGCCATCCTCCGTGGCTTCGTCGGCTTTGCCTCCGGTGCGGAACATGATTTCCACATCGATCGGAATTTTCTTGCGGTTGGTCAGCCTCATCGTTGCCGACTTGTCGATCCGCGCGTAATGCATGTTGTTCCATTGCAAGTCGTTCAGCTTGCGGCCGGTTTCTTCGTCGTCAAACGTGCCGGACGTATCGACGGAAACCGTAATCGGCAACCGCGTCTCGCCCCCTGGCGAGGTGTACGTCAGCAGGTCCTGGCTGAGGGGCTGCAGCCCCTGCACAACCATCGCCGCGCCCGTGGTCCAGGGGACTTTCGTGTTGTTCGATAACACGATCTGATGCCAAACGCGGTTCTCGGAAAACTGCAAGGGCGACTTGCCGTCCAATTTTGCCGGCGAACCTTCCAGATCGTGCCGGGTGAGATGAACGTCCCAGGTGTAAACATCGCGGTAGGGGACGTCGGCGGTGAAGATCGAGAGCGCGGCACGTTGACCTTTCGCCAGCTTCAGCTTGGGGAGGCTGTAGATGAACAGGTCTTGCGCGCCGCCGGCGCCCAGTTCCGCCGGGAGGTTCAACACGCCGGCATCGTCGGCATTGCCGCCTGGCCGGCCCTGACGTTCGCCCGCGCGCGCGGCAAACGAGTTGGACATAATCATCTGCTGACCCATCAAAGCCGGGGCCGCCTGCTGCAACGCGTTGCGCATCGCCGCCTCCAGCACGAGCGGACTCGGCGCGTCCTTGAAGCGGAAGTTCGGCACGCCGACGACGATATCGACCGGCACGTCCTCCAGGTCCTCCGCTTCATTGAGAAACTCCGCCTGCATCGCCAGGTTCGCGATTTTCTTCTGATCTTCCGCCGGCAGCGTCACCCGGTACGTGGGGATCCACCGCAAGCCGGGCCGAAAATACATCAGCGACAAGTCCACCGGCAGATTCGGCTCCGCGAAGCGAAATGTCATCCGCTTCGGCGTCTCGGTCGTTGTGAGCACCCGGGGCATCGTCGACTTCATCTCTTTCACCGTCAACGTGCGAATCTGCGCGATCGGCAGCAGAACGTCGCCGTCCTCCGTGCGCAAAATGACCTGGGAACCGTTCAACTGCGTCACGGTGGCAGATGCCGGCCCTGCCAGGATGGCCGACGAAGACAACCCGGCCAGACCTTTTCCCTGTGCATCTTTTCCCGGACGGAACAGGTCAAACAGCGGCACGGACGGCATGGCGGCGGTCGGCTCGCCCAGCACGCTGCGGATCGTGCCGCGATATTCCGTCTTGTCCTGCAGTACGATCAGCGCCTCCTTGCCGACGTTGACCTGCAGCACGTCCGCAGTCTGCAAACACGGAGTTTCGCGTTCGATGGTCTTCTTGACGGTTTCCTTGGACGATGTGATGCTGATCAACTTACCCTTGGTCGATGTCGCCCAGACGGTGCCCAACACGGCCATGTCGGGGACGTCATCCAGATGGAGTTCGCCGTCTTTGTTCGTGACCGCCGTGGCGTGCTTGATGGCCAGATAATAGCCGTCTTTGAAAATCACAGCCCGCTGTGTCGTCATGGCGAGTTGTTCGTTCGGCGAGTCCGCCGCCAGCAGCGAACCGGATGCGGCGTCCATAGTGCACATGGCAAACACCCCGATGAAGCGGAGGGAAACACCTTTCAATGACATCTCTGATCTCCCTCAAAAAGCATGGGAACTCCCGGATGACGTGCCGGGATGTAAGACGCAACAGACTCCGGGAGAGTTCCGCTATTCATAGGCACTGATGGAAGCGGGTCGGCACCCGTCGACAAATCAACAAAGACGAATCCAACTAACTTACGTCTGGCAAATGGGTTAAGTTATTTCGAGGAACGAGAGTTTCCGGCCGCGGACTTTGCCGGTCTTGCCGGTCTTGCCGGTTGTCGGGGCGTAAATTCCCAGTATTGAAGTGGGACATCTTTGCCGTCGATACCAATTGTATTGGATGTTCTCATTCCAGGTGTGCAGACCGGACCACCGGATGCGCATGAGCGGCCCGTTTCTCGGAACGAGCCGTTCTGCAATTCGATTGACCCCAGCATGGAGGCTGAGGTTTATGTGGTGGTCTCCCTCGGCAATCCGAATCTGGCTCGTGACGACGCTCTGCGCGCTCACAGCGCCGTCCTTGGGTGTCGCCGAAGACATTTTTCGTACTTCGCTGGACTCCGTGCTGATCGCGGAGGCCGATGCTCCGGGGGATCTGGAATCCTCCGTCGAGGATCTCTTATCCTCCGAGAACGACGTCTCGGAAGCGGACAACGAAGAGAACCTCGCCGGCGAGATTCGCGCCTTGCGTTCCCGTCTCGATCAATTGGAGCGTGCCGAGAAAAAACGGATCGAGAAAGAACAAAAAAAGCAGGCCGAGGAGCAGAAGAAAAAAGAAGCGGATGCCAAAAAACCGGCTGGCAAGTCCGACGACAAACCGAAGGACAATGTCTGGACCGATGTCTCCGACGAGAAGTGGACTGTCCGATTGGGCGGCCATATTCAAATGGATCTGATCAATTGGGCGCAAGCCGATCCTGCCATCACCGGCCCAGCGGCCAACCCGCCCGCCAGAGACTACTTTGAGTTCCGTCGGCTCCGGCTGTTGGCCGATGGCACAGGGTACGGAGTCTATGATTTCCGCCTGCAAATGACGCTGGAACCCGAGACTTCGACCGACAGCTCCGGCGCTACGGTGACGGACCCGCAAGTCAAAGACGCCTACTTTTCGATCAACGAGATTCCCTGGATCGGCCGGGTGCGGGTCGGGAATTTCTTCGTGCCGTTCGGGCTGGAACAAGTCACGAACGACACCAACAACATCTTTCTCGAACGCTCGGTGCCGACGCAGGGGATTTTCACGGCGGATCGAGAAGTCGGCGTGGCGGCGTACAACGTCAGCGCCGATCAGAGTTTTACTTGGACTTACGGCGCATTCCTGGACAGCATCAGCGAGAGCCTCAAGCAACGCGTCGACAACAACCAGGGGTACCGCCTCAGCAGCCGCATCACATGGCTGCCCTACTATGATGAACTTTCCAATGGGCGCTATTTGATTCATACCGGCGCCGGATTGCTGCATACGCATGACCAGGACGGCCTCGTCCGTTTTGCGGCCCGGCCGCAAATCCGGCTGGGACCCAGGCTGGTCGACACCGGAAATCTGAAAGCCGGCGATTACACGACGGGGAACCTCGAATTGGCCGTTGTCTTCGGTCCCGTGACGGTGCAAAGCGAAGCGTATCTGTCGAGAGTCAATCTGAATGGCGCGGACCCCGTGAATTTTCATGGGGCCTATGTGCATCTCAGTTGGTTCCTCACCGGCGAGAACCGCATCTATGAACGGTTTGGGCAGCACGGCGCGCAGTTCGGCCGCAACGTGCCGTTCACCACCGTGTTCGCTACGCCGTCCGGTTGCGGATACGGCGCCTGGGAGGCGAAAGCGCGCTGGTCTTACCTCGATCTGCACAACACCCAGGACGGGCGTTATGACGATGTCACCGTTGGCTTAAACTGGTACTGGAGCGATCGAACCCGCGTGATGTTCGACTACATTCATCCGATCACCAGCCGCGACAGCGTCTTCGGCTCGACGCACTCCGACATCCTTGGCACGCGCTTCGATGTGAACTGGTAATCTTCAGGCGCGGCAAGACGTCCTGCACGGCGAAAGCGAGAATCTTATGAAAGTGCCGCAGATTCCGACGGCGACGAATTCATTCGGCCTGCTTGCGGCGTTCCTGTTCTTCACCGGCAGTGCGCACGCCGGCGACGGAGCGTGCGTGCATTGCGGCTGTGAATGCGAATGCCGGAAAATCTGCCGGCTGGAATGCACGGAGAAGACGCTCACGACCGTCTGCTGGACCTGCCAGTGCGAAGACTTTTGTCTGCCGGGACCGAGCTGGCCGAGCTGCGCGCATTGCGACGAAGTCTGCGACGAATGTTCCGAGCCGGACAGACCGTTCGGTGCTCCGAAGCTGCGGTACTGGCGGGAATGGATTCCCAGCCCCTGGTCGAAAGTCTATACGAAGAAGCGGCTGATGAAAAAGACCGTCACCAAAACGACCCCCAGCTACAAATGGGTAGTGGAAGAGTTGTGCCCCGATTGCGAAGCCGGCTGCGAAGCCGTTTCCGTCCCCGAAGGTGCCGAGATACCGCCGGCTCCGCTTCTGGACGATGTCAAGATCATCACCGTGAAGCGGCAATCCACTCGCAAATGATCAGGCGGAATTCAGCCGGTCGCCGCCAGTTCGAGCATCACCTCCATGGTCCGCTCCAACTCGTCAACGAGGTGTGAGCAAACATTCAGTTTTCGGTATTCCTGGCAGAGCGTGGTGTAGTACCAGAGCGAACCTTCTTTGCCGCCGGCGAATTTCTGCCAGACGCGGTCGCCGTGCTGCCGGAGATCGCTGACGATCGACCGGACGTTGTGCAGCTTATCGCAGCACGAAATGAACCGGGCCGACGGAACAACATTGGCCAACCCGGCGATGTAGGCTTCCTTCCTCGCTTGCCAGGGGGGCTTGGGATGCGTGTCAGCATCGGTGCAGCCCTGCACGATCTCGGCAACACGGTCGCCAAACCGCTGCCGGACATCGGCCGCCCTGGATTTTCCCCCGGCGTCTTCGACGACGTCGTGCAACAGCGCGGCGATGGCCTCGTCTTCGTCGGCCCCGAACTCCAGGGCCAGTCCCGCGACCGACAGAAGATGCGCGACATAGGGGACGGTCGATCCCTTCCGCACCTGGCCCGAATGCAGCAGGCAAGCGTACAGCAGGGCTTGCTCAAACCGGGGCGTAAGAACCATGTCAGCCATGCCCTGAAATAATGAGCCGGGCAATTTGCAGCACCTGTAGCAGAACAAGCCGCGGGCTGCCAATTTTTCCGATTTCCGGGCCGAAAAACCAGCCTCTTTTTGACATTTCACAAACGGTGCGTCATTGGCACGGGAAATGTACTGTCAAGAGGCGTTCGTTCTTCGCTTCGTGCGAACATTCATCCGCTGGAGGCCGACGATCCTTCATACTTCGCAGGTTGATCCCCCGCACGATTGACGGGCCTGGTTGTGTCCGGCATCATTATCGACTCCCGTGTGCGGGGAGACTCCCGCCGGCCTTTGAGCCGCGCGGGAGTTTTTTTGCGATCGCGCCTCCCCTGGTCATCGACGGCGCGCAGCCGGCGCCTCTTCGAGAGTTTCTGCGATCTCCGGGCAGGCGCGTCGATCCCCCGAGAGGAAGGCCCTGCTCGCTATTCCGGCATGCGCTGGCTGGCTTTGAGCGGTTCCAGGGCGTGTGCCTGAATCAGCGGGGTCACCTCCAGCTCATCGAAGTAGTCGATCGAGACGTACTTGTGGCTCCAGTTCTGCGCCGCGAAACCGGGGAACTTGTCGGCTTCTTCGTTGATCGTCTTCCGGACCTTGTTTCGGAACGCGCGATCGTTGGCGGGCACTTCGGCGATGACGGCCATGGCAGACAGCGGCGCGTCTTTTTCCACGATCGCCAGCACCTGCAGCTTGTGTTCTTCGATCAACCGCTTCACGAGCGGAATGACGTATTTCTGATCGATGTCGGCCGCCTCTTCCGATTCATTGTTTTCATACACGCCCCCTTTTTCGAAGAACTCCAAGGCGTCGACGACGTCGCGGCCCTGCATCCATTGCTCCGTGATCTGACGATCCAGCGAGGCCTTGCCGTCGACGCGAGGCCACAGCAAGTAGATGATCGCGCCGCCAAGACTCAAGGCGATTGCACCGACGATCAGCCAGGTGATCACCGGTTGGGAGTTGCCGTCCGAAGTCTTCTTCTTCGACGCTTTAGAATTCAACAAGTTCGCCGCCATTGGGGGTTCCCAGTGATTGGAAGGTGTCTCCGTCCATGTGCTCGCTCAACAATTTGGCCGCTCCATCACCAAAGACGAAGTGCGCTCCGCCGGAATGTCGACTGGAGAAATTTTGCGTGCCGCCAAGATGGTAATTGATCGGATACGTGGCGATGGCGCTGGTATAAGGCATCGCGTTGAACACGTAGCCGTCGGTTTTCGAGACGATTCCCAGCCATGCGGCCGTGAACGGGGGATTTCCGGTGGTGGCCGGTTGATTGACCCGCTCGCCGAGCATCAGCGTCTGCGATAACCCGTCTGATGCCGTCGCGAAGCGGACATTCGACATCGGTCCTAACATGCCCGTCACGCCGCAATAATTCCCGGTGGCCACCAGCGTGGCCGGATATCCGGGGACGGTTACCTGGATCTGGTCGGCCGTTCCGTCGCTGGGGCAGCGCCAGACGGGAATCGTCTTGGCGAGGAGCGGCTCGTTGGAATCGATCGCCGTGTGCAGTTGGAAGTTGATCTGGGAATGCAGCGGCGACTGATCGACCATCGGGAGAATCATCGAACCCCAGCCCCAGCCGGAGAAGACGATGGGCAAGCCGGGGCCCAGAACGATGCTGCCCGGCGGCAAGATGAGATGCTGATCATGGTAATTGTGCAGCCCCAGACCGAGCTGGTGCAGATGATTCAGGCACTGAGCCCGGCGTGCTGCCTCGCGCGCTTGTTGAACGGCGGGCAGGGTCAGCGCCACCAGGATGCCGATGATGGCGATCACCACGAGGAGTTCGATGAGGGTAAACCCCCTGTGCCGCGTCCGGTTGGACTGAACCGCCATCTTGGGCCGCCTTGAGAAACTGGGTGGAATACTGGGGACGGGTTAATTCTACCAGGAAGGCGGCGTCAGGGGAAAGAGTTTTCCGCCAAAGGAGCCCGATTGAACGCCTCGCCGCCTGACCGAAGGGCCTGCACCGACCGTTCGGAGCGATCGTTCCAGACCATAGAAACGGCAACGAGCGTGGGATTCGGAGAATCCACACGCTCGTTGCGATCTTTCAAGGCTTATCGCCACCGACCGGAAGTCGACGGAAGCCGAATCCGAAATCCTCGAAGACTATCGCAGAGCCGGAACCGGGTCCGGTGCGCAGTCGCAGCTCGGGACATAGCAAGCGACCAGCGTGGCACTGGCCGTGTAGTCGCAGCTCGAACACTTGCATTTGCACTTCTTCGGGGCGTTGATCGATTCGCTGTCCTTCGTGGCCGTGTATTCGGCACCGTCACAGGGATCGATCAGCGTGACGCCCAGATCTTTCAGGGTGATTTTGCAGCCGCACTCATTGGTGACCTTGCCCTTGGCGGTCAGGGAGATGATGCCGGTGTGAGAGTCCCGGTACACCTTCGTGCTCACCTCGGCACCGAGGGTTTCATTATCCGGGCTGCACAAGCTGTCGACACCCCAGAGGACCACATACTGGCTCCCTTTGACCAACTTGGCCATCGCCGGTGCGGCCATCAGGCCGGCAGCGACCAACGCCAACATCAACCGACTCCACAACTTCGCACTTTTCATCGCATCGCTCCTCAAAAACAAGGGAAGTCCGCATGCATCCCCCCAGACCCGCCACACTGGCGTTTCGAGGGTGAATGCTACTCTCGATGCGAAGAGTGTAAATATGGGTAAAATGAGTAATCAATAGTAGTTTGGGGTATTTCCGTTTTTCCTAAAGATGCGAAGGGCAACATCTGTTGCAGATCATCCCGATCGAAGAAAAACACCAGGGCGGTGCGTCAGCGAGACGCCTAGGCCGTCTGGGAGTCGATACCAATAAAGCCCACAACCTGGAACCTGTTGAAATCAAACAGGTTGTATCCCGCAGAATGGCGGGTCGGCCCCCGTCGCGAGCGTGGACCTCAGGCGGCAAATCGTCCAAAAACCCAGGACGATCCCTTGGGAAGGCTGCATTTACCGATTCTCACGGTAATGCGGCCGGTCCCGGCGTGCCTATTGGAGATTGGCAGGTTCCAGCGCAGAAATCGGCTTGTCATCCCACAATCTCGGCTGGCTGTTCGCAGGCAAGAGGATCAGTTCCGGAACCGTGGCTTTGGGCTGGATGACCGGCTCCGTGACGGCAGTCGAGGTTGGTTTGACGACCAGTTGCAGTGGCTGGCCGTCGCGAACCCGCTCACGATAAATCATCAGGGCATTGAGTGAATGATACAGCGGACCGCAATCGACCTGGTGATGGCGATGGTCGTAGAGATCCTTAGACAAGGCATACACACCATTGCGAACCCAAGGCTCGCGCAGCCTCGCCTCCGGCAGCGAGACCGAGAGAAATTCCAATGTGTGCCCCGTGGAATTCAGCCGGGTGTTGATGTCGGTGCTGTATTCGGGACCGGCATAGAACTTCGAGGAAAACGAGCCGTCGGAGTTCTGCAGCGAACGGGCGATTTCGGCATACCGCTTGATCTTCTGATCGGCTTCGAGCCAGGTTCCTCGAAGCGGATAGCCTGATTTCAGGTACTTGTCGCGCGTCCGGCTGATGGCGAACAGGCCATGGTTTCCGCCGCACGCGGCCTTTTCCACCACGGCGTGCGTTTCCATCTGAACGAGCCGTTCGATGCTCCAAGGCTCACCGAACTTGTTGGCCCAGCGGGCATCGGGTTTCAGGTAATGATTCAGACCCCACAACACCCAGGTGACTTCTTCCGAGGAATTGACCGACATCATGGTGTCTTTGAGCATGTCCGATATGGTGACGTCTTTGCCGGCCGCCCGAAACGTGTAGTCCGTGGGCAGATTCGACTGCGTCAACAATGCCAGGAATTGCCCCGGGTGCCCCTGGAAGGCATAAGGCCGGGAAAAGGCATGAAAGTTTGCCCCGTGGGGCGTAACGACGATCAATGGCTCGTTGTCAAATTTCGTTTCCCCGGTTGCAATCCATTCAATTGCCGAGATTTTCTGATCGCCCAGTTTGACCTGAAATTTCTCCCTGAGCGCCAAGATGCCATGAAAAATCTGCCAGGGGGAATGCGAATTGGCGACCAGGTACCGGCGGCTGTTCACTTCAATGGCTGCATCGACCTGCTTCAGCAATTGATCAAACTGCTCCTGGTCGCCGGCGACCGGAGGACTCGGGTTGATAGCGGTTTGTGCCCAAAGCCCAGCGCCGGGCGAGAGAAACGCCAAGCAGACAAACATCATCCCGAAAAATCTCGGAATCAGCCGCATAGTGCTCGTTCTCTCCTGCCTGGTTTGACTGGCTTCGCAGTTCTTAGGATTGCCGATCAACGGTCAGTTATGCGTGGCGGTCAACACAACAGCGCGATTCATACACCAATTGGGCTATTGCTCCTAGACGACGTTTCGGGTTCGTCCAGGCAGGCTGGGTCGTTCTCAGAAGCTTCTCAGCGGAAATTCTTCTGACGATCTCAATCGCAACGAGAATTCAACAGGCAATATTCCTTGCAAGCTGTTGCAGGATAGCGAGATGCGCAAATCAGCATGGGCGCACCCGCACTTTGCACAGTGTCCCCTGAGAATTCGTCACGCCTGGCCCGTTTGCTGAAGTTTGCTGATTTTTCAGGCAACACTCCATCCAAACCACCCGGGCATCCCTGTTTGCGCGGGCTGCCATGACTTGGGTTTCAAGGCGACGGCAGTTGCCCTTCCGAGCAACTCGCTGCACTGTGGCAATCGCACAAAGCCCGGCGTCGGCGACCATTGGTATCTACACAACCGGCAGATAGCTAAAAAACCAGTCCCTTCTCCCCCGCCTCGGGGGAGAAGGTGGCCGAAGGCCGGATGAGGGGGTTGTCTTGCGGCGCGGGCGTTTCGGAACGCGCGGCCCCCTCACCCTGCCCCTCTCCCCCGAAGCGGGGGAGAGGGGACCAGAGAAGACGACGATCGAGCGCCAATGCGCTCAGCCGAGCATTACGCCAGCCCGCAGGCTTGCAGCAGAGCGGTTTGAACCGTCAGGTCGTGGCTGTAAGAGAAGCCGAATTTCTGTTCGCCCCGCACACAACGGGCCATGTCGGCTGCGTCGTCGACGTAGCGAACATATTTCGGCAATGACAGGTCTTGAGAACCGGCTTTGTACGCGCCGCGCGCCTGGGTCAACACCAGACGTGCGCTGGGATTGTCCAGAGGCTGAATATGCAGCGTCCCCGCCGTGCCGCAGACTGTCAATTGCCGGCGTGCGCCGCCATCCACTTCCACGGCGGACGATTTCACCGTCGCGATGGCTTTGGGATATTCCAGCACGGCGAGCATGTTATCGACGAGACCGTCCTCCAGGGAGGACGCCCGGCGATTGAACCCCGTGACGCGGTCGGGCTTGCCGAGGACGCCGATGACCAGGTCCATCACGTGTCCGCCGAGTTCGAACATGATCCCGCCGGGATATTTGGCCAGGCCTCGTCGCGACGCCGGATCGACGACCTTGCTCATCACGGCATGGACTTCAAAAATTTCGCCCAGCCAGCCTTGGGCCAGCAATTCTCGCAGTAAGACCACGCCGGGGTTGTAGCGGAACATGTAGCCCATCTGCACGATGAGTTTTCGCTGCGCGGCCTTTTCCAGGATGCGCTGGAACTGCGGCAGCGATTCGCCTGCCGGTTTATCGAGGTGAATGTGCTTGCCGGCGTCGATGCACGCTTCGGCCTCGTCGAGCAGGTCATTCACGGCCGTCTCGACGAGTACCGCCTGCAGACCGGGAAGGCTCAAGAGTTCCTCGCGAGACAAAAATGGCAAGTCTTTGAATGCGGGCTGCTGCCGGGATTTCTCGCGCAGCGCCGCATCCGGTTCGAGGATGCCGACGACTTCGTAATCGGGCGACCGGCGATAAACTTCCAGTTTCGTCGCATGCGCGTGTGCCACGCCAATCTGGCCGATTTTGATGCGCGGCTTGGGTTTCGCCGTCTCTTGACCCAGCGAAGAAATCGCCGGCCAGGCCGCCGCGGCGCCGGCAAGCTGCTGCAAGAACTGTCGACGGGGTCCGTTGGTCATTGGCGCGTCTCCAGGATGGGTGTTTCTAAAGCGAACGACTCGGCGCGTCACGGCCTCGCCTTGGGACGTCGAATCGCGTGTGATACAGCACTGCGTCTGCGCAGACAAGAATGTCTGTACGCCAATTGAGCGAAGACCTAGCGTTCTGGATTGGCGATCTGGTGGAGATAATGCGCCAAATCGGCATGGAGATCGACGAGTTTTCGCCACTCGGCCCACTCGCAACGGACAGACCTTGTCGAGGAAGCCTGTTCCTGGTCTTCCACGGCGTGCTTGACCACTTCGCCCACCTGCTCATGAATGTAGGCCAGCAGATCGGAGAGCTGAGCGCGCTGCAGCGGCCTGAGATCGCCGGGGGGTTCGGGGGCGCCGCTGGGAAAGAGCTCGCCCTCTTCGGGGTTCATCGCCGTGGGCGGCGACAGGAAATCGAGTTCGTCGATTTCGACGTCTTCTTCCTGCTTGCCGACCTGGGCCGTGCTGCTCTCGAGACTTTCCGCCGGACGCACGTCGCTGGAGGATCCCGCGACGCGGACATCGCCCACCACCAGCAGGCACCGGCCGATCGACAACACGTCGCCCGCCTGGAGCACCCGCATCTGAATCGGGTGACCGTTCACCCGGGTGCCGTTCGTGCTGTCGAGATCGGTCAGAATGACCTTGCCGGCGTCGACCTGCAGCTTGGCGTGAAACCGGCTGACGCGGTCGTCGTTCAATTGAATATCGTTGTCGTCTTCCCGGCCGATGGAAACAGGTGTCGGCAACCGGGCAAACACGCGTCCCCGTTCCAAGCCTTCGAGAATTCGAATCGTGATCTCAGCCATGCGCGATCAACCCGTCCTACGGCGGCGGCTGGCCGCAAAGGCAATGAGGGCGTGTGACTCCTTCGGGACGCCATTAGTTGTAGCAAGCCGTTTCGATCAGCGTCAAGAATGGGGCGAAAAAGTGATAGGTCGCGTCCCGTTTTGTAGGGAGCGGTCAAGGGCTTTAACGAGGCCCACCAATTCGCTTGTTCGAAACCCAATCGGTGGGCCTCGCAGAGCCTCGACCGCACCCTACATTTGAGGAAGACGGGCTTCCTTTCATTCCGTCACTGATGTCGCAGTTGCCGCTTGGGTGCGAGGGGCGAATTCCGGGAAGCGACCGTGTCGGAGGCAGCTTCCGCACGCAGCCACGGCCGCAAACAGGCTGGGAGATCGCTGCGTCCTCCGCGATGGTAATCTCGCAGCACAATCGGCGCGATGACATCGCCAGAAATCGAGTCGACCTCCGTCAGATACCGGAACACACGTTCCACCAGCCGGGTCAACGCGACGCCGTGAGTCCGGCCGGTCTGCTCAAAGAGCCACGCGCTGAAGCGGCGAAATTCTGTGAACGGAGAGAACTTCTCGGAACCGCAGATGGCGGCGGCCAGGCCGAGAATCCACGGCGTCGTCTCCACGAAGTTGCCGCTGTTGGCGACGAGGTCCCACGTCTTGGCGAAGCGGCGAAGTTCCTGGAGCACGGCGAAATCGAGCAGTTTCGTCTGCAGGACTTCATACGGCGGATGCGGACTGTAAACCATCTGCCATTCCTCATCGTGCCGGGTGATCGGCGTGCCGCGCAACCGTTTCAGGATGCCGACCTGGATCTCTTGCGGCCCCAGCGAAACCAGCCGGTCAAACCCGGCCGCGAAACTGTCCAGCGATTCCCCCGGCAAGCCGGCGATCAGATCGACATGCAAATGCACGGCAGTTTCCTGCCGCAGCCAGCGCAGGTTCTCCTCGGCAAGCCGATTGTCTTGCTTACGGCTGATGATTGTGCCGACAGCTTCGTTGAACGTTTGAATGCCAATCTCGAATTGCAGCGTCCCGGCGGGGAAACAGACGATCAATTCTTTAAGCGGCTCCGGCAATCGGTCAGGAATCATTTCAAAGTGCAGGAACAGGCCCGGCTGAAAGCGCTCGAGGAAGAACTCGAGAATCGCCCGGCTGACTTTCAGATTGAGATTGAACGTCCGATCAACAAATTTGAATTGCCGGGCTCCGCGCTCCAGCAGCCTCTGCATCGATTCCAGAAATTTCTCCAGGGGGAACTGGCGGACCGGGATGTCGAGCGCCGACAGGCAGAATTCGCAGGTAAACGGACAGCCGCGCGAGGCCTCCACGTAAATCACGCGATGCGCCAGGTCTTCGTCGGTGTAGAAATCGTAGGGGAGTGCGAGATTGCTGAGGTCGGGTAGCGGCGCATTCACCTGAGCGGGGGGCGTAAGCCCCTTGATTGGAGCCGAAACAGGAGGCTTACGCCCCCCGTTCTGATCGATTTGCAGCAGCGACCGGCACAATGCGGCGAACGCCAGGTCCGCTTCCCCGGTGATGACGTAATCGGCAAGCCGGCAGATTTCCTGTTCGTCAACTTCATAACTGACTTCCGGCCCGCCGATGACGACGAGGATGTCCGGCCGCAGGCGTTTCAAATCCGCAATCACACGAGTCGTCTCGGAGACATTCCAGATGTAAACGCCGAAACCGACAATGCGCGGGGCTTGACGGAGAATCTCGGCGACAATCTCCAGCGTCGGCTGCTGAATCGTGAATTCGCAAAGCTGCGTTTGATTTCGCAGCTCGCCCATGTTCGCCAGAAGATAGCGCAGCCCGAACGCACAGTGAGGATAGCGCGCGTTGAGCGTGGCAAGGAAGATAGTCATAACGATCCGTTGTCCGCCGTCCGGAATCCGCGGTCAAGCCCGCCCCCCTGGTGAGCGGACAACTCCCCCGTCATCGAAACCACTGTCGTACCAGTTGTCGGAACTCGTGCAGGTTTCGCACCGCGTGGACTTCGTCGCGAAACCCGGAGAAATCGGGGAGGAATTTGGCGAAATAGCAGGCGGTGCGCGCAAGGCGTTTCAAGCCAAGGTAGTTCCCGTAGAACGAGAATTCGTCTTCGACGAGCTGCAGCAGTATCCGGCCGCGCTCCGCGTTGGTCGGCGGAGGCAGCACGACGCCTCCGTTCAGAAGGGCCCTTGCCTGAGAGAAGATCCACGGATTGCCCAGGCAGCCGCGGCCGACGGCCACGGCGTCGGCGCTGGTCTCGCGCAGAAAACGAACGACATCGTTCGCTTCCCGGATGCTGCCGCTGCCCATGACGGGGATCGACACGGCGGCTTTTACTCGCGCTACCACCGACCAGTCCGCCGGGCCGACATACGCCTGCTGCACCGACCGGGCATGAACATCCACAGCGGCGATTCCCGCGGCTTCGGCCAGCCGGGCGATCTCGACGGCCGTTTCCCGCTCCGCATCCGGCCCGGAACGAATTTTCAGCGTGACGGGAATGGAGACCGCTTTCACGACGGCAGCGGCAATCGCGGCGACCTTCTCCGGGTCAGACAAGAGCGCACCGCCCTCGCCGCGCTTCATCAGCCGCTTGATGGGGCATTCAAAGTTGAGGTCGACAATCGCGAAGCCCCGCTGTTCGACGACTTTCGCGGCCTCGGCCATGACGACGGGATCGCCCCCGCTGATCTGCCCCGCCGCCGGCCGTTCGCCGGAGACCGTCGTCAACAACTTCAAGGCCCGCTTGTCGCCCTTGGCCACATCCGCGGCGTCGATCCGCTCGCTGCAAACGAGGCTCGCCCCCAACTGCTTGCACACCTTCCGAAACGGCAGGCTGGTGTGCTCCTCCATCGGCGCCAGCGTGACGGGATGAGCGATGGTGACGGAGCCGATGCGCATCGTTTGGTGAAGTCACTGATTTGGTTGATTGAACAGACTGGGCTCAAATCATCGGACCGATTCCAATTCCAGTCGTTCCGATTTCTGTTGATGCAAAAATTCTTTACCTCAAAGGGGTTATGCCTCATAGCCCAGCGTTGCCCGCTTCGGGCTACCCTGGGGAGTTGTCGCCGAACGAACGACCAACCCTGAAAGGGTTGTGCCTTGCAAAAAAACAACGGCGGAACCCCTTTGGGGTTCATTGACGGTTTCGGGGAACGAACCCAGGGTAGCTCACTTCGTTCGCAACCCTGGGCTCTGTGACGCAACTCCTTTGGAGTAAAAATCTTAAGACAAATACAAAATCAGAACTACTGAATCCGCTCTTTCCTCGTTTTCCGCCTTTGACTATCATCCCGCCCTCATCCCGTTACCGCCACTGTGAATCCCCGTCATGGTTTCGACTCGAGCCAGGAGGGCTGCGATGTCGCTGCGTCGTGTTCCACAATCCCTCTGGCTGCCGGCGCTGCTGTGCGGCTTGTCCGGCTGCATGTTCAAGGTGGCTTTGGATACGCCGTCCGAGCCGCTGGAACGACTCGTTCGCGACGTCGACCGGGTGAGCACCGCCGCGGAAGACACGGCGAACTCGATCCAGACGGTTTCCCACGAAGTGCGAGAAGCTCGGGCTGCGGTCCCGGATCTGGGCGACATTTATAACCGCGTCGCCCAGGCGGCCGATAAAGACCGCAACCCAGTGATCGTCATACCGGGAATTCTCGGCACACGGCTGGTCGATGAGAAATCGGGCGATATCGTCTGGGGCGAATTCGGCGGCGACGGCATCGATCCCAACTCGGATCACGGAGCACGAATGTTCGCCCTGCCGATGGAACCCGGCAAGCCGCTGAGCGACATTCCGTCGCGAGTGAAACCCGACGGGGCTCTCAGCACGCTGCAGGTGCGGATTCTGGGCATCCCGATTCAGATCGAAGCCTACCGCGATATTCTGACCGCGCTGGGCGTCGGCGGATATTCCGATGCACAAGGCAACCTCAACGGCATCGACTACGGAAAAGGCCACTTCACGTGCTTTGAATTCTCCTACGACTGGCGGCGCGACAACGCCGAGAACGCCCGGCGGCTTCATGAATTCCTCCTCGAAAAGAAAGCGTATGTCGAAGGTGAGCGGATCAAGCGCTACGGAACGTCCGGCCCCGTGCGGTTTGACATTGTCGCCCATTCGATGGGCGGACTGATCGCTCGTTATTACCTGATGTACGGCCCGGCGGAATTGCCCGTCAATGGCACGCGCCCGGTCCTCACCTGGGCCGGCGCACAGCATGTCGACAGGCTCGTGCAGGTCGGTCCGCCGAATGCCGGCTCGGCTCGTGCCGTCAACGACCTGGTGAACGGCGTCCGGTTCAGCAAGTTGTTGCCGGAGTACGACGCCGCACTTTGGGGCACGATGCCGGCCGCGTACCAATTGTTGCCGCGTACCCGGCATACGGTGGTGCATCCGGCCGGGTCGAAAGAGGCGGTGGACCTGTTTGACCCCTCGGTCTGGGAGAAATACGGCTGGGGCCTGCTCGATCCCGATCGGGACGACGTCTTGAAGAAACTGCTGCCGAAAGTGCGCGATCCGAAACAGCGTCGCCGGATCGCCGCCGAACATCTGAAAAAATGCCTGCAATTGGCGGAGACATTTCAAGCGGCGATTGATGTTCCGGCGACGCCGCCCAAAGGGACCTCGATTCATCTCCTCGCCGGCGACGCCCATTCGACGCTGTCCCGCTTACGCGTGAAACCGGACGGCACGGTGGAGCCGGCCGATCATGCTCCCGGAGACGACAGCGTCACCCGGTCGAGCGCGTTGATGGACGAACGCCAATCCGACCCGGCCACCTGGTCTTACCGGCTGATCAGCCCGATCCGTTTCGAGTCGGTGACGTTCCTCTTGACCGACCATCGGGGTCTGACGTCCGACCCGTCCTTCACCGACAACGTGCTGTTCCTGCTGCTGGAATCGCCAAAGTGAGGTTTCCGCATCGATCGGTTCAAACTTTCGTTCGCCGCCGGCGCGTCTTGGGAGATTCTCGCCGTGAGATTGCCGCCCTTTGCGGTTCCCCTTCGTCGTCCGTGACCATTTGCCCGCCGCGAACCAGGCGCCGCGTCATCCACGTCTCCCAGACCAGCACGGCGAGGAAAAGATACAAGACGACCCACCAGACTTCGGCACGCGACGTATCGGCCGTCAACCGGGTTTGAAGTTCGGCCAGATCGTTGACGAATACGAGCCGTTTCCCGGCCGTGAGCAGTGCACGCTGTCCATCTCCCAGCGGCGTCAGGTCGGATTCGCCGCGGTCGGTCTGGACGGCGAAGTATTCCGGCTTCGTCCCGGGGGCTGCTTTTTCCGGCAAGGACTCCAGTCGATACACGCCCGGTTGTTCGGGATCGCTCAGGCGAGCCAGCCGCTGCACGTCATCGCCGCCGCGCTCCGCAGGCAAGGTCTGGCCGTTCGGCGCGCGAAACACGAAGTCTTCGACGACAAATTCCCTGGGCACATTCAGCACCAGCGGCTGGCCGGTTTCCACGTTGCGGCTCGCTTCGGAATTGGAAAGAAAGAACAGCAGTTCGTGCAGCCAGGGGACGAAATCGGCTTTCGCCGGCAGCGTGTTCCAGTCCGCGTCGAGCGTGGACGTCAGCACGGCCACGCTGCCGCGGCCATGTTTCTTGATCAGCAGCCACGGATCGCCCGTGTTGAGCCGCGCGGCAATCACCGGCCGGCGAGGCTTCTCGACCCCGTTCTCCGGAGGCAAATCCCAAGTCACCGTCTGCCATTTGGCGAAGCGGGCTTCCGTCAGCGTTCCCCCCTGCTCTGCGCGGAACGGCAACAGCCAGGGCAATTCCAGGCCCTCATTCGACACATGCACTCCCCGGAGTTCGGCAACCGTGTCCTCCGCGATGGCATTCAACTGGCACGGCATCCAGCCGCGGCCGTCAGCGAACCAGGAGTTGTAACTCTCAGGCTGCATCTGGTCGCCGCAGGTGATCAGCACGGAACGGCCGGCCGTTTTCACGAGTTGATCGATGGCCTGCGCCAGTTCGTCGCTCACCGTTGCCAGGTTCGCCAGCACGATCACGGAGGCTTCAGCCAGCTTGCTCACGTCGGTCTCCGCCTCGGTCTGCACCGTGGCCCGAATCCATGGAGTTTCCGTCCCGCTGCCCGAGAGCGCTGCCTGGGCGAAAAACGTTTCCGTTTTCACCGGGTCTGTCGAGGGCGTGCCGTTGATCAGCACCACCGGCAGACCGTCGCGCACGATCACCACGGCATCGGACTGATCATCGGCCGGCAACCGGTCGGCATCCACCGAGATCGTGATGAGATGCGATCCCGGCTGCTGAAATCGCGGCTCGAATTCCACGCTGACTTCCCCTTGGTCCGGCAGACGGACTTGCAGCGTCTGGTCGTTCTGCCGAACGCCGTCAATCGACAGATACACTTTCACCGGTCCCGTTCCCTGGCCTCCCGTTTGCCGGAGTTTCGTCTTCACCCGCAATGGCACATCAGGGACGGTGACTTCGCGGGCGAGTTGCAGCCGGTCGACCGTGATGTTCGCCGACTGGCCGAAATCGGGCGTCGAGACATCATACGCCCAGATGCGCACCGGCACCGTAGATAACGATCGCAAGTCGTCGAGCCGCTTCCATGCCGTCTGGTCATCGGCCTGCCAGCCCTTCGCCTGGCGATCCGAGAGGATCACGATTTCCCGTTGCAGATTGGTCGTCCGGCTGAGGAGTTGCGTCGCCTGCAGCACGGCCCCGGCGAGTTGCGAACTCCCCGACGGCGGCGGCAATTCTTCCACCGCACGAAGCGCCCGGCGAAAATCCCGCGTCGGGCCGATCAACAGCCGCGTGCGGTCCCGGGCGTCAAGCACCAGGACCGAGTCGCCGGGGTACAGGTCGTCGATCAACGTCTGCACGGCCTGCCGCGCCGCCTGTTCCGGCGTGGCGTCCGTCCCTTGCCAGGCCATGCTGTAGGAACCGTCGAGAATGATCGCCAAGTCGCGGCTTTGATGGGAACCGAACCGCCCCAGCCACGCCCCGGAGATCCACGGCCGCGACAGCGCCACGGCCAAGAGCGCGATCAATCCCATGCGGACCAGCAGCAGCAGCAAATCTTCCAGCCGGAGTTTTCGCCGGGCGCTGGGGTCGAGTTCCAGAAACTGCATCGCCCCCCATTCGACGATGTCGTACCGCTTGCGGCTCAGCAGATGCGCCAGCACCGGCAAGGCGATTCCCGCCAGCCCGGCCAGCATCCAGGGATTGAGAAGGGCAAAACCCATGTGCGGCGGAGTAGCGAACAGGAAAAAAGCGAATAACCAACCCAAAGCCCGCCGTCGGCGACGGCGGGATCTACAGCCGAGTATACCGGAACTCGCCGAACTGGTTGGCCTGAAAAATGAGATTGTGACGGGTTTCCAGCACGGTCAGCCAACCGCCGGCGTGCGCGCCCGTGTCGATGCAGATCCAGCCGTCGAACACCAGCGGTTCCCCCGGCTGCGGCGTGTGGCCGCAGACGACGCGCTTTCCGGAGTAATGCGGCAACTCGATTCCCTTGATCGATTTCCACCGCATGCGGTCGGTGCTCTGTTCGCTCAGCGGTTCGTCGGGATGCACGGCGGCATGGACGAAGATGTCGGTCTTGGTCTCCCAGTAATCGAGCATCCCGGCCAGATAGCCTCGATGGCTACCCGGAATGTCATCGATGATGCCGCCGTAGGACAACAGCGTCTCCTGGCCACCCAGATCGAGCCAGTCCCGGATCGGCCGGGTGTGGTCCAGCACATCGAGCAGCATTTCCTCGTGGTTGCCCATGATCGAAATCAACTGGCACCGGTCCGCCGTTTCAAGCAGCAGGTCGATGACTTCCTGCGATTTCGGCCCCCGGTCGATGACGTCGCCCAGCACGACCAGCGTGTCGTCCGGCCGCAATTCCAGCTTATCGAGCAGCGTGCGCAGCGCCACATCGCAGCCGTGGATATCGCCGATGGCAAACGTGCGGGGCATGAGTAGGCGCTAGGTATTCGGCGTTAGGCGTTCGGCGTTCGAAAAAACGGATTACGCTTGCGGTTTCGCCGCCCGCGAAGCGGCAGGCGACTTAGTAAGCGCGCTTGTGAATGCGGCCTTGCACGCGGCTCGGCAGGCCCATGATGCGCAGGAACCCTTCGGCGTCCGTCTGGTTGTACGAACCGCCGGCCTCCATGCTGGCGATGGCTTCGTCATACAGGCTGTTCGGGCTGGTCCGCCCGGCGACAATGATGTTGCCTTTGTAGAGGCCGAGCTTCACTTCGCCGGTCACCGGTTGCTGAGCCGTTTTGATGAATGACATCAGGGCATCCATTTTCGGGCAGAACCAGAAGCCGTAGTAGACCATCTCGGCGATTTCCGGGGCCATGCGGTCCCTCAGATGGACGAGGTCGCGGTCCAGCGTGAGTTGTTCCAGGCATTGATGGGCCTGGTAGAGGATCGTCATGCCGGGGGCTTCGTAGACGCCACGGCTTTTCATGCCGACGAACCGGTTTTCGACCATGTCAATCCGTCCGACTCCGTTTCGTCCGCCGATCGTGTTGAGTTCTTTCACCATTTGGAGCGGAGTTTTTTTCGCGCCATTCAATGTGACCGGCACGCCGTGCTCGAAGCCGACGGCGAGATATTCCACCGTGTCCGGCGCTTTCTGCGGGGAGACCGTCATGCCGAAATCCACGATGTCTACGCCGCAGACCGCGGGGTCTTCTAATTTGCCGGCTTCGTAGCTGATGTGCAGGCAGTTTTCGTCGGAGCTGTAGGGCTTGTCGATGGATGCTTTGACGGGGATCTTCTTCGCGGCACAGTAGGCAATCATCTCCTTGCGGCCGGGGAACTGGCTGCGGAATTTTTCCATCCGCCAGGGGGCGATCATTTTCACGCTGGGGTTCAGGGCTTCTGCGGCGAGTTGAAACCGGCACTGGTCGTTCCCCTTGCCGGTCGCCCCGTGGGCAAACGCATCGGCCCCGACGTCGCGGGCCACGCGCAGGCAGGCTTTGGAAATCAAAGGCCGGGCGATGGACGTGCCGAGCAGATAACTCCCTTCGTACTTCGCCTGCCATTGCAGCACGGGGAAGGCGAAATCGCGGCACAACTCTTCCTGGGTATCGACGATTTGCGCCGATTTCGCCCCGTGTTTTTTGGCCTTGTCGAGAATGGCCTGACGGTCTTCGCACGGCTGGCCCAGATCGACATAGACGCAATGGACGCCCCAGCCCTCGTCCATGAGCCAGCCAAGAATGACCGAGGTGTCGAGTCCACCGGAATAGGCAAGAACGCAGTTGTTCATGAGTGAGATTTGTAGTTTTCAGGTAGTGACGGCAGCCCCGGACTACCGGTCCGGGTTTCAACAAGCCCCGCCCATCTGGCGGAGCTGTCTGCCATTTCCACTCTCAACCTACAATCAACCCCATCCAACCTCAAGCCTGTCCGCGCCGTCCGCCCGGACGTGGTCGAATTTGCATCGTTGCAAAGAGGTCGAGCTGTCGAGGCTTACTTCTTCGCCTTCTTCTTCAGTTCCCAGGCGGCGAGAATGCCTTCCGGGTCGTCATTGAAGGCGTCGCGGCAGCCGGTGCAGCAGACGAAGTAGGTTTTGCCTTTGTGCGTTACGGCGATCGTTCCCTTGCCGCCGGTGACGACGCATTCCGGCCCGTTGCCGTCGGACGCGGCGAGCTTCGTTCCCTGCCGCTGGAAGGCGATTTCGGCGACGCGGTTGTAGAACGACTGTTTTTCCGTCCGCTTTTCGAGGAGAACGGTGATCCGATTTTCATTGAGGATCGAGTAAGTCATCCGGTGGACTTCGCCCGATTCGTCCGGCTGGGAATCGACCACCAGCCTGTCCTGTTCCAACTTGCCCGTCAGTTCGCGGGTCGAATCATCGGGCAGCGTCAACGCGACGATGCAGGTTTTTTCGGCCGGGACGTAGGTGATGAGGGTGGATGTCCAATGTTTGCCCTTCTTCGCCGTCCAGCGGAGGCCGCTCGATTTTTTGGACAATTCCCAGACGCAGACTCCGGTCTCCTGCCAGGAGCCTTGCTGCGATCCACGTTTCGGCTGGCCGACGCCCCGCCATTCGCCGACGAGCAGGTTGAAGCCCTCCAGCGCTTCGATGACGTCGCTGGAAGACGCCGCGGTGTCTTCCTCTGGCGACTCCGGAGGAAAAGCGCCCAACCGAAACGACGCGGCGAGCAAGACCAGAACGGCCAGGATTATCCCACTGAGATTTCGACTCACAACCTGTCTCCCGTGAATGTCGTAACACGTGTATCACCCGACGAACAGACTGTTCAAGAGTCTGAACGAAGGGAGGCATGTTTCAGCGACCGAAAATCAACCCAAAGCGGCTAGTTGAAACGTTCTCCCCTATACTAACCCTGCCTTGGCGTGAAAGTTGCATCGTAAAACGAGGAAATCGGGGAGAATGGGCCGCTCCCCGGTCTCGGATCACCAGCTTGGCCGCCTGCGAGCGGAGATCGCCTCATGAATTCTGATCTCGACCTGCCGGATTCGGAACCGGGCAATTCTATTGCCGTGGATCGGACGGTGACGTACCTGTTTGCCGGGCTGGCCGTCATTATGGCGTTTCTGGTCATCATGTCGACCTTTCTTCAAGTGGACCGCTTCACCACCAAGCCGAAAAAAGCTGGTCCTGCCGCCACCAGCCCGGTCGAACCGGAGATCGGCGGATAAACGGCAGCCCCGACCGTGAGGGACGGGCTTCGTGCGTTACTTTCTCGTCAAGGCGCGAAACCGTTCGATCAAATCCCGGGTCAGCCCGCCGGGTTTTCCCGTGCCGATCGAACGGCCGTCCAGCGTCACCACGGGCACAATTTCCGCGGCCGTTCCCGTGAGGAAACATTCGTCGGCCGTGTACAAATCATGGCGGGTCATCGCCTGCTCGATCACCGGATATCCGGCGGCACTGGCCAGTTTCATCACGGCGTTCCGCGTGATCCCTTCCAGAATCCCCGCGTCCGCCGGCGGCGTCTTGAGCGTGCCGTGCTTGAAAAGGAAAATATTGTCCCCGGTGCACTCGGCGACCTCTCCTTTGTGATTCAGCATCAGGGCTTCCACCGTCCCGGCGTCGGTCCCTTCGATCCTCGCCAGAATGTTGTTCAGATAATTCAGCGACTTGATCCGGGGGCTGAGCGCCTGCGGATGATTGCGGATCGTGCTCGCCGTGATCAGGTTCAAACCCTGCGTATACGTCTCCGGCGGATACAGCGTGATTTTGTCCGCGATGATGATGATCTGCGGGTTCGCCGTTTTGCGAATGTCCAGCCCCAGGCTGCCGGCGCCGCGCGTGATGACGAGCCGGATGTAGCCGTCCTGGATGCCGTTCGCCGCGACGGTCTGTTCAACCGCCTTCTTCAATTCCTGCATCGCCATCGGGACTGCCAGCCGGATGGCGTGCGCACTTTCATAGAGCCGGACCAGGTGTTCGTCGTGCAAAAAAACGCGGCCGCTGTAGACGCGGATCCCCTCGAACACGCCGTCGCCGTAGAGCAGCCCATGATCGAACACGCTGATCTTGGCGTCGGCTTCATCCACCAGCCGATCGCCGAGGAATATCTTCAAGCCCATCGAAGCGTCCTTTGATTCTGAATGAAGACTATTGACCGCAGATTTCGCAGACTGACGCAGATTAGGAAGCCGATCTTGCGTTCAGCTTCCGTCTTATTCTCTCGATTTGCCTGTAATAAATCTGCGTGAATCTGCGAAATCTGCGGGCAACTCCTTCCGTCTTTGATTCACCCCATGATAAGCAAAACGCCCGGCGGGTTCACGCCGGGCTGTGGCTTTGGCTCGATTTTCTTAAAGCCCGGCCCAGGCCTTGATTCTCCGGGCTTTCTCTATCACGCCGCTTCGCCCTGCAACTGGATGCGGCCTTCCGTCAGTTTCACGATGCGATGGGCCTGGGCGGCGACGGCGTGGTCATGCGTTACCATCAGGATCGTCAGGCCTTCCTTGCTGTTCAGGTTGACCAGCAGGTCCATGATTTCGCTGCCGGTCTCGGCGTCCAGGTTGCCGGTCGGTTCGTCGGCGAGGAGAACCGCCGGCTGACCTATCAGCGATCGGGCAATGGCCGCCCGCTGCATCTCGCCGCCGGACAACTCCGACGGCTTGTGCGTCAAGCGATGACTGAGGCCGACCTTGGCGATGATCTCTTTGGCGCGGTCCTGAAACTCGCGGCGTTTTTGCCAGTAACTCCAGGCGGAATGCCGGATCATCAATGGAGCCAGGACGTTTTCGATCAGGCTGAGTTCCGGCAGCAGGTGATAGAACTGGAAGACGAAGCCGAATACGCGGTTTCGCAACTGATCGCGGGTTCGAGCGGGCAGGTCGTCGATCCGCTGTCCGTCGAGCTGAATCTCGCCGACGTCGGGCGCGTCCAGCAGACCGATGAGATGGAGCAGCGTGCTCTTGCCGGAGCCGGACTGGCCGACGATCGAGAGGAACTCGCCCTGTTGCACGGTGATATCAACCCCGCGCAGCACCGAGACCTGGTGCTGACCTTTGCGATAGGCCTTGGCCACCGTTTTCGCGGCGAGATGCGGTGCCGTCATAGGGAGCGTCTCTCGTGTCGTCTGAGGAACCGTGTCGAGGGTCAGCGGCATCTTCTCGTTCCGTAGTTATCAGATTTCAGTTGTCATTTATCATCTGTCAATTATCAGTTTCGCCCCCGCCGGTCGCTTGCGGGTTCGCCCGCCTTCATTCATACCTCAGCGCGCGCACCGGGTGCAGCTGCGCCGCCCGCCGCGCCGGCAAAATACTCGCGAGAACAGCGATGAGCACGGCCCCGAACGCCACCCAGAAGACCATCAACGGTTCGACGTGCGTCGGAATGCTGGGGAAATAATAGATGCGCTCGTCGAACACTTTCCGGCCGGTGATCATCGAGATCAACGCTTCAATTTCATTGATGTAATGGACGAACAGCAGGCCGATCGTCGCCCCGACCCCGCTGCCGACGAGGCCCAGCGACAACCCGTAAGACAGGAAGATCGACATCACTCCGGACGAACTGGCCCCCAGCGATTTGAGGATGCCGATGTCCTTCGTCTTCTCCACGACGATCATGTAGAAGATGGCCAGGATGCCGAAGCCGGCGACCGTGATGATCAGAAACAGCAGCACGTTCAGAATGGCCGATTCAACTTCCACCGCGGCCAGCAACGGCCCCTGCTTCTGCTCCCAGGTGCGGACGTTGTAAATCCCCGCCGGAAACGTCTCTTTCAGCAGTTCCACGACCTTGTCCGCGTCGCGATAGTCCTTCAACTTGATCTGAATCGTCGTAAACGCGCGGACATCCTCGCCGTCGGGCGTTTTGGAAATCATGTTCCTGACCTTCTGCAGATACTCGAGATTGCAGAAGACGAGATTCGAATCGTATTCGCTCATCCCGCTCTTGAAGATGTCGACGGCCGTGCCGTTGAAATAGGCCGCGTCCGGCGTTCCGGCCATCACGGTGGTCAGCTTGACGTCGTCGCCCGGCTGGACCATGTACATGGTCTTGATCTTGCCGGTCTCTTTGTCTTCGTACGGAAAACTCACCAGCCCCGATCCGATGTAGATCCGCCCGTCCAGGGGAACGGCCAGCTGCGCGACACTCGGAGTTTCCTGTTCCTCGGCCGCGTCTTCGAAGGCGTCTCCGGCCGGTGCGTCCTCCCGGTTTTCCGTCTGCCGTTCGGCGGCCCGTTCGCGGCGTTTCATCTCGAGAATCCATTGCTGCCGCTCGGCCATTTTCCAGCGATACTGCGCGGCAACGGACGTCAGTTCCCAGTTCGGCAGTTCACCCGGCTTCCGCTGGGCCGGGGCGATGACTTTGCCGTCTTCCCGTTCCGGATTGAACCCGAGCAAATGATCGGCCAATGGACCGACTTTCGCTTTGCTTTCAGGATCGATGCCGATCAGCGTCACCGGCCGGTTGATGTACTGGCCCGCGTAATAGAACGTCAACATGCCGTAGACTTCGACCGTCGGCGTCATGGCTTCGATGTACTTGCCGGCGATTTTTTCGATGAGCGCTTTGTGCTTCAGGTAATCGGTGACGCCGTCGGAATTGCTCGCTTCCATGACGATGTCGGAAAGGAGCCCCTGGATGCGGCTGCGCATTTCGCTGCCGAAGCCGGCCATCACGCTGTTGACGACGATCATCGTCGCGACGCCGAGCATCACGCTGATGATGCTGGCCAAAGCGATGTACCGCGTTTTGAGATAGCGGACACACAAGAGCAGCTTGTACATAAAACCCTTCCGTGGGGGGCGTCGTCGAGCATCCGAACTCGGCAAGAACAGGTACGCTACCGCCTCCGGCAAAATCTGCCAAGAGCAGATGGACGCGCCGATGAAACCTGCTGCCTTCGGGTTGACCCGGCCCCAGTCGCGGCATAAAGTTCTGTGACGACCGAGTTGTCCCGACATGTGCTGCTGGACAGTACGTCTGAACGGACGGCGGCCCCGACCGTACGGAAAGGGTTTTCGCGGCCCCCTTTCAAGGCTGGGGCTGCCGTATGCACTTTGAGATAACGAGACTCCATGCCCGACAGCAATTCCCGTCCGCCTGCTTCTGAGCCGTCCGATCCTTCGAAGAAGGCCCCCGGCCGAAGGTCAGACCGCGGCCCCTCGAGCAACTTGTTCTGGTACCTTATGATCGGCCTGGTGCTGGCCGTCATCGTGTTTTCCTTCAGCAGCCGGGCGCAAAAGGGCGAATCGTACGCTTTCAGCGAGTTCAAGCAGAAACTTCGCGACGGCAGCCTGCACTCCGCCAACGTGCACGAATTGAAAGTCGGTCCGTCGGCCATCACGTTTCAGGATCAGCCGACCGGCATATCGTCCGGGGGTGATAAGAAGTCGGTCGTCTATTACTCGGTCCCGGTCCTCGGCATCCACGACGCCAGCGAGCATGACCTGACGCAACTCCTGGAAGAGAAAAAGATCAAGTACAGCTACGCCGAGGAGCCCCCGGCCTGGCAGCAACTGCTGTACTTTCTCATCGTGCCGGTGATGTTTCTGCTGTTCTTCCTGTTCCTGTTTCGCCGCATCGGCGGGCCGGGTACGGCCATGTCGTTCGGACGAAGCCGAGGAAGGCTCTACGCCCAGGAGGATCTGGGAATCACGTTTAACGACGTCGCCGGCATCGATGAAGCCGTCGAGGAACTCCGCGAGATCGTCGAGTTTCTCCGCACGCCGGGAAAATATCAGGCGCTGGGAGGCCGAATCCCGCGCGGCGTTCTGCTTGTCGGTCCGCCGGGGACTGGCAAAACGATGCTGGCCAAGGCCGTCGCCGGGGAAGCGGGAGTGCCGTTCTTCGGGCTGTCCGGGTCGGACTTCGTGGAGATGTTCGTCGGCGTGGGCGCGGCCCGCGTGCGCGACATGTTCCAGCAGGCCGGCCAGCGCTCGCCGAGCATCATTTTCATCGACGAATTGGACGCCCTCGGCAAAGTGCGCGGCAGCGGCATGCCCGGCGGACACGATGAACGCGAACAAACGCTCAACGCCCTGCTGGTCGAGATGGACGGCTTTTCTTCCGATCAAAGCGTGATCGTGATGGGCGCGACCAACCGTCCGGAGACGCTGGACCCGGCCCTGATGCGGCCCGGACGGTTTGATCGCCATGTGCTGGTCGACCGGCCCGATATCAAGGGACGCGAGGCGATCCTGAAGGTGCATTCCGGCAAAGTGAAGATGGATGACAGCGTCGATCTCAAGCACATAGCCCGCTTGACGCCGGGGTTCGTCGGGGCCGATCTTGCCAACCTCGTCAATGAAGCGGCCCTGCTGGCCGCGCGGAAGAATAAATCCCGCGTGATGATGGACGATTTTGAAGAAGGCATTGAACGCGTCGTCGCCGGCCTGGAAAAATCGACCCGCATCATCCCCGAAGAAGAAAAACGCCGCGTCGCGTACCACGAAGTCGGCCATGCCCTGGTGGCCTGCACCATGCCGCATGTTGACCCGGTGCATAAAGTTTCCATCATTCCTCGCGGCTTGGGCGCGCTCGGCTACACGATGCAGCGGCCCGAAGAAGACCGGCAACTGATCACACGCACTGAACTCCAGAACCGCATCGCCGTGCTGCTGGGGGGCATCGCCGCCGAAGAAATCGTCTACAACGAGAACTCCACCGGTGCGTCCAACGACCTGCAACGGGCGACCGATCTTGCCCGGAGGATGATCACCGAATTCGGCATGAGCCCCAAGCTCGGCCGCGTCCATTACAGTGAAATGACCCGCTCGCCGTTCCTCGGTACGATGACCGGCTCCGGCGAGCACATCCACAGCGAAGAGACCGTTCGCGAAATCGATCTGGAAATCAAGCGGATGATCGATTCCGCCTACGAAACGGTCTATGAAATCCTGATCGTCCGAAGGGACGTGATGGAGCATCTCACCCGGGAACTGCTCGAAAAAGAAGTCATGGACGCCAAGCAGCTCAATGACATCCTCGACCAGTACAAGACCGGACCGCAAATCGCCCCCGGGACGTCCGTGACGCCCGGTTCCGTGACGCCCCCGGCCGACGAGGAACCCAACCGGGGCGAGCTGCGCGCGGATGCGTAACGCGCGGCACTCGCCGAAGAACTACTTTTTCTGCCAGCGCTGCCAGGCGAGGCCGGGCTTCTCGACGCGGAACTGCACGAGCCGTGTGTGTTCGACTTCGGTGACGTAGACGGTCTTGCCGTCGGGACCGCCGAAGCAGAGGTTTGACGGGTTCTTACCGAGGACGTCGATTTCCTGCAGGTCTTTTCCGTCGGGCGTCATGATGACGACGGTTCCCTTTCCGTGACGGGTGATGTAAAGGTTGCCGTCGACATCGCAGCGCATGCCGTCGAAGCCGTGGTCGGGGAACTGCTTGATCAACTGCTTTTCGCCGAGCGTGCCGTCGTCCTTGATCGGAAACTTCCAGACGTTGCGCTGGACCGACTCGTTCGTGTAGAGCCACTTGCCGTCGGGGCTGACTTCGATGCCGTTCGTCGTGCCCATGTTGTGCGCGACATTTTTCGTTTTTCCGTCAGCGGTGACCATCCAGAGCTGGCCCTTGTTCGTGCCCCAGTCGGGATCGCTGCAATAGATCGTGTCGTTGGGGGCGATGGCCAGATCGTTCGGCTGGTGCATGTGGTCTTCGTGGGCGAAGACTTCAATTTTCTTCGTCGTCAGATCGACGCGCAGCACGTTGTGGCCGACATAATCGGCGATGTACATGCGGCCCTGCTTGTCGAAAACGATGCCGTTGCCGGCCCCTTTGTTCGGCAGCGTGATGAACAGTTCCGCGACGCCCTTCGGCGTCACTTTGCCGATATTCTGAGCATTCTGAAAACTGACGGCGTAGATGTTTCCCTGGCCGTCGCACGCCGGGCCTTCGATACCGGCGGTGAAAAGCTTGGATTCCGTCAGAGGCGCGGCGACGAAGGGCTTGTCGTCGGCGAATAAGGGCGTCGTGATCATGCCGAGAAGTCCGAAAAGAAATCGAAGCCGCATCGTGGTGGTCCTTTGAAGAAGATCAGGGCGAGTCGGTGGTCGGCTAATCGCAAGCGACGTTTGTTATCGCGTTTGAAATTCGGCGGTGTTGAACTGCGCAGGGATCGGGTCGTTATTCTCCGTGCGGCCTTCATGATAGAACCAGTTGTGAATCGGTTCCAGCACGTGCAGGACTTCAGCGAGCAGGGAATCGTCTAGAGGTTCGCTGGCCCATCGCGCCCATTCACGCACGCGGCCGGGATTCGCCGAACCGGTGATGCACGTCGTCATCTCGGGGTGGCGGATCGAAAACTGCAGCGCGAGTTTGGCGATGTCGCTGCCGCGGTCCGCGCACAATTTCGCCGCGGCCCGGGCGATTTCACGGACTCTCGGCGTGGCGCGGTGCCAGGGAGGCAACGGGGCATTCGTCAACAGCCGGGCGCTGAACGGGGCCGCGTTCATGATGCCGACGTCTTGGGATTTCAGATACGGCACGAGGTCGGCGAACATCGTGTTCTGCAGCGTGTAATGGTTGTACGACAACACGACATCGAGCGGAGCCCGGTCGAGCACATACCGGAAAATGTGCATCGGATAGCCCGAAATCCCCACGAAGCGGACTTTTCCCTGCTGTTGAATCTTGCGCAGCGCGGGCAGCGTCTCCTCGACGATCTGCGACATTTCGACGAATTCAATGTCATGGCACAGGCAGATGTCGAGATGCTCGACGCCCATTCGGTGAAGGCTGACATCGACGCTTTCGGCGACGCGCTTCGCCGAGAAATCGAAGTGCGCCTTGTCGTAGCGGCCGAGTTTTGTGCCGAGGATGTAGCTGTCTCTTGGAATCCCCTTGAGAGCCGGGCCCAACAGAACTTCTGACATCCCGCGGCCGTAGAACGGCGACGTATCGATGAAATTCATGCCGACGTCGAGCGCTGCATGAACCGCCGAGATCGCTTCGTTCAGATCGACGGCCCGAAACTCCGCCCCAAGCGACGACGCGCCGAAGCTCAGAATCGGCAAATGAAGTCCGGTCTTTCCCAGCGGTCGGGTTTGCATGGAGATCGCGCAGCAATGATTGACAGAAACCTATTTGCGATGCTTCGCAGAAGCATAGTCTCTGCGTCAGTCTACCAATTCCCCCGCATGATTTCCCAGCCAATCCGCGGCGGTCTTGGCTCGAAACTACGAACTTTTGGGATCAGAACGACCAAACAAAAGCCCCGGCTACGCGGGTAGCCGGGGCGGAGAATGGGCTGAGCCTGAACCCATCGCTTACTGGGCAACGAGCGTGCGGAGTTCAATCAACGCGGGCGTCAGTTGAGACGCCGCGCGTCCCAGCGTCGGCCGTTCATCGGACTGGCACTTGACCAGATAGCTGTAGACTTTGCGCCAGGTTTGATAGAGGTCTTCAGTCTCCTGCTGAATTTTCACGACACTGGCACCGTTGATGATCGTATCGTGGAGTTTCCCAGCCGCTTGCACCAAAGCGTCTGTTTCGTCCAGGCAATCCTGGCCGAACGACTGGCGATCATGGGCCAGCCAGCGACGCGCTGTCACGTCGATGCTGTCGGACAGATTGGCCACCTTGGCAGCCAGCGCACTAGCGGCCGGTCGGTTGAAGTCTTCCCGATCGACCTGGATAGCGACCCGCAAGGCATCCAGTGTCTGCGTGATCTTGGCCAGAGATGCAGCCGTTTCGTCGTCATCGACCGCGCTGAACGCCTTCAGGAAATCCCGATCCGCGGCTTCGATATGACGGAACGAATCCACGATGTCTTCGTACTCGTCCTGGTGATTGACGGTGTCCACAAAGTTGTCGCACACGCCGTAAAACTGATCCGCCGAGGCCAGCGCCTGGCCGGACTTCGGCAGTGAGAGCAGGCTTTTGATCGGCGTTGCCATGAACTCATCGATGTCTTTCCGCAACGCGTTCGTCAAGTAAACGACCTGCGACTTGTCGAACCGCTGGGGCATCAGCAGCAGCCGGCTCATTTCGCCGTCGTCTTTGGCGATTCGTCTCAGGCTGCGCTCCAGGTAATTCCGATTTTTCGATTGCAAGCTGGCGGCCTGGGGATACCACAGTTCCTGGAATCGCTTGTATTCTTCCACAATGGTCTCTAAGTCGGCCCGTCCGTCCGCCAGGTCCGCGATATTTAGCACTTGCTGATGGGCCTTGCTGGTATCGGCCGACATTCGCCGCGCGTCCGCCGTGCGTCCCAGATCCGACGTGATGTCGTCCATCAGGTTTTCCAGGTCGGTCGCCAGAGAGACGGCCTTGGTCGCCAAGTCTTTGTGGTTGACCTGCTGACCGATGTCCAACTCCTGGCGAATTTCACTGGCAATGTCGTCCATGTTCTTGATGTGATCCTGCGTTTCGCTGCTCAGCCGGCGCGTTCCTGCCAAACGGTAGGAGAGCTCTCCCCACGCCGCATCAATGTCCTGCAGATCGTTCAACAGGACGTGATGGTCGTTCTCGTCTTTCGCCCGCTTGGACAGCACAACGGCCTGGGCCGCCACGTCCAGCGCGTCGTTCAGCAGGCTTCTCAGCGACTGGTTCTGACTCAAGTCGTCGCTGAGCTGGGACTTCAGCAGAGACGATATCTGCGCGAATTCGGTGATCAGCGGCCGGATTTTCTTCATCTCCGGCGTCGGCGTATCGAGGTCGTCCGTCGTCGGGCGGCGACGGGAGTTCTTGTCGATCTTGTCGATCCGGCTCCGGCTTGATTCCATCCGGAGGTGGCTGAGATCGTCGATCCACTGCTTCTCTTCTTCGCGAGATAGGGCCGTCCGGCGCACGTTGGAGTCGGTGGGGCGCGGCTTGCCCCCGCTTTGAGCCATCGCTTCCGTCGCCCACCCGGCCAACAAGACGGCGGCCAAAGCCAGGCCCGCCCCGGGGCGGCTGAAGGCATAGCCCTGATTCCCGAGCCGCAAAGTCCGATTACCACGCATGATGCAGATTCCTTTCCGAAATTTGTGAGTCACCTTTCCTGCCCTGCTCCGATCGCTCCAGGCAGCACAGCGCGCGAAAACTAGCCGATTCTGCCGATTCAGCCTAGACCAAGTTTGTTTTTTTCGCTTTTTCTCGCCATCCTCCCGGGTTCCCGGCAACTTGGGCTTGCAACGGAGAAAAATGTGCGGGGAAGCAGGGGAGTGGGGGCACGGAGGTGAAGATGAGAATTCTCGCCGTCGTTCCACCCCCGCACCCCATCACTCCACGACTCCCGTACGCGCTTCACTACGGCTATACTCAGACGCACAACCTCTCACCCCCCCCCCCAAGGAGGCAGACGGCCCGTGACATCCCCTTTTCCGCCTAACGCCATCTACCATCACGACTGCGTCGCCGCGCTGAAGCAAATGCCGGCCGGCGAAGTCGATCTCGCCTTCGCCGATCCGCCTTTCAACATCGGCTTCGATTACGATGTCTACGACGACGGTCAATCCCCTGAAACGTATCTCGGCTGGTGCAAGCAGTGGATCGGCGAAGTTCACCGCGTTCTCAAAAACGACGGCACCTTTTGGCTGGCCATTGGCGATGAATATGCGGCCGAACTCAAAGTCCTCGCCCAACGAGAGATCGGCTTCCGCTGCCGCAGTTGGGTTGTCTGGTACTACACCTTCGGCGTGAACTGCAAATCCAAATTCACCCGCAGTCACGCCCACCTGTTCTACTTCGTCAAGAACGACAAGCAGTTCACCTTCCGCGGCGACGACCTCGACAACCGCATCCCCTCAGCCAGGCAACTCGTTTACGCCGACAAGCGGGCCAACCCCACGGGCCGTTTGCCAGACGACACGTGGATTATTGAGCCAGCGGAGTGCCGAGAGTTGAGGGTTGAAGGTTTAGGGTCAGAGACAGAGAGTGTTGACATCGGAATTTCTTCCGGCCCTCAACCCTCAACCCTCAACCCTCAACCTTCATCCACCTGGGTGTTGCGGCCGCAGGATCTTGCCGACCGGTTCACGCCGGCCGAAGACACCTGGTATTTCCCGCGCGTCGCCGGGACATTCAAGGAACGGGAAGGCTTTCACGGCTGCCAGATGCCGGAGCAGTTGCTGGGGCGGATCATCCGCAGTTGTTCCAACGCCGGCGATCTCGTGCTGGATCCGTTCTCCGGCTCGGCAACGACGCTCGCCGTCGCGAAAAAACTGGGGCGCAACTATCTGGGATTTGACCTGTCGCCGCAGTACATCCAGCGCGGCCAGGAACGGCTCGCCGGCATCCGAGCCGGCGACAAATTGGACGGCAGCCCCGAACCAACAATGTCGGCCCCGACGACGAAGAACGGCAAGCGGCTGAAGTAGAGCGTGCCCGAAAAACTGCTCGACATCGGTGATTGAGACTGCCGCGCGCCGCATTGGATAGCGATAGTCGCCGGACCAATGTCCAAACATTCGCCAGTGGGGCGACAGCTGTTGACACTGTGGGAAGCCGACTTCTGCACCAACCGAATGTGGACGCTGCGAGGGCCGGTCGACTTGTATCTGCTGGTGTTCCTGCACCCGGGGACTCGGCGGAATTGGATCGGCCTGGTCGCCGCCGGCATGCGCCGACGGCGCTTGGCCGCGTAAGTTCGCACGTTTCTCTGGCACCGATGAGGCCACCACCAGCCCGCAGCGCCAGCAAGGGGAATTTCTCGGAAGTGGCCAGCCCCTTGCTCGCGCTGCGGGCTGGTCGCGCTGCGCGCTCACTGGTTGGCGACGAGCATCTCCGGCGGCGCGACGGGATGGACCCCATTGCCCTGGTGTACTTCCGACGGGTCGCGAGCCTCTGACGGACGATGCGGCGCGGTCGGGCGATGCAGGCCGATCATCAGCGTGAAGACGGCCGGAATGAAGAACAGCGTAAAGATGGTCGAGAGGCTCAACCCGCCGAGCAGCACGGCCCCCAGTCCGCGATAAAGTTCGCTTCCCGCGCCGGGAAACAGCACCAGCGGCAGGAGGCCCAGCAGCGTCGTCAGCGCGGTCATGAAGATCGGCCGGATGCGGGACCGGACGGCTTCGCGGGCCGCCAGCGCCGGCGACACGCCCTGTTCGCGAATCTGCTGCAGCGCCATGTCCACGATCAGAATCGGGTTATTGACCACGGTGCCGATGAGGATGACGAACCCCAGCATGGTCAGCACGTCGAGAGTCTGCGGCGGCTGGCCGCCGAGGATCAGGTACCACCCGAGGGCCTTGAGGCCCAACAAGCCGCCGACGGCGCCGAGCGGAACGCTGAGAATGATGATGAACGGATACAGCCACGATTCATACAGCGCGGCCATGAGGAGATACGTGATGACGATTGCCATCAGAAAATTGAACCACAACGCCGCCCAGGTCTGCCGCAACTTGTCCGCCGTGCCGGCCAGCGCGATGCGATAACCCCCTTTGAGCTGCCCCGCATCTTGCAGTTTCTGGATGATGTTCGTCTGGATCGTCTGCATCGCCTGTTCGAGGGGGACGTCTGGCGGCGGAGTGACTTGAATGGTAATCGCCCGTTCTCTTTCGCGGTGATTGATCTGCTCTGGACCGCTTGACAACGTGACGTCGGCAAGCGCTTCCAGCGGCACCAGTTGGCCCGACGGCGTCGAGATCGGCAACTGAGCCACATCCTGCGTCTGCTGCGCAAATTCATCCAAGCCGCGAATCGACAGGTCGATCTTGTCAGCGCCCTGGATGTAATCGCTGGCATACGCCCCGTCGACCAGCGCATCCACCGTGTATCCCAGTTCGGAGGCGCTCAGGCCCATTTCCGACGACTGCAAGAGTTTCGGCTTGACGTGCAGTTCCGGGCTGGACAAATCCAGGCTCGGCACCGGCCGGACCTGGGCCTTTTCGATCAGCCCGGCAACGCCTTTTTCCAACACGCCGCCCGGCATGCCCGGGGGGTCGCCGAACCAGACCCTCCGGCCGAGCGTCGTCAACTGGCCAAGATCATCGCCGGTGATCTCCACGTCGATCGTGCGGCCCGCTGTGAGGCCTTGTGCAAACAGGCTCGACTGGAAAGCCACCAGGAATGTCCCGGGGAACTTCCTTCCGACCGCCATGATGACGGGGATCAATTCGGCGGATCGCGTGGGATCATAAGAACGCACGCCGAGAAAGACCTGGCGGCCGCGGGCCACGAAAAAGAAGTCGCTGATGACCGGCAGATCGGTGGGTTGCGGCTCGACGGTGAACTTGAAGTAACGCCGCGTCGAGCGCCACACATTCTCCCAGAGACCAACCGGCCGCGTCCGCGCGGCGATTTCTTCCGGGCTGACGTCCCAATACTCTTTCAGCGAGCTTTCGACTTCCTGGCCCATTTGCGTTAGTTCGTCGAGGTTATACCCCGGCGGCGGCAGTACGATGCCGAACACCAGGTTCTTGTTGCCGTTCGGAAGATACTCCACCGGCGGCCAGAAGTATCCCGTCAACGCCAGCGAACTCGTCAGAAAGACCAGCGTGACGAATACTTGCCTGAGCGTCGACCTCAGCACGAACGCGTTGACGGCATCCACAAACGCGACAAACCGAGAAGCGAGCGTCTCGAAGAACCAGATGATCGACTCGGCGACGGAATTGCCGGCAGGGGCCTCCGGTGCATCGGTCTTCTGTTTCGAGAGCAGTCTGGCGGCGGCCGGCGGGACGACGGCAATGGCCACGAAGATCGACAGCCCCACGGCCCCGCTGATCGCCAGCGCGATATCGCGAAACAACTGCCCGGCCTCTTCCTGCACGAACAGTACGGGCAGGAAAATCGCCAGGTTCGTGAGAGACGACGTGACGATCGCGCTCCAGACTTCGCGAGCCCCTTTCACGGCGGCCTGAAATGGCGGCATCCCTCTCTGGTAATGGCTGAAGATGTTCTCCAGCACCACCACGCCGTTGTCGACCAGCATCCCCACAGCAAAGGCCAGCCCGGCCAGGCTGATCACGTTCAGCGAGCGGCCCAGAAGCGACATGAACAGAAACGTGCCGATGATGCTCACGGGAATCGGAAGCGCGACGATCAGCGCGCCGCGTGCATACCAGAGCCCGGCGAAGACGACCAGCGCGACGCAGACCACGAACCACCATTCGTTCAGATACACGGCGGCCCAGCCGGTAAAAATAATCAGCGGCGCAAATATCAGCGTCCGCAGATTCAGATGCAGAAACACCATCAGAATCACCAGGGTCAGCGCGCCCCCGAGGAAGATATTCTCCCGCACCAGTCCGACCGCCGAATGGATGTACTCCGTTTCGTCATAGACCTGCGTCAATTCCATGCCCCGGGACGCGAGCAGCTCTTCGTTCAAACGGCGATTCGTTTCCCGAAGTCCGTTCATCACATCGATGACATTCGCGCCCGTTTCGCGAACGCAGTTGACGGCGAGACTGGAATCGCCGAAGCGCCGCACCAGGCCGTCGGGCTTCTTGAACCCCATCCGGACCGTGGCAACGTCGCGAATGTAAACCGGCGCCCCGTTGCGCACGGCGAGCAACTGGTTTTCCACTTGGTCCGGGCTGCGGAATTGCCCCAGCGTGCGGACGACCCAGCGGCGTTTGTCTTCCCACACGTCGCCGCCGGACGTGTCGCGATTCTGGCCGCGGAGCACGGCCCTGACATCGGCGACAGTCAATTGCCGGGCCGCCAGTTCCTCGGGATTGACGACCACCTGGAGTTCCTCTTCCAGCCCGCCGAAGACGTTCGAGTTGGACACCCCCGTGACGCGCTCAAACGCCGACTCAATATAGTCCTCCGCGAATTTCCGCTGTTCGGAGACGTCGATGTCGGGCGGCAGCAGTTCCGTCATCTCCGGATGCTCTTTCACGGCCCGGCGAATACGAAAGATCTTCAAGGCGACGTTGTGGCAACGGATGATCGGATCGAGCACGTCCTGCAACTCGGGATGACGTGACTGAAATTCCTCCAGCGCGGCCTGTGTCGGCGGCTTCGGGCCGAGAATGAACCACGCAATCGGCGTATTGGAAGAATTCGACGTGGTGATGATCGGCTTGTCGGCGTTTTCGGGGTAGACCGGCACCTGCTGCAGCCGGCTGTTCACCTTCAAGAGCGCCTGGTCCATGTTCGTGCCGACGCCGAACTCCATCGTGATGCGGCCCATCGAGTCCATGCTTTCGGAAGACAGCTTGGTGATGCCTTCCACGCTTTTGAGCTGCTCTTCTTGTTCGCGGACGATCTCCTGCTCGACTTCATGCGGGCTGGCGCCCGGCCAGGTCGTTTCCACCGTCAGCGTCGGAATCTCGACTTCCGGCGTGAGCTGCATCGGCATCTTCGTCAATGCCAGAAGGCCGAACATCACGATCAGCAACACGCCGACCGAGACCTTCACCGGGTTATGTACAAAAGCGGCAATCAGATCCATGGGTCGATAATTCCAGGGCGTCATAAGGGAGCCCGAAGCGCAAGCGAGGGGAATGCTTCCTCGACCCTCGCTTGCGCTCCGGGCTTCCCACATTCGTGATATTTGTTGTTCAATCCTGTTTCGCCGCCGGGCTGTCCACGGCGGCGGCCCCATTGGTCGGCGGCTTGCGTTCCTTGATCACTTTCACATCCGCGCCGGGCCGCAACCGTTCGTTGCCCAGCACGACGACCAACTGCTCGTCGTGCAGTTCCGCCGCGACGGCGATCAAGGAACCGTCGGCGTCACCCAGTTGCACCGGCACCGGGCGGACCTGGCCCTCCGTTTGGGAGTCCTCCGACAGGTCGACGACATACACCATCGGCGACGGGCCGCCGAGCACAATCGCGTCTTTCGGCACCAGCAGCGAATTGGTCGGCGCCCCGGTCGGCAGCGCGACCCTGGCCAACATGCCGGATTTCAGCACCGGGCCGTCGTCCCGGAGGACATTTTTGACGCGGATTTTCACCGGAAACGTGCGGGATTTCGTATCTGCATCCGGCACGATCGCCGTGATTTCTCCCTCGAACACCGAGGGCTTCACCGCCGGAACCTCCACACGGACCGTGGTTCCTGCCCGGACGTGATCGATGTGGGAATCGAGCACATGGGCTTCCACTTCCACCCAATCGAGATGCACGATCTTCGCCACGATCTGGCTGCGGGAGACCCATTCGCCGACTTCCGTTTGCTCGCTGACCACGTAACCGTCGAACGGGGCGACCATCGTGTGCTTCTTGCGCTGGTCTTCCAGTTGCCGGACCAGTTCGTTTTGAGCAGCCAACTTGGCCCGAGCCTGCTGTTTCTTTTCCTGGCGGGGTCCGTCGACGGCCATGCGGAAGCCCATGTCTTCGGCGTGAAACGTTTTCTCGGCTTCGATTGCCGCGGACAGTACCTGCTCGAGCTGCTCCTTGGTCATCGCCGTCCCTTGTTCGGCGAGCGCGACGGCCCGTTTGTGGCGCGCTGCCGTGTAATCTTTCACGGCCTTGGCGGATTCCATGCGGGCCTTTGCCTGTTCGACTTCTTCCGGACGCGTGCCGTTTTCCAGTTCTTCGAGCTCCGAGGCTTTCAGATCCCGTTCGGCCTCGGCGGCGGCAATCTGCAGATTGATGGTCTCCGTGAGCAACTGACACAACGGGGCTCCCTTTTTCACGCGGTCGCCCTGGTTGATCGGGAACTCGACGACGCGGCCATCGACCGCGCTGCCGACGGAACTCTGCTTCAACGGATGAATCGTCCCGACAAACGTCTGGCCCGCCGCGACGGTCCGCTTTTGCACCCGGGCGACTTCGACGGGGGACGGCGGCGGCTTCGGCGGAGATGGCGGCGCGGGCTTGGACTGCGCCCAGCCCGAGGTGGCCGCCGCGCAGGCCAGCAGCAACAGACACCGGTGCAGCATTCGTGAAGGAATCGTCGCAGTCATCGACCAGGTCCTGCTGAATGTTCAACGAGACGCGCGAACCAGTTTCTCGGCGCTCAAATTTTCGGAGACTTTGCGCAGCAAGTCTTTCAGGGCGTACTGCTCGTCGGCGGTCAGCCCTTTACCGGCGGCCTGCCGGACTTGCTTGGCGCACGAGACGATCTTCCCCCAGGCCGGTTCAGCGGAGTCGGCCAAACGGATCAGTTTGCGGCGCCGATCGGCGGGGCAATCCTGCCGGCTGATCCAGCCCAGCGACTCCATGCGGTCGAGGATACGAACCAGCGTCGGCGGTTCAATCATCATGCGGCGGGCCAGTTCGGCCTGCGTGAGTTCCCCTTCGAGCATCAGCCAGCCGATGACGTGCGACTGCCGGTAGGTGATCCCATACGGCGCCAACCGCTCGTTCAGGGCGCGATGGTAGGCCTGGGTGACGATGGTCAGCCAATAGCCGATGCTCTCTTCGAAATCGTAAGGCTGCATAATCGGGCGGCCGGATAGTTAGCGCTGCGAATGATTCTTGAAAGATACGGCACGCGCCGGGCGGTTGCAAGAGGGAGATGGAAAGGATCATCCCTCGAACATCACGCACCAAATCTCGTCCGCCGCCTCACTTTGCAATCTGCGCCTGCCACCGTTTCTGCACGGGAATCAGGCAGGTCAAAATTTGCTGCAAAACTTCCACCGGCGAGTTGTTGGCTTCCACGCGCGACACGATCTCCGGCGGATAGCAGTTGATGACCGGTTCCGATTGCTTCCGGTAGACGTCATACCGCGTCTTGATGATCTCTTCATTGGCGTCGTCGGAACGATTTTCCCGAATGGCCCGCCGCTTGATCCGGTCGATCATCGATTGCTCGTCCGTGCACACGAGATGAATCACCTGCAGCACGTTGATCGAATCGGCCACCAGTTCGACTTGCCGGGGGTTGCGGGGGATGCCGTCGAGAATCAGGAACTCATACGGCGGCTTGTAATGCGACAGGGCGATGTGGCCGTCCAGCGACTTCTTCCAGATGCGGATGGTCAGGTCATCGGGAACCAGTTTCCCCTTGGAACTGTATTCGTAAATCTCGCGGCCGTCCGTCGACTGGATGTTCAGCGAACGGAACACGTCGCCGCACGAGAGATGAAAGAACCCCGGAATCCGGCCGAGAATAGCGCCTTGCGTGCCTTTGCCGACGCCCGGTGCGCCGAACAAAAGGATGGTGGGGAAACGGCCGTCGTTCATGGCAAGCAATCCTAGGGGAGCAAGGGACTCCAGCGAACCGATTACGATATCGTAATCCGCGAAGAGTCTCAATTCCCTCGCCAAGTCCCGGCACGAATTGTTCGGCCCGCGGTGGACTGACGTCGCCCTTGCGTCGCCAACGCCGGAGCACCGGCTGCCGCGTCGGGCAGGGAGAAATCCTGCCCGGACATCAGACCTGGCGACTAATCCTGAAGGCTGCTGCGCAACATACCGGCTGACTGTCAAACATTCAAAACACTGATCAGTCACGCTCGCGGTGCGCGCTCTTGACGGAAGGGGCCATCTATGGGTTATGCGGCATCGGCCTCCTCTCTTAATCTGATCTTCATGTCCCGGGGTAAATCGTCCCAATGCAAATCCATCAACGCTCCCTGAAGCGAATACAGATAGTAGCAAGCGGGAACGGTGCGACCCGGACTCGCAACACAAATGCGCTTGTAAATCTCGACCGCTCCGAGACGCTGTAAATCCCGCTTAGTGTGAACGCCAACCTCCGCCAGCCGCTTGATGATGGTCGGTCCGAGATTGCGGAGGCCAATCAGGTCTGCTGGTTTTCGATTCATACGAGACGCTCCATGCCACATAACGTTGCGGATGAGAGGGCGATCGGTCGTCATCCCCATCCAGAATAGCCGAACCGAGCGCTCCGCTCAATCCGCGTGGTTCGGTGGGCCTGTGACGAAACGCGTCACTGCGGGAATCTCAACGCGGGATAACCCCGCGCCCGAACGCTGCGGGAGCTCATCCGCAGCGTTCGTTGGATCCAGGCTCCAACGAACGTCGTATTATACCGCCTCTTGGCGGTAAAGTTTTACCGCAGCTTTGCGGTGTAGCAGCGACGGAGTGTGCGTCTCGATTCTGAGTGGAAATAGGTGGGTCTGCAGGATTCGATCGGAATGCAAGGCAAAATGAAAAATGCAAAATGAAAAATGGACGGGGCAGTTGCTGTAACAATTGCTGACTGACACTTGTCATAACCCATTTTGCATTTTGAACTTTGCATTTTGCATTGGCTTGAAGATCCCAGTGACGACCATGATCTACCCAGAAACGAGATGCACGCCCGCAGCGACGCTTGCGGCGTAGCATGGATTGGTCAATCGCCAGAGTCTTACATGCTCCAGGGTTCTCGTTCCCTTGGTTCGTTCCACTGCGAGGATAGCCGCCGACGGGTGTCGCGGGACGGGGAACTCGTCCGTCTTGCAATTCATTGAGTTGTCAACGATACTTGGCGAGCGAACCATCGGGATCGCTGCAAGGTCCGAGCGTCGTGCCGTTTGCCCCTGATTTTTTGCCCAAACACCGGCCGAATGCGGGAAGAATTGGAATTCTGGACAGGGCTTGGCTGGCTTCTTTCACTGGGAAGTTGTCACGTGGTTCTCTTGTGTTTGGATGAAGTCAGGTGTAGGTTCGGGTGTCTTGGGAAGACTCCTGCTCAAATCCCAATGCAAGAAACGCCTGTCATCCAGGCCTCGGCGGTGTAGCTCAGTCGGTTAGAGCAACGGCTTCATAAGCCGTGTGTCGTCGGTTCGAGTCCGACCACCGCCATCGTTTTCACCCGATCCCCCTGGAAACAAGGGGGTTTCTGATGTTCTGGCATTCCATGCGTCTCAATACGTGTCAATTCCGGCGGGGAGTGCGCCGCTTTTTGCGCCGCTTTTTCAGACGGCTCCAAGGCCGCTCGGAAATGCTCGTCCGTGACCTGGAGATAATGTTCGGCGGCAATCGCCTTGCTGTTGCCGAGCCAGGTACAGGCGACGTGAAGCGGGAACCGCCCCGCCAGGTCGGTTTGAGCGCTGGCACGCAGGTTATGCCAGAGTTTCACCCAAGGCTCGAATCCCGCTCGCCGGATGATCTTCTCAAACTGGGTTCGCAAGTTCACGCTGCCCCAATACCCCGTCTTCATCGATCCACGTTGACGCAGCCGATCCAAAACGTAAACGGCACCCTCCGGCGCGGCGGCGTAAACTTCATCCAGGTACGGGCGAACTTCGGGCAGAATCGGAACCCAGCGATAGGCCCGTCCGTCATAGCGTGACGTCTTGACGCAGGTGATCCGCATTCGGGATTTCTCCCAGTCCACATCGTCCCACGTTAAAGAAAATGGTTCGCTGGGAACCCGCAGGCCCAGATACCGGGATAGCCCGATCAGCAGTCGCCATTCCGCAGACGGGGCGGCGTCGATGATCACTTCGATAGTCTTCCGGTCGATGTAGCGTTGCCGTTCGGGATTCGTGGCCTTGGCACGCTTCACGCCGGAGAACGGGTTCTCGACAATCAGCTTTCGCCTCACAGCATCTCGAAATATCCCGGCGCACCATTGGATTCGCTTCCCAATCGTTGCAGGGGCGAGTTTTTCGGTTGTCTCCAGCCAGCGTCGAAAATCGTCGCATTCCGCCGGCGTGATCGCATTCAGGGGGCGATGCTGTCCGAAGTTGTCTTTGAGGTTTCGGACGACATGACCGATGACCAGTTTCGTCGCCGGTCGGATATCGATCCGTCGTGCGACGTACTGATCCAGGAATGCCCCCAAGAGAACAGGCTTTGATGATGTCCCCTCCCGCGGATTCACCAGCCCAGCCGTCACCAACTTGGCGTAGAACCGGTCCGGCTGATCGGCCAGCCATTGGGCTGTCTCTTTTGCCAGGGGCGGATGCAGGGCCGCGGAGAGAATGTTTTCAATATGCCGGGCCACGGCGTCAGCGATCTTGTCAGATTTCTTGCCGAGCCGGATCACACGGCGTTTCTCGTCAATGCCGGTGAACTGAACTCGCTTCAGGCCGTTCGGGTCGTGAATCACACTGGCCATCGTCTCGCCTTTCAAAAATGAGCGTCCCGCAGAACGCATGGTAACTTGGATCGGATCAGCGCGCCATGTCACTTGCGTGCATTTCGTTGCGGATCAGGGCGGATGAGTCGGATAGTTACCAATGAACATCGCCCGCGATGACGTTCGACGTTCACCAGTCCCGCAGATTCCAGTTGTTTCAAGCCGCGTCCGACAGCGAATCTATCCAATCCAAATTGCTCCCATGTCGCCGGTGTGAGCGATACGCGCTCCGATTGCCGCAAGCCCCGCAGGTACCAGACGGCCATGCCCACGGTGAACGACTTGCCCGTGAGCCGAGCCGCTTTCGTCATCCAAGCCAACGGCACCGGACCACGGAGAAACCGCCCTCCATCGCGCTTACGCTTCGCCTGCCATCGTTGACGGGTGGCGTCTGACATCCGCTCCCCCACGGGTTCCGGCATCCCTACATACCTAATAAGAAATAAGAGATAGAAGATAAGACATAAGAGAAGAAGGACCGGGTGAGCGTTGGCGCTACACCTGGTGTGCATCCCTGCACAAAACATGAGCGTCGGCGCTACACCTTCAAAATGGGATCAGTTCTCCGACTTCGGCCGCTTCCAACTCCGTCAACAGTCCTTGAATCGTGTTCCACATGCGGACGCCTCGCGGGTCGATGTACCGTTCGCCGGACCGGATCACCTTGGCATCCGTCCGCAATGCGAACCCGTCCAGCACGATTTCCGATGCCTCACGCATCGCCGCTTGTGTCGCCGTCACCACGTCCTCGATGTCCGACTCCGAACCCTCGACCAGCAACGCATCATGGACCGGACAGCAAACCTCGATTCCGCGCTCCGTGGCCAGACAACACGCCAGCCGCAACATTTCCGCGCCGTTCGCCTGCACCGGGAAGTTTCGCAGGCTGGTCGGTTTCACGTCCGGTCCGACATTCAGCCGCCAGCCGAACACCGTCGTCAGCCAGCCCCGCAACATCGCATGATCGACGGCACCGTCAGACCACGCCCAAAACGTCGGGAACCGTTCCCGATGGAGTCGCAGCAGTTCCCGTGCATGTGCTTCCGTTTTACCGATCAGTTGCGCCAGCGACTTTTCCGCCATGCCGTAGTTCGCCGCCAGGTAGACGACTTTGAACACGTCCCGCAATTCCGGGTGAGTCTTTTTCGTCGCAGCCGCGGGAATGATTCCGCCGGCCTTGCCGAGCCACAAATAGGGATCACCCGACAGGTAGGCGTCCTGCATGTTCAAGTCGCCGGAGAGCTTCGCGGCAATCGCGATTTCTTGTGCTGACCAGTCGATATAGGCAACCGCCCGCCCGGCCGCCGGCTTGATCAATCCCCGCAGCCAGACCGACGGCCCAAAAATGAACTTGGAGTTGCTCGGCTGATTTCTTCCGGTCCGCGCGCTGAATGCCGACAACAGCGTTCGATTCCGTCCGTCCGAACCGACGGCCAGGCTGTTCAGCCGCATTTCGCCGAGCGTGTGCCGGAGTTCCCGAAGTGGCGCCACGGCCGGATATTGCCGCGCCATTTGCCGGAAACATTCGTCGGACAAGTCCAGCCCGCCGGTTTCGAGCATCGGCCACGGGATGCTATTCCGAACCAGCCAGTCGGCGAACCGCTTCGTCGAAAACGACATCGGCCCGCCGGACACCGCCGCGGAGTTCACCACCAGCGCCGCCGCTTGATTGAGAATGTCCGGGTCGTGTTTCGGCTTCGTCCCGGTCGACTCCCGCAGCAGTTCCCACAGTTCGCCGCCATACGCCGTATCGTCGACTCCGTCCTCTTGGCGATAGCCCGGCCCGATGCCAAGCGCCGGGAGTTCGCCCGCCAAGTCCCGCGCCGCCGTGTCCAGAGCTTCCCACGTCGAATGATCCTTGCCGGCGTCCTCCCATCGGCTGATCCGATTGACGGTCAAGCCGGTTCGCTTCCGAGCCACGCAAACCGCCGCGGCCCGATCAGCACTTGCCGCCCGTTCCATCGCCCAGACGTGATCGACAGCAGTTAGCAGCTTGTGCGGGTCGATGTCCCACGCCGCCGCCGTTTCGAGTACCGCGGCACCCACGGTTGATTGCGGATCAATCTCCTTTTGCCCGGTTGGAACGTACACGCCGAAATCGGCATTGACGGCTTCCACCAGCCGGAACTTGATCGACTCCCAATTCCGCAACAGCCGTTCCAGGTACTCAACATCAATCGGGATGCCGGTCGACTCCATCCGAGCCGCCGCCACCATGTACCGACCACGCAAGAGCGCCCGCGGTAAGTCGATCTTCGGCAACAGGACCGGCAGCAGCTTCGCCAAGGCGTCAACGTCCGTCTGACAGTAATCCAACAACGCCAGCCGTTCAGCTTCGGTATACGGCCCGCCCCGCATGGCGAGTTCCCGCATGGACTCTTTTTCAACGGAGTCGATGGAGTCGATGCCGTGATAGGCGAGAGCGCCGAGCAACCCGAATCCGCATGGCGGTTTGAACCCGTTCGCCAGATTGCGGAATTCCGCGAACAGGTCCAACACCCGCAACGGCATCCGCCAGCCGAGTTCGATGAAGCAACCGAATTCGGCGGACGAATAAAAAGCGATGATCAGAACATCCGCCGCACATTCAAACGGCGGATGTTCCATCTCGTCACCCCACAGACGGACAACCCGCCCGGAGAAGTATTCCCGACCGACGGTGCAAATCGGCGTCGGCCGTTCTCCATCGGGCGCGAAGAATTCAAAGTCGATCAGCCAGACTTCGCGAAAATGTTGGCGGAGGTCCATCAGATTTCCCCCCGCAAGCGTTGCAATACCGGATGATCGAGGGAATCAATCCGCCGGTCCTTGAACGCGATTTTCAAGATGTCACGGAACGGCATCTCCGGCCACTTCGGGTCGGGAATGGATGCGCTCGCCTCGAAAACTTCGTACGCGCCGAGCGCCATGTTGGATTGCACGCGCACCCAATTCTTGACGGCCATGTTCGCCGCCTCGAGCGCCGAGCGACTCCATTCATCGATCTTGCCGTCAACACCCGGCAACCGGCACGGCCACAGGAACAGCACGCCTTGCCGCGTCATCGACGTGAAGAATGCGCGAGCGCCGAACGTCGACTCCGTCGCCAGTTCGTCACGAATGTCCGGGACGACCAGATAGATTTCTCGCTCTTCCTTCAGTTCCAGAACGGCGGTTTCAAGCCGATACGTCGGGTCGGGATGCACCCGGACGAATGCCGCCTTGTCGGGTTTTCGGATTGGCACGGTCAACAGCGCCTTTTTCACGCCGAGCGTAGCAGCGAAGTCTTGAGAGATTCGCAGCCGTGCCGGGTCGAACGGGTCCGGCGGCGCATCAGTCGCCGAGTGTCCGTTGTCCGAAGTTTGCAGGTCGATTACACTTTGTTGAGACATTGCATGAGCCTCCAAGGGTTCCGAACGGACGACTCGCCTCACGGGTCGTCCGTTTTGCTTTTTGCTGACGGGCGCAGTCCAAACAGCAGGACCGCAGACCATACCGCGTCGGCAAATCAAAAATCGTCGCGGGTTCGCAACAGCAGAATTCGCAGTCCATCGCCGTCACTCCCTGGCGGTTTATTGCAGCGACGCCAGCCAAGAGCGGACGGCATCCGGCGACAGCAGCACCCGGCGCCCGACATGGATCGCAGGCAGGTCGCCGCGATAGATCGCCGACTGGAGGGTTCGGGTCGATAACGTGGTGGCACTGGCCGCGTCGGGCAAACTCCACGTGAGTTTTTCGGACAACGGCGTCGGATCAGGCCGACGCAAGGCGGAGGGCGTGGACGTGTGACTCATTCTCATGACTCCTCATCGCGGAATTGCGATGAAGGAATCATCAGGGCAGTACGGACATTTCAATTTGTCCCCAGCGATTTGTCCGCCAGATTCTTGGGGATGCGAGGTTTCCCCAGCGTAAGAATGGGCGTGCAAGAGCAGCGCGGACAATTAACGCCCTTGACAGGGTATCAATTGTCCGCTGCTCGATTGCGGGCTTCACGTTTTCGATGACGACTCAAATAGCGATTCACCACTTTCAGCGTGTATCCCGTTTCTTCCACAATGGCCTTTGGACCATTTCCCCTTTGGTGGAGGTCGATAACCTTTCGGAATTGTGCGTCGTCCCGCTTCGGTTTTGCGCCGGGACGTTTTGCGACTGCCGGGGCTGACGACATCTCGCCGTCACCCGCTGGCAGTTGACCGCCGTCGGCCTCCAACTCCCATTCGGCCTCAAGGAAATCCATCGGGTCCGGCGGCAGTTCGTAGCCGTTGGACTCCGGCAAGCCCGCCATATCGCGCCAACGTGTCATGCCTTCTTTCATCAAGGAATCAACGTCCATCCGATTTTTATCTTTTGGCAGTTCCGTCGCGCCGTTCCACAGCAGCCAGCCAACATCACGCAGGAAATCGGTCATCACGCGCTGGGTTGGTTCTACAAACGCGGCCGATTGCTCCAACAATCGCAGCACTCTGGCAGCATCGTCAGCCAGCGCCGCCTCAAATATGACGATCCCGCAATCGACGCCGCCGGGCGTGCGCGGAATCTTGGCGAGTCGATCCGCGAAGTCATGTTCGCGGCACAGACACGCCAGCGCCGTCAAACGTGCGGCAAGTCTGCTACGTTGCTCCGGGGCCGGCAAATCGGTGATTCCACAACACGCTCGGACAGCAGCCACAGCGGAGCCGAACTTGTCCTTTTGCCGTTGAAGTATTGCGGCAGCCACTTGTGACGCCGCGTGGTCATTTGCCTTCGCCGTCTCCGATTCAATCGGATCGTCCATCGCTCCGACTCCTGATGCGCCGGTGCCTGACTTGAGAAACAAGCGGGCAGGCGGTTCAGGTGTCCGCTTTTCGACTGGCCGGTCTAGCCCGCTTCATCCATTGTGCGGGAAATGTGCGGACGAGCAAGAGCAAGGGTTGATGACAGGGTTACTGTCCCGAAAACTGAAGTGCTGCACCTAGGATGAGGACACCGATGATGATCACTGCGACGAGAAAAAACCCTTCTTGAGGAAAGGACACTTCAGGAATCGGTGGTGCCTCTTGTAATCCCAGCATCGACACCGTCCGCTTGATGAATAATTTCGCAAAGTATTCATTCCGAAAGCGGAGTTTCACCAGATGATTACGCACCAACTGTTCGGGATCGTCTGCGATGATCATTACGTCAGTTGGCAGCAGATCGGTTACACGGCAGGCAGTGCAGTCAGGCCGCAGAAACATCTCCTTGGAATTCAGCACACATTGGATCGCCGCCGTCGGGTAGTACATCACCTCATCTACGTCGGACTTGGCCATCGTAGCCAGAATGATGCCGTGCTTTGTCAATGCAATTGCGGATTCCCGACCGCTTAATTCCAGGTATGTTCTGCTGCGGATACGCGGGTCGTCGCCTAAGTACCGGGCGAGATGGTCTTCGTATCCATCCGTTGGCGTTTCGGAGCGGACTTCTGGTCCAGCGTCGTCAATCAGCTTGCCGGTCGACCATGCCGCACGGAGGACGTCCCGAGCATGATTCAGCCGCTTGGACTTTTCCTCGGCAAATGCGTGCAGGTCGGGACTTTTCGTGAATCGGTCGGGATGCCAGACGCGAATCAAGTTACGGTACGACTTTTCGATGGCATCCAGCGACGACCCGTAATCGGTTTCCAACGTCGAATAGGCTTCCTGAACGTTCACGGCTGCTGACTCCCCCAACCGGTGACAGGTCGACCACGATCATACCGAATTCATGGCCATTTTGGAGGCGTTCGCCCTGCATCTCGCCGATGGCACAAGCCGGTGGTACAATCGAGCGAGAATTCAACCGAACCGACGGCACCGCACATGGTTGGAGCGAGTCACGCCGTCGGGGCGAATTCGCAAGGCGTTTCGTTGTGCGCCTGGAGGATATTCCATTCCATGAACGATGTCGAAACCCGCTTCTGCGACGGCTGCATCCGATTTCTGCCAGTGGATCGCTTCCGCCATCGGTCCAAAGACGGGCCACGGATGCGCCGGTGCAACGATTGCCACGCCGCGGCTGAGAGGGAACGCCGAGCCGAGCGCCGGGCGAAACAGGGGCGGCGCCACCTTCGGCGCCATTTCGCCGGGCTGGTCGATGAGCGTAACAGGCGCCGCGTGGAACTGCTGACGGCGGCGATGCTCCACGACCTCGGCGGCCTGCCGGGGTTCCTTGCCACGTGGAGAGACTACCGGGAGGACGCCCGGCAGCGCGGCGGACTGGCGACGTTTCGCGCCCTGCAAGTTGTGTTGCGTCTGATCGAACACGCCAACGCGCAACGCCCTGCCCCCGAAGATATGAGCGAAGAGGAACTTGCTGCGGCGATGATGGAACACACGAAGGCGTTTATCGCCCAGAACCCCGCAGCCGCCGTCGTCGCCGCTGGTGAAATCGGCTGGAAGGTTTTTCCGCCCGGATGGTCAGACGACGACGATGATGGTGCAGTCGAGTAATTTGCCACCGTGCCGCCTCAGCGGGTCGCCGATGGCCGGTGCGATGTCACCCAGGTCGCCGCTTCCCAGCAAGCCACCAGCCAGACTTGTTCCGACGGCGACAAGAACAAATCGTCCACCTGACCATCCTGGACAGGGTGGACTTCATCCCAACCGACGTCCCCGCCGCGCAGCTCGGCTTGTCCGGTCCGACGATGGAACGTGAAAATCCACTGCTCGCTGTGTTCGTTCTCGAAATACCCGATATAGACGTCCGGGTCATCGCCATTGATGGTGGGAGGATCACCGCAACATGCTGCATGGTGGTTGCGAACACGTAGTAGCGGCTCGGACATGAGAATCGCCTTTCAAGTGGCCTATGAAGTCGGGAAAAAGTCTGAGAGCGGGATATACAGATTCCTCGGCTAACTTTGGGGGGGGCCGACGGGTCGGGGTGACGAGGATATTCCCATTGTTGACGACGAAAACGAGTACGAACCCAATAGCGCTTCCTTGGTACGCTCAGACGCCGTCCGACAGCCGTTCGGCCTCTTCCACCAGCTGGAGCCGATCATCGCAGGAGAGTCGTTCCCATACGTCCAGGAACCGCGTCAGTAGGGGATCGGCGACAAAGCCGGGGGCCGGTTCACCAGCCGTCAAAACGTCTGCCATAGTGGCGGAGCCGTCATCCGGTGCGCCGCTTTTTGCGCCGCTTTCGAGTCGAGGTGCGGAATTCGTCGGGAAATCCGAGGGTTGTTCGAGTCCGACCACCGCCATGCCTTTTTTGAAAAAACCCCTGAAATACGGGGGTCTCTGCGTGTTTTACGACACCCTGCCTCTCCAGACACGTTGATTCTTGCAAGTCGCGCACGCCAGGGCGCACGTAATTTCCGGTCGGGTTGATGGCTTGTTCAAAGTCTGAATCCCGGACTTGCAAGTAATGCTCCGCGGCAATGGCCTTGCTGTTGCCGTCCCCAGCGACCGTAGAACCGCATTTTCTGGCGAACCTTTTTCTCCCAGCGCCCGGTCTGATGGGCAAACAGCGGGAAAGTGGAATAGGGCTTGTCCGGCGTCTTCGGTTTCCGGGACTTCAATCCTTTGGTAGAATCCGCCACGGCATCGCCTTGGGTAAGAACTTGGCGGAGTTGGTGACACCCGCGGTTGCCGCCGTTGGGTGGCAATGGACGGTTTTCGACAGGTTTTAGGCGATCGGGTGTCAACGCGGGTGTTAACTGCACCAAATCAGCACCAGACGGAATGCAGGAAACACTAAAATCAGGCTTCGGAGTGGTGACAGAGCGGCCGATTGTGCAGCACTGGAAATCGTTCCGAAGCACTTTCGCGAAACGCCTGTTATTTGCCTGAAACGCCTGCTTTTCCAGGCTCAAATCGACTTCACGTCGATGCTTGAAAAACCTCGAAATATCTCGAAAAACCGGGCTTGGGGGTGTCAATGACACCCCCTCATCGAGTGTTGGGCTGGATTACTCCATCCGCCGCCAATTTCAACTGCCGCCAACAGATATCGAGTCTTCTGGTCAAAAGAACTTGATTCGGGTTGTCGGCGATTTTGGTTTCGTTTTTCTTTGTTGTCGTGCGGGCTTTTCGGTAGCCGGACGGTTGCTTCGCCGTTGCAGGAATTCCGCCAACGCAGTTTCCGAGACGCGCCACCGGGCTTTCTCGCCTTTGCCGGTCTTGGCGACATTGAACGCCTGCAGTTCCCCTTGACCAATCCAGGCGCGGACCGTGTCCACATCCACGCCGATGGCGGCGGCGATCTCAGCGCAACTGAAATGGCGGGGATCAACTGGCACAGAGCGTTACCACGCGATGGGTTGGGGAACTTTTGGGCCGATGACGGCTATTGCAATTGCTGGATCCAGGCGTCAGGGAATGGGCTGATCCCACACTGGCGGACAACCCCTGGCGATCCAGCCGTAGATATCCTCTCGCCGCCAGCGAACCGAGCGACCGATTCTCACGGGCGGCGGCAGCAGTCCATCATCGAGCAGACGCGAGACGTGCCGCTTGGAATATTGCAGCATGTTTCCGACATCCTTGACGGTGAGCAACACCGGCGCGGCATTCCCACCGGAGTCCGAGGAGTTTCCATTCGTGTTGTTGGAATCCATTCTGCCATCTCCCGATCAAGACCTGCGTTGGATGTTTCGAGAACCGAAAAACGCGGGAGGACAGGGACATCCTCCCGCGGCTCAGCTTGTCACGTTGATGCCATCACGAAAACGCCTTACGAGCGTACTGGATGGCCAGGCCCAGGAGGGCGGCATCGTCGATATGGCAGAGACCGGGGATCACATCGGGCAGGAGATCCAACGGGGACACCAGATAGATCACCGCACCGACCAGCATCAGCACGGCTTTGAACTTGTCCGGCTTTTTGTGCGGGACGTTGGACGCCGCGCCGGTGGATGAAACGGGTTCCACCGACTTGGCGACCGCATTGACGTCAATCGTTCTCATCTTTCGATTTCTTTCTGTTGCGTTTCGCGACCTTCGCCGCCACGCGGAGCGTAAGTGTTGAACATGGCTTCAAAACCTTGGTCTTTGGGTTGGATCGGACCCGGTTGACCATCCAGCGCCCGTGTGACTTGCTGCGGGGTGGGGTTCAACATCGTGCCCATTTCCTCCACTGGACGAATGCTGTCGGGGAATGCGGGGATGATCTGGCCGATCTCCTTAGCACCTTGTCGAAACACCGCCGCGAACGTCGCGGACGACGGTGGCCGTGGATTGACCACATCTTCTTTGTCACTCATGGGTCATGCTCCTTCCGTTAGAAAATCTCTCGATCACGTTGCCATTGCCGCACCAAATTCTCCTGTTCAATTTCCGCGTCCTTTAATCGCTCGGTTTGGACGCGCTGCGCTTCGCCCTCGATCCACGTCCGCAGGCAGATCGCCACGGCTCCCAGCAGAAAGATGCCGGCCAGGTTCGTCGACTGAGGTGGACCCCAGGAATTGGACAAAAAGTGTGCTGGGAGTTTGGTCTTTGAGC
>CAYMAO010000005.1:0-158030 GCA_964388415.1 uncultured Planctomycetaceae bacterium | reverse complement strand
AGCCAGTCCTCAAACGCCGTGACAACGACAACAAGCCCGGCAGCGGTGTCATCAATAACAACCCCGTGATCGGCGGCGGACAGCCGGTCCTCAAACGCCGCGATAATGACAACAAGCCCGGCAGCGGTGTCATCAACAACAACCCCGTGATCGGCGGGGGACAGCCAGTCCTCAAACGCCGTGACAACGACAACAAGCCCGGCAGCGGTGTCATCAATAACAACCCCGTGATTGGCGGGGGACAGCCGGTCCTCAAGCGACGTGATAACGACAACAAGCCCGGCAGCGGTGTCATCAACAACAACCCCGTGATCGGCGGCAACAACCCGATCGGCGGGAATTTGAATCCGGGAAACAATTCGCCCCGCTTCAACGCAAAAAATCCCGAACTGAAAAATCACCTGAAGCAGTTCCAGCCGAACGTGTCCAAGCGGCAGGACAACGAGCGGACCCTGATACGCAACAAGGACCAGGTCGAAAAACTGCTCAGCGGCAATCCCGCGCTGAGAGACAAGGTCCAGACGCAGGAAGGCAAGCTCGATCTTTCCAAGCTTCACCTGGAACATCACGGTTCCAAGGACCGCATTTCGTCGAACATCCATAAGAACGGCAACCTGCCGATCCGATTGGATGACAATGACGATCTGCAGCAGCATTTCCGCCAGATGAGCAAGTCGAAAAATCTCCAGGATCTGGACGGGCACTTCAAGCACCTGAAAGACCCGAACGTACTGAAGCAGCATCCGGAATTCGCGAAGCTGAACATCCAGCAGGCCAGCGGCCATTTCCAGAACAACATCGTCAACATCAATCAGAATGCCGTCTATAACACGCTGCTTGTCTCGAATGTCGGCAAGCAGTTGAACCTCCAGCAGCAGTACAACCTGTACCAGCAAGGCGACGTCGCCCGGCAGTTGAATTTGAACGTGGCCCTGGTGAACGGCGGCGGCTGGCAGAACCGCTACATGGGCCCGGTCTACGGCAACTACACCAAGGCGTGCTTCAGCTCGTGGTACTGCGGGCCGGGATATTATCCGAACTACGCATGGACCCCGACCTGGTCGCCTTGGGTCGACTGGTGCTGGTGGAACACGTGCCTGCCGATTTACGACCCGCGTCCGCTGTATTGCCGGCCCGTGATTTACGATCCGTGTCCCGTGTGGACGGTTTATACGTACCCCGTGTGGCAGCCGCTGCCGGTCGTCGCCAGCGGAACCTGGATCGATTATTCGCCGGTCCTCGTTGAAAACGTCGATTTGCAACTCGTCGCTGTGCGATTTGTCGACAACGGCCATCCGGATCAGCAACTGGGAGCCCGCTATCGCGTGTGGCTGAAAAACAGCAGCCGGGTCGGCATCGCCGGGAACTTCAACGTGCTCCTGATGGCGAGCAACACGCCGGACGCGTCGGCCGATCTGCCTCAGGCCGGAGTCACGATTCCCTCGATGGAAGCGGGCGAGATGCAAGTGGTCGACGTCCGGCTGCCGTTCGCCTCCAGCAGGATGAACCGCGTCGACAATCACCTGACGCCGTTCAACTTCCTGCACGTGCTGGTCGACAGTCATCGCCAGTTGGACGACGTGAACTTGGCCAATAACGGGGCCGTGCTTCCCCGGGCCGACATTCTGCCGGTCGACCCGGCAGCATTCGCCCCGGACGTCAGTGCCGCGGCGCCGGGGGCGATCTTATCGCTCGCCGGGGAAGGCTTCGGCCCGGAACCTGGACGGCTGATTGTCAGCGTCAATGGCGTGCAGACCGAAGCGACAATCTACGGCTGGTACGACCTCGGCGTGCAATTCGAGTTGCCGAACGTCGCCGTCAACGCTCCGACGGATGCCGAGGTCCTCGTGGTCCGCGGCGACGGGGCCGCGTCGAACCCCGTGACCGTGCGGCTCGCCCCGGAAAACCGTTTGCAGGAAGCCGCCCTGCCGCCAGCCCCGCTGCCGTAAGGGAGATTGTTCGACCGAGGAAGCCCAGGGGTTGCAACCCCTGGGCTTCTCGTCTTTGGGGGTCGTCGGGCAAGCAGACCGCCACGACGACGCGCGGAAATTAGACCGTGGCCGGCAAGATCTTGGCCGCCACGGCCGTGATGTCGTCATGGAGCGCCTGGCTCCCGGCAAACTCCTGGACCTGCTCGAACAAATGCCGAATGATGTCTTGCGAGACGGAATGACGAGATTGCGACAGGCAGTCACAGATGCGCCGGTTTCCGAACAGCTTGCGGTCACGGTTCATCGTCTCTGTGACCCCATCGGTACAGATCAGCAGGACATCGTGATCACCGAGAGGTACGGGCGGGGAATTTTCAAAGACCGACGACGTAATGAGGCCAAGCACCGGCCCCGTGCTCGCCAGTTTCGTCACTCCCCCCCCGGCATGAAATAACGCGGCTTCGTGACCGGCGCCCACGTAGCGAACCAGGCGACGCGCCAGATTCAATTCCGCCAGGAACAGGCTGACGAACGATCCCTCGGGGAGATCCGATGACAGCAGTTGATGCAGCTTTTGCGAGATTCTGGCAAGATCATGGTTGGAATTCTGGTGCAGCATCCCCCGCAGACTGGCGCGCAGCTCCACCATCGCCAATGCCGGGCCGATTCCATGCCCGCTGACATCGCCGACCACGATCACGATTCGCTGCGGTCCAGTCACAATAAAATCGTAATAATCTCCGCAGAGCTGCGTGACGGGTAACGCCGCGCCGGAGAGGTCGAGCCCCGCAATCTTCGGAGCCTGCTCGGGGAAGAGTTTGCGCTGGAACGCGGCTGCCAGTTGAAGCTCTTCCTGAAGCTGCTGGCTTTTCAGTTGTTCTGTGATGTCCGTCGACATGCCGGCCACGGCCGTGACCTGGCCCTCGCTGTCGCACAAGGGAAACTTCACCGAAACATAAGTATGCAATCCGTCGCGATGAGGGGCCTGCTCGCGGCAGACGATTCTGTTCGCGGTCTCAATCACCTGGCGGTCGTTCTGAACGAAGTCCTCGGCAATTGCCCGGGGAAAAATCTCCGAATCGGTCTTGCCGAGCACCGCGTCGCGATCCAACGAAAACAGCTCGGCATACCGCTGGTTGATATACACGTACTTGCCGTCGACCTGCTTGACGTACACGACGGCGGGAGTGTGATCCAGGATGGCCCGCTCGCGCAGTTCCTTGGCCACAAGTTCCTTTTCAAAGTGGATCTGATCGGTCATGTCGCGGCCGATGGCAAAGATGACGCCTTCTTCGGGAACCGCCTTGCCGCTCCATTCGATCCACCGGTAGCCCCCCTCTCGGGTGAGATAGCGATTCCGAAAATGAAACACGGGCTTTCCCGAGACGACCTGCTCGATGGCGGTTTGAGTCACCGCCGCGTCCTCCGGATGGACGAAGTCGAGAAACGGACGGGCCAGCAGTTCCGGTTCGTTAAAACCCAGCAAACGGGAAAAACTGGGATTCACACGCAGAAAGAAGCCCTCAAAACTTGCGACGCATAACAAGTCGAGGGACAACTGAAAAAAACTCTCGAGCTTTCGCTCGGCTTGCCGCTTCTCGGTCAGGTCCATCACGGTGCAAGCGACCTTGAGCGTTGCGTCCCGGGTCAGCGGGTTCAATCCGATGGCCACATCCAGGACGGTCCCGTCCTTACGCCGTCCCTGCACCTCGCGGCCCACCATCAAACGCTGCACAGGATCTTTAAGGAAGGCGTTCCGAAGCTCCACGTGCTCGTGCTCGATCGCCTCGGGGACCAGAATCTCGATCGGCTGTCCCAGCAATTCGCCGGGCTGATAACCAAAACAGGCGCAGAGACTTTGATTGACGTACGAGATGGCCCCCTCGTCGTCGATCAGCAGGATCCCCAGAGGCGTCGCCTCTACGTATTCCTGGAACATCTCCTCCAGGACCGGGGAGGCAAGATCCGCTCGCACGGCGGCCGGCGCCTTGAGATTCATGGTGGCCCACACTGAAACGGCGTCAACACCAACTCATCCTGAAGTCATCCGGCACGTTGGAACATGACACGCATGAACAAGAGCCTGTCTGTTCTGTTCATCAGCGTAGGCAAAATGTTCAAGGAGTGCCACAGAAAACCGGAGATTCAGCCCGACGACCACCGCGACTTCCAAGCGAGAGCCGGCCGCTCGATCAGCACATAGGAACTGACGGCCCAGACCAGGGTCCAGCCAAGATTCCAGGGAGGCGTCGTGAACGAGGCCGAAGAATTGGGGTTGAAAAACGGTTGTTGCCACAGGTACAGGCTGTAGGAGAGCACGCCGATCAGGACCAGCGGCCGGCTGTTCAATATTCGCCCTGCTGGCGTACGGTCGAGACGGGTCCACATCCACAACACGGCTGTGAAACAGACGGCGACCACCGTTTGATGCCCGAGCACCCGATACAGGGCCGATTCCGTCGAAGCCCGGTACGAAACCGCCGTGATCGCCAGCAGTAACGGGGTGAGGCAATACGCGAACCAGGCCGGCATCCGCGTGAGACGGCAAAACCCGGCCCCCTGAGCCAGGTAGGCCAGACAGCACCCGGCGGCAAGGGTGTCCATCCGCGTCAGCGTGCAAAAATTGATTTGCAGAAACGGCACGTCCCGTTGGATAGACCAGCGGAGCGCCGGGGATACGAGCAGCACGACCACGGCGACCAGCCAGGCTCGGCGCGGCAGCCAGCACACGACCAGCGGCCAGAGCAGGTAAAAATGTTCTTCCACCGAGAGCGACCAGATATGCGTCACCTCCCACGTCCGCGGCAACAGGAAACTGACCGTGTACGTCAGCGAGGCCAGCCAATCCATCGGCGTCAGGGAGACCCACCCGCCCGCATCCAGCACGGCGACCCCGACGAGGTAGACGAGATACGCAGGAAGAATGCGGAGCGACCGGCGCAGATAGAACCGGCTCAGTGAGATGCGGCCCGTCCGTGCCGATTCCCTCAGGAGCAGCAGCGTGATCAGAAATCCGCTGATCACGAAGAACATGTTGACGCCCATCTGCCCCAGATCCGGCAGGTACCGCCACCCACCAGACCGGGAGGGATGCTCGGCATAATGCGACAGGATCACGGCCAGAATCGATAAGGCCCGGAACCCATGCAGCGAGGGGATTTCGCCATGGCTGACCCACGGCGGACGTTCGCTGTCGTTCAACTGCGGTTCCTCATCGATTGACGATGCCAGTTCACTGCCGCAGCCGTACCTGGCTCGCGGAGAAGTCGTCATACAATGAAGCCCGGCTTGCACATTCGCAAGCCGGGCTTCGGCATTTTCACCATTTTCATTTCGCGTGACCGTGAACGTCACACCGTCACGTCGATCTCATACCCCTTGCGCTGTTCTCGGGACAGCCACTTGTTGGCGTCTTTGTCGCCGACGAATTGTTCGGTCTTGGCGTCCCACGTCAGCTTTTTGCCGGTGCGGATCGCGATGTTCGCCAGGTGGCAGGTCGTCATGGCCCGGTGATGGGAATGGACGTCGGAGATCGGCTGAGTCCGGTCGGCGATGCACTCGAAGAAGTTCTTCATGTGATGGCCGGGCTTTTTGCCCTTGTAGAGCTTCACCAGGTCGTCTTCGGTGATTGGCTTCGTCGCGAGGTCTTCGACCGGCTTGCCTTTCATCGCGCCGCGGCTGACGAAGAACCGGCCTTCGGTTCCTTCAAACAAGATGCCGTTGCCGTCCTTCGATTCACTGACAATGTGCATTTCGATGTCGCCGGGGCACATCACGGTGACGTTGAATTTCGTGGCGGCGTTGTAGCAGTCGTCCTTGGTCGGCATGCCGTCCTTGAATTCGCACGGATGGACGGCGGTCCCTTCGATGGTAACGGGGCCGGATTCGTCCATGCCGATGGCCCACGAGGCGATGTCGACATGGTGGGCGCCCCAGTCGGTCATTTTGCCGCCGGAGTATTCGTACCACCAGCGGAATTCGTAATGGGTGCGGGCATGGGGATAACGGCCGCCGGAGTCTTTCGAACGGTACTTGACCATCGGGGCCTGGCCGAGCCAAAGGTCCCAGTTGAGTTCCTTCGGGATGGGGGCTTCGGGGATGTCGCTGGCCGGCGGGGCGCCGCCGATATCGACGGTCATTTTCTGGACTTTGCCGATGCGGCCCCCTTTGATCATGGCGACGGCCTTGAGGAAATTCAGGCCCATCTCGCTGCGCTGCTGGGTGCCGACCTGGAAGACCCGCTTCGTCTCCTCCAGCACTTTGCGGATCTGTTTGCCTTCGTGGATGGTGAGCGTGAGGGGCTTTTCGCAGTAGACGTCTTTGCCGGCCCGCATGGCGTCGATGGAAATCTTGGAATGCCAATGATCAGGGGTGACGACAGTCACAACGTCGATATCTTTCCGGTCGAGCAGGTGCCGATAGTCTTCGTACATGTCGCAGGTGAAATCTGCCCCGCGTTTTCCCTGGACATCCTTGGCTTTATTGCGTCCGTTCATGGCGTGGACGGCGTCGGCATCGCAGACGGCGACGCAGTCGGCGAAATTCATGGCGTCCGGTCCGACGGCATGCCAGCGGTCGCCCGTGCCGATGCAGCCCAGCGTCGGCCGGCCGTTGACAAGGTTGTAGCCCAGGGCGCGGTTACTGGCGGCAGTGAAGACATACGGCAACGACGCACCCGCCAGCGCGGCAGTGGTCTTCAGGAAATCTCGGCGATCGGCAAACGGCTTCATCAGAGTTTCTCCAGTCAAGGGTCAGCGAACACAGTCACAGCGCGTGCTGCTAATTTACCGTCGCCCGAGGGGGAAAGGGAAGCATGAAGGGCGAGAGACGAAGATTGCGGCAGACGGGACGATGTGCGCCGAGTGATCCGGGTGATAAACTCCCGATGTTCCATTTCCTTTCCATCCCGCGTCCTACGAAGGCTTCCTGATCGATGACCGGCCATTCGCAGAGATCGAACGATCCGTCTCGTCCCCGGACGATTGTCGTCCTGGGCGCGAATTCGTTTTCGGGCCAGGATTTTGTCGACCTGTTATTGGATCAGCCCCAGACCCGGGTGATCGGCGTCAGCCGATCGCCGGAGCGGTCCGCGCTGTTTCTGAAATATCGGAGCCGCGACGATCTGTCGCGGTATGAATATCATGCTCTCGACATGAACCGCGATGCGAAAGACCTGTTAGACCTGTTCGATTCCCGGCGGCCGGAGGCTATCGTCAACTTCGCGGCGCAAAGCGAAGTCGCGCCGAGCTGGGACCATCCCGAGCACTGGTTTCAGACGAACTGCGTCGCCCTCGCGAAACTGGTGAACGCGCTGCGTCAGCGAGATTATCTCCAGCGATTCGTGCAGATTTCTTCGCCGGAAGTTTACGGCACGTGCGTCGGCCGGGTGACGGAAGATTCGCCCGTCAATCCCAGCACGCCGTACGCAGCGTCCAAAGCCGCGGCCGACATGCTGCTCGATTCCTATCGCAAACAGTTTCACTTCCCCGTGCTCTGGGTGCGGGCCACCAACGTCTACGGCGCACGCCAGCAATTGTTCAAGATCATTCCCCGGTCGGCGATCTACGTGTTGCTGGGGCGCACGATTGAATTGCATGGCGGCGGAAGTGCCGTCAAATCGTATATCCACATCCGTGATGTCTCGCGCGGGGAATTGGCCGTGCTGGAACACGGCCGCATCGGGCTGAAGTATCATCTCTCGCCCGACGCCGGCATTTCCGTCAGGGACATCGTGACGTACGTCTGCCAGATGCTGAAGGTCGAGTTCGCCGCCGCGACCCGCATCGTGGAGGAACGCCCGGGGCAAGACGCGGCCTATGTCATCGATTCGACGCGAGCCCGGACGGAATTGAACTGGCGGCCAACGGTGACATTGCAGGCGGGCTTGCAGGAGGTCGTCGACTGGGTCCGTGAGAATCTGGAAGAAATCCGTCAACTTCCTTTGACCTACAATCATCTCCCCTGACTCTGGGGATGTCCGCCCCTCACCCTGAAACATCTCATGCCATACGTTGATTTTCTCTCAGCCATTCATCAACGGACAGCCCGCGACTATCGTCAGCGGGTCATCGACTACGACAAGGCGCACTGCGCAGAAGTCGCCGTGAAGTTTGGAGCAGACTACTGGGACGGCGACCGACAATACGGATACGGCGGCTACCGTTACGACGGCCGCTGGCGCCCTGTCGCCGAGGCCATGGCGAAGCATTACGGGCTGAACGCAGGGTCAAAAATCCTGGATGTCGGCTGCGGCAAGGCGTTTCTGCTGCATGAGTTCACGCAGGCCGTGCCGGGGATTGAAGTCGTCGGGCTGGATCTTTCCGAGTTTGCGATCACACATGCCAAGGAGGAAGTCCGGCCGCATCTTGTGGCCGGATCCGCGGCGAAACTCCCGTTTCCGGACCGGTCGTTTGATCTGGTCTTCTCGATCACCACGCTGCATAATCTGTACATCAACGATTTGTGGTCGGCACTCGGGGAGATCGAAAGGGTCAGCCGCGGCGGAAAATATGTCTGCGTGGAAGCCTACCGCAATGAACGCGAGAAGGTCAATTTGATGTATTGGCAACTGACCTGCCGCGCCTTTCATACCCCCTCGGAATGGGAGTGGCTATTCCAGCGCGCGGGCTACACGGGCGATTACAGTTACATCTACTTTGAATAACGGCCTGCTATGACGGCTTCGACGACGCGCGAATCACCAACAGACGGCAGGCCGTGTCGCGTTTGCGGCGACGGAAATGTCGTGATGGCGTTGGATCTCGGAAACGCCGCCGTTTGCAGCCGGTATCCCGAGTCGGTCGGACAAGCTGTGCCGCGGATTCCGTTTCGCCTGGGCGCCTGCGGGAATTGCGGACTGATTCAACTCCTCGACACTCCCGACATCGAGTGGCTCAAGCCGCCGGGGCAGTTCGCGCAGTTTCGGGAACCGGAGCGGCATTTAGACGATCTGGCAGCGGCGATCGTCCGCCAAGTGCCCCGGCAAGACGGCCTGGTCATGGGGTTGTCCTACAAGGACGGCCCCCTCGTGGACCGGCTTCGCGCCTTAGGCATGGCGCGAACCGTCGTCCTGGACCGTGACAAAGACTGGCGCTTGCACAGTCCGCGCGACGGCATCGAAACCATGCAGCAGACCGTGACGCCGGAGTGGGCCAGGACGATTCGCGATCGTCACGGCACGGCCGACATTCTCTGCGTGCGGCACATCCTGGAGCACGTTCACAACATCTCCGTGTTTCTCGCCGGTTGCCGTACATTGATGGCGCCCGGCGGGTGGGTTTTGTTCGAGACTCCAGGTTGCGACCTGGAATTCGCCCGCGGGGATGTTGGCTCCCTGTGGGAAGAACACCTGATGTACTTCAGTTCCGGTTCGCTCCGGCGCGGATTATCACGCAATGGGTTTGCCTGCCGCTGGGTCGGCAGCTACCCCTATTCCGTGGATGATTGCCTCGCGGCGTTCGGGCAATTTGTCGGAGCATCTGGGCCGGAATCCGCGTCGGGCAATGCGGGCGACGCTCAGTTGCAGGAATTTCAGCGCGCTCGCACGCGGCTGCGATCGCGGCTGCAAGACTGTGCCCGACAGGTCGCAGCGCAGGGGCGAAAGATCGCCTTGTGGGGTGCCGGTCATCGAACGTCGACCTTCGTCGAATTGCTCCCCGCGACCGAACTCGTCGCCTGCATCATTGACGACGATCCTGCAAAGCAGGGAAAGTTCCTGCCGGGCAGCGGCCTTCCGATTCTTTCCGCCGAGGCGCTGACTACCCAGGCCATCGGGCTGTGCGTCGGGTTGTTGAATCCCGACGTGATGCGGAAGATCGCGGCACGTCAGACGGAGTTCGCCGCTCGCGGCGGACGGTTTCTGACGCTGTCGGATCTTGCCGTTGCGGCCAATGTCTCGTCTCTTTTGAGTTAGCAAAGGGACGTCGGTGATCCCCGAAGTCGAATTCTCCGCAACCGAGATTGCCGTCTGCCATGACGCGGCGCTGGCGCGCGTCCGCCAGGCGGCGAAGGAGAGTCCGAAGCTGCGTGCCAGGCTCTGTCTTCATTCCGGCTCGAACGACCGGCTGCACGAAATGATCATTGTTCTGCGCCGGGGGACGGAAATCCCCGTTCATCGCCATCCCGCGAAGGCAGAATGCTATCACCTGATTCAGGGGCTCTTGACCCTGAGGATTTGCGATTCCCAGGGCCAGACCGTTCGCAGCCAGCCGCTGGGCTCGCCGGGAACAGGCCGCGCGTTTGTCTGCCGGATATCGGAAGGCCTTTGGCACACGGTCGAGGTGGAGTCCGACGAAGTCATACTCCACGAGTCGACCACCGGTCCGCTGGTCCCCGGCGACACCGAGTATCTGACGCCCCTTCCGAAGTGATGTCGTCTTCTTCGCCGTCTCCCGTGTGACGTGTCCGCTATGCGCAGTCGATTATTCGGTATCACGGGAAGAGACGTCAGCGTGATTGGCTACGGAGCCGCGGCATTGTCGGAAGCGAATCGCCCCGGCGCAGCAGAGGCGGCCGGCCTTTTAAACCTGGCCGTTGCGCAGGGCGTCACACTGGTAGACACGGCCGATACCTATTGTCAAGAGCCGACGGAGCTGCATCACAATGAACGCTTGATAGCCCGAACGCTGGGCGAGAAAGCGGGCCAAGTGCTGATTGCCACCAAGGGTGGAGCCGTTCGATCGCCCGAGGGCTGGGCGATCAATGGCCGTCCTGAGCGTTTGTACCAGGCGATCTGCGGAAGTTTCGAGGCGCTCGGCGGGCAGTCTCCTATCCCTTTGTGGCAGCATCACTGGCCCGACCCGCGTTACTCCATTGCCGAGATGCTTGCGCCGGCCCGGCGCGCCCAGGACGAAGGGCTGATCCGCTGGATCGGCGTAGGCAACTACACCCTCGATCAGCTTCGCCAGGCCTGCGATTGCGTCGACGTGGTGTCCGTCCAGAACCAATACAATCTCTGGCAGCGCGCGCCCGAGGCGGACGGTCTCTTCGATTTCTGCGTCGAACGCAACCTGGTGTTCTTATCCTGGCGGCCGCTCGGCGGGCCGGAACTGGCCCATCGGCTCCACGAGATTGAACCCCTTATGCAGCTGGCGACAGAACGCGGCGTCTCGCCGCAGCGGCTGCTGATCGCCTGGCACCGCGCGCAGTCGCCCTGCATCCTCCCGATTCCCGGATCGAAACGTCCTGAACACATCACCGATTGTCTCGCCGCGGCGGAACTGGAATTGGATGAAACGGAACGGGCTGTGCTGAACCGCCTGCGTCCGGACGACCTGCCGAAGAGAACCCGCCCGCCGGCCTGGATACAGCATCCGCCACTCGCCTGACCGAACGGCGGAGTTCACTTTGAGTGGCCGTGGTAGATGAAGCGTTTGCCGGCATGGGAATAGAAGCCGTAGTCCATGTAGCGGACGCCGAACTCCGCAACCGATTCGCGCCAGGCTCTTTGCTGGCCGAAGTCCGGCGAGCAGCGGTTGCAGGTCCAATCGTCAAGCAGCAGGATCGCACCTTCGGACAAGCGCCGGCCACGGAACAGCGAGTCCAGGACTTCCCGGGTCGACTGGTACAGATCGCAATCCAGGTGGACCATCGCCAGCGAGCACCCTTCCGGCAATTGTCCGAATGTCTCGGAGAACCAGCCGGGGTAAATCTTGACGTCCTGCGCCGGAGCCTCGCGTGCGAGCAGCCGGGTTAGTACCTCGGGTGTCAGGTTCCAGTTGCAGGTCCCTTTCACCCAGGCGCCGCTTTGCACCATGGGGGATTGGCGGTCGACGCTTCCCGCCTCCGGCAGTCCGATGAAGCTGTCGAACAGGTGCAGGCGGCGCGGCTGATCGGCCCACATGCTGCGGGCCAGCACGGCGGACGTCCAACCGCTGCCGATGCCGAATTCCGCGACATCTCCGGCAACGCCCGAGGCGTTGATGTAGTCGATCCCCAAAGCCAAAGCGTCGGCGATCTGCGTTTTGACGCGCACCTGCGAGGAGGGGTAGTCGTAGACGGCGCCGGTATCGGGATCGACGAGAGCCGCGAGCCGGAATTCCGGCCGATCATGGAACGCTTCCCAGACTTGCTCGGGATAACGAACCATGCGGAAGAGGAGTCCCGCCTTCCGGACCAGGGCGTTCCAGAGCTTCTTCATGTCACCCGCCCGATCGCTCACAGAGGCCCGGACACTCAACGCTTTTTCTGCAACTGCTGACGATCGTCGCGTTCATCATACGGGCGAACGGAAAAATACCATTTCTTCCACAAGGGAAGCGCGACGCTGAGCCAGCGCTCCAGGTGCTGCTGCCGCTGCTCGTCCGTGGCGTCTTCTTCGATCCCTTCCAACGGATCGACCAGCACGGCCTTCCCCTTGTCGTCAACGAGGCCCGTCGGTTTGCGGCTGAGTACTGTCAGCCCGTAACTCGCTTCTTGAATCACGCCCGCATCGACGTCCTCAAGCCCTGCGATCAGCAAGCCCGCCAGACGAATTTCTCCCGAACGGCCGATGGCCCAGAGTGCCGTCTTGCGAACTTCAGCCCGGGGATCGGCCGCCAGGCGACGCAACCGGTCGAATTGCCCGACGAGCTGGTCCCGATCATCCAGGTTGACAGATTCGAGAATCGCCTTCTGGACATCGGTGACGGAAACGTCCTGCGTTTTTTCCAGTTCGGCGAGGAGATCGTCCACGTCGCCCTTGCTCTTGCGTTCCACGGCCTGGCCGTCTTTCAATTGCAGCTTGGACAGATCGTCCGGCAGACCGCGGGCTCCGGCGAGCAGGCCGCCGCCGATCTTCTTTCCTGGCGCCCTGCCCATCGTTTGTGCCGTGGCTTTTCCCAGGCACAGAATCGCAAAGCTTGTTGCCGGAACCGGGCCGGACGTGTCGCTCCAGGAACCATTCGCCGTCTGCAGGCGGACGAGTTCATCGCTGGCGTGGGCGTACCAGTCGCGCTGAACCAGCGTTTCCGCATTCAGCAGGGCTGCCAGGCGTTCCATGGCGTAGAACAGGTACATCTGAAAATGCGAATGATTGGTAAACCGCTGACCGACGACCTTCAGCGACCGCGAAATGCTTTTGTCGATCGTCGTGACGGGGATGTCGATCTCGCCGAGCCGGCGTCCTTTCTCCTGCTCGTCCTGCATGCGTTCGAGCACCCCGTGTTTTTTCGTTCTCTGCCGGGACGCTTGTGCGAGGTCCTCTCCGAAGTTCTTATCCGGATAAAACACCTGCCGGACCACCAGCAGGCTGCCTGACCCAGCCAGCGTGGTGGACAACGTCGTTTCGCGTTCGTGCGGCTTTGATCCCGAATGGGGCTGGTAAGCAAAGCCGCCGTCATCCATCTGCGATTCGAGAAGCCAATGAGCGGCCTTCTGATAGGCTTCGATCGAAACGTCGATATTCGCCCGGCTGGCACACCACAGCCCCAGCAAGGCGAATTGCGTCTGGCTCGTATCGCAGGCGTTGTCAGACGTCACCTCGCTGTAAAACCAGGAACCATTCGCCTGCTGGTGCTCCACCAGGTACTTGGCCATCCCCTCCAACTGCGACTTGTAAGCCACTGGGTCGACCGCTTCCAGGAGAAACATGTGGCAGGGCACGGTGTACGCGATCTCGTGTCCGTAGCGGGGTTTGCCAGAGGCGAAATGTTCTTTCGCCGCCTGCGCGGCCTGGTCGGTCGCCGCTCGAATATCGCCTTGCGACTTGCTCATGCCGGTCTTGATCAGCGCGTAAGCCGCAAAAGATTTCTGCGGACCGGTTAACTCTTTCAGCTTGGACGTGAGAAATATCTGGCCTTTGCTGATTGCCGCATCCACGCGGGCTTCATCCGCGGCGCGTGCCGCGGCATCCATCTCCAGCCAGGCGCACAGGACAATACACCAAAAAGCGCTCTTGCGAGTCATCAGAGTCTTTCGGGAGAGGCGTTTGGAATTGTCGAGAGATTCAGTCGACTCTGTGATGCTACTGTGCGAGGAAAACATTCGCAAGAAGATTCTCGCGCCGAACCACGGCCGCCGCCTGTATCAAGGCAGGGTTTGCCTCGTCAAAGCTCTGGGGAAACCCTGCGGGCGTCAGCACTTTGAAAGAGGTATCTCCTCCTTCGAATCGCTCCGGGACCAGTGAAATGATCAGTCCGGGCTCGCGACGGTCGAATCGGTTTTGCCGGCTCAAGCCGCCTGGGTCAACTCGACTTCTTCCGCCTTCACGGCGACGATGGAGATTCCCAGCCGGTCCGCCAGTTCCAGGACTTCCGGCTCATCCAGGATGATCGTCTGGCCGGCTTCCACCGCCAGCACTCGGCCGCCCGCTTCGTGCAGAGTCTTAATGGTGTTTGAGCCGATGGTCGGCACGTCGAATCGCATGTCCTGCTGAGGTTTTGCCACCTTGACCACGGTAAAACCGCCGCGGCGGCACAGGTCGCCGGCCCGCAGAATCGCCCGGTCTGTCCCTTCAATCGCCTCCACCGCGATGACCGCCAGATCGTTCACGACCACGGATTGGCCGATGTCCAGCCGGCCCATTTCCTTCGCGATTTCCCAACCGAAGCGGATGTCTTTCCACTGCGAGTCGGTCGGACGGCGGCGTGTGAGAAATCCATGTTTCACGAGCAACTCCGGACAATAATCGAGGGCGGATTCAAAATAAATTTTGTCCCGTTCAAATTCCCGGATCACGGCCAGCAGCAGCGTGTCGTCTTTCCGGTTTGCCACGGCATACCTGAGCCACAAATGGATTGTCCTGAGGTCGGGCAGCAGACGGAAAATTCGCCACGGCTGAAACAGCACCGTCTTTTCGATTTTCCCCGCCATCACCGCCCGCTGGACATGAGCCCGTTTGAACAGTCGGATCGCGCGGCCAACCCGGGCCAATGGCGTGGTGTGATACTGGTAACAGACATCGGCCAGTTCGTCCGACGCCATGCCCGCCACCCCGACGCAGCAGACTTTCAAGCCCTGCCTCCGGGCTAATTCGGCGAACAAAATGGGGAATCTCCCGGAGCCGGCCAATAAGCCGACGCGAGTCGAATTCCGCCGCGACGATGTCAATTCCGTAGTCATCGGCCTCGTGCCATCCTGGACGGGAATCAACCGGCGGCCCGCAGCGGGGGGGCGTCGGACGGGGCAAGCGAATTCTGAACTCTGGCGAGGGCTTCCGTCAGATCGGCCACCTGGCGTTCCAGGTCTTTCACCTGCTGCCGGATCTCGGGCAAACGTTTCATCGAAAGCATGATTCGCTTCTGTTCTTGTTCGGGCGAAGCCATGTACCCGATCCACGTTTCGCCGGCGGGGATATCTTTGTGCACGCCCGCCTTGGCGCCGACCGAGCACCCGGTATTCAACTGCACATGATCTTTCACGCCCACCTGCCCGGCCAGGCGGACGTAATCGCCGGTCGTGCACGATCCCGCCAGGCCGACCTGGGACGCGAACACGTTGTGCCGCCCCACGACGCAGTTATGGGCGATCATCACGAGGTTGTCGATCTTCGTGCCCGCTCCGATCACGGTCGGTCCGATGGCGCCGCGATCGATTGTCGTGCCAGCGCCGATCTCGACGTCTTCCTGAATTTCGACCGATCCCAGTTGCGGAATCTTCTGAAACCGGCCCCCTTCAAACCGATATCCGAAGCCATCCGCACCGATCACGGCGTGTGCATGGATGATCGCCCGGTCGCCGATGTGAACGCCGTGGTACACCACCACCTGCGGATACAAGGTAACGCTGGCCCCGATTCGGCAGTTCGGACCGATATAGACGCCGGGATACAGGTCGCAATTCGGCCCGATGACGGCATCCTCTCCCACAAACACGCCTGGCCCGACGAAGCAATCCGGGCCGATCTGCGCCGTCGGACTGATCGACGCCTGGGCGGAAATGCCCCGCGGCGGCCGGACCTGCTCCTTCCGGAACAGCGGCAGCAGCTTTTGAAACGCACGCTGCGGCTCAGCGACGAGGATCAAGCTGAATGTCGACGGGGCCGTCAACGATTGCGCGGCTTCCGCAGTGATCAGCACGGCGCCCGCCGTGCAGCCCTTCAAACGGCTGAAATTCTTGTCGTCTTGCACGAACGACAGATCGCCCGCACCGGCCGACTCGAGCGCCGCGGCTCCTGAAATCGCCCGTTCGGCGTCTCCTTGAATCTTCCCTCCTGCGAGGATGGCCAACGAAGCGACGGTTTGACTCATGAATGGCATCCTTTCCCGGCGGACACCGTCCCGAAGCACGGCCCGCAGCGCGATCTTCCCTGATGTTCGGTCTCGGCAGGCTGAGGTTGTAACAGAGATCAGGAAATCGGGAAAGGGCGGATTTCCCGACACAGGTGTTGACAGGCCATCAGGTTATAGAAACCAACCCAGCGGCAGCGGCGGGCCGCGTTACGAGGGTTCCGCGTGAAGCGCCCGTCGCCGGCTGGCATCACGGCAGGGAATTGTGTATGCCTGTGGGCGACGGCACAGAGCCCGCAATGTCTCTCACCTGTTCGATGGACCGCATGATGGCTGTTCGCGGAATTCGAGGAGCGACCTCCGTCCCTTCGGATACGCCGGAATTGATCCTGGCGGCAACGCGCGAGCTGCTGAACGAACTGCTGCGCATCAACCGGATCGAGACGTTCGAAGAGATCGTCTCGGCGATTTTCACCACCTCGCCCGACTTGACCTCCACCTTTCCGGCGGAAGCGGCCCGGGCGATCGGCATGAAGCAGGTCCCGTTGCTATGCGCCTCGGAAATCGCTGTCCCCGGCAGCCTGCCCCGCTGCATCCGGGTGCTGCTCCACGTCAACACCGACCGCCCGCAGGCGGAAATCAGCCACGTCTATCTGCACGACGCCAAGCGTCTGCGGCCCGATATGACCAGCGCCCAATAGGCGTCTCTTGGATGCATCCTGGAGACCGCGGGGGCGCATCCTTAGTTTTGGCGTCTGTGCAGATGTGTGCCGAGCGGAGGGATGTCGAAATTAGCCCCGCAGGGGCGCCAGAACATAGCCCAGTGCGTCAGCACTGGGGATCGGAAGCGTCGATCCACAAAGCCCCGTCAGGGGCGACGGAAATTCTGTCGCCCCTGACGGGGCTGGCCACTGACGCGGCCTTTTTCCCCAGGACTCACGTCCTGGGCTAAGCTCTGACGCCCTCCGGGCGAAAGCGAAATTTGAAGGTCCAGATAGGGATCCACACATCGCCGCCAAATCCACAAGGATGCTTACAGGAGACCACATTGGCGCAGTGTTGGAAAATTTCTTCACTTTTTTACGTTTTCTTCTAAATTTTTATTGCAGATTACAATCCGGATAGGTAGCATTATTTTTCAATAATGTCACTTTAGGTCTGAATTTTCTGTTCAGGCCGGCCAAATCTGGTGAAGCCATTCTATTTCGCGTTGCCGCATCTCTTTTGTAGAGATGCCGTTTCTCTTGTTTCTGTTCTAGGAGACATGCCCATGCGAACGACTCGTCGAAAAGGCTTTACTTTGATTGAATTGCTGGTGGTCATCGCCATCATCGCGATTCTGATCGCCCTGCTTTTGCCCGCTGTGCAGCAGGCGCGCGAAGCGGCCCGCCGAACCCAGTGCAAGAACCATCTCAAGCAGATCGGCCTCGGCTTCCACAACTATCATGACGTCTACGTGAATTATTTTCCGTCAGCGACGAATCAGTTCAACTCCGGCTATGACCCCAGCTTCTGGGTGCGGATGATGGCCCAGATGGATCAGGCGCCGCTGTTCAACAACTGGAACTTCAACGCCGAAGTCCACAGCGGCTGGGTCTGCGACTTGAACCCCGGCCACGGCGGCTGGCGGAATTTCGCCATCGTGAAAGGTGTGAATCTGGGCTGGCTCCAATGCCCGTCTTCGCCGTTGAATCCCTATCAGGCGTGTTCCACCTGGAGTCAGCAGGTCCCCCACTATTACGGGATTCAAGGCGCCGTCAGCACGACGCTCTGGAGCACGGACACGACGGGCCTGACGATCAACTGTGCGACGCCTGCCACGGTCAACCGTGACTATTCCAATCGAGGAATGATGGCCCCCTCCCTGACGGCGATCGGAATCAAGGACTGCCTCGACGGCACTGCGAACACTCTGTTAATTGGGGAACTCAGCAGCTTCTGCCGCAGTCCGGCCCCGTTGAATTCTCCCAACGCGGCATTGCCTGGCTTTGATTGGGGATGGACGATGGGCGGCGATGACGGCAATCATTCGCCGAACTGCGTGACGGTCAAGTTCCCGCCAAACGCAGCGGTGTTCGGGACCTGCGGGACCGCGAACAGTCAGCAGAACGGGCATAACCTGCCCATGTCATCAGCCCACACGGGCGGTGCGCATGTTCTGCTGGTCGACGGCACGGTCCGGTTTATGAGCAACTCGGTGGACATGAACACGCTGACGTACCTGTCTTGCCGCAATGAAGGCCGCGTAGTTGGCGACTTCTAAGGCGATTGCCGGTTGCGTTTGATTGTGATTGCTTACCCAAGAGGGGGCGCCCCATGCGACTCCTCTTGGCTTTTATTTTCGTTGCGCGTTGGCAGTACCTGCTTTCTGCAACATAAATGTCATCGTGCGCTCGGAAGAGGTCCCAGGATTTGCCACATAAACCAAGTACGACATTTTTTAAGATCTGTTAATATTTTTAGCTTGCAATGGAATTTGTGAATTGTTACGATTTTTTCGAGTTCGCTACGAATTTCTTGAACTCTCTGTTCAAGCTCGACCGATCAGTCGCAATCTCTTGGTTTCGTGTTGACTCATCTCTTTGGTGGAGATGTTGTTCCTCTCTTGTTCCGTTCTAGGAGACTCGGTTATGCGAACGACACGACGAAAAGGCTTTACGTTGATTGAATTGCTGGTGGTCATCGCCATCATCGCGATTCTGATCGCGCTGCTCTTGCCTGCCGTGCAGCAGGCCCGCGAAGCGGCTCGGCGGACCCAGTGCAAGAACCATCTGAAGCAGGTCGGCTTGGGGTTCCACAATTATCATGACGTCTACGTGAATTATTTCCCGTCGGCGGAAGTGACCTTCGAGGCCGGCCACGGTTCCAGCTTCTGGGTGAAGATGATGGCCCAGATGGATCAGGCGCCGCTGTTCAACAACTGGAACTTCAACGCTGAAAACCACAGCGGCTGGGTCTGCGACTTGAACCCCGGCCACGGCGGCTGGAGGAATTTCGCCATCGTGAAGGGTGTGAATCTGGGCTGGCTGCAATGCCCGTCGTCGCCATTGAACCCCTATCAAGCTTGTTCCACCTGGAGCCAGCAGGTTCAGCATTATTACGGCATCCAGGGTGCTGTCAGCACGACGCTCTGGAGCACGGACACGACGGGCCTGACGATCAACTGTGCGACGCCCGCGACGGTGCAGCGGGATGCATCCAACCGCGGTATGGTGGGGCCCCGCTTGCTGGTCGGTATCAAGGATTGCCTCGACGGCACTGCGAACACCCTGTTGATCGGGGAACTCAGCAGCTTCTGCCGCAGCCCGGCGCCGTTGAATTCTCCCAACCAGGCGCTGCCCGGCTATAGCTGGGGCTGGACGATGGGTGGGGATGACAGCACCCATTCTCCCAATTGCGTGACAGTGAAGTTCCCGCCGAATGCGGCAGTGTTCGGGACCTGCGGAACTGCAAATGACCAGCAGAACGGGCATAACCTGCCTTTGTCGTCAGCTCACACGGGCGGGGCGCATGTCTTGCTGGTTGACGGCACGGTCCGGTTCATGAGCAACTCGGTGGACATGAACACGCTGACGTACCTGTCTTGCCGTAACGAAGGCCGCGTGGTCGGCGACTTCTAAGCCGATTGCTGATCAGTTGATAGTGTGTTGTTTTCCCAAGGGGGGCCGCATTGGGCGGTCCCCCTTGGCTGTTGTTGAACATCCGGGGTTGACCACACAGGAGTACGCAAGATGCTGAACGAGTTCGTGCCGGGCAGGATGGTTTCATGGTTGTCCCTGCTGAGTTTGGGATTTCTGGCAGGATGCGGCGGATCAGGCGATGATTACAAGGGCCCGCGGGGAGAGGTGACCGGAACGGTGACCTACAAGGGAGATCCCGTTCCCGAGGGCTCAATCATCATGTTTCAGACAAAAGAAGGCCCGACGTACATGGCGGGCGGAACCATCAAGGCGGATGGAACGTACTTTCTAATGTACAACGGCAAGCGCGAATTGCCGGCCGTGACGTACATGGTGCAAATTTCGCCCCCACCTGAGAATACTCCGTCCGTTCTCCCGACTGACCCGGACTACGATCCCGTTGCGGCCACAAAAGCGGCCGCCGAAGCCGCCAAAGCGGAACCCCCGTTCCCGCGAAAATACATGTCGTACGGTACGTTGGAAGAAACCGTCGAGGCCGGCAAGAACGTCAAGGACTTCGCGTTGGAGTAGACGTTGCAGTACCGATCGGGGTTGTACGGATTGATCGGCAAAGTTCGCCCTGACGTTCCCGGCGTCGCCGATGCCGGGCTTTACAACTTCGCGGCGGAAATACCTTTGCGGAGCGTCTCCCGCAAGTCGTCGAGTTCCACACTTTGGCCCGTGAAGAGTTCGAACTGGGCCGCGGCCTGGCGGATGAACATTTCCATCCCTGAGACCGTGCGGCAATTGCGTTCCTTGGCTTCCTTGATCAGCAGCGTCTGTTCGGGGTTGTAAATCGTATCGAAGACCCCCATGTCTTCACGGAGCCAGTGCTGAGGAAACGGCGTCTCGTTGACATTGGGGTGCATGCCCACCGGCGTGCAGTTGACGAGCAGGTCGGCCGATTCCGAGCCGCGGTTCTCCCAACTGCTGAACCGGCACATCAGCCGTTCGGCCAGGGCTCGCGCCCGGTCTTGCGACCGGCTGGCGATCACCAGCGCCGCACCAGCCCGGACCACTCCCTGCGCAATGGCGCGCGCTGCGCCTCCCGCCCCCAGCAGCAGCACGCGCTTTCCGGCCAGCGTATCGCCCGGCTTCAGCGCCAGGTGGAGCGATTCCAACGCGGCGGCGTAATCGGTGTTGTCGCTGCACCAGCCGCCGGTTGCATCGCGATACAGCGTATTCGCCGCCCCGATGGCCAGCACGATTTCTTCCGCTTCCGGGAATTTACGCAGCGCGGCTTCTTTGTGCGGTATCGTGACGCTGAAGCCGCGGAAATTCAGATCATCGAGTTCATCCAGCGTGCGGTCGAACTGATCCCGGGTGACTCGCAAGGGAAGATAGACCCCGTTGAAGCCGATCTTCCGCATGGCCGTGTTATGCAGCAAAGGGCTGAGGCTGTGGCCGACGGGATCGCCCAGGACGCCGAACATGGCTGTCTCGCGGTTGATCTCCTCAAAATGATAGACGTCTTTCATTTCCTGAAAGGCGAGTTGTCCGGGCGCCAGTTCGCGTTCCTTGCTGAAGGTGGCGTACGTGAACGGGGCACCGAATTTCCCGCACAGAATGCGGCTCATCTGGCCGAATTCGCCCATGCAGAAGCCGACCGTCGGCACCTTGGCCTTCGCAACCAGTTCCAGCATCCGCGCGCAGTCGGCAGGGTCGTTGGCCATCGTCACGAGCTTGATCACGTCGGGGTCCAGCCGCGTCAGTTCGGCGTGAATCTCTTCGAGCCGCTCCGGCGTCTCCTCGAAATTATGGCGGCTGATGATTCGCTTCGTCTTTCCGTACCTTGGGATCGCCTTGGCGATGTCGTCTTCCAGGTCGACATAGTCGGCCCCGGCGACGATGGCCGACCGCAGCAGCATCCGCCGCTGCTCTTCCGTGCCGGCCCAGCGGCCCTGATCCTCTGGCCGGCGGCAGGTGACGATGACGGGCGTCGGCCGATCCTTCAAGAGCCGGGACACATCCGGCGCCTTTTGCAGAAAATCGAGCCGCAACTCGATCAGTTTCGCGCCGCGATCGGCCAAAGCCTTGTGCTCGGCGAGCATCATCTTGTGTCGAGTGCGGGCGATACTGACGCAGATCAATGACATCGAACGGTCCGAAATTCAAGAGCCGAAATTCCCCGGTTGCCGGTTATCCCAGCCGGCCGAACTGGCGATCCAGTTCGGTGCGGCTGAGCGTCAGCGCCGTCGGACGGCCGTGCGGACAATGGTGTGCATCATCCACCAGGTGCCGTTGTTCCAGCAGGCTGTCGATTTCCTCGTCGCTCAACCGCTGGCCGGCTTTCACAGCGGCCTTGCACGACATCAGATGCAGCAGCTCATCCAATATATCACGGCGGGTGGGCGCCCGCTCGCCGGCATCGAGCCGCTCGGCCAGTTCCTTGATCAAGTCCGGCAGATTGGTCCGGCCTAAGAGCACCGGGTGCCGGGCGATCAGCACGGTTCCCTGGCCAAACTCGTCGATGCTGAAGCCGAGCTGTTCGAGCACGGCACGGTTGCCGACCAGCGCAGCGACTTCTTTGGCCGTCAGTTCCAGCGTGACGGGCAGCAGAAGTTTCTGGGACTCGATCGACCCGTCCAGCACCCGTTCCCGGAGCTGCTCGTACAAGATGCGCTCGTGCAGCGCGTGCTGGTCGATGACCGTCAAACCCGATTCCGTCTCAAGCACCAGGTAACAATCGTGAATCTGCATCGCCCGCGGCGTGACGACATTCCAGACCGATTCCGAGTTCGTCCTCCCGGCCTCCACGACGCTGGCCGGTTTCGCAGCCTCTTCTGCGACCGCGACCGACGCCTCCCACGCGGCGTTCTCTTCCGGCGACGGGGGTTTCCAGGCCGCGAGTTCCGCCTGCGCCCAGTCCGCGAATTCCGTTTGCAGTTGCTGCTGCCGTTCGGCGGTCACCGGCAAGGCCGGCGTCAACTTGAGATGCGGCCCAGCGGACGAACCCGAGCCGGCCGCCGACGGCACATGCAGCGCACTTTGCAGGTCCATCCCCAGAAACCGCTTGCGGATCATGCCGAGCAGTTGGCGATACAGTTGCTGGGCGTCCTGAAAGCGGACCTCGACTTTCGTCGGATGGACGTTGACGTCGACCTGGTCTGGCGGAAGTTCGATCGACAAGAACGCCACCGGCTGCCTGCCGATCATCAGCAGGCCGCGATACGCCTCGGTCAACGCATGTTGCAGCGTGCGGTCTTGGATCCAGCGGCCGTTCAGAAAGATGTATTGCTGTTTGCGGGTCGATTTGCTGAGGCTCGGCAGGCCGACGTAGCCCGACATTCGCGTTCCTTGATGCTCGGACTCCACCCAGACAAGCTGGTCGGCCAATTCATCGCCGAACAAGAGCCTGAGCCGGTCGAGCGCGCTGCCGGTCGGCGGGAGTTCAAACACCGTCTTGCCGTTGTGCCTGAGCGTCAGATGCAGCCGTGAATGGGCCAGCGCCACCTTGGTCACCTGCTCGGCGATGTGGCCGAATTCCGTGGTGACGTTCTTGAGAAACTTCCGCCGCACGGGCGTGTTTTCAAAGAGCTGGCGGACTTCGATCGCCGTCCCCAGCGGACAGCCGCAAGGCACAACCGGCGCCGCGGAACCGAAGGTGACCGCGAGCTCGGCTCCGGTCGGCGAGCCTTCCCTGCGCGAGCGAATCATCAGCCGGCTCACCTCGGCGACCGACGCCAGCGCTTCGCCGCGAAAGCCCATCGTCTGCACGTGGAACAAATCGTCCGCATTGCGAATCTTGCTGGTGGCGTGCGGTGCGATCGCCAGCGGCAGTTCGTCCGGCTCGATTCCCTCGCCGTCGTCCACGATGCGGATCAATTCCCCGCCGCCGGCCTGGATGTCGACATCGATGCGGCTGGCCAGCGCATCAAGGCTGTTCTCCATCAGCTCTTTTACGACGCTCGCCGGCCGTTCGACGACTTCGCCGGCGGCAATTTTGTTCACCACGCTGGGTGAGAGTCGTTGAATGCGTGACATCGGCAGCCGTTCATTCGGTCCCGTCGCCGGCGGAAGCGGGCCTCCTCGATCCCGAATTCCTGCGACATAAACTCGTTACGCAACCTAACCGGTTCTTTGGCCAGTCGCAAGAAACTGCAGCGAAATGTCCGCGATTCGAAAATGCACCTTACGGGAGCAATAGTAAAAATGAATAAAACAGGAAAAATGCGATGGCAACAGGTGCCTGACCCCCTGTAATATTGTAATCCAGGATGAAGCGGCGGTCGCCTGAGGAAGTTGCAACCCCTGAGTGAACGAGAGTGTCTCATGTTGTGTCGAACAAATCGTGCGATGGTGTTTCTTCTGCTGGCCGGGCTTTTAGGGACGGTCGGATTGGATGCTGCCGGTCCGGGAGGCCGCACGGTCAGCAAGAAGAAAAAGAGCTGGTTCACCAAGACGGTGACCACCACCACGCTGACAGGGACATTTTATATTTTTGACGGTGAGGAGCCGGATTCGACCGGGGCGGCGGAATACAAGGAAGTGACGGTCGTCTGCCGGGGTCCCTGCTATTCATCCACCACGACGAACCGGTATCTCACGGCGGGGTTTTCCGGCACGCCGGAGGTCACCGGCCAGGTGGCGACGTTCACGATTCAAACCCAGGCGCCTCATGATGTCATTCCCATGATCCCGGTGGTCAACGGAGCCGCCTCGTTTTCGCTCTCGACCGCGAAAGGAGACGAAGTTCCCGTCTTGCAGAAAGACGATCGCATCAGCGCCAATACGCCGATGTGCGATCCCTTTGTGTTATTCATTTTTGAAACCGATCCTGTCACCACGGTCACGACGACAGGCCGGTAAGTCGGAGCACGGCGGCATCTCCGGTCCATCGTGAAATTGACGGGCCGGCTGCCGGGTCGTATGGTAATGAGCGGAAGCTCGTTCACACCAGAAACCCCGCAGGAGAAGCCCATGATCCGCACCGCATTGGCCCTGGCCTTGGCAGTCCCCTTGACTGGCGTGCTGCACGCCGCCGACCTGAAAGTCGGCGATGCCGCCCCGAAGTTCGCGGCGAAAGACGACACCGGCAAAGACTGGAAATCGGAAGACCACGTCGGCAAGAAAGCCGTCGTCGTCTATTTTTATCCGGCCGATTTCACCGGCGGCTGCACGAAGCAGGCCTGCGGCTTTCGCGATGATCTTGACAAGCTCTCTCAGCAGGGGATCGAGGTCGTCGGCGTCAGCGGGGACACCGTCGAGACGCATGCCGCGTTCAAGAAGTTTCACAAGCTGAATTTCGCGCTCCTCGCCGATGATGACGCCAAGCTGGCCGAGGCGTTCGGCGTGCCGTTCGACAAGGGCGAGAAGACTGCCAAAGCCGAGATCGACGGACAATCGAAGGAGTTTGTCCGCAAGGCGACGATCAAACGCTGGACGTTCCTGATCGGCAAGGACGGGAAGATTGCCGCGATGGACAAGATGGTCAACGCCGCCGAGGACAGCAAGAAGATTCTCGAATTGGCGAAAGAACTGAAATAGCGCTGCGAACTCGCAAGCGACCAGCGGGGTGAATTCGTGTTCTTCAAAGCCCGGCGACGGTGTCGCCGGGATCTTTTTATTGGCGGCGAGAGCACCGCGAATTCAGCTCCAGAAGTTCTCGCCGTGCCAGTTCATCGGGGGCTTCGTCTCGACTTCGATGTCGCCGTTCACTCGCATTTGGCAGGCCAGGCGCAGATCTTTCTCGTGACCCAGCCGGGCGAAAAACGCCAACGGGTTGGTTATCATCGACACTTTCTCAAACATCCCTTGCCGGCTGCACAGGTCCAGCCCTTTCTTGACGACCACGCGGCAACTGCAGCACAGGCCGTTTCCCAGACAATTCACGTATCTGTGCGGGCCCGGATAGAGCTGCACCCCGGCTTTGATCGCTTCCTTGCGCAGATTCGCCCCGGCGGGAACCTCGATCGTTTTCTTCTCGTTGACAAACGTGACGGTCGGCATGGCGGACTTCATCTCCCTGCAAGATTCTCCCAAAACATTCACGACCGAATCATAATCCCCGTCGAAAAAAAATTCCACGCTTCGTAGCGACGGCTTCCAGCCGTCGAGGCGCAACGGCTGGAAGCCGTCGCTACGAAAAAAGCGAAGCGTCGCGAATCGGTTGAACCTTCCCCGCTGATCCTGCATGATTCTTCCAAACTTCCCGTTACTCTCAGGACTCGCGAACATCATGGATTTGCAACTCCGATCCGGAAACTGGTCGACCGCTGCCTGCGACTGGCTCATTGTCCCCTGCACCGAACCTGTCGAACTTGCCGGCCCCTGGCAGGAATTGAACACGGCTCTCGGGGGACAATTGTCCCGTCTGATCGATACCGGCGACCTCACTGGGAAGCCCAATTCAACGCTTGCGCTTCGCGGAATCACCGGCATCGCCGCGAAGCGGCTTCTCTTGATCGGCCTCGGCAAAGCCGACAACCTGTCAATCGGCCGGCTCGACAAATCCCTGACGACGGCGGCCCGAAGCATTTCCGACAAGCAGGAAACCCGCGTCGTCGTCGCTGTGCCGGGCACGAATCTCGGCTCCATCACGCCCGGTCAGTTCGCCCGCTCGGCCGCCGTGGCGATGCAGGTCGGCTCCGTGGGACAAGACCTGTACCGTACGGAAAAAAGCCGTTTCCCATTTCTGTCGGCGGAACTTCTCTCTCCTGCCGCCGTTGACGGAACAGACGCCGGGTTGACGGAAGGCCGCATCCTGGGCGAGGCCATCAACCTGGCAAGGGACCTCATCAACCGCCCGGCGCAGGAGATCACGCCGATCGGGTTTGCGAATCGGGCGAAGGACGCCGCGCTCGCTGCCGGGCTGAAATTCGAGGAGTGGGATCAGCCCCGGCTGGAACAGGAACGGATGGGCTCGCTGCTTGCCGTCGCCAAAGGGAGTACGCAACCGCCTCGGCTGGTGATCGTCGAACATCAGGGAGCCGGCCTCAACGCGCCGAAACTGGCGCTGGTCGGCAAAGGCGTCACGTTCGACAGCGGCGGGCTGTCATTGAAAACCCCCGACGGCATGTTGACCATGAAATGCGACATGGCCGGCGCTGCGACCGTCCTCGGCGCGATGACGGCCATCGCCCGGCTGAAATTGCCCGTCAACGTCATCGGCCTGATGGGACTCGTCGAAAACATGACCGGCGGATCGGCCTACAAGCTGGGCGACATTCTCACGGCGCGCAACGGCGTCACGATCGAAGTCCTCAACACGGACGCCGAAGGCCGGCTGGTTCTCGCCGACGTGTTGAGTTACGCCGTCGATCTCGGCGTGGACGGCATTATCGACCTGGCGACGCTGACCGGGGCCTGCGTGGTGGCTCTCGGGGAAGACGTCGCCGGGGCCATGACCAACGATCAGCCCTGGTGCGACTCCGTGCTCGCCGCGGCGAAAACGTGCGGCGAAGACGTCTGGCAACTGCCGATGTTCGACCTGTACGACGATCTCATCAAGGGGGACATCGGCGACATCAAGAACACCGGCGGCCGATGGGGCGGTGCGATCACGGCGGGCAAGTTCCTGCAGCGATTCGTCGCAGGGAAGCCGTGGGTCCACCTCGACATCGCCGGCCCGGCGTTCGCGTCGTCCAACAAACCGCATCGCGAAGCCGGCGCGACCGGCTGCCTGGTGAAGACGCTGATTGAAACCGCCCGCCGCTACGGCGCGGTTTAGTATTCGAGCCGATTGCCGCGAAGAACGGGAAGAAGCGCCTCGCCAATTGACGATTCGTGCCTTTCACGCGGCAAGAATGCGATAAAATTTCTGCGTTCCAAACGTTCGCCGTTCTTCCGCGGACAATTCTGCCGTGCAGACCGTATTTTCTTTGCAGCTCGCAACCATCCTTCAGCAATATTCCCGAAGAATCTCCCTGTCGGAGATCACATCAGCCGTCGGTCATCGGGGTTTCAGCGGGGCGGACGTCTGGAAGATCTGCACGCCCCATGGTTCGTTTGCCCTGCGATGCTGGTCTCAACAGAGCCTGCTCCCTCCCGTACGGCTGCGCGGCTTACATCAACTGTTGGAACATATTGCCCGACAAGGAGTGGACTTCATCGCCGTCCCCGCAGCAGCGGATTCTGGCAGCACGCTGCTTTTCCTGCCAAATCTCTCGGAATACTGGCAACTCGAACCCTGGCTGCCGGGGGCTGCCAATGACCGTCTCCCGACGAGCGAATCCCGTTTGCGAGCCGCTTTGACGGCGCTGGCCCGCTGGCATCTCGCCGCAGCGACGTTCGTTCCTGACGACGATATTCGTCCATGGTTCGGCTCAAACACTGCAGCGCAGTCGCCGGCAATTGGCGAGCGGCTGCACAGCCTGCGAGAGATCACGCCGAACGAATTTCGAGACATCTCTCAGGCGATTCGGAATTCTCCGGAAGAGGAACAGCGGTCCGTCTGTCTGGAATTGTGTGAAAGTATCCGGCGTCTGCAACCCGTGATCGCCGCGGAACTGCAATCGATTCACGCGGAATGCTTCGCCCTGCAGCCCTGCTTGCGGGACATCTGGAAGGATCACGTCCTCTTTACAGGAGACGAAGTAACGGGCCTGATTGACGCCAATGCTTGCCGGTCGGAAAACGTCGCCGCGGATCTCGCCCGGCTCATCGGCAGCCTGGCGGAAGACGATCCCGACGGCTGGCGGATCGCCATGGACGCCTATCAGCGTGTGCGTCCGTTAAGCCTCATGGAAATCTCGCTGGTGCGGGCGCTGGACCGCTCCGGGGTCGTTCTGGGCGCGCGAACGTGGTTGGGCTGGCTCTATCGCTCGGGCCGGAAGTTCCCCGAACCGGGCAAAGTGCTCGGGCGCCTGCAATATTTTCACCGCCGGTTGGCCAGGCTGGAAACCTGAAAAGCGGCTCTGTTTCGCCGCTCGCGAAGCGAGCACTGACCTCGTCAGCGGCGAAACGGCGTTTCATGAGGTCTTGCGATTTTCCGCGGTCGCTGGTCCTCGACGAACCCTCCGGGGTAAGATCGTGTCGGTGAATTGGCTGCCTTATCCGGGGAGCCGTGATTCCGTGTGACTCACCCGAAGGCTGTCAGGGGACGTGATTTCCGTGGAACGACCGAACATTCAGCGAGCCTTGGCCGATGCCTGCCGCTGCGCCCAGATTGCGGAAGATTTTCGCGGCAAGGAGACGGTCGTCCTCGACTTGACGGAGATCACGCCGATTGTCGATTTCTTCGTCATCACCACCGGCGCGTCTCCGCGCCAGCTCCGGTCGCTGGCCGAGGAAGTCCGGCAGGTGATGAAGTCCCGGCAGAATCCCCCGCTGGGCGTGGAAGGCGACGAACGGAGTTCCTGGATATTGCAAGACTACGGCGACGTCGTGTTGCACGCCTTTCTCCCGGAAGCCCGCTCGCTCTACGACCTGGAACACCTCTGGGCCGACGCCCGCCGCGTGGATTGGAAGCAAGCGAAATAAGCCAGGGGCAACGGGTACGAGATGAAAGAAGACGGCACAAAGCCTGAGCCTATCTCTTCACGCTGTTGATTTCCCCTTGCCCCTAACCCTCTATCTCTCTAACCCTCTATCCCTCTCTCTCCATGAACTTCCTCTCCGAACTGCGGCGGCGACTGCACACCGTGCTGGCGGAATTCGTGCCGGAGCCGGCGTCTTATGTCGACATGCTGCGGCCCACGCAAGACGCCCGGTTCGGCGACTTTCAGGCCAACTGCGCCATGCCGCTGAAGGCCGTTTTGAATCAGCCGCCGCGCGAGATCGCGGAACGGATCATCTCGGCCTGGGATGTCGCCGATCTGTGCGAACCCCCGACGATTGCCGGTCCGGGGTTTATCAATCTGAAACTTCGCGACGACCGTCTCTCGATGGAGACTGCCCGGTTGCTGCCCGACGATCGCCTCGGCGTCCCGCTCACGGATTCGCCCAAAACCTGCGTCGTCGATTTCTCCGGGCCGAACGTCGCTAAGCCGATGCATGTCGGCCATCTTCGCAGCACGGTCATTGGAAATGCGCTGGAACACGTGCTGAGGTTTCTCGGACACCGGGTGATCGGCGACAATCATATCGGCGACTGGGGCACGCAGTTCGGGATGATCATTTATGGCTTCAAGCATTTTCGCGATGACGCCCAGTATCAAAAATCGCCGGTGTTTGAACTGGCCCGGCTTTATCGGCTCGTCAGCCAGTTGTCCGGATACCATGAGGCCGTTGCGGCGATCCCGAAGTCGAGCCAGCAACTGAAAATTCTGCAAGCCTCGCTCACGGGGCTGAGTCAGCCCGCCGGCAATCGCGATGAGAAGGAATACGCGAAAACGCGGAAGAAATTCGAGTCCGACTTGAGGGACATGCAGGAAGAACTGCTGTCGCTGGCGAAAAAGATCACCGACATCGAAGCCAACCCGGCACTCTTCGAGATGGCGAAGGCGCACCCGAACATCGCCGACGGCGCTCGCGAGGAAACGGCGAAGCTGCACGCTGGTGATCTCGAGAATAAACGCTTGTGGGACGCTTTCATGCCGGCCTGCCTGGCGGCGCTCAACGGGTTGTATCAGCGGCTGGGGATCACGTTTGATTTGATGCTGGGCGAAAGTTTTTACAATCCCATGCTGGCCGGCATCGTCGACGAATTGCAGCGCCGGAATCTCGCGCAGGAAAGCGACGGAGCGATTTGCGTCTTCGTGGCAGGGAACAAGGCCCCGTTCATCGTCCGCAAAGGAGACGGCGCCTTCACCTACGCCACGACTGACCTGGCGACCATCCGCTATCGCATCGAGACGCTCAAAGCCGACGCCATGATCTACGTCGTCGACGCACGGCAGAGCGAACATTTCCAGATGCTGTTCGCCACGGCCCAGGCGATGGGATATGACCAGGCCGAGTACCGTCACGTGAGCTTCGGCACCATTCTCGGGCCGGACCGCAAGCCGTACAAGACGCGGTCCGGCGACACTGTCGGCCTGGAAAGCCTGCTCGACGAAGCCGTGCTCCGCGCGAGAAGAGTCGTCGAAGAGAACGATCCCAACGGCGAGTTGGATGACGCCGAGCGGCAGCGGGCGGCGGAGACGGTCGGCCTCGGCGGGGTCTTCTATGCCGACCTGCATCACAATCGAGACAGCGATTATCTGTTCGATTGGGAAAAAATGCTGGCTAAGAACGGCGATACGGCGACATACATCCAATACGCCTACGCCCGGGCCTGCGGCGTGTTCCGCAAAGGAGATGTCGATCCGGCCGCCGTTCGAACGGCCGAAAAGATTCTGCTCGGTTCACTCGATGAACGGCTGCTGGCCCTGCAATTGAATCGATTTCCGGAAGCGCTGGAAGACGTCATCGCCGACTACCGGCCGAATGTTCTGACACAGTACCTGTTCGAGACGGCCAATCGCTTCGCGGCATTCTATGAAAAGTGCCCGGTGCTGAAGGAACCGGACGCCGCCGTCCGCACCAGCCGGCTGCAATTGTGCGACCTGACGGCCCGCGTGCTGAAGCAGGGGCTGTATTTGCTCGGTATCCAGGTGGTGGAGCGGATGTGAGGAGGGGATTGGTCATTGCTGTTTGGCCATTGATCAATGACCAATAGCCAATCAGCAATGATCAATCTTCTTTCCCCGAAATTCCTTCGAACAGCCGGCTGCCGATGCGGACCATCGTCGAGCCTTCCTCCACGGCAACTTCAAAATCGCCGCTCATGCCCATCGAGAGCACTGCGAGCGGCAGTCGCCCTTCGCTGCGCTGGACAAGTTGGTCGCGAAGTTCTCGCAAACCTCGAAACACGGGCCGCGCGATTTCCCGATTGTCCGACAACGGGGCCATCGTCATCAAGCCGGCAAGGTTGACGGTCTCCAGCTCCAGGACTTCCTTCCAGGCGGCGAGCAACTCCGCCGGCGCGAAGCCCCCTTTGCTCGCCTCGCCGGAGACGTTGACTTCCAGCAGAACGCGCGGAGAACAACCGGTCTTCGCGGCCCGCTCGTCCACGCAGCGCAGTAAGCGAAGCGAATCGACGGAATGAATGCACTCGGCGATCGGCAATACCAGGTCGACTTTGTTCCGCTGCAGATGCCCGATGAAGTGCCAGCGTATGGAGGAAGGCAACTCGGCCGCGCGCTGGGCAAGTTGCTGCGGACGATTCTCGCCGAGGTCGACCTGACCGAGGTCGAGCAAACCGCGAATCCAACCGAGCTCGGCCGTTTTCGTGACGGCAACCAGGCGAACCTCGCTCGCAGATCGATGCGATTTCTCGCACGCCCGGGCGATCCGCTGACGGACATCGTCGAGATTACGCGCCAAGAGATCCGCGAGGGAAGCAGGCATGGTCGTTCATCGCGCTCAGGAGGCGAGTAAGAAACTGGGACTCGACATCATACGCGTTTTTGATGATCCGAGCGCCCGCCCAGGCTGATGCCCGCTCAAAGGGCCTTCCTGAGTCAGGTCGCGGAGCATTGAAATTTGACGCCGTAGTCGATGAAGTCTTCTTCCGGAATCGGCCGGGAACGGACGATGCGGCCCGGCATCCAGCGGACGAGGCCGTCGGGCAATTTCAAGCCGATCGCCACCGCTTCTTGTGGAATGATTTCTGGCGAAACGAACGCGATACCGCTTCGGGAAACGTCATACGCCCAGACTTGAAACGAGGCCGTTCCGTCCGTGCCGGAGGACGCCTCATTCGGGGTCGGCAGGCGGACGAACACCGTTCCGTGCAACTCCTTGCGCTGATGCTTCCGGAGCCGCTGGTACTGAGCCGCCGTGCGCACGGCGGCTGCGGACATCATCTCCTTGATTCGCAACAAGGAGCGCCGTTGGCGTTCGGAATAGTGTTCCAGGCTGAGCAGGGACATGGCAGCAATTTAATTGACGACGCAAGGGTTCTTCAGCGTGTGCCGTCGGAGTCATTAGGCTTCAACGGGTTGGGACACGTATTGATCCAGACGTTCCAGTTCGGTCCGCAGATCATCCAGGAAACGCTCCGCGTCTTCCATCTGTTTCTCGGCGATCAACCGCTCAATCGTCTCGGCGACGCGTTTGACGGCGCCGCTGGTATCAATCGCCACTTTTCCGCGGGCGTACTTGATGGTATCCAGCGTGTTCTTCAGTGCTTCCGGTTCAATCGGCTTGAAGAGGACGTCGATAAAGCCGATGTCTTTGGCCATCCGGATTTTTTCGAGGTCCTTCTGCTGCGAGGCGTCCTGGCCGGGCCGGAGGGCCGTCATCAGGATGAACGCGGGGGGATCGGCGCTGCCGCCGTCGATCAGGCGGTTGATCCGCAGCGAGCGTTTGAAGAGTTCGACGCCGTCCATTTCGCGCATCATCAGGTCGGTCAGGACGACGCCGATCGTCATGTCCCGTTCGAGCATCTTGAGCGCCTGGGCGCCGGTTTCGGCCGTTTCGGCCTGAAAGCCGAATTTCTGCAGCAGCCGGGAATGGTAATGCCGGGAGTAACCGACATCGTCAACCACGAGAACCTTCATGAATGCAGTCCCGATAGGGGAGGGGAGTTAAGTCGATCATTGCCGTCCGCGGCTCAACGCGCCGTAGACAAAAAGTTGCTGACCGCGACTTCGAGTTCCGTGAGCGCGACTTTCAGCCCGGCCAACAATTGCGGCGCTGCTTCCAGTTGCTGGTTCTTGCCGCAGAATTCCAGTTCGCGGGCAATCAAATACGGCCGCTTGGTCGAGAACGTGCCGACGGAACCTTTGAGCGCATGAGCCGCTTCATCGATCCCCTGGGCATTGCCGCTCGCGACAGCTTCGGTCAGTTCGACCAGCAGCCGGTCGCGATTCTCGTTGAACATTTCGGCCAGTTCGGCAAGCAGTTCCAGGTCGTCACAGGCACGGTCCATGGCTTCGGCCGGGTCGAAAATGTCTGACACGCTGCCAGCGGTCGTTTCCGCGGGCTGATTCACGGTGCTGGTGAATTCCGTCATGACAGGTCCTTTCAATAAGTGTGTCTGTCCGAGCCGCGAGCGTCAGTGTTTCGGCCGCACGGGAAATAAGATGTCGTCGTTGAGCAGAATTTCATCCCGTCCCGGCGTCGGCAATGCCTGGACCACGCTCAGTTCGCTGTTCGCCAGGTCGATCACCAAGTCGGGATCGTCTTCCGGCAGCCGGTTGCCGTCGGCATCCTGGAGCCGTTGCACGATCGGTTTCGCATATTTGTCACCGTTGCGCCGGATGACCTGGGCCACGCTGCCGTCATCCAACGCGACAAAGCTGCCGATCGGGAACAGGCACATGACTTTGAGCATCGCCCGAACGACTTCCGGGTCGACATCTCGGGAACGGGCCAGCCGCACGAGACATTCCATCGCCGAATACGGCGCCAGGGGCCTGCGGTGCGGCTTTTCCTCGGTCAGCGCCATGAACATGTCGGCCGCGCCGAGAATTCGGGCCAGGATATGAATCCGGTCGCCGCTGCGTCCGCGGGGATAGCCCATACCGTTGGGCCGCTCGTGGACCTGGTAGGCGATGAGCGGGACCATCGACGGAATGCCGGGCATCTTTTCCAAGAGTTCCGCTGTGTGAATCGGATGCTTCTTGATCTGAAAGAATTCGTTGTCAGTGAGCACGCGCGGCGCATGGCGGATGGTTTCCGCCACTTTCGCCATGCCCCAGTCATGGACCAGGCCGGCAACGCACACACGGCGGCAGTTGTCTTCGTCCATGCCCATCTCAATGGCCACGGCCGTCCCCAGCATGGACATTTTGAAGCAATGATCGGCCAGCGACGCGTCTTTGTTGGCTTCCATCGCCACGGACAGCACGCAGTCGGTGTCGTCCGACATGTCGGCGAGATAGTTGGCCGCCAGTTGATTGACGACGGAACTGCTGACGCCGCGGCCGTGCAGCGCTTCTTTCATCATGTTATTGAGCGATTCCGACGTCGCCGTGCGCTGATCACGCAGCGTGGCGTGTTTTTCCAGGTCGTAGGCTTTGCGGCCATGATAGACAACGTCTTCCTTGAACGCCGGACCGTTGTTCTGAAACGAGAGCAGCCCGGATTCGATGACCTTATCGAGCTGCTTGGCAACGACGGAATCGAGCGACAACGCCTCGGTCGACTTCCGGTCCGCCAAGGCCGATGTCGAAAGACTGATTCGATCCACGTCTTCCCGGTTGACTTGAATCGAATCCATGTTCCGCTGCTTGAGCAGCCGCCTGAATTCGGCCGAGATCAGCGAACCTTCCGCCAGGAGCAGCACATTGTTGCTGTCATACACGGGAAACTTCAGCGGCCGGCCGATGATCAATTCATCCACGCGGACATCGACCAGCGACTCCGGCGCCGGCGGCGCGGCAGCGGATGTCACGGGAAGATCGAGAGTCGCAGTGCCGTCGCTCATGGACGAGGGTCGCCAAGTTGGATGAATGCTTCGGAACCAGAACGCGAGACGCAGCCGGCCTCGCGCGAATGATGCTTATTGGGAACATAGCTTGGCGGTGCGAATTACGACGAGAATTCGCCGCGTCCCCGGCGACATGCCGCACGGAATTTCCGGTCGGATCGATTAATCCGGTGGCAACGCCGAACGGAGGCAAAACCGCCGAAGGAATCGGCGGTTGCGTGGAAGCCGGCGAATGCGAATTGCGGCGTTACGGCAGGTCGATCGGCCAGTTCATGCCGGCGGTGAATCCGCCGTCGACGTAGAGAATCTGTCCGGTCATGAAGGCGGAGGCCTGGCTGGCCAGAAAGATCGCCGTGCCCACCATGTCGTCCGGGACGCCAAGCCGCCTGAGTGGAGTATTGGGAATGCCCCACGCCTGCATCGTGGGATTGGACCACAATTTCTGCGTCAGATCGGTCAGCACGAATCCCGGCGCCAGCGAATTGACCCGGATGCCGTGCGGCCCCCATTCCATCGCCAGGCCGCGGGTCATCATCCCCATGCCGGCCTTGCTCATCGCATACGGCAGCACGCCCTTCAACGGCGCATACGTATTGAGCGATTCGATGTTGATGATCGTCCCGGCGCCATCGCGGCCGATCATGTGCTTGCCAACCGCCTGCGCCAGAAAAAACGCACCGCGGAGATTGATGTTGGTGATGTAATCGTACTCGGCGACGGTGTACGTCTCCATCCGCTTGCGGATGTTGACGCCGGCGACGTTCACCAGGCAGTCGATGCGGCCGCCCAGCGCGAGCACTTTCTCGACCACTTCGCCCGATTTTTCCGCTTCGGAGACATCGCTCACGACGAAACCGACCGGGTGACGGCCCGTGGAGATTTCCTGGGCGGCGGCGGCCAGCGTTTCTTCCGAACGCCCCGTGATGATCACCTTCGCATCGCGGCTCGCAAACCCGGCGGCCAGCGCCTTGCCGATCCCCCGGCTGCCGCCCGACACCAACACCACCTGGTCTTCCACGGAAAAGAGATCGGCCATTCTCAAGAGATCCTCAAAGAGTCGTTGTCTCACTCAAAGCCGCAGTTGGCAACCGCGGTCCACTTTTGGCCGTCACGCCAGGATCGCCCGGATGGGTTCCCCGCCCTGGGCAAGTTTGTGCGGCCGATTCAGCCGGTCGTAAATGATCCGGTCCGGATCGATGCCCAGGCATTCGTAGATCGTGGCACAAATGTCGGCTGGGCGCACCGGGCCATCAACGGGCCAGGCGGCCTGCTTGTCGGAACTGCCGAACACCGTGCCGCCGCGGATGCCGGCCCCAGCGAGGATAGTCGCATAACAATGAGGCCAATGGTCGCGCCCGGCGGTTGCATTCACATTCGGCGTGCGGCCGAAGTCGCTGGTCAGCACGACCAGCGTTTCTTCCAGAAGGCCCGTTCGTTCCAGGTCTTCCATGAGCGAGGAATAGACCTGGTCGACATGCGGCAGGTAGCGCCGAAGAATCGAAAAATTGTGCTCGTGCGTGTCCCAGCCGAAATCCTGCAACCCGCCAATGAGCTGGAAATACCAGGTCCAGATCACGTTGACGAACTGCACTCCCTGGGCCACGAGTTGCGTGGCAATGAATGCGCTGTTGCCGAACAGAGTGTTGCCGTACCGTTCCTTCACGGACTGATCGATGAGGGCCGGATCGAAACAGCGCTGAAGTTGATGCGACGTCAGCACGTCGAATCCCCAGCGCTGAAACTGGTCGAACTTTGCCGCATCGGATGCCTGCCGGGTTTCGTTCGCTTCGAGTCGGGCCAGCAGCGATTGCCGGGTTCGCAACCGGTCGGCCGTCATGCCGTCGATCAGCCGGCTGTCGTTGATCTTCGGAATGCCGCGGAGGAGCAGCGGCTCTTTCCGATTTTTGATGTCGGCCCCCGCATCCCATTCCGGCGGGGCGCTCGTCAACAGCGGGGCGTAACGGTGTCCGAGAAATCCGGCCCCGGGCCCCGTCTCTCCGAAATACCCGAGCGGATTCGGCAGGCTGACGTACGCCGGCAACCGCTCTTTCGAAGGCTTCAGGTACTCGCAGACCGACCCCATGCTCGGCGGCAGATTGTGATCGGTCGCATCCTGCATGCCGTTGTTCGGCGGTTCGTACCCGGTGAAGCTGGGAATCTCATTATGACAGCCGGCCTTGTGATTGACGGCCCGAAGCACGGCGGCCCGATCCATCCAGCGGGCCATCTTCGGCAGATGTTCGCAAACGTCGATGCCAGGCACATTAGTGGAGATCGGGACAAATTCGCCGCGGCTCTCGACGGGGCCGTCGGGCTTCAGGTCGAACATGTCTTGTGTTGGCGCCCCGCCGTGCAGGTACAGGAAGATCACGCTCTTCGCCTTGCCTGACCGTCGCCGCGTGCCGGGCCGTTCGTCGGCATTAAGACGCGGCGCCGTCCCGCCGCCAGCCAGCAAAGCCCCGCTCGCCGCCAAAACCTCGCGGCGATTGCATTGAGAGAGCATCAGCGGAAATCCTCTGGATGGCGGCGCTGGTCAACGACTGAAGTTCTCTCGTCATTTCTCCGTGCAAAAAGCATAAAACGGCACTGATCTGAAGTCAACGCGTTGTTCGGGGAGACGCACGGCCCCGGCCCGCTTCCCAGTGGGGATTGCCCTGGCGTGATTTGCGCTTGCTCTTCCCGGTGTCGGGCGACATGAACTAGAATCAAGGGACGGTTTTACGCGGGTTGTCCGTGGTCCGCGAACCCGCAACGTTCGAACATCCTACCGCCGCCGGAACCGTGAACGCGTGCCGCATCCTGTTCCAGAAACGAACGCAACGATGCCGCCTGCGGCAAGCTTTCCGCGCGCGCTGGCGGAAGCGTTGATCAGCCTGCTGATTGCCGTGATTCTCTTCCGCACATTTCTGGCGGAAGGTTACATGATTTCGACCGGCTCGATGGCCCCGGCCCTGCTTGGCTATCACAAGCGCGTCGCCTGCCCGACGTGCCAGGCGGAATTCGCCTTCGGCGTGGCTTACGACACCGATGATCCCGCCGATTCCGAGTCGGATGATGCCCGCCGCCAGAAAGCCGTCTGCCCGAATTGCGGTCAGACGGGCATTCTCGTCAGCAGCGTACCCCGCAATCACGGCGATCAACTCCTGGTTTTCAAGCAGACATATCTCTACCGAAACCCCGGGCGCTGGGAAGTCATCGTCTTCCGCAACCCGGCCGACCCGACGGAAGCGTTCGTCAAACGGGTGGTCGGCCTGCCGGGAGAAACGATGCAGATCGTGGACGGCGACGTCGTCATCAACGGCGAACTCTGTCGCAAGAACTGGGCCGACCAGCGCGAGCTGCGGCAGTTGGTGCACGAACATCATGCGGCCGACGAGGAATCGCTTTCCGAAAAATCGCCCGCCGTGCATCCGCATTGGGTCGCCGAGGATCCGGAATCCGGCGGTCACCCCGCGTGGCAGGCCGATGGTGCGTCCTTCCGCTTGACGGATGACGACGGCACGGAAACCGCGTGGGTCAACTACGCCCATTGGATTCGCCGCGGCGGCCAGCACCAGACGTCGGTGGCTCTCGCCGACTGGCCGAAAGACATTCCGCCAGACTCAGTGCCGCCGGCCGGCTTACGATACGACAAGCTGACCCATCGGCTGTCGTGCGTCGGCGCCCTGCCGGAGAAAGTGCGCGACACGCTGTACGAACTCTCGCAGGGGCCGGAGTTTCGCGACGTCGTCGAAGACTTGTACGAGCAGTCACACATCGCCCCAATCGCGGATTTCTACGGTTACAACTCGGCCGATCAGCAGCAGGTCCCGACCGTGGTGCGCGATCTGATGTGGTCGGGCCGGGTACAGATTGCGGGAGGCCGGGGCGAATTCCGCATCGAGATGTCAACCGGCCCGATGGATTTTGCCGCGGTGTTCGATTTCGACCGAGGCGAAGTCCGGCTGTATGTCGAAGAAAGCAAAGACCCCGCGGCCACCGCCGGTCTGCCGCTCGGCCTGCTTCACGGCGATGCCGTCGTAGAGATGTCGTTGTTCGATCAGCAGGCGCTGGTCGCCGTGAATGGGGTCACGGTCCTTCCGCCGGTTCATTTTCAAACGCCGGCCGGCAGCCGAGTCACGCGCCATCCGGTGCGCTTCGGAGCGCACGGATTGAAATTGCAGGTGAACGACATCAAGCTCTATCGAGATGTCTATTACACGGCACAGCACACCCGGCACGCCGTCGGCAAACCACACACGCTTGGATCCGACGAGTATTTCGTCCTGGGCGACAACAGCCCCGTCTCGCACGACAGCCGCCGCTGGAACGCGGCCCCCGTCCCCGGCAACCTGCTGGTCGGCAAGCCGTTCCTGGTCCATCTGCCGTCGAAGCCGGGGCAACTCCGCGTCGGAGCGCACGAGATGCAGCTCAGGCTGCCGGATGTGGAGCGGATACGGCTGTTGAAGTGAAACTTGGTTTCAGACGTCCCATAATTGCCACTGCGACAGGTCGCTGCCTTGGATAAGATTGCGAGACGCTGTCCACCATCGGGACTTTCAACTCTTCTCCAACGAATCCCGTGGAAAGCTGCCATTCCCTGCATTGTGATGCTTCCAGCGGCTCATCTTCTGCTTGACTTCGCGCTGCGTGTCCCACACCCGACGAAACCGAAGCGGCCGACTGTCGCACGACTCGAAAGGGCGAGTCTGGTATACTGCAGGAAACGTCTCAACCACAGGGTCTGTTTCGATGCCCGATAGCCGTTTCAACACGATCGACGACGCATTGGATGCCCTGAAATCGGGCGGGATGCTGATCGTCGTCGACGCCGAGGAACGCGAAAACGAAGGGGATTTCGTCTGCGCCGCCGAGACGATCACGCCGGAGCAGGTTCATTTCATGCTCCGGCACGGAATGGGCGAACTGTGCGTTTCGCTGCTGGCCGAAACCGCCGAACGCCTGGGTTTGACGCCCATCGTCGACAGCGAGCGAAACTCGTCGCCGAACCGGACGGCGTTTCTCACTCCCATTGATCATCGCGAGTCCGGTTCCGGCGTCAGCCCCGAAAATCGCGCGTTGACCATCTCGGCGATGGCGAATCCGGCGAGCGCCGCCCTCGATTTTGTCCGGCCGGGACACGTTCATCCCCTGCTCGCCAAGGACGGCGGCGTGCTGCGCCGGGCCGGCCATACCGAAGCGACGGTCGACCTGCTCCGCCTGGCGGGCTGCCGCCCCGTGGCGGCGCTGATCGAAATCTGCAGTCACACCGGTCATGGCATGGCGGGGTTTGATGAATTGAAAGCCCTCTCGAAGAAGCACAATCTGCCGCTGGTCTCCATCGATCAACTGATCCGCCATCGCCGGCGAAGCGAGCAACTGATCACCCGGGAAGCCGACGTCCCTTTGGAAACTCGGCACTACGGCAACTTCCGCGTGATTGCCTATTCGGTCCGTCATGAAGAGCAGCAGCCGCTCGCGATTGTCTGGGGCGACCTGTCCGCGGTCCCGGCGCCTTTGGTGAGGATGCATTCGTCGTGCTTCACAGGCGACGTGCTCGATTCCCTCCGTTGCGACTGCGGCGACCAACTCCACCTGGCGATGAACATGATTCACGCCGAGGGGGCCGGGGCGGTGGTCTATCTGCCGCAGGAGGGCCGCGGCATCGGCCTCTTGGCCAAGTTGAAAGCCTACCAGTTGCAGGACCAGGGGTACGACACCGTCGAAGCGAATCACAAGCTCGGGTTCAAGGCCGACTCCAGGGATTACGGCATCGGCCTGCAGATTCTGAAGGACCTCGGACTGACCAAGGTCCGGCTGTTGACGAATAACCCGCAGAAGATGAACGCATTTCCGGGGTTTGATCTGGAAGTCGTCGAACAGGTCGGGATCATCGCCCCGCCGATGAAACAGCGGGAAACGTATCTCGCCACGAAGCGAGACAAGATGGGCCACCACCTGCCGCCCGATCCGCCGGCCGGCGCGTCGAAGGCGTCTTGACCGGCGGCTGGGCGCAATCCGGGTCCCGGCGTCGGCGACGCCGGGCTTTGAGTGGTGGATGCCCGGGGGGGTTACTTCTCGGGATCGGCAGACGAGTCGCCGGCAGGCTTGGTCTCGGGCAGCGCGTCCCAGCGTTTCATCAAAATATCGAGGCCCGGGCGATGCGGATCATCGGGCGACATGTTGGAAATGGCGGCCCTTGCCTCGGGCAGCCGGCCGAGATCGGCCTGCACCAGCGCCAGCACGTAGCGTGCGGAGGACGCCCAGTCACTCTGCGAAAAGCGCTTCAGGTAGTCCTGCAGCGCGTTGGCGGCTGCCGCGCGGTCGTTCAATTCCACCTTGCACAGGGCGCTCCAGTACGACGCATCCGACGCGGCCAGTTGATAGAGCGCCATCCAAGCCTGAAAGACCTGGGGGTTCGTCGGGTCCTGCATCTCTGCGGGCGGCGTCTCAACGGCCAGGTGCCGGATTCGGAGATAATGCGACGTCGCCAGCGCATAACGGCTCATCAATTGCTCGGTCCGGGTTTTGAGATGCTGCTGCGAAGGGACGAGCTGCGCGTTCGGATCGAGCGGACGACCTTCCCGGGGAACCAGGCGTCCGGCGAATTCTTCTTGCTTGATCGTCATCTGTTGTTTGCTGGATTTGATTTCCAGCGGCGCATTGAAGCGCTGAAAAAAGCCGCCGAGTTGCTGAGCCTGCGGGCCCATCTGCTGCAGCCGCGCCGGCACGCTCAGCGGATGACTCCAGAATTTCAGCTTGTCCGGCGTCCATTCCGGGTTGCCCGCGGCGATCCGCTTTGCGAGCGACGGCAGGGACGCGGACTCCACCATCGGGTCGTACAGCACGCACAAGGAATTGGACGGCAGCACGGTCTCCAACTGCTTCATGCGCCCGCTCCACGATTCTTCCTCGGAAATGATCAGGACGTCGGCGCCGGCCAACTGCTCGGCGTTCCACGGATACGGCAGGTCGGCCCGCACCGTCATCGCCTCCCACCATTCCGGATGAGCCTGCATTTCGCGGATCGTCGCCGGACGGGTGATGCGGACGCCGGGCGGATCGTCGCCGCGCGGGATCGGCAACCCCAGCTTCGTGTCGAAGAGGTAGACGTCGCCTTCAAGGATGACGCCGACAAGACGGGCTTCCGGATCGTCCGGGGCCTGCAGGATGACGGAGTCGATGCGCTGCTGCTTCAGCAAGGCGGCGAAGACCCAGGCCCTGTCATCGGATGATCCCTGCCCCAGCACCAGGATTTCATAAAGCGGAAACGGCAACTGCGGCGCTTCCGGCGGCTGCAGCGTCACCGTGCGCAGCGCGAATTCGAACAAGGCGACCACGCGATCCAACTCGTTCTCCTGCTGGTCGGCCACGCTGCGCGCCATGGCCGCCGTCAACAAGGCGTTGCGAATGTACAAAGCGTCGCCGGTGAAAAACTCGGTGGCCAGCATCCGGCTTCGCTGTTCGTCTGACAGCAGGGTTTCCGGAAATTCTTTCAGGCTGTCCGCCGTGAAGCCGTACCGCGCTACCTCGATCAACGGCGTCTGCTCCCGCCAACTGTTGAGGACCGCCACGGCACCTTGCGGATGGGAATCAATCCCCAGGTTCTCGGGCTGCAACTGGAACATGGCGCTGCTCAGCATGTCGGTCGCCGGGTCCGCTGGAGCCGGCTCGGACTCGGTCGCTGCGCTGCCGGGGCCGGGCGCGACGACCGCAGGCGGCGGTTTGTTCTGGCAACCTGGAACGATTCCAGCGACCGCTCCGCAGCAGATCAGGGCAACGCGGTATCGACTGAAAACCGACGGCATCTCGAGTGGTCTCTTCCTCCCCGCAGCGTTCGGCTGACAGGGCCTAATGGACACGGCACGGCTTGCCGGCAAGTCGCCGGACAAAGCGATTCCCCACTTACGCTCTGGCAGAGAGCGGCGTTGGAATAGTTTGGCGCACAACTTCCGCTGAATCAACGCCATCGGCCCGGCGCGACGTAACTTCTAGGCGAACTCGCTGGCTAACGCGCGCAAACGCACCAGTTGATCCAGCAGAATCGGCAAGTCCTGCAAGGCCAACTGGTTCGGGCCGTCGCTCAGCGCCCGGTCCGGGTCGGGGTGAGTCTCCAGAAACACCCCATCGCACCCGCAGGCGACCGCCGCCCGCGCCAGAAACGGCACCAGTTTCCGATTCCCGCCCGTTGTCGCTCCGCCCGGCATCTGCACGCTATGAGTCGCGTCGAAGACCACCGGCACCCCGAACGACTGCATCACCGGGATCGACCGCATGTCGTTGATCAGCCGGCCATAACCGAACATCGTCCCCCGTTCCGTCAGCAGTACGGCAGGGTCGCCGAATGCCGCGCATTTTTTCACGACGTGCACCATGTCTTCCGGAGCCGTGAACTGCGGCTTCTTGATGTTCACCGTGCGGCCATATTTCGCCGCGGCCGTGGAAACCGCTTCGATCAAATCGGTCTGCCGGGCAAGAAACGCGGGAACCTGCAAGATGTCGCAGACCTCGGCGACCGGTCCGGCCTGCGACGCCTCGTGGACGTCGGTCGTGACCGGCAAGCCTGTCTCCCGGCGGACGTTCGCCAAGATGTCCAGTCCTTTTTCCAGGCCCGGCCCGCGAAAGCTGTCGACGCTGGTGCGGTTCGCCTTGTCGAAGCTCGATTTGAACACGATCTGCCAAGACCGAGATTGTGACAGCCCCGCCAACTCTCCTGAGACGCGGCGGATCAGGTCTTCGCTTTCAATCACGCACGGCCCGGCAATGAACAGCAGCCTCTCTCGCGGCCCGCAACGCCACGGACCGACGGTTACGGTGGATTGAGTCATGCTCGGTTCCTTTGATCCATTGCAGGTCTCCCGGTTCGGTGGCACAGACATTCCTGTCTGTGGAGAAGTCTGGTGATTCCGTGAAAACTCCGCATGGCCAATCCTCTGGGTTCATCTTACCGAAATCACGGGCATCGCTCACCCTGTTTTACGGCATAAACTTCCAACGCATCCGGCAGGATTTCGATCTCCACCGGCGTCTCGCCGCACGGGTCGCCATCCACCTGCACCGGCGTCGGCGCGACGGATTCGATTCTCACGGTTTTCGCCTGGCGAACAATGACATTTGGCAGCCGCTCCCAGCCGCCGCGCCACGCTTGCCAGGCGAGCCAGAGCAGATTCCAGCGAGACGACCAGTCGCAGATCCGCAGTTCCAATTGGCCGTCGTGACCGTCCGCGCTGGCGGCAATTTGAAATCGCAATCCGTAGGCCGGCTGATTCATCACAAAGACGGCGCGGCCTTCCACCGGCGTCGGATCGTCGTCACAGAAGACTCTCAACCGGGGACTCTGCATGGCCCGGTTCCAGGCCTCCCAGATTGGTACGATGTATTGCCATTTGTGAATGTTGCCGCGACGCCGGTTGTGCGTGCGATGGATGATGTCCGCATCAAGGCCGACGCCCGCCATGAGACTGAAACGCCGGGCACCGATTCGGACGAGATCATACCTTCGGGCAGCGCCCTCGACGATCAAGTTGGCCAATCTTTTCCCGGACCGCGGTATCCCCAGGAACTTCGCGAACAGGTTTTCGGTCCCCAGCGGAAAAATGGCAAGCGGGACTCCCGGATAGCGCGTGATCAAGTCGCCCACCGTGCCGTCTCCGCCGGCGGCCACAAGACAACGCAGCCGAGCACGGCGTTCGGCGGACGACATCCAGTCCTGTAGACGTTCCCTGCGGCGAAAAATCCGGGGCTTGAGGCCGCGCTGGCGCAACTGCCTGACCAGTTCCATCAGTTGACCTTTGCGCTGACTCGACCCGGCGTAAGGGTTCCGCTGGATCGCCACATAGGGCCGTTCGATCTCAGGCCGTTCCGCGCGGGAAATGTCGGACGTCGATTGCTGCAAGGCGGCCGTCATAGCGCTGAAACGTAGCAGGTTCACCGAGTCAGGGCTACCTATGTTGCCGGTCAGGCGACTTCGACTTCTTCCGGCAACCCGGCTTCCGGCGGGGCTTCGGGCGGCGCGGGGATGACCCACGACGCGCCGATCCCGGCGGCCAGCATCACCGCGATCACGCCCAGCGAAACGATCGGCGAGATCCCCACATACGCATGTGCCAGCATCTTCAGGCCGACAAACGCGAGAATCACCACCAGGCTGTATTTCAAGTACCGGAATTTATCGAGCAGATCCGCCAGTGCGAAATACAACGAACGCAACCCGAGGATGGCGAACACGTTCGAAGTAAAGACCAGAAACGGATCATGCGTGATGCCGAAGACCGCCGGAATGGAATCGACGGCGAACAGCAAGTCGGTGCTTTCGACGATCATCAGTGCCAGAAACAGCGGTGTAATGGCGAGCACTCCGTCGACACGCACAAAGAAACGGTCTTGCACGAACCCCGGATGGACGCGGAAAAACTTACGGAACAACTTGACGACTTTGCTTTCGTCGAAATCAAGATGATCGTCGCCGGATGAGGCCATTTTGATCGCGGTGTAGATCAGCAAGGCGCCGAAGATGTAGATCACCCAGTCGAATGCGTGAATGATCGCCGAGCCGAGGCCGATCATCACGCCGCGCATGACGAGGGCCCCCAGAATTCCCCAGAAGAGGACGCGATGCTGATAGGCGGCGGGAACCTGGAAGAAGGTGAGGATCAGCGCGATCACGAAGATGTTGTCCATGCTGAGCGACTGTTCCACCAGGTAGCCGGTGAAGAACATCGTCGCCGCTTCGGTGCCGTTCGCCGGCATCCCATGCGCACCGCCGGCCTGCAATTCCGGTTCAAACGGCAGCTTCAGATTGATCCACTGCGGCCCGTGATGCACGGCGGCATCGGCTACTGCGGGGTCTTCCTTGTTGACGCCCAGTTCGAACCAATGCCGCTCGTAGGCATAGTAGACGAAGACCGTGAACAGCACGGAGAGAAAGGCGTAGACCGCGGTGCGAAACAGTGCCTGGCGGGCGGAGATGGTCTGCGACTTCTTCCCGCTGAACGCACCGAGATCGAAGGCGAGCAGCACCAGCACCATCAGCACAAAACCGACCCAGACAATGACAGTCGTCACCAGCGCAGTTCCTTCAGGGGATTGACTTCCAGCCGTATGATTTCGCGGAAACACGCATTGTAGCGTTTGCCTGCGCCGTTCCAATGCCGAGCGCAATGATTGTCAGCCCCCAAAGCCCGCCGAGGGCATCGGCGTGAACGCTTCTGCGAAGCGTCGCTAAGGGAATGGCGAATGCGCAACTACTCCGCATCCTCCTCGCCGCTTTCCGCTTCGCTCATGCCGAGCTGGCGCATCTTGCGATAGAGATTGGAACGGTGCAGCCCCAAAAGCCGAGCCGCTTCGCTCATGTTGTTGCGGACCCGTTTGATGGCCTTGCGTATGTACGTTTCCTGGAACGCGTTGGTCGCCTCGCTGAGGCCCATGTCGGCGGACGGCTCGTGGAACGTGTCCCGCTCCGGGCTGAGAATGAACGCCAGGTCGTCGACCTCCACTTTCTCGCCGGGCGCTAAAAAAGCGACTCGCTCCATCAGGTTGCGCAGCTCGCGGACATTGCCGGGCCAGGTGTGCGTCTGCATCCGCTTTTTCGCGTCCGGGGACAGCGACAGTTTCTGGCGGCGGGCCTGCAGAGAAAACACGCCGAGAAAATGTTCCGCCAACGGGAGGACGTCTTCCGGCCGGTCTCTCAGCGAGGGCAATTCCAGCGTCACGACATTCAGCCGGAAGTACAAATCCTCGCGAAATTTCTTGCCTCGGACCGAGTCGGCCAGATGGGCATTGGTGGCGGCGATCACGCGCACATTGATGGGAATCGACTGCGAACCGCCGACGCGCGTGATCACTTTTTGCTCTAAAACGCGCAGCAGCTTTGCCTGTCCACCCAGGCTCATATCGCCGATTTCATCGAGAAAGATCGTGCCCCCGTCAGCCAGCTCGAATTTCCCGCGCCGCATCTCATGGGCGTCGGTGAATGAACCTTTCTCATGTCCGAACAACTCGCTTTCCAGCAGGGTTTCGGTGAGGGCGGCGCAATTCACGGCGATAAACGGCCGCTCGGCCCGCGGCCCCTGGTAATGCAGCGACTGGGCGACGACTTCTTTTCCCGTCCCGCTTTCGCCGAGAATCAGCACGGGCAGATCGGTGGCCGCCAGGCGGCGGACAGTGCTCCGCAACGCGACGATCGGCGGGCTGTCGCCGATAATCGTCACGCCCCGGGTCACCTGCTCGGTCAATTGCTGATGCGAACGAAGCAGCGATTCGCGTTCCCGGGTGCTGAGCACGGCCGCCGCCGCTTGCAGCGTCAGGTCCGACAACGTGATTTCATCATCCGCCGTGAAGACCCCGCGGTTTTTGTTGATGACCTCAAACGCGCCGATCAGCTTGCGGTCGCCATCGAACAGCGGCGCGCAAAGCAGGTTGCGCGTGCGGTAGCCGCCGGCGACATCCACCTTGCGGCTGAAGCGGGGGTCCGCGTAGGCATCATCCACGCGGATCGATTTTCCCGAATGAATCACTTCGCCGACAATGCCCGTCCGATCGGGCAGCCGGAGCGAATCCGACTCCACCCCGAGCGCCGGACAGGCAATCACCTCTTGATGGTCTTTGTCCCAGAGGAAGATGCTGGCCCGGTCGCAATCGAGCAATCGGGTGGATTCTTCGGCGATCCGTCGAAGCAGCGGCTCGGTCTCGCGTACGGTGGACCACGCCGAGGCAATCTGCAGAATCTTCCTGAGCAGTGCAATCCGGCTGGCCGACCGTTCTAGCCTCTTGACGACGTCGACCGCCTCACCAAGCCAGCGTCCGGTGAGCGTTGCCAGCCACAATTCGTCGGGCCCACCTTCGCGCTGGGCCACAATGAGCACGGCACCCGTCATTTCCACGGAGCGAAGCGGGGCCAGCAAGAGCCGCGTGCCGGGAATTCCGTCCCAGGCCGCTTGCCCGGTGGCTTCCCGGTCGAGAACTTCGGACAGCAGGTTTCGAGGAAGTTCCTGGGCTGGCCAGCGACCGTGCTGCACCACTATGCTCCAGTCGGGCGTGCGTCTCCAAATCGCGACGCCGACCGCAGCCAGTTCTCCCGACAAGTCGGAAATCACGCTCCTCAGCAAGTCCTCGACGGTCTTCGCCTCAGTCGTGGTGGCCAGCAGGTGCTCTTTCAGGGCCGCAAACTGACACCACTGCTCAGCCGTAATCCGGGGAACGACTTCCGACCACAAAACCCATCTCTGTCCCACAAGAAAAACCCTTCCCTGAGATCGTGTTGCGCCCGGCGTGTTGTCGATCTGAGCTGGCCAGAGTCAATTGCACTCTGGCGGCAAGCGGCCGGCGTGTCGACATGATATCAACGCGGCGCGACAAGTCCAACCCGTCCGGCAGCGCCGAAAAACAAAACGTGCCGATCAGGAGGCCGCCAAACGAAGCAGCCCCGGTCGACTCCTCGACCGGGGCTGCTATAAGTGTGTGCGGCAATCGAACGACCGCAAAACGGCAAACGATTTCAGACGTTAGTACATGTCGTGGTCGCCGTGGCTGTCTTTCTTGTCGTCTTTCGGCTTCTCGGCAATGAGGGCATCGCTGGTCAACAGCAGCGTGGAAACGCTGGCCGCGTTCTGCAGAGCGCTCCGCGTCACCTTGCAGGGATCGATGATGCCTGCCTTGACGAGGTCTTCGTATTCGCCGGTGGCAGCGTTGTAACCCTTGTTGCCGTCGAGTTCCGATACCTTTTCACAGATGACGGAGCCGTCCACGCCGGCGTTATTCGCAATCTGGGTGAGCGGAGCCCGGCACGCGCGAACGATGATGTTGAAGCCGGTCACGGCATCTTCGTTCAAGTCTTTCGGCTTGATGCCCAGCGAAGCCCTCAACAGGGCGACGCCGCCACCGGGAAGGATGCCTTCCTCGACCGCCGCACGCGTGGCATGAAGGGCGTCTTCCACGCGAGCCTTCTTTTCTTTCATTTCACTTTCGGTCGCGGCGCCGACATTGATCTGGGCCACGCCGCCGGAAAGCTTGGCGATCCGTTCTTCCAGCTTCTCCTTGTCGTAGTCGCTGGTCGAATTGGCCAGCTCGCGGCGAATCTGCTCGGTACGAGCCTTGAGATCAGCCGTCTTGCCGAGGCCTTCGATGATCGTTGTGTTGTCCTTGTCGATCACGATCCGCTTGGCGCGGCCGAGATCCGACAGTTGCACGTTTTCGAGTTGAATGCCGAGGTCTTCAAAAATCGCCTGGCCGCCGACCATGATGGCGACGTCCTGGAGCATGGCCTTGCGGCGGTCTCCGTAGCCCGGGGCCTTGACAGCGCAGATCTTGAACGTGCCGCGCAGCTTGTTGATCACCAGCGTGGCGAGGGCTTCCCCTTCGACTTCTTCGGCGATGATCAGCAGCGGCTTGCCGGCGTTGACGACCTTCTCCAGCACGGGCACCAGGTCTTTGACGCTGGTGATTTTCTTTTCGTGAATCAGGATGTAGGCGTCCTCCATCACGCATTCCATCGTCTGCGGATCGGTCACGAAGTACGGCGACAGGTAGCCGCGATCGAACTGCATCCCTTCCACGACCTCGAAATTCGTGGTCAACGACTTGCCTTCCTCGACCGTGATCACGCCGTCCTTGCCGACTTGTTCCATCGCATCGGCGAGAATCCCGCCGATCTCCGTGTCGCCGTTGGCGGCCACCGTACCGACCTGGCCGATGGCCTTCTTGTTCTTGCAATCCACCGCCGCGGCCTTGAGCTTGGCGACGATCTGTTCGACGGCCTGATCCATGCCTCGCTTCATCTCGATCGGATTGACGCCGGCAACCACGGCGCGGAGACCTTCGACATAGATGGCTTCGGCGAGGACGGTCGCGGTGGTCGTGCCGTCGCCCGCGATGTCGGACGTCTTGCTGGCGACTTCGCGCACCATGCGGGCGCCCATGTCTTCAAACTTATCCGGCAGCTCGATTTCGCGGGCGACGGTGACGCCGTCCTTGGTGACGGTCGGCGAGCCGAAGCTCTTTTCGATGATCACATTGCGGCCGCGCGGGCCGAGCGTGACGCGAACGGTCTTGGCGAGTTTCGACACGCCCCGGCGCATCGCCTCTTGCGCTTCTTGATCGAAGGCTAGAATTTTCGGCATGGTGCAGACTCCTGTATTTCGAATTTGTAGGAATGTGTTCAGAGCCGCCGCGTTTCGCGACGGACGCTTCTGCGAAGCTTCGCTAAGTTCATCTGCGAGCGACTCAGCCGACCACGGCCAGAATGTCGTTCTCGCGCATCAACAGGTAGGTTTCATCGCCGATCTTGAATTCATCGCCGGCGTAGGAACTGAAGATCACTTCGTCGCCGGCCTTCACGGTCAGCGCGACTTGCTTGCCGTTGTTCTTGACGTGGCCTTCGCCGACGGAGATCACCGAACCGCGCTGCGGCTTATCGGTGGCGCTGTCCGGCAGCACAATGCCCCCGGCCGTTTTGGTTTCCGCCGCGGCGCGTTTCAGCACCACGCGGTCACCCAGCGGAACCAGCTTCAGTTCGTTGGACCCTTTAGACTCTTTCTTCGCCATGCCACCAACCTCCGCCAACGGAATTTCAGGAACGTCGTGTGATGCCGAGCCGTGGTCCACACTGTGAACCATGCGGCGTAGGGAAAAGCATGAGCGAACCGCGTTCCGTTCGCAACAATATGCATAACATATTATTGAAAAACAACTTGCGACAGATGCTCTCTCCTGAGTTTCCTGTCAGCCTGACGGTTCCAATCTAGGAGTTCAATCAATTCCTGCCAAACTGGCAGCGGCCGGGATGTTCAAGGCTTCCTGGAATCCCGACGTATTGGCCTGCAATATCCAGAGAACCCGCCTGATTCCGCAAAAATCCTCTCCTCGTTACAGTTGCAATAATGGGATGATTAGGTATTATGGGTTGCGTCTCAGGTCGCATGGCGAACTTAGCGGATGGCTTTCGAGAAAACTTTCGAGCCGAACGCTGATGTTCTCGACACCGCGTGCAGTGGATCTCATCAATTGCCACCGAAAGCACGCCGATGGACAATGCCATTGAGATTTTGCGGCAAGCTGAGCAGCTTCGAGACGCACAAGAGTGGACGGAGGCCGACCGGCGTTTTTCAACGGTCGCTGCCATAGACTCCTCTCCTGCCACGCAAGCCGCTTGCGGCGCCTATTTTGCCGAACGGCAGGCGTATCGTTCCGCGCTCGTTCATTTGATGTGCGGACTCGACGGCGCTCAGGTCAAGGGCGATCTGAGCCTTCAGGCCGTGATCTTCAGCAATCTCGCCGCGATTTACCGGGAGTTGGGAGAGCATAATCTCGCCCAGCGATTTCAAAGGCAAGTGCTGGCGATCCATGAGGCCGCAGACGCCGAGGACTTGCTCGACTGGAGTTCCGACGCGTTGCTTGCCGGTAAGACGATGCTCGCCGAAAAACTGATCAACAATGCGCTCGATCTCGCCGAGGAAGCGGCCGATCTCAGCACGCAGGCTGATGCGTGGGGCCTCTTGGGGGTGATCGCGGCGCGTCAGGCGAAACCGCGGCTGGCAGCGCGGCTTCTGATCCGGGCAGCCCGCGGGCATCATATCATGGGCGATGACCGCGGCCTGGGAATCGACTTCCAGAATCTTGCCGAAGTCTTCGGACTGCTGGATCGCTGGGAATGGCAGCGGCTCTCGTTTCAAGCGGCGCAAACATGCATGAACCGCGCCGGGATGCCGGTGTCGACCCGACGCGTGACACGCCGCCTCCGCGACAGCGACCGCTTGACGCTTTATCGACGGATGGACGCCTCGGCGAATTGAGGCCCGGGACCGACCGACATCAGCCGAAAGAAGATCCCGGCGCCGCCAACGCCAGTCTTTGGCGACGGCTCGATGCCAAAAGAAACCCCTCGTGAAGGCTGCCACGAAGGCCCTCACGAGGGGAATGGTTTCTTCACTTCAAACAAAACTCAGCCGGCTTAGAAGTCGCCGACCACACGGCCTTCATTGCGGCACGACAAGTACGTCAGCGTGTTCATGTCGATCGAGTTGTTCACAAACCGGACAGTGCCGTCCACCAGCAGGGCATGGGCGCCGCCGGCATGGGCGGATGTCATGGGCGTGTTGGTCCGCCGTTCCCATCCACCGGAATTGACACCGCACGTGCCATAGATACCCTTTGCGTTCGGCGGGTATTTGGTCGTGAGAGCGTTACCGACCCAGTGGCCGCCGTTATGGTTTCCTTCCGGCCAACCACGATCCTGATTCGGCGCGGAATACTGGGGGTTGCCGGCGTTCAAGTCGAACAGGAAATGACTGACTTCGCCCATGAGCAGCGTATTGGCTGTCCCGTCGATGCAGTCTTTGATCCCCAGAGGTTGCGATTTGGAGGACATGCCGCGGCTGGAAGTCCAAGCCTGCGTTCCGCAATCCGAGTTAAACCCGAGGGTATCGTTCCACAACGCCGTGGTGGCAGCGCCAGCAATGGCGAAATAGTGGGCGATTTGAACTGGCGCACCGCACCGATCGACGAACCGGCCCAATCCCGACGACGGGCACTGAACCCACCCCAGGTTCACCCCTCTCACATTCACGATGTTTTGGGGGCCCTGAGCGGCTCCTCGGCACAGTTCACCCCAGTTACCGCCATAGAAATAGTAATTGTTAAAGAGCGGAGCCTGGTCCATTTGAGCCATCATGGCGATAAAGCAACTGTGGTTCCACTCCGAATTGTAAACCGTTGCCCCCGACGGCAAATAATTCACATAGACGTCGTGATAATTGTGGAACCCCAAACCAATCTGCTTCAGATGGTTTTTGCACTGGGTGCGCCGGGCCGCTTCACGGGCCTGCTGCACGGCAGGCAGCAAGAGCGCGATCAGAATTGCGATGATGGCGATGACCACCAGCAATTCAATCAACGTAAAACCTTTTCGACGATTCGCTCGCATGACCGGATCTCCTAGAACAGGAAAGAAGAGAAACTGCACCTTCGACAGGAAGGCGTGGCACCGCAAAGAGACAACAAGAATGCACCTGACCGGTTCGGCTCGACGTAGAAATCGAACCTCATATGTGAATATTTCGTAACATAACAACCCCGTAATGAAGAATTCAAGTAAAATGGCAAAAAAAACATCAGAATTCAGAAAAAGTTGAATATCGACGTATTTTGTGCTTGACTCAATTCCGCGGCTTCAACGCCAGGGATTCACTTTCCGGCCAGCCAGAGTAATCTGAACGCATCCTCATCTTGGGGGGGGAGTTGAGGCGACCGAGATTTCCATCTCCCGATCAACCTTCGGAACCTGATCTTTCCAGAGGCACGCCTGATGGCCGACGAAGTTTGTTCCCCGGCGATTCCAATGGAATCGATGCGGGATCTGCTCTGGACTCGGGCGGCCCGGCATTCGGACCGCGTGGCGTTGCGGTTCGTCGCCGACGATGGCCAAGGCGAACACTCCTTGACGTACGGCGATCTCAGAGATCAAGCCCGGCGGATCGCCGGCTTGCTCCTGCGCCGAGCCGATCCGGGAGCGCGCGTGCTGCTGGTGTGTCCGCCGGGATTGGACTTTGTCACGGCGTTTTTCGGCTGTGTCTGTGCCGGCATGGTGGCCGTTCCGACGAGCGCCCCGCCCCCGCGCAGGCTGGACCGGGAGGCGCATCGTCTCAGAGCCGTTTTAGAAGATAGCGGCGCGACGATCGTAATCACGTCCTCGGAATTGGGCGAGCCGTTGGCGGCGATTTTCGCTCAAGAGGCCCTGCGGCCGCCGGTTGCGGTACTGACCTGCGATGACTTACGAACAACAGCGTTAATCGAACCGGAACAGCCGTTGCCCAAGCGGTCGCGGAACGATCTCGCCCTGTTGCAATACACGTCCGGTTCCACGCGCACGCCGCGCGGCGTGATGATCTCGCATGGCAACCTGCTGTGCAATTTGCAGAGGATTCAAGAGGCGTTCGGCACGAGCGAAACCACGGTCGGCGTCTTCTGGCTGCCCTTTCACCACGACATGGGGCTGATCGGCGGACTGCTGGGAACGTTGTTCTGCGGCGGGACCAGCACGTTGTTCTCCCCCTTGGCGTTCGTTCTCCGCCCTGTGCGCTGGCTGCAACTGATCAGCGAACGGCGGGCGAACATCAGCGGGGGGCCGAATTTTGCCTATGATGAATGCGTCCGCCGCATCCCGGCTGCTGCGCGGACCGGTTTAGACCTCCGTTCGTGGGACGTGGCCTTTTGCGGTGCCGAGCCGATCCATGCGGCCACGTTGGACCGGTTCGCGGACGCGTTTTCCGTCGCTGGATTTCGCGGTGAGGCCTTTTTGCCCTGTTACGGCCTGGCGGAATCGACGCTGCTGGTCACGGGAGGCGCTGCCGGCCGGCCGTTGAGCCTGCATCGGCGGAATGCACAGAATCTGAAGGAGCCCGTTCGCGTGGGATGTGGCGTGCCGCGCGAGGGGCAGCGCGTGCGGATCGTGTCTCCAGAAACTCGACGCGAATGTCCCGAGGGCGATATTGGCGAAATCTGGGTCGCGGGGGAGAGCGTCGGGCAGGGCTACTGGGGGCTGCCTGCGGAAAGCCAGGAGACGTTTCTCGCGTTCACGGCGGACGGCGACGGGCCCTTTCTTCGCACGGGTGATCTGGGGTACTTCTGGTCCGGCGAACTGTTCATCAGCGGGCGACTGAAAGACCTGGTGATCGTCAACGGCCGCAATCACTCTCCGCACGATCTGGAACGCACCGTGCAGGGCTGTCACCCCTTACTGCGGGAAAACGGCTGCGCGGCGTTTTCCGTGGAACAGGACCAGCACGAGCAACTGGTCATTGTGGCCGAGGTCGAACCGAGGCTTTGGGCTCGCGAACTGTCTCACGGCCCTGAAGCAGGAGCGCGGTTCGCCGAGGCAGCCCGAAGCGAGATCGTGAAGTCGATCACGGATCAGCACGAGGTCACGCCGGCAAAGGTGCTGTTGGTGCCGGCGTTTTCCATCCCGCGGACGACCAGCGGGAAACTGCGGAGGCGGGCGTGCCGGGAGGCGTATTTGGCGGGCGAATTGCGCGCGGTGCAATGATCGGCACGGGGCCGGTGGATCGCGAAGCGCAAGCATCAGGGTGAGCGGGCGGCGCGTTTGTAGCCGAGTGATTCCATGTTTTCGCCGCAGATGTCTTCGACGACGTCAAAATCGCCGTATTGATTGGTGTGGTGAATTTTGCCGACGTTGGCGAGCTTGTCCCAGTACGATTTATCGTCCTGGTTGACGGGCCGGAGTTCGGCGAACTCAAACAAGCGGGCCAGTTGCGTTTTCGGGTCGCGACAGATGTCTTCGTATTTCATTTCGAGATAATTCTCGCGATGTTGACCCCAGCCGCGCAGGATCGCGATGGCGTCGTTCCAGACGTGAGCGGTCGTGCGCAGATCGTCGGGCCCCCAGAGATCGAGGTAATCGCCGAGCTTGGGGATGCGCGGGTAGGGAATGAAGTTGCCGCGGTTATACTTGCCCTCCCCGACCTGTGCGCGGATCAGTTCCGAATGCTGTGTTTCCCTCCGATAGAGTTTGAGCAACGAATTGGCGGAGTTACGGGGATCGCGGACGAGATGGATGAATTTTGCATCGGGGAACAGATGCGGGAGGATCTCGATGTCGGAGATCAAGGCGGGATTTTTCGTGAAGAATCGGCGGTTGGGTCCGAAACACCAGAGGATTCGCCGCAACTGGTAATGAATCTCCCGGATTTCTTCCGGAGAAAAGCTTTCCGGGGTGCGGGGCGTATACCGGACAGTCTCCGGGTCCCAGCCGAACCAATGACCCCAGAACTTGAGGCCTTCGCTCGGGGAACCGGCTTGCACTTCGATGCTGTCTCCCAGGTAGCGCTCGCCTTTGCAGTCCATGTGCAGCAGTTTCCGCAACACTTCGACGGCGCAGACCGTGCGGGGAAACTGGTGCATCGCATTGGTGATGTAGGCAACTTGCGGATGCGTGCAGCACAGATCCTGCACCATCGTCGTTCCCGAGCGGGGCAAGCCGAGCAGAAAGATCGGCTTCGTCACGGTGATGTCTGACAGGTCGATCTTCAACAGCCATTTCTCGCAGAACATCATGAAGCGTTCGAGCAGCCACGGCGGGTCCTCGGGAATGTTCGACTGACGCTGGAAAAACCCGTGGAGAAACAACCGGGAGCGAAGATTCGGATATTCGACCTGGAGCGGTTTCGGCTTGAGCGGAGCTTGCGTCACGACGGTCGCCATGGGACGTGCACCTTCGGGAAAGATCTTCAGACCGCCGTGAGCTGAAACACGGCAAACGAAAATCGCGAACTTTCGGGGACGAAACAGAGAATGCGCTGGCCCGGTTCGACTCGGCCAGACGCCAGGAGTTCTTCGAGGATGATGTAGATCGATGCTGCGCCCGTGTTGCCCTTCGACCGCAGATTGGTGAACCAGCGCTCCTCCGGGATTTCAAACCCGCCGGCGGCCAGGCCGTCGAACAAGGGCTTGCGGAAACCTTCGGATGAGTAATGGGGCAGAAACCAGTCGATCTGGCTGGGCGAAACGTCGTGCCTGGCGCGAACCCTCTCCGCCATCTGCCGCATTCCCGACGGCAGGTACCGATGCAACGCCTGGACGTCCTGGGAAAGCGACAGATACCCCTGCGAGAGAATTTCCGCCGGGTCGTTGAGCAACCGTCCGCCGGTCAGCGTGCCGTCCGGGTTTTTGATGCAGCCATAGTACATGCAAGGGGGCGCTTCGTGTGCGAACGACTGGAATTCCATCCAATCGAGGCGCAGCGATACGCCGTCCATCCGCGGAATGTTTGACAGCACGGCGGCTCCCGCTCCGTCGGACAGCATCCACCTGAGGAATTCCTGCTCGAAAGCCAGCGTCGGCTGTTCCTGGAGCTCTTCGAGCCGGCGCTGGACCTGCGGCTTGAAATGCGAGGCCCGCATCGTGACGCTGGCGAATTCCGACCCGGTGGAGACCGCTGTCTGAACCAGCCCGGCCGCGACGTTCAGCCAGACATACTTTAACGCCGACATCCCCGAGCAGCACACGCCTGCCGTGGCGACGGCTTCCAGGGAATGGTCGCCCAGCAAGCCGTGCACCATCAGGGCATGATTGGGGAGCAGCACATCCGGGCTCGACGTGCCGCACGCCAGGCATTCCAGGCGATCGTACGTCACGCCGGCATCGGCGAGCGCCGCGAGTACGGCCAGTTTCGTCATTTCCGCATTGGTATGGGTCGGCTCTTTCGTGGCAGGATCGAGCGCGTAGTGCCTGGTACGGATGCCGTTGTAATCGAGGACCCACTGCATCACGCGCTGCGAGGACGCGCTGACCGGGCCGAGAACGTGTCCAATCTGCGTGTTATCGACGCACGAGTTCGGCAGGAAGACGCCCAGGCCGGTGATGTACGTATCGAACATGGTTTTTCGTTCTCCCAGGGAGACGTGCCGAATCCCAGATCCAGGGCCATCGTCCTGGGCAATGTTCCGACGCCCTCCGGGCGAATTCAGATTGCTGCTGATCAATCCACCAGCAAATCCCCCTTGGACCTATCCACATCCTGCTTCGGGATTTCGTTTCGGTCCTCGCGCCGGTACAGTAACGGGAAATACCTCAGGGATAGAATGGGGGAGCGGCGCTGTTGAGATAATCTAACGCGCGGCGTGTGCGTTTCTCAAGTCGCTGTTTCATTCGGGATCATTACAGGGGCCGCCATGAACCCGATGCCGCTGGATCTTTCCCCGGACATCGGTCCGGTGCGGCGTACGGCCAATGAAATCGAAGCCTGGCTGCGCGAGCGATTGGCACAGGAACTCGGGTGCGATTTCCGCGAAATCGACCCGACGCTGGACTTCAGTGCGTTCAGCCTTGATTCGCTCAAAGCCGTTCGGTTGGCCGGCGAATTGGAAGACTGGCTGGGCCGGCCAATCTCGCCCACGCTCGTCTGGGATTATCCCACCATCGCCCGCGCGGCCCGGCATCTGGGGGAAACTCCCAACGCCGCGCCGATCGAACTGCCGCCCGATGTCGGCCCCGCGGAGCCTTTGGCCTTGATCGGGATGAGTTGCCGATTCGCCGGGGCGGAAGATCTCGATGCGTTTCTGCGCCTGCTGCAAACCGGCGGCGACGGCGTCTGCGAGACGCCTGCCGAGCGATGGAATGTCGAGGAATTGTTCGATCCGCGTCCCGAGGCGCCGGGCAAGACAACGACCCGCTGGGGCGGATTTCTGTCCCGCGTCGATGAGTTCGATCCGACGTTTTTCGGGATCACGCCCCGCGAAGCCCAGCGGATGGACCCCCAGCAACGGGTGCTGATGGAGACGGCGTGGCAGGCCTTCGAACACGCGGGGTACAGCCGCGAGCGATTTTCCGGTTCCAACGCCGGGGTCTTCATCGGCATCGGCGGCTACGATTATTCCACGCTCCAAAGTCAGTATCCGAATTATCGCGCAGGCATCGACGCTTACACCGGGACTGGCAACACCCACAGCATCGCCGCCAATCGGCTGTCGTACGCGTTCGACCTGCACGGTCCGAGCCTGGCGTGCGACACGGCCTGCTCGTCCGGCCTGTTGGCGCTGCATCTTGCCTGCCAATCGCTGCGAAATCGCGAATGCGACATGGCGCTTGCCGGGGCGGTGAACCTGATTCTCAGTCCCGAGGTGACGATCGCCTTCTCGAAGGCCAACATGCTCTCCCCGGACGGACGCTGCAAAGCGTTCGACGACGCGGCGAACGGCTACGTCCGCGGCGAAGGGTGCGCCGTGCTGGTCGTCAAACGCCTGGACGACGCGCTGCGCGCCGGAGACCGCGTGCTCGCCGTCCTCCGCGGTTCGGCCGCCAATCAGGACGGACGCACGAGCGGCATCACGGCGCCCAGCGGGCCGGCCCAGCAGGCGTGCCTTCGCAGCGCCTGGCGGCAAGCCGGCGTCACAGCCGACCAGGTCGGTTACGTGGAAGCGCACGGCACGGGCACTCCGCTCGGCGATCCGATTGAAATCAACGCGCTGCACGATCTGCTCGGCCTGCGATCCTCCGACCGGGCGCCGTGTTATTTCGGCTCGGTGAAAGCAAACATCGGCCATACGGAAACCGTGTCCGGACTGGCGGGCGTCATCAAAGTCGTCTTGATGATGCAGCAGCGCACGCTGTTTCCGCAGATTCATTTTCACAAGCTCAACCGGCACTTCGCACTCGACGGCGGACGGCTCATTCTTTCCGACGCGCTCCGGTCGTGGCCCGACGTTCACGGACAGCGGATCGCCGGCGTCAGTTCGTTCGGCTTCGGCGGCACGAACGTGCACGTGGTGCTGGAAGACTTTGATCCTCATCCCGTGCCGCCCGACGCCGCGCCCGAGGTTCGCCGCGATGTGCACGTGCTGTCGATCTCCGCCCGGACCGAGCCCGCGCTGCGAGAATTGGCGCTGCGCTATCGGAACGCCGTGCAGGGATTGTCGCCCGGGGAACTGGGCGATTTCTGTTATTCGGCCAATGCACAGCGCACGCATTTCGCCGAGCGGCTGGCGATTTCCGGGGAAACTGCCGAGCAGATGCAGCAGCAGCTCGACGGTTTTCTGGCCGGACAAAACCTGCGCACCGTGCGGCGCGGTCTCGTCAGGGAGGCACGCCCGCCCGCGCTGGTCTGGCTCTTCACCGGGCAGGGATCGCAATATTCCGGGATGGGGCGCGTGCTTTACGACTCGGCCCCGGTCTTTCGTCGAACGCTCGACGATTGCAGCGAGATTCTGCACGGCATCTGGGGCGTTACGCTCACCGAACTGTTGTATCAGTCCCCGTCGCATGACCCGCGAATTCATCAGACGGCATTCACGCAGCCCGCGTTGTTCGCCGTGGAGTACGCGCTGGCCCGGTTGTGGCAGTCGTGGGGGATCGCACCGGCCGTCGTGCTGGGACACAGCGTGGGCGAATACACGGCGGCGTGCATCGCCGGCGTTTTCCCGATGGAGACCGGACTGCGCCTGGTCGCCGAGCGGGCCCGGCTGATGAGCGAACTGCCGGCGCGCGGCAAGATGGCCGCCGTCCTGGCGCGGGCCGAAGAGATCGAAGCGTTGCTGCCGGAAACGGGCGAGATTACCATCGCGGCATACAATGGACCGAAATCCGTCGTGGTCTCCGGCAACGCTGAGGCCGTGGACGAATTGGTGCGCACGCTGGCGCGGCACAAGATCGGTGCGCAGTTGCTGCAAACGTCTCAGGCGTTTCATTCCCCGCTGATCGAGCCGATGCTTCAGCCGTTCCGGGAATTCGCCGCGCGGTTTGAATACCGCCCGTGCCGAATCCCGATGGTGTCAAATGTCACCGGCCGTTTGGTGCCGAACGGCGAAGTCCTGGACGCTGACTACTGGGTGCGTCACGCGCGCCAACTTGTGCGGTTCGCCGAAGGAGTCGAGGCACTGGAAGCGTCCGGAGCGGAACTGTTCCTGGAAGTGGGGCCCGCTCCGCAATTGACGGGATTGGGTAAATCGTGCGCGCGCAATCGTTCCCGGCCGTGGGTCGGTTCGCTCAAGCCGGGAAACGACGACTGGAAGGCGCTGCTCGACTCGCTGACGACTTTGGAAGTTCAAGGCGTCGCGATCGATTGGCAGGAATTCGACCGACCGTATCGCCGGTCGCCGCGCGTGATTCCGTCTTACCCCTTTCAAAGGCAGCGCTACTGGATGGCCCCACCAGAGGTGGCGAAGTTTCCGGCCGGCGCGGCAGCCTTGGCAGCAAATGGACGCACTTTGGCAGGACATCCCTTGCTGGGACGCCGAATTCGGTCGGCGGCGGCCGGCACGCAGTTTGAAGCCGAGATCTCGCTGCGCCAGATGGCCTGGCTGGGCGATCACCGCATTCATACGTCCGCGGTGATGCCGGCGGCCGGGTTTCTCGAAGCGGCCTTCGGGGCGCTGCGGGAGTTGGAACGGAGTGAAGCCCAGGTAGAGCACGTGCGGTTTCACGAACCACTGGTTCTGCCCGAAGAAGACTCGCGTCTCGTGCAGTGTGTGATCGCTCCGGAGGTCGCCGGGCAATCCGGGTTTCAGATCTTCAGCCAGGTGCGGAACGGGAACGGCCTGGCCTCGGACCGCTGGACGCTGCACGTCTCGGGAAAACTGACCCGTGCCGCGGTTTCTCCGTTGCCTGCTCATGATGACGGCAAAACGGCCGCCGCCCGTGCGCGGTGCACACAGGCGGTGGACGTGCCCGCCTTTTATGCCGAACTCGCCAGGCACGGCTTGCGATACGGGCCGTCGTTTCAAGGCGTCACGGCGCTCTGGCGCGGCGAGGGGGAAGCTGTCGGCGAGATCGCGCTGCCGGAGTCCCTATCTGCGCAACTGGCTAACTTCGAGCTGCACCCCGCACTTTTGGACGCGGCGTTTCATGTGCTCGCCGCAGCGTGTCACGTGGCGGACGGCGAGATGTACCTGCCGGTCGGCGTCCAATCGGCCCGAGTCTTCGCCCAGCCGTGGGGGAAACTTACGGTGTGTGTTGCGTCTCGAAATCCCCTGTCGGCAGGCCTGCTCGAAGGAGACGTCCGAATCACGGATGCTGAGGACCGCCTTGTGGCCCAAGTCCTCGGCCTGAAATTGCAGCGGCTGCCCGTCGGTCGCGGCGAGGGGCGACAAACCCAAGACGAGCCGGCATTCGACAACCTGTTCTACCGGCTGCGCTGGGAGCCCCGCCCCGTGCCGGATATCGTATCGGGGCCTGTGGTCCCTGGTTCCCGGCCGTGGCTCATACTTGCCGACCGTGGCGGCGTGGGAGCCCAGTTCGCAACACTGCTCGACGTCAAAGGCATCCCATGTGTGCTGATCCCCGGCGACCGTTTCATCGCCGGAGAGGAATTCGATCTCCGACAGGCATTGATCGAAGCCGGCAGCGATCCCAACATTTCCTTTGCCGCGGCGGTGCATCTCTGGAATCTGGACAGCCCGGATGTTTTGGCGGAAGACGGGTCCGGCGCTTTGTCGACGCTGCGCAATTCGGTGGAAAGCCTGGCGGCGCTGGTTCGGCACATGAGCCGTTTATCGGAACCCGGCCGGCTTTGCGTGGTGACGCGCGGGTGTCATGCCGTGGAGGAGGGCGACCCGGTCTCGCTGCCGCTCGCGCCGGTGGCCGGCGTGTTTCGCACGATCGTGTTGGAGCACCCGGAACTGCGGTCGATGCACGTTGATCTCAACGCCTCCAGCGCCGCGCCGGAGGATGCGGAAACCCTGTGGACGGAACTCAACGCGACGGACGGGGAAAATCAAATCGCCTGGCGGATGGGCCGGCGCTTGGCGTTGCGCCTGGAACGGCCCCTTGCGAAAGAATTCTCGAACAGTTCGCCCGGCGACATCGCACGCATCGCAGCAACCGCGCCGCGCTACCGGCTGGAAATCGGCCGATCCGGCACGCTCGACGGCATGACCTTGCAGCCGCAGAACGCCGCGGCACCACCGAGCGGGTCTGTGGAAATTGAAGTCCGGTATGCCGGCGTGAATTTCAGCGACGTGCTGAAAGCCATGCAACTGTATCCCGGCGCGAGCGATGACGTCGTCCCCTTGGGCCTGGAATGCGCGGGCGTGATCACGGCGGTCGGGGATGATTGCGGCGACTGGAAGACGGGCGACGAAGTCCTGGCGCTGGCGCCGTATTGCTTCGCGCGGACCGTGCATTGCCCCTGCTACGGACTGATGCATGTGCCGATCGGCCTGACGTTTGCCGAGGCGGCCACGCTGCCGGTGGCGTATCTCACGGCGCATTACGCGCTCGTGCATCTGGCGCGACTGGACAAGGGAGAGCGGGTGTTGATCCATACGGCGGCCGGCGGCGTCGGCCAGGCCGCGATTGTGATCGCACAGCACCTGGGCGCCGAAGTGATCGCCACGGCAGGCACCCCCGAAAAACGCGCGTACTTGAACTCTCAGGGCGTTGTGCACGTGTTCGACTCGCGCTCGCTGCAATTCGCGGAGGACATCCTTCGCGTGACGAACGGCCGCGGCGTCGATGTCGTGCTGAACACGCTGGCTGGAGACGCGATGACGGAAAGCCTCCGCATTCTCGCGCCGTATGGACGGTTCCTGGAACTGGGCAAGTCCGACATCTACCTGAATCGCCCCCTGGGGCTGGAGCCGTTTCAAAATAATCTGTCGTATTCTGCGATCGATATGGACCGCCTCTATCGGCAGTTGCCGCACAAGATTCAGCAACTGACGCGCGAGCTCTCCGAACACTTTCACTCGGGCGCGTATCGCCCTTTGCCCCGCACGGAGTTCCCGATCAGCGACGTCGTCACGGCGTTCCGGCATCTGTCGCATCGCAAGAACATCGGCAAAGTAGTCGTATCGATGACGCCGCCGGCCGGCGACTTGGCCCCGCCGCCGCCGGCGATCCGGCCGGACGCGACCTATCTCATCACGGGCGGTCTCGGCGGCCTGGGTTTGCAGGTGGCCGATTGGCTCGTCCGCCAGGGGGCCCGGAATCTTGCGCTCTCTGGCCGGAGCACACCCTCGGAAGCGGCACAACGCGCGATCGAGGCCATGGAGCGCCAAGGGGCGCGCATCGTGCACTTTGGTTCGGATGTGGCCTGCGCGTCGGACGTCCAGCGATTGATCGAGCGGATTCGCCAAGAACTCCCCGGGCTCCGCGGAGTCTTTCACCTGGCCGGCGTCCTGGATGACGGCGTGATTCTGCATCTCACGCGCGCCCGTTGGAATCGCGTGCTGGAATCGAAGGCGTGCGGCGCCTGGCATCTCCATCAGGCCACGCAAGGGATGCCGCTCGATCATTTCGTGTGCTTCTCGTCCGCGGCGTCGCTCCTGGGTTCCAGCGGGCAGGCCAACTACGCGGCGGCAAACGCGTTTCTAGATTCGTTGGCGCACTTCCGCCGCAACGCCGGCCTGCCGGCGCTGACGATCAACTGGGGGGCGTGGGCGTCGCAAGGGATGGCCGACACGGGCCTCCGCCGCGAGGGAATTTCACAGCGAGGGCTGTCGCTGCTCGACGCGCGCACGGCATTGAGGGCTCTGGAACGTCTGCTTCGCCAGCCCACGTCTCAAGCCGCGGTGATGTCCGTGGATTGGCCCGTGGCGCTGAGGCCCTTCCGGCAACATGTTCCGCCCATGGTCAGGGACTTCGCACAGCCGGACTCGCTTGCCTCCGAAGAGCCGGAAGCGCAATTGGCCCTGGAACTGCGGGCCGCGCCTGCAGCCCGGCGGATCGTTTTGCTGACCGAGCGCATCCGGCAGCGACTGGCGCAGGTCACCGGCCTGGGATTGTCGGAGATCGACGTTTCCCAACCGCTCAATGCACTGGGACTCGATTCGCTGATGGTCTTCGAGCTGAAGAACAGCATCGAAAGCCAGTTGGCGATCACCATTCCGGTCGCCAGGCTGTTCGAAAATCCGTCTGTAACGCTACTGGCGCAATGGTCGCTCGAACTGATGCCGGACCAGGAACCACAGCCGCTGGCGTTCGTTGAACAAGAATTTCAACCCGCGTGATGGCGCACCGGGCGCCTGGCCGCGGTCCTTGACCGTTGCCTTGGTTCCGCTCGATAATGCCCCCGGTTTCCGTGGATCATTGGCCTATCCTGCAAGGAGTAGATCATGCGTCAAAACTGTGTGCGGTTCGGACTGGTCGTGGCGGTGCTGTCGATGGCGGCGTTGGCCCAGGCGGCACATCGCTGGGGATTGAAAGAGGGGACCCCGGACTTAAAATCGGCCGGACAACTTGCCTTCGGCCCGGACGGCGTGCTGTTCATTGGCGATGCCTTCGGGGCGCAGGTTTTCGCTGTCGACACCGGCGACGACAAGCTGGTCGTCGAGAAACCGGTCAGGAACATCGACGCGCTGCACGAAAAGCTGGCCAGGCTGGCGGACGGCAAAGGCCCGGTTGCAGTGAACGATCTCGCCGTCAATCCGTTGTCGGGGACTCTTTATCTGTCGGTCAGTGTCGGCGAGGCAAAAGCGCCGAAGATCGTCCGCATCAACACCCAGGGCGAGTTGAGCTGGCTGCCGCTGGAGAAAATTCCGTTTCTCAAGGCGTCGTTGCCGAACCCGCCGGAAGATCAAGTCGTCGGCGAAGGCCCCCGTGCTCGCAACCGCCGGGCGGAAGCCATCACCGACCTGGCGTACATCGACGGGAAACTGCTCGTCTCCGGGCTGACGTCGGACAAAGCATCGTCGAAGATCCGCGAATTCCCGTTCCCGTTCGCCGACCGGGAAATCGGGACCAGCATTGAAATCTACCACGGAGCGCACGGAAAATTGGAAGACAACGCTGCCGTGCGCACGTTCATTCCGATGACCATCGACGGCGTGCCGTCGCTCCTCGCCGGGTTCACCTGCACGCCGCTCGTGAGATTCCCGATCAGCGGCATTGAATCGGGCGAGAAAGTCCGCGGCACCACGGTGGCGGAACTCGGAAACCGCAACATGCCGCTCGACCTCGTCGCCTACAAGAAGGGCGGCGACAATTTCCTGCTGATGAGCAACACGGCCCGCGGCGTGATGAAGATCAGCACGAAGGACATCGGCCGCGAGCAGGGGATCGCCGAACCGATCAAAGACACTGCCGGCCAGACGTATGAGACAATCGCCGATCTCGCCGGGACGGTGCAGTTTGACCGGTTGTCGGAGGATTTGATCGTGGTGATTCTGCAGAAGGACGGTGCGCTGACGCTCAAGACCGTGATGCTGCCGTAACGCCGCAGGGCCAACGCGTTGGTAACGCCGAGACCCGACTCGACGGCGGCGCGCGGATTTCGGACAATCGGGGCATGACCGCGAACCGCCCCTCATGCACCGCCCAGCAGCAGGCCGCCATCGAGACGCGCACGGTGTCGGTGGCATTGTCGGCGGGGGCCGGCTGCGGGAAGACGTTTGTCCTCACGCAGCGGTTTCTGTCGCATCTCCAACCGGGGCCGGCTGCTGCGCAGTTAGCGGAGCTGGTGGCCATCACCTTCACCGACAAAGCCGCGCGGGAGATGCGGGATCGCATCCGCGCGGCGTGCCGGGAACGGTTGCTGAACTGTCCCAAAGCCGAAATTGAACACTGGCTGGGGGTGTTGTACGGCCTTGATACGGCCCGCATCGCCACGATTCACTCGTTTTGCACGAGCCTGCTCAGGGGACACGCGGTGGAGGCGGGGCTGGACCCCAGGTTCACCGTGGGCGATGCAGCCCAGACCGACGCCTTGCTCCGGCGTTCCGCGCGCGACACGTTGCATCGCTTGCTGGAACAGCAGAACGGCGACGCGATGACGCTGGTGCTCCATTTCGGACTCGAACGGTCCAGGGACGTGTTAGCCGATCTGATCGGCCAGCGGTTTCGCTGTGCGCCCGACGTGTTGACTGCCGTCTCGCGAACGGAGTGCGTCGAACAGTGGACAAGGCACTGGAAAGAGAACTGCATTCCTCGCCTCTTGGAAGATTTCCACAGTTCGTTCCTCTGCGAGGCGGTTCGAAACTGGCTGAGCGGCCATCAGCCGAAATCGAAATCGATCATGGCGGAACGCTGCCGGACCGTGCGGACATTATTGGCTCTACCGTTGGCCGACGTCACGGATCCGGCGGCGTGGCTCGATCCGCTTCGCGAGGCGGCCAAAGTTCAGTCGGGCGGCGGGAAGTCGGCCTGGAACGACGCGGAAGAGCACGAGGAAGTTCAGACGCTGTTCAAAGACCTGCGAGAGCAGATCGATAAATGCCTCAAGAAAATCGTCTTCGCGGCAGAGGACATCCCGTTGGCCGCCGAACTGACGGAACAGACGTCCCGGCTGGCGGCGACGGCCATGGCCGATTACGAAGGGCTGAAGCGGAAGCTCGGCTGGCTCGACTTCGATGACCTGCTGCTCAAGGCGCACGGGTTATTGAGGGAGCAGCCGGAGGTCGCGCGGCGGCTCACGAACGACATCCAACTGCTGATGGTCGACGAATTTCAAGACACCGACGAAGTTCAGGCCGACATCGTCCGCAGGCTGGCGGGACCGGCATTGAAGTCTGGCAAGCTGTTCCTGGTCGGCGATCCTCAACAGTCGATCTACCGGTTTCGCGGGGCGAAGCCGTCGGTCTTCTCGGACCTGCGGGCGGAGATCCCCGCGAAGGGCCGATTGCCGCTCAACGAGAATTTTCGCAGCGTGCCCGACGTCTTAAACTTCGTGAATCTGCTGTTTCAGAAGTCTCTCGGGACAGACTTTCAGGCATTGACAGCGGCGCCCGCATACCAGGTGTCGGATTCGGAACGAAAAAACCTGGCACCGGTGATTGAATTTCTCTGGGCCACGAAGGATGTGCAGCCGGCCGACCCGGCCCAGGCCGGCAAACAAAATGCAGACGACCTGCGAAACCGCGAGGCCGACTGGATTGCCCTGAGGATCGCGGAACTCCTTGCGGACGCTGCGCCGTCCGTGCGGGAAAAGCAGCAGCAAGGGCCGCCCGTGCTGCGCCGCGTGCGGTCGGGAGACATCGTTGTTTTGTTTCGCACTCTCAGTGATGTGCCGGCGTACGAAGCAGCGCTGTCACGGCAGGGAGTCGACTATTACCTCGTCGGCGGCAAGACGTTTTATGCTCAACAAGAGGTGTTCGATCTGCTCAACCTCTGCCGCTGGCTCGACGAGCCGGCGGATGAAATCTCGCTGGTCGGCATGTTGAGGTCGCCGTTGTTCAACCTGACGGATGACGCCGTTCACGCCTTGAAATTGACCGGCCGCACACTGACGGCAGCGTTAACGCAAGCCCCGCCGGACTGGCTCTCGGCGGACGAGCAAGAACGAATCCGATTTGCGGGCCGGGTGCTTTCGGAACTCCGGCAACTGAAAAACCGCGTGCCCCCGTCGGAACTGCTGAAGGCGGCCATCGAGCGGACCGGCTATGACGGCGCCTTGCTGCTGGAGCATCTCGGAACGCGCAAGGTGGCGAACCTCGTCAAGCTCGTCGGCCAGGCGGCGGAATTCGATGACGCCGCATTGTTCACGCTGAAGGATTACGTTCGCGGCCTCGAACAATCGGTCCTGGAGCAGACGGACGAAGCGCTGGCGGCGACGTTGCCGGAAGCGGGAGATGTCGTCCGACTGATGACGATCCACCAGTCGAAGGGGCTGGAATTTCCGGTCGTCTTCGTCGCCGATATGAACCGCAAGGGGAATCCCCGTTCGGCCGGCGCGTTGCTCCATCCGCAGTGGGGCGCGCTGCTCAGCCTGCCGGAAGACTTCGGACAGAAGCCCGAACATCTCGGACTGCGGATCCATAAACTCGAAGAAGAACCGCTGGAAGCCGCGGAGATCACCCGTTTGCTGTATGTCGCCACGACGCGGGCCGCCGACCGGTTGATTCTCTCGGCCGGCATGACGCCTGACCTGACGCCCGGTTCGCCGTGGATGAAGCTGCTCGCCTCGGTATTTGCTCTCAATACGGGGATTCTAAAGGTCGATCCGTATTTCGGCTCGATGAGCGGCGCGGGCGCTGATCCGCGGGCGATTCCCGACATCCGGGTCCATCGCGCGCCGCCGAACGCAGTCTCTCGCAAAGAGCCAACGGAACGGCTTGTCCCCTTGAGCCGGCTGTTCGAAACCGTCGACGCGGCGGAACCGGCACCGTTTCCGGAAACGGCCGACGTGTTTCCTCCGGCCAACGTCTGGCACGGAATGATCAGCGTTTCACAACTGGAGCAGCTTGCCCCGGTCCGGCCGGCGGTTCGGCACGCCGGGGAATTCGAATTCGAAGAGTCCGTTCCCGGCGCCGCGGCGGACGTGGTCGGGACCGTGGTCCATCGCGTGCTGCAGTTGCTGGATTTTTCTGACGCGAAAGACTGGCCCGACGTGTTCGAATCGTGTTTGCAGACGGTGTGCGTGACTTCGGAAGAACGAATGGCCGTCGGCGAGCAAGCAAGGCCGATCCTTGAGCGATTCATCAATTCCACGCTTGCCAGGCAATTGACGGCGGCGGCGGCGGTGTTACGCCGGGAAGTCGATTTCGTTTTGCAATGGCCGCCGGAGTCGGCATCGCCCCGGGCCATGCTCACCGGGCAGATCGATTTGCTGTGGCAGGCTCCGGAGGGAGGCTGGCAGGTGCTCGACTACAAGACGGGCCAGTTCCCGATGTCCGTTCCGGAATCCGAGTTGCTGGCTCCCTATGCTTTACAACTGGGGATTTACGCCCTCGCCGCCGAACGCGCACTGGGAGAACCACTGGCATCCATCGGCCTCGTGGTGATGCGGCCGAAAGTGCGGCTACTGAAATTCGTGTGGAACGATGAAACACGCAGCGACCTGTGCCGCCGCATTGAGGAATTGCTCTGAGCAAGGGGCGTCAGCCCCTTGTAGACGGCGTCTGTGATCATTCAGCGCACAATCAAGGGGCTGACGCCCCCCGCTCAGGAAAAAAGGAGTTCAGCGCCGCAGTCGCCAGGGGACTTCCAGGCCGTGGCGATCCATTAGTAACTCATCGGCGAGGATGTCGGCCGCCGGGCCGTCGCCGACGATGCGGCCTTCATCGAGCACGATGACGCGCAGACACGAATCGAGGACGAATTCCAGGTCGTGCGTCGCCATCACCAGCGTCGCGGTTGTCTGCTGAAGGATCGCCAGCAATTGCCGCCGGGCGCGCGGGTCGAGATTCGCCGTCGGCTCATCAAGAACCAGGATCGCCGGTTCACAGGCGAGGACGCCGGCCAGGCAGACTCGTTTTCGTTCGCCGAAACTGAGCTGCCCGATCATTCGCGGGCCATGCTCCGGCAGGCCGACTTGTTCCAGGCAGCGCTGGACGCGTTCCGACAGGTTCCAGTCGCCCAGGCCAAAATTTTTCGGGCCGAAGGCCACGTCTTCGGCGACCGTGCTGCAGAAGAGCTGGTCATCGGGGTCTTGAAAGACGAAACCGACTTGTCTGCGGATCTGCGGCAGCGTCGCAGGTCCGATTGGAAGGCCAAGGATCGTGACATCTGCCGAAGATTCCGAGGCGGCCAAGCGGACCGGCAATAAACCGTTGAGGTGCAGCAGCAGCGTCGATTTGCCGGCCCCGTTCGGCCCGACGATTGCCAGCCGTTCGCCCTTGGCCAGGCGGAACGAAATCTGCTGCAGCGCGGCGTGCCCGTTCGGATAGAGAAACGTCAAGCCGTGCACATCGATTGCCGAATGCGAAACGGCGTCCGTCATGCCGGCTTTCCCCTGGCGATCGCCCCCCCGCCGCGCGCGAGCATGGCACGGTGCACGCGTTCCGCACGGTCCCAGGCGCGGAGAAGCAGTTCGCCGATCATCTGCGCGGATGTACTCCAGGTCCGCACCCAGGAGAGTTGGCCCGAGCGCGCCTTCCGAGCCGTTTTCAGCCGCTCCAGTTCCTCCCACAATACCACTGTGTAGCGGTGCATGAACGCCAGCGATGCGACGAAGACCTCCGGCACATACGCCGCGCGCAGGACGGCCAGCAATTCTTGAAACGGCAAGGCGTGGACCAGCCACAGCCCGGAAAAAAACGCCACCAGCGACCGACATAAAATGGTCAGCGACCACGTCCACGCCCAGGCGCCCTCCTGCGTCACCGGCACGCCCACGCTGATCGCCATCACAAACGGCAGAAAGACAGCAAGCCGGCGTCCCAGGGAACTCAGATTCGCTCCGCGCACCGCGGCCGCTCCCCACATCACGGCCATCATCAGCACGTGAGCCGGCCAATGTTCCAACGGCAGACAGCCACTGAGACAAATCACGGCAACGGCGGTCAGGAGGCGAAGCATGACGAGCGGGGGCGTTTTCTCAAAGGGGGTTGTTCTTGCGTCATGCGTTCGAAGAACGCTCGAAACCATTCCGCCTGCGCAAGGGCGTGTTCCTCGGCGAGGCCTCCGGCCCGCGCAGCAAGCCAGAGTTCATTCGTGTTGAGTCAGTCGCTTTCCGCTTACCATCCGGCCGAGGAACCAGCCGGCGACAAACACGGCCAGCGTTCCAAACAACCCGGCCAGCGAGATGGACAACGGATGCCACATCCCCGCCGGCAACGGGATCGCATAGTCATCCAGGATCGACGGATGGCTTTGACCAAGCGAATTGAAGTGCACCGCGTCGCCCACGGCTTCCAGTCCGTCGGGAAACTCTGAGGCAAACGGGGCCAGGCAGACCGCAATCGCCATCGAACTGCACAACCCGGCCGTGAGATACCGCCGCATCGGCCAGCGCGAGTCGGGCGCCAAAGTCAGCGAATCGAGCATCTCCGGCCGGCGGACCAAAAGCCACCGGACGACCAACCCGGTGATCAATCCTTCTCCCAGTCCGATACCGGCGTGAAACACGAGCATCAGCACGAACAACCGGCCGAGATCAAACTCTGCCGCGCGATGCGACACGCCGAACTCCGCGCAAAAACAGACCGCCGCCGCCAGCACCGAGAGATACGCCGCGCACACCGCACTCGCCACCGTGGCGCTCGGCGAGCGGCCGAACAGCTTCCTCAGCCCGGCATATATGGCCCAGCCCGTCCACGTGCCGACGACAGCCATGTTGAGCACGTTCGCTCCCAGCGAGAGCAATCCGCCGTCCGCGAACAAGAGTGCCTGCACGACGAGCACCAGCGTCAGCGCGACGCAGCCAGCCCAGGGCCCTAACAGCGCCGCCGCCAGCACGCCGCCGATGAGATGTCCCGATACGGGGGCGAATACCAAAGGGAAATTGACCATCTGTGCGGCGAAGATCAGGGCGGCCGTCATCCCCGTGTAGGGAACCGTGCGGTCGGCCAGATCGCGCTGCATCTGCCGGAGACTGTACCCCACCGCGCCCGAGGCCAGCACTCCGGCCGCCAGGCAGACTTCAGGGCTTAAAATGCCGTCGCGTATGTGCATGGCCCACGGGCGTCCGACAGGAAACTTCTGGAAAAACGAACCGCTTTACTTTACCGGTCCGACCGGCGAAACACCACAGGATGAAGGCAACTCGCCCAGGCGAGGGTTCATCCGTTGTCTGGTGGTCTGATGGGATGTCTCTATTGAACTCAGTCCGGATTGTTTTTCGCCCGGACGACATCACGGCGATTCCCGAGTTGTTGAAGAGCGTCTGCCGGGCTTTACGTCCGGGCGAAAAAAAACGGGCAGCCGTTTGGCCGCCCGTGGGGAATTTCTGAAACATCATTGACGGCGAATCAGGCCGCGACGTTCATTCGACGGCGGCGAACGGCGCCCGCGATCAAGCCGAACGCCCCCAGGCCGACCAGCGTCAGGCTGCCGGGTTCCGGCACCGCCGACGGGGCCGAACTGCCCATGGAAATGATCGAACCGATCGGAGAAAACGCAATGAACGTGGAAGAAAAGTTCGCATCAAACACGAAGAACTCCGAACCGTTGTACGTCATATCCGATGCCTGCGTGATGACCCCTGCATTCTCTCCGCCATTGTAATAGAAATTCCAGTACAAACTGACCAAAGGGTCGTCGCCGAACAAGCTGTGGTAAGGGCCGATGTCCAGCGTGTTGAAGAGGACGTCGGTATCAAGGCCGCTGACCAGAAAGCCATGGTCCCATTCGGCGGCATACAACTCTGCGGCTAACCAGCCGCTTCGGTTTGTATCAGCGGATGGAAAAGTTTCAAAGCCGCCGCCGTTGCTGATGGCGAAGGCCGCTACGGAGACTTCGGGATCCAAAATGTCTACGCCATAAAAAATGTCGTTGCCTTTTCCCTGTGATTCGGTGACATTCACCTTGCCGTTCGACCCCTCGATCACGACGTCGGGGATGACCACCACGGCATAAGCCGGCAGCGCCGGCAGCAGCGCGGCAAGCAGCGCCGCCGGGCAAATCCAACGCAGGACAGGTTTCCAATCCAATCGCTTCAACATCGAAAAAGTCCTCTCCAAAAACAAGTTTCCCACTCGCTGATTCGGCCCGCTCGCGCATCTGGACACGAAACGAAGAAAGGCATAGTGACACACCATGCCCTCAACGAACGCACCGAGTGTAAAACCGTGTCCCCCCGTTGTCAACGAGATTGACGGCACAATTGGTAAATATTTCCCAAGCCCCCTGTCCCGCTATTGTTCCGGGCACCTAAGCCAGACATCGCTAAAAAACTTCCATCATGGGTCGCGTCCGCGCGGCGGGGAGTTCTCTTCCTGTCTGTCGATAGTGATCGATGACGTCTTGAACGACTTCCCCCAGCTCCTTGAACACCTGGACCGGGTCATCGCCGTGAATACCCGTGATCAAATCCGGGCATTTGCCGATGTAAACCTGATCCTCGTCGCTCCACTCCACCCAGCGGTGGTACTCGTCGATTGGCTTCATTTGGCTGCTTCCTCAATGGCGGTCGGGGGCCGGGTCGGATGCTCTGCGACGGCCCGGAATCGGCGTGTCGGATGTCAGCGCCAGGTGAAACCGGCCCTGCATCATTACGAAGCCGGCGGCGGGGGCGGCGGCATCATGCTCTTGAAAAACGCCGCCCAGTCCGGCACTTGCCCCGCAGCCGTCCAACCGGTTAGCGTCGGCGACCAGATTTGCGTCTTCGGCGTGATCTGTCCCGCGGCGATGGCTTGTTGAATCTGTTCGCTGGTGAACGGGCCGGTCGATTGGCCGCCCGCGGCGACGTGCCAGACGATTTGCGGCGGCAATGGGGGCGGGGCGGCGGTCCCTGGGCCGGCCATCATGCCTGCGCCGCCGGCCATGCGGTTGGCCATGCCGAAGCCGATGCCCATGCCGAGGCCTTCGCCCATGCCGCTGCCCGGCGTCTTGGCGGCGTCTCCCATGGCGGAGCCGAACTGGTATTGCTGGTATTTCTGCATGTCGCCGATGACGCCCATACTGGTGCGGGTGTCGAGGGCTTTTTCGACGGCCTCGGGCAGCGAGATATTGACGATGAATAATTGCGGAATCGCCAGGCCGTATTCGTCGTCGACTCGTTCCTGCACGGATTTGCGGAGATCTTCGGAGAACTCGTTGTAATGGGCGGCGAGATCCAGCGCCGCGATTTTCTTCTCGGCGAGCATGTCGGCGAAGGCCGTGTTGATGACGGACCGCAAGAGTTCGGTGACTTCGTCGGCCTCGACGACGCCGTCGGTCCCGACGAGTTCCTTGAGCAGCGCTTTGGGTTCGGTGGCCTTGAGGGCGTAGGTGCCGAAGGCACGCAATCGAATCGGACCGAATTCCGGGTCGCGGAGCATGATGGGGTTGGGAGTGCCCCATTTCAGGTCGGTGATCTGCCGGGTGCTGACGAAATAGATTTCCGACTTGAACGGACTGTTAAACCCGTACTTCCATCCGGCAATGGTACTGAGCAGCGGCAGGTTTTCTGTGTTGAGCGTGTGAACGCCGTCCTCGAAGACGTCGGCAAGCTGGCCTCGATGAACGAAGACCGCGACTTGCGACGGCCGCACGATGAGCTGCGCCCCCTGCTTGATTTCGTTGTTGTAACGAGGAAACCGCCACACGAGCGTATCCCGGGTGTCGTCGATCCATTCGACGATGTCGATCAGTTCCGCACGCAGCTTGTCGAACAGACCCATGGCGAATTCCTTGGTGGAGAGGGAGTTTTCTGAAGAACGATGCAACCGGCCGGAGGGATCACGGCCATCTCCGGATTCTACCGAGATCATGGGTGGCCAGGAAAGCCGGTCGAGTGCTGCCCAGGCGAAGGTAGTGGGTCAGTTTGCCCTTCAATGTAGGGCACTTGCTCCGCAAGTGCCAATCACACTTGCGGAGCAAGTGTCCTACATTATTAAACTGACCCACTACCCGGGCGAACGGGCGGGCGAACGGGCGGGCGATTGCGCGGGTGCCTTGCGCCGGGGGCCGTCTTTGGAGTTCTTGCTGGGACGAGGCGACGAAGCCCTGGGGAGCATGGAAAATTGCCGCCGGCGACTCGTCATAGCCCCTCAATGACGAGGGTCAAACAAGCGACCCCCGAGAGCGGCTCTCGGGGGTCGGATGGCGATCATCTTCAGGCCGCCGGGTCAGAGTTCCACTTCGTGAAGCTCTAAAACCCGATCGAGCTTGGTGATTTCCAGGACTTCGCGGATGTCGTCGCAGACATTGTAGAGGTGGACCTCCACATGCAGCCGGCGAATCGAAGCGAGCAGTCCCAGCAATCCGCTGGGAATCAGCCGGACACCCGTCAAATCGAACGCCAACACTTTGCAGTCGTGTTCGCGAATCAGCTCGACCAGATCATCGCGGCATTCCGCCAGGTTCAGGTCATCCAGAATTTCTTTTCCCCCGAAGCCGATGACCGTCAGCTCTCCGGGTTGGTACACCTCCAGCGCAGGAACCGTTTGCATTCGTCAGACTCCAAAAAAAGAAACAAAAACATGGCAACACCGCGGTCAGAGGAACAAGCCGGCGACCGTCCCGGCAGAAAAATACGGCAGGCGAAAAAAGGACGCCGTCCGTAGTTCATTCAGGATGACCGATTTCCGCTCCTGACGCAATTCGTATTCCGCAGAATGGGAATCGTTTTTTTAAAAAACCGTTAGTTGTTTTCAGTGATCGGGTTGTGGTCATTCCGGGCTGTGAAGATTTTCTGAAGCCGGCCATTGGTCCGCCCAGACTTGTCGCCATGACGCTCAACAACTGTGATTTCTCCCGATCCGAAAAACCACCCCATACTATTCAAAGACCGCAAACAACCCTTTCTTCCTGTTCATTTCAGAGAAATTATCATGCCTGAAGCCCCAGCGGTCGATCCTGTCCAAGATCGGTTCTCGGCTCGCATCCATGGGAACTCCGCGCGGTGGACCTGCTCCGAAAGTTCTTTGTGTCTTATGTTTGCGTGCTGCTGGGCCTGGGGCTGCTCATGGTCCACAGCGCCAGTGTGACGTCGCGCCCCACGGAATTTGAGGAAATTCATCTCTCTCGGCACCTTCAATTTCTGGCCATCGGACTCATTGCTGCGGGGATCGCCGCGGTGCAACGCCCCGAATTTTGGCGGCGGGCCGCACCGTGGTTGTTTCTGATCACAATGGTCCTGTTGACGGCAGTGCTGATCCCGGGCGTGGGGATTCGCGTGAAGGGGGCGCAGCGGTGGTTGCGTTACGGAGGATTCTCGCTGCAACCCTCGGAACTGGCAAAGATTGCGCTGCCTTTGCTGACGTGCCACTGGATTGCGATGGCCGGGCCGCGGATTTCCGGCTGGTGGTCGGGAACGGCGCCGCTCCTCTTTCCGACGGTGCTCGTGATCCCTTTGGTCCTGCTGCAACCCGACCTGGGGACGGCCCTGTTCCTGATCGCGGGGACGCTGGTCACCTTGTTTGTCGCTGGATGGCCGCTGAGGAACTTCGTGCTGGGAATCGGTGTTACGGTTCCTGCGGCGTGCGGATTGTTGGTGATGAGGCCCTATCAGCAGCGCCGGATTGCCGGTTTCCTGGAAGCCTGGAGCGATTGGGACGCCGCGCCGTATCAAATCAAGCAATCGCTGGTGACGTTCGGGGCCGGGGGGTTGTTTGGGGTCGGCATCGGCAAGGGCTGGCAGAAACTGAGTTTTCTCCCGGAAGCCAATACGGACTTTATCTTCTCGGTCATTGGCGAGGAACTGGGCCTCGTCGGGACGCTGGGGCTCATCGTGCTCTGGTGCGCTCTCTATTACACCGGGTTGCGGCTGTTGTCCGACTTGGAGATCCAGAGCTTTGAGTTCCTCGCCGGCTTCACGCTGCTGACACAACTGACGGCCCAGGCCTTGCTCAACATCGCCGTGGTCACGGCTCTCGTCCCGCCCAAAGGGATTTCGCATCCGTTGATCAGCGTCGGCGGCAGCAACCTGGTCGTCAGCCTGACCGCGCTGGGCATCGTGTGGAGCCTGACTCGACCCGCAACAGACGCCGCGCCTGCGGTTTCACCGGCGTGACGGCGACAATCTCCCCGGAGGCAGCGATTCCCGCTTGATTTCCGGCGTGAAACCGGCGAGAACTGGACCTCGGGCGCGCACCCTGCGGAGCAGAACGCGTGTCGTGTCTTTACGAACGTGATGCGTGCCGAACCCGGGACGGGCAGTCCCGCGCTGTAAGCAGTTCCTCGACGGACCGAAATTCCTGGGAAACACATGATGAGCCGAACGGCAACGATCACCCGAAAGACGGCGGAAACTGAAATCACCCTGTCACTGAACCTGGACGGCGCCGGCGCCGGACAGATTTCCACCGGCGTCGGGTTCTTCGATCACATGCTAACGTTGTTCGCCAAGCATTCCTTGATCGATCTCAACGTCTCCGCCAAGGGAGACTTGCACATCGATGCTCACCACACGGTGGAAGACGTCGGCATCTGTCTTGGCAAGGCGGTCTCTCAAGCCGTCGGCGATAAAGCCGGGCTGACTCGCTACGGCGCGATGACGCTGCCGATGGAAGAAACACTCGTGACCGCGGCCCTCGATCTCAGCGGACGGATGAAATTCGTCTACAATGTCGTCATTCCTACAAGCAAGGTCGGCGACTTTGATACGGAACTCGTCGAAGAATTCTGGCAGGCGGTCGCGTCCAACGTGCCGATGAATCTGCACCTCGTGTTGCATCACGGCACGAACAGCCACCACATCGCGGAAGGCGTGTTCAAGGCGACGGCCCGCGCCCTGCGTCAGGCCGTCACGCGCGATCCGCGTCAAACCGGGGTGCCGTCGTCGAAGGGAAGCCTGTAGAATCAGGGTTCCGGGCGTGAAACGCAGCGCCGGATCCTTCTCAGGAGTATTGCATGTCGCTTGCCGTTCCCAGTCGATATCAACCCGTCCTCAGCGAACCAATCCATTTGCAAAATGGCGATCGCATGTCCCGCGCGGAATTCCACGCCGGCTACCAGCAGACGCCGGACGATTTCAAAGCGGAATTGATCGAAGGGATCGTGTACGTGGCCTCACCACTGCGACGAAATCACGGCGTGCATCATGTCTTTCTCAGTGGATTGATGTTTCTCTATCAGGGCAAGACGCGCGGCGTGGAACCCGGTGACAATTGCAGCCTTTTTCTGGGCGACGACAGCGAACCCCAGCCTGATTTGTATTTGCGGGTGCTTCCCGAATTCGGCGGACACTCACGGACAGATGCTAACGATTATGTGGTCGGCGCCCCGGAACTGGTTCTGGAAATCGCGATCTCCTCTCGCAGTCTGGACCTGCACGCGAAAAAGCGGATGTATCAGCGCTACGGCGTGAAAGAGTATCTGGTGGTCGTGCCTTTGGAAGAAACGATCTACTGGTTTGATCTGGAACACAATCTGGAACTCGAATCGGAACTCGGGATCATCAAATCCCGGCAGTTCCCGGGCCTGTGGCTGGATGTCGCCGCGATCTCGCTGAGAAACCATGACGCCGCCGTGCGGTTGCTCGAACAGGGCCTCGCCTCGCCGGAACATGCCGCGTTTGTCGAGCAACTGGTGCAACAGAAAGCGTGACGCTTCGATGCGCATTCTCATCACCGCCGGGCCGACGCGGGAATACCTCGACGACGTCCGCTATCTCTCCAATGCCAGCAGCGGCAGGATGGGCTACGCGCTGGCGGACGCTTGCCGCTTCGCGGGTCACGACGTCGTTCTCGTTTCCGGCCCCGTCTTTCTGACGCCGCCCTCGGGGTGCGACGTCCATCAGATTGAAACCACCGAAGAGTTGCTCGACGTCTGCCGTGCCGAGTGGCCGCGGTGCGATGGCGTGATCGCCACGGCCGCCGTCTGCGACTATCGTCCGGTGGAACGATTTTCCGGAAAACTCGCCAAGACCGGGGCGAGCCTCAAACTCGAACTGGTCGAAACGGCCGATGTTCTGGCCGACCTGGGGCAGACGAAGGGCCGCCGCTGGATCGTTGGCTTCGCGCTGGAGTCGTCGGAATATGCCCACGTCAATGCCCTGAGGAAGCTCAAGGAAAAAAACTGCGACGCCATCGTGCTAAACCGTCCGACGGCGATCGGGGCCGAAACGAATGACATCGAGGTCATCAACCCGGCCGGCGACCAGGTGGCCCTATTCTCCGGCACAAAAGCCGACGTGGCGCGCGATTTATGGGCATGGATCACGGCACAGATCGCACTCCCCGGTTAGCCGCGACGCGAAGTCTACGGTACTCGCGTGACCCCTCCACTGCCGGCCATTGGCATTAACACATCGTATTGGCGCTCGAGCGTCGTCTTCTCTGGTCCCCTCGCCCCCGTTTCGGGGGAGAGGGTCAGGGTGAGGGGGCGAGCGTTCCAATCCGCCATGCCTTAAGACAACCCCCCCCTCATCCGCCTTCGGTCCCTTCTCCCCCAGGGCTGGGGAGAAGGGACCGGTTTTCTCGCTTCCTGCCGCTTGTGTGGAGACCAATGGCTGCCGGCGGCGGGTCTTGTGAAATCCGTTCCGTCGTCATAACCGGACCGTCTGTGGCGGAAATGCAACAACCGTGTTGACAAAACTCAACCTTTTACGTGCCGCGTGCTAGGCTTTGGTGTGCGGTGAAACTCAGCACGACGCAAGTTTCGCTCATGTTCAGCCGGGGTGATCGGTCGCCTCGGCACAAAGATCATCATGTCCGTTGAAACGCCAGAGAATCGTCATTCTCCCGGCTGCGGGATCGCGGCGTGCGAATTCGCACGAATCGGTCTTCCGCGGCGGCGCTCAACGTACGCACCGGCAGAGGCGGACCCTTCCCATGGTCGATACTGGTCGGCTTCGTACCGATCTCTTCGCCCTGGCGGTCCTGGCGGCGGCGGTCTTTCTCGGACTCAGCCTCGCCAGTTTTGACCCCGCGGATCCCCCTGCGCACGCCGTTTACCCCCTGCATCAGCAAGTGGTGAATCTCTGCGGCGAAATCGGTGCCAGACTATCCTACGAGTTATTCTCCCGATTCGGTCACGGAGCGTACTTCCTGCTGGTCTTGCTGGTCGTCTTCGATGTGCGGCTCTTCACGCGGGAAAATATCGCGGATCCCGTCGTGCGACTTTGCGGAGCGGGCCTGCTCTTGATCGCCGTCTGCGTGACGATTCAACTTTGTCCGTTGCCCGTCCCAAGCGCGTCGCTTGTCGGCAACGGCGGAGCTGTCGGCGCCTGGGGCGCAATTCTGCTGGACCGGCATTTCTCGAAAGTCGGCACGCTGGTTCTTGTCGGCGCGATCGGCCTGGCCGGCCTGCTGCTTACCGGCGAACTGCGTTTATTGGGCCAATGCCTGCGAGTCCTCTTGTTGCCCATCACCATCTGGGGCAATCTGGCCTTTGCGAAGAAAGGGTATGAGAAGCCCCCGGCCGCACAGGCTCCTCCCGTTAAGCGGGTCCCTTCGGCCCCTCCTGAACCAGCCGAGGAAGAACATATCGAGGAGACGCCCGAGCCGCTGACCGCGGCTGCTGCTGTTTCGCCGATTCCGCAAACCATTCCCCTCGTCGAAGACGATCCGCCGCTGCCGGAACCTGAAGATCGTCCGATGATCAAGGTCAATCCGCCGATCAGTTGGAAATCCGAGAAGCCCGTCCTGAAGGATGCGCTGAATCTTGCCGTCGCTGAATCGGTCCCATTCCGGTTGCCCGACACGTCGATGCTCGCCGAGGCCGAGGAATTTCCCTATGAACTCCTGGCTCAAAAAGCCCAGGGGATGGCGGCGAAAATCGAAAAGACGTTCAAAGAATTCAGCCTGAATGTGAAAGTCGTCGAGATCGACACCGGCCCCGTGATCACGCAATTTGAACTGGAACTGGAAGCCGGCTTACGGCTTTCCAAGGTGATCAGCCTGGCGGATGATCTTGCCGTCGCCTTGCGCGTCCCGGCAGTGCGCGTCGTCGCGCCGATCCCCGGCAAGAACACGGTCGGCGTTGAAGTGCCGAACGATGTCCGCGTGATGGTCCGCCTCAAGGAACTGCTCGAGTCGTGCCAGAAAGACTTCGAAGGCAAGCAGATTCCGTTGTTCCTCGGTAAAGACGTCTCTGGTAAGCCGCTCGTCGTTGATCTGGCCAAGATGCCGCACCTGCTGATTGCCGGCCGCACGGGCACCGGCAAGAGCGTCTGCTTGAACACGCTGATTCTGTCGATGCTCATGTCGCGATCGCCGCAGCAGGTCAAGATGCTGATGATCGACCCGAAAATGGTCGAACTCAGCCCGTACATGCGCATCCCGCACCTGATGCACCCCGTCATCACCGATATGAAGAAGGCCGAAGCCGTTTTGGGCTGGGCCGTCGATAAAATGGAAGAACGCTACGACTTGCTGGCCCGCGTCGGCGTCCGGCATCTCGACGGATACAACAAGATCGGCAAGGACAAAATCCTGCAGCGGCTCGGCATCGACCCCGACGACGAAGAAGCCGACCGCATCCCCGACCAAATGCCCTACATCGTGATCATCGCCGACGAAATGGCCGACATGATGATGACATCCGGCAAAGACGTCGAAGGGCACATTATTCGACTGGCGCAGAAGTCCCGGGCCGTCGGAATTCACCTGGTGCTGGCGACGCAGAAGCCGACGGTCGACGTGATCACCGGTCTCATCAAATCGAATCTGCCTTCGCGGATCGCGTTCCAGGTGTCAAGCCGGACGGATAGCCGCGTGGTGCTCGACGAAATGGGAGCCGACAAGCTGCTCGGCAACGGCGACATGCTCTATCTCGCGCCGGGGACCAGCAACCTGATCCGCGCCCAGGGGACGTATGTCAGCGATGAAGAAGTGAACGGCATCATCGAGTTCTATTCCGATCAGCCGCCGCAATACAGCCCGGAAATCCAGCAAGTGATGACCGCCACGAAAACCGGCGGCAAGACGGAACCGCGCGTGAAGGACGACCTGTACGAGCAGGCGGTGGAAGTCGTCATCCGCGAAGGCCGCGGCAGCGTGTCCTTGCTGCAGCGTGCGCTCGGCGTCGGCTATGGCCGCGGCGCCCGCATGATCGACTGGATGGCCGAAGACGGCATCGTCGGCACGTACAACGGCAGCCAGGCCAGGGAAGTCGTCATGACGATGGAGCAATGGGAAGAACGGAAGGACGCCGCCTTCGCAACGGCGTGAGGCCGATTCCCGGATTCCTCAGCGCGATCCCGCATCAGCACATTCCAGCGCTCCGCGGTCAATTCCGGCTGACGAGCTTGAGGAAGATCATTGCGGCGAGGAACATGATCGCATTGGCGGCCCAGACCGACAGCGACGGATCGATGGTTCCCGCTTTCGACAAGTTCTGCGTCATCATGGTGACGGGGTAATAGACGAGCAAAATCGGCGTAAAGACGAACAGAAAACTCGTCAGAAACTGCTTCTTTCCGGAGAGGACGGCGAACGGGCTGCCGACCATCACGAAAAACAGGCAGCTCATCGACATGGCGTAGCGGGTGTGATACTCGGTCCGGTACCGCCTTTCGAGTCCCGCGTTTTCCCGGCGTTTGACGTCCTGAATGATCAGCGAATCGCCCTGCAGGCAGTGAAGGTCGCCCGTCGAGAGATAAAAGGCAGCCTCCAGCGCCTGCTTTTGCATGAGCAGTTGGGATTCCTGCCGGGACTTCTCCGCCGCCCGGTCGATATCGCAAAGCCTGAGGTTTCTCACCTGCTGGCGGTTGTTGCGCTGCGGCAGCTTGAACGGTTTTTCCTCGGATTCGAACCAGAGCCGGGGCTCTCCGGGCGTATCGACGTAGACATGCTTCATCCGGAGCCAGACTTGCCGCTTCTGCAGGTCGAACTTGAGCTGCGCTTCTTCGGCCTGGGTGACGATCGTGCTTTGATTGTTGGGCGTGTAGCGAAAGACGGGCTGAATCAGGGTTCGGTCTCGCACGCCCATCACGGTGATGCTGACACCGGCCTCGCGAATGTAGACTTGATTCTGCGTCCGCAACAGGTCGAGAAAGATTTCTTCCATGGCGAGCGCGACGATGCGCTCGATGTTGCCGTAGGACCACGGAATGACCTGGTCGGCCAGCAGCAGCGAGCCGACGCTGAGGATGCCGCCCAGAAAGAACGAGGGCCACATGAGGCGCATCACGTTGATGCCGGCCGCCTTGGCGGCGATGATCTCCCGGTCGCCCGACATCCGCCCAAACACCACGCAGACCGTGAGCAAGAGCGCCACGGGAATGGTGTACGGCAACAGGCTGGGAATGATGAACGGAAGAATCTGCAGCGCCTGCCATGGCCCCAAACCGTGTTCGCGCGCCTGACCCAGCACGCCGACAAACACCAGCAGCAGGGTCATGAGGCTCAACAGCACTCCAAAGACCCGGCAGAGTTCAAAGAGGACATAGCGTTCGAGCAGGCGCATAACAATCCGGTCCGGCGGGATTCGTCCGGGAGCATTGGGACGGCTATCTACAAGGAAACCGGGAAGTTCGTCAAGAGCTAATCATCATTCGCCAAAAGGGTTACGATTGGAATTCGAGTCGACGACGGCTCGTCTTCCTCCATGCCGCTCGGTGGATATAAAGTCTGCTGGAGGCAGATTCATGACATCACTCTTTGCGCAAGCATTTACTCAAGCCGCACAACTCTCCGAAGCCGAGCAGGATGTGCTGGCGAATCGGCTCTTGGCGGAAATGGCGGCTGAGGACGATTTCGACCGCGCGCTCAGCGCTACGACACATCGCATGGCGGCGCTCGCCGAGCAGGCATTAGCCGAGCACCGTTCCGGAAAGACGCAAGAGCTTGATCCGGAACGACTATGAATTCGCGCACGACAACTGGATTTCGCGACTTGATGGCTGAACTTCCCCATCATGTTCGCGAACAGGCGCGGGATGCCTATCGATTGTTTCGTCAGAATCCGTCACATCCCGGGCTGCGGTTTAAGAAAGTCTATGCGAATCCGGCACTGTATTCGGTGCGTGTCGGTATCGGATATCGCGCCGTCGGGGTTCTGGCCGGTGATACTGTCGCCTGGTACTGAATTGGTTCGCATTCCGATTACGACCGGCTGCTGGAACAGTTGTAAGTTTCGCTTTCCGCGACGTAGCGGCAATCCCCGTTGGGCAAATCCGCGCGCGGCGATAAGATGCAAGGGGGAGAAATCTTCGCCGCATCCTTCCGAGCGCCGTTCATGGTCCGCGATTTCGTCAACGAGAGCCTGTCGCACGATCCGATTCACGGGTACATCCCGTTCATCTCGCGGTCCGGGCTGCCGGCCGGCGAAGTCGCCGAGCAGGAACTGATCGATCACCCGTGGGTGCAACGGCTGAGGAATATCCACCAGTTGCAGACGGCGTGGTGGGTCTTTCCGTCCGCCGAGCATATGCGGTTTCAGCACGTGCTGGGGGCGATGCACCTGGGGACGCTGGCCATCTCGCACTGGTACGATTCGCTGTGCGACGCCTGCCGGAACGTGCCTTCGCGGGCGTATGTCGAATCGCTGGTCCGCATGGCGGCTCTCTTGCACGACGTCGGCCATGGACCGTTCGGCCATTTCTTTGACGATCATTACCTCGACCAGTTCGGCATCACGCATGAAACCATCGGCAGCGCGATTATCGAGCAGGAACTGGGCGAACTCCTCCGGGGCATCCGCCGCAATCCCAACGGCCAGCTGCAGACGCTGGAAGTTCTCGACCCCCACCAGGTCGCCTGGCTGATTCAGCGGCCTCGCAGGGGCGATGATACGGCCGGCCAACCCGACTGGCTGAAAAAGCTGCGCTCGCTGTTCAGCGGCATCTACACCGTCGACAACATGGATTTCGTGCTGCGCGACGCCTACATGACGGGGATCAACACCAAGGCGTTCGACCTGCCGCGGATTCTGCACTACACGTTTTTCACGCCGGCGGGTTTGACGATCCATTCCCGCGGGTTGCCGACCTTGATCAATTTCATCGAGACGCGAGCCAACCTGTTTCGCACGGTTTACTTTCATCGCACCGTCCGGGCGCTCGATCTGGCGCTGGAAGATTTGTTTGCCGAGACCATGCGGCATCTCTTCACGGGCAACCCTTTGGAGAAGCTGAACGACTACCGGAGGCTGACGGAATCGTCGTTCCTGGTCGATGTGCAGCGCTGGGCCGATGAACCGCAGACGGAATTGCGGGAGATCGGCCGGCGCTGGCAGCAGATTCTGTCCCGTGGCGTGCAATGGAAGATGGCGTGCGAACGGATGCTCAACTTTCATGCCGGCACATCGGAACGGACGACGATTTTTTCCGAACCCGACCTGATGCTCCGCCGGATCCGAGAGCGTCTGCCGACGGAGATCCGCGACGTGCCGCTGAAGATCGACGTCGCCCGGCATTACCACCGCCCGAGCGGCCGCTTGCCGGCCAGCGGGCAGAATTTTCTGCTGGACTCCGGGACGGGCACCGTCCAGGAACTGCACGACGACGACCTGTTCCGCGCGCTGCCGATCAGCTTCGTCATCTTCCGCATCTACTCGCAAGACCACCGGTTCGATGCGTCGTTGAATCAGGCCTTGAACGCGATCCTCGGCGACGCGGCGGATGCGAAGACGAATATGTGATCGCCTGCTCAAACCGAAATCATCACGGCGTCGCCGACGCAGGGCTTTGCTGAAGTCTTGAAGTGCAGCCGATAGCAGGGAATGTTCTTAACCGGCAAGTTTCAAATCACTGCGAACGCTTCTTTCGCCGCCGCCAGCGTCGCGTGCAGATGTTCGTCCGTGTGTTTCACCGAGACGAAGTTCGCCTCGAATTGGCTGCACGCCAGGTAGATGCCGCGGTCGAGCAGCGCGTGGAAGAACCGGGCGAAGCGGGCCGTGTCGCTGTTCGAGGCGGTGGCCAGATTCGTCACGGGTTCCGGGTTAAAGAAGAACGTCCACATGCTGCCGATGTGCGGGACGACGTGCGGGATGCCAGCCTGGGTGGCGAGGTCTGAGAGTCCGGCGGCGAGTTTTGCGGTGTAGGCGGCTAATTGGGGGTAGGGCTTCGTGTTGCGCAAGGTCGTCAGCGTGGCGATGCCGCTCGCCATGGCGACCGGGTTGCCGGACAGTGTGCCGGCCTGGTAGACCGGCCCGAGCGGCGAGACCTTCGACAGAATTTCTCTCTTGCCGCCATACGCACCGACGGGCATGCCGCCGCCGATGATCTTTCCTAAGGTCGTCATGTCCGGCTTGACGCCGAGGACTTCCTGCGCGCCGCCATAGGCCAATCGAAACCCGGTCATCACTTCATCGAAGATCAGCACCGTGCCGCATCGATCGCATTCGGAGCGCAGCAACTGAATGAACTCGGGCGTCGGTTTCACGAGCCCCATGTTGCCGACGACCGGTTCGAGAATCACGGCGGCAATTTCGGCGCCGCGTTTCGCGAACAGCTCGGCGACCTGCCGGCAGTCGTTGTATTCGAGGACGATCGTGTCGTTCGTGCAGCCGGCCGGGACGCCGGGGCTCGACGGATGCCCGTGCGTGAGCGCGCCGCTGCCGGCTTTCACAAGCAGGCTGTCGACATGGCCGTGATAGCAGCCGGCGAATTTCACGAGGGGATCTCGCCCGGTAAACCCGCGAGCAACACGGATGGCGCTCATCGTCGCCTCGGTCCCCGAGTTGACGAAGCGAACGAGTTCCATTGAAGGGACCGCGGCCAGGACGAGTTCCGCCAGTTCGGATTCGAGATCGGTCGGCGCACCAAAACTCGTGCCGCGTTCCAGGGCGTTCGTGATGGCCGCAATCACGGCCGGATGACGGTGGCCGAGGATGTGCGGCCCCCAGGAGCCGATGTAATCGATGTAGCGGTTGCCGTCGACGTCGTACAGGTACGGTCCGTCGCCGCGCTGTATGAAGACGGGCGTGCCGCCGACGCCGCCAAAGGCGCGGGCCGGGCTGTTGACGCCGCCGGGGATCACGCGCTGGGCCCGTTCGAACTGAGTCTGGCTCTTTGGTCGTTGCATGGTATTCCCTGTCAAGAGCCGCGCACGCAGTCAGCGGCCAGGTGACGACGCGACCGCTTACTGCGTGCGCGGCTGTTGTTGTTTGATGTTGACGTGACGGACCAACGCATCGACCACATCCTTCAGCGACAGATGCGACGTATCCATCTGAATGGCATCCACGGCGGGTTTCAACGGGGCGCAGGCGCGGGTTTCATCGCGGCGGTCTCGTTCGGCCTGCTGCACGAGGAGTTCGGCCATCGTGAGATCGCGTCCTTGTGCCGACAGTTCGCGCAGCCTCCGGGCGGCGCGCTCCTCGGGAGAGGCCGTCAAAAAGAATTTGCACTCGGCGTCCGGGAAAACGATTGTTCCCTGATCGCGGCCTTCGGTGACGAGATTGGTTTCGACGCCCGAGGCCCGTTGGAGTTCGACCAGGCGACGCCTTACGGCGGCGTTGGACGCCACGATGGACGCGGCCTGCGTGACTTCATCCCAGGTGACATCCTCGGAGACATCGCGGCCATCGAGAAAGATGCGGTTGTTCGCGAAGCGGATGGTCAACAAGGACGTGAGATCGGCGACGCGAGATTCCTCACTCGGGGAAATCTGCCGTTCCAGGCAGGCCAGCGCAACGGCTCGATACATGGCCCCGGTATTCAAGAACTCGAACCCCAGCCGCTCGGCCAGCGCCCGGGCCACGCTGCTCTTCCCGGTTCCCGCCGGGCCATCGATGGTGACGATCATGCGTGCAGAATATCAAAGAGCCTCGCACGAAGTAAGCGGCCGGCGCTCGTGCGGACCGCTGACTTCGTGCCCGGCTCGACAGGAAAAGCCGCAACGCCTCCGGCTCCGGGCAGGCGATCACTCTGTCGGCGGGAGACCGGATTTGCCGAGGCGGGCGCAAAAGTCGCCGAACGATTCGCCGCTTCGGCGCTGGGCCTTGTATTGATTCAGCGCCGGCGTCAGGGCAGTCACCAAATCTTCCTGCGGCACCATGTCTTTGTAATTGAACGCCAGCCGCGTCCCCTGCACATTGCCGCCGAGAAAGATCGTGTACTTGCCGGCCGCTTTGCCGACGAAACCGATGTCCGGCGTGTAAGGCCGGGCACAGCCGTTGGGGCAGCCCGTCATGTGGACCGCAATCCGTTCTTGCGGAATCCCGAGCCGGGCCAGTTCGAATTCGAGTTTGTCGATCACGCCGGGCAGCGCACGCTCCGACTCGGTGATCGACAGGCCGCATGTCGGAAAGGCCGGGCAGGCGATCGACAGCCGGCGGATCATCGTCAGTTCGTGATCCTGCTTGATGCCATGTTCCTTGAGCAATTTGCAAATATCGCTCTGATCTTTGGGATCGATGTCGCAGAGAATGACCGACTGCAGCGCCGTCAGCCGGGTGTTCATGCCGTATTTTTCGAGAATCGTCCGCAAGCCCGTCTTGATCCGCAGCGGGCCGTCGTCCTTGATGCGGCCCGTTTCGATGTTGATGCCGAGGAACAGCTTGCCGTCTCCCTGCTCGTACCAGCCGATATGGTCCGGGGCTTCGGTGACATCGGCGGGGTGCGGGTCGGGCAATTTCCGGCCGAAGTACTCCTCGACGGTCGCCTTGAACTTCTCGAGGCCCCAATCGTGGATGAGGTACTTCATGCGCGCCCGCTTGCGGTCTTCGCGATTGCCGTGATCGCGCTGCACCTTCACGATGGCTTCCGCGATGCCGATCACCTGGTCCGGCGCGACGAACGTCAGTCGCTGGGCCAAGGCGACAAATGTTTTCGCTGCGCTCGGCGTGACGCCCATGCCGCCGCCGACCAAGACGTTATAACCGATGATCTGGTTGTTCTCGACGATGGCCAGGAACCCGAGGTCCTGGGTGTAGATATCGATGCAGTTGTCGTCCGGCAGCGCCAGGCCGATCTTGAATTTCCGCGGCAGATACAGTTTGCCGTAGATCGGCTCTTCGACCGGCTTCCACTCGGCGACGTTGACCTTTTCGCCGCTGTCATCCGTCAGCCAGATTTCGTGGTAGGCGGTGGTCCGGGGCTTGAGATGCTCGGCCAACTGGTCGGCGAGCGCCTGCATGGCATTGCGTGCCGGGCAGTTCTTGAACGGGGCGGGGCACGACATGACGTTTCGCTTGACGTCGCCGCACGCCGCCAGCGTGGTCAGCAGGGTGTGGTTGATCCCCTGCACGGCGGCCTTGAGGTTGGTCTTGATCACGCCGTGGAGTTGAAACCCCTGCCGGGTGGTGATGCGGAGCGTTCCATTGGCGTATTTTTCGCAGAGATCGAGATGATCGAGGAACTGCCGGGCGGAGACTCTGCCGCCGGGAATGGCGGTGCGGACCATGAACATGTACTGCTTGGTCTTCACTCCGTCGACCGGTTTGGCCTTGCGCGCGTCGCGGTCTTCCTGCTGGTAGATGCCGTGCGGCTTCAGCAGGTGCTCGGAATCATCGCAGAAATGGTCGACGCCGGAACGGAGTTCTTCGCCCATCGTGCCGCGCAGCTGGCGGCTTTTGTCCTTGAGGATTTCGATCTTGCTGAGTTTGGGCGCATCGGACATCGACGGGGGCTCCTGGTAAGCGCTGCGAAATCGCAAGCGTGCAAAAGGGATTATAGACGATGGGGGAGATGCTGCGAAGGGGGAAGATCAAACCGTGACGACGAGGTTGTCGCGGTGAATGACTTCGACATAGGGAACCGCGCCGATGACGCGGCTGATTTCCTCGGTCCGTTTGCCGGCGATGGACCGGGTCGCCTGGGCGTCATAATTCGTCAATCCGCGGGCGAACTCTACGCCGGCCCGGTCGACCAGCGAGACGACTTCCCCCTTGGCGAATTCCCCTTCGACCGAGGTGATTCCGATCGGCAGCAGCGACCGGCCCTGCTGCTCGACGGCCTTGCGGGCGCCGTCATCCAAAACGAGCCGGCCTTTCGGGGCCAGCGTGTAGCCGATCCACCGTTTCCACGCCGGCACCGCCTGTTGTTCCGCGAGAAACAGCGTGCCGAGTTCCGTCCCGGCGAAAATCTCGTCGAGAATTCGATCTCGCTTCCCGTGCGCGATGATCACCTGCGTGCCGACGTCAGTCGCCGTGCGGACCGCTTCCAGCTTGCTCTTCATGCCGCCGGAGCCGCGCGAGCTCTTGGTCGCACCCACGAGATCAAGCAGATGATCATCGAACCGCTCCACCAAGGGAATCAACCGGCTGTCGGGCAAACCGGGATCGCCCGTGAGCAGGCCGTCCACCACCGACAATATCACGAGCAGATCGGCCTGAAGCAGGTTGGCGACCATCGCCGCCAGCCGGTCGTTGTCTCCCAGTTTGATTTCATCCACGCTGACGGTGTCGTTCTCGTTGACGATGGGAATCGTCTGAAATTCCGACAGCGTGAGCAGCGTGTTCCGGACGTTGAGATACCGGGCCCGATTCTTGAAATCGTTCGCCGTCAGCAGTAACTGCGCCGCATGGTAGCCGTGCGGCCGGAGGGACTTGTCGTACAGATGAATCAGGTGGGCCTGCCCGGTTGCCGCGGCGGCCTGCAGATGCGGCAAATCTTTGGGTCGCTGCTTCAGGCCGAGCAGTCCCATCCCGGCGCCGATGGCCCCGCTGGACACCAGGACCACCTTCCGGCCCGATTGGCACAACATCCAGAGCTGCTCGGCCAGCGAGGCGATCCGGCCTTCATCCAGCCGGTCGTCCTCGGTAGACAGTACGTTCGTGCCGACCTTGACGACCACCGTCTGCGCCTTGCGGAGAATCTCCCGGCGTCGGGTCGCGGCGGTGCTTTCCTGATCGCCCGTCAATTTGATCTCCGAAAATTTGCCGTGGATGACCCGCATCCCCTGGCTGCACGCTGTGTTGTTCCGATCCTGACTGCCCTCGGTGGTCATTCTCCCAGATTTCGAAGAAACTTTCGAGACGCCCAGACGAAGGAGCCGATTCCATCAGATAAGAATTGACTTACCCGTCTTCCCCATGTTACTCTGTATCCCTGCGATACAAGCCCTCCCGCTCCCGCCACGTAGTTCCCGCCGAATCTGGTTCGCCCCCGGAGTGTCACAGGATTCCTGGTGCGGACTGCAAGGAGTTGTGCATGCGGTGTTTTGCATTCGTTCTGGCCGCACTTTGTCTGCCTGGCATTTCTGCGGCGACCGCAGCCGACCTGTTGCCGAGCGACGCGGCCATTGCCGAGGTTGTCGATCATTACCTTGACACCGGCATGGAAGCGAACGGCGTGCACGCCGCGCCTCAGACCGACGACGCCAACTTCATCCGCCGCGCGACCCTGGACCTGGCCGGCCGCATTCCGACGGCTGGCGAGACGCAGGCCTACGTTGAATCGTCGGAGTCCGATAAACGGCAGCAACTGGTCGACCGGCTGCTGGAATCGTCGGATTTTGCGTTTCACCTGAGGAACGAAATCGACGCGATGCTGATGCCGGGCCGCAACGACGGTGAATGGCGCGAGTATCTCCTGAAAGCAGTCCGCGACCATCGTCGCTGGCCGCAGCTGTTTACCGAGATGATGATCGGCCGCGATTACGTCCCCACGGAAAAGCCGGCGCTGGCGTTTCTCAAATCGCGGGCCAGCAATCTCGACGACCTGACGAACGACACCAGCAAGCTGTTCTTCGGCGTCAGCATCAACTGTGCGAAATGCCACGATCATCCGCTCGTCGCCGATTGGCAGCAGGACCACTACTACGGCATGGCGTCGTTCTTCAATCGCACGTATGTCACCAAGAAGAACTTTCTCGCCGAACGGGATGACGGCGGCCTGAAGTTCCGCACGACGGACGGCGTTGAAAAAGAAGGCCGACTGATGTTCTTGACGGCGGCGGTCGTCGAAGAGCCCGGCTTGGCGGCGCGCAGTCCTGAAGAAGAAAAGGCCGCGGAAGCCCGCCGCAAGGAAGACGAGACGCGCGAGACGCCGCCCGATCCGCCCCGGTTCAGCCGGCGCGCTCAGTTGGTGGACCTGGCGCTCTCCGCCGATCCTGAAAGCTTCTTTGTCCGTTCGTTCGTCAATCGCACGTGGAACCGGCTGTTCGGCTACGGCCTGGTGATGCCTTTGGACCAGATGCATTCCGCAAATGATCCCAGTCATCCTGAATTGCTGAAGTGGCTGGCCCGTGACACGCTGGCCCATGATTTTGACGTCGTCCGGCTGATGCGCGGCCTGGTCCTGAGCCGCGCGTATGGCCGATCCAGCCGCTGGGACTCGGCCAGCGACCGGCCGGAACCGAAGTACTTTGCCGTGGCCAACGTGAAGGCGCTGACGCCGATGCAGTACGCGGTTTCTCTCTCTGTGGCGACCCGTTCTTCGGCCGTGTTGGCGCAGCAGACCGTGCGGCCGGAAGAATGGACCGCGCATCGCCGCTACCTCGAAGCCCAAGGTCACGGATTTTCCCAGCAGTTGGAAGCGCCGGGCGAACATTTTCAGGTCAGCGTCACCGAGGCGCTGCAATTCAGCAACGGACAGCACATTCAGAACGAGTTCCTGCGCGACGCCAACGATCGGCTGGTGGGCGAGCTGAAAGTCATGGAAGATCGACAGCAAAAAATTCAACACGCGTATCTCAATGTGCTGTCACGCCTGCCGGAGCCTGAAGAATTACAATTGCTGGACGACTATCTGGCGGCCCGGACAGACCGGCCGGCGGAAGCCTGCCAGCAGATGGTTTGGTCGCTGATCACAAGCAGCGAATCCCGCTTTAACTATTAACTGCCGTGACGCCTCTTTTGTCCGACGGAGAACTCCCGTGTCCCACCCTGCATTCGCCCGCCGCGGTTTTCTACAGACGGCTGCCCTCGGCTCGACTGCCTTCGCTGCCGACATGTCGACGCTGAACGTGTTGAGCCAGCCGCTGTTGGCGCAAGAACTGAAGCGGCAGCAAAAGCACGTCATCCTGTTGTGGCTGGCGGGCGGGCCCAGCCAACTGGAGACGTGGGATCCCAAACCCGGCCGTCCGACCGGTGGCCCGTTCCGTGCCATCGACACCAACGTCCCCGGAATTCAGATTTCCGAGTTGATGCCGAAGCTCGCTCAGCGGATGCAGTACACGGCGGTCGTCCGGTCGCTCAACACGAAGAACGCCGACCACGGCGGCGGGACGACGCTGATGGAAACGGGCCATACTCCCGAGGCCGGCATCCATTTTCCCGACCTGGGGGCGGTCCTGGCCAAGGAACTGGGCCGTGCCGACAGCCAGGTGCCGGATTACGTTTCGCTTTACACCTCGACGGAAGGCCGTCACAAAGGGGGCCCCGGGTTTCTCGGCGCGCGGTATGCCCCGATGTTCCTCGATAACGGCCTGATGCCCGAAAATATCCGCCGCTTGCCGGGCATGAATGATCTCGATCACCAGCAACGAGCCGAACTGCGCGACCTGCTCTCCGCCCGGTTCTCCCGCGGCCGGGAAGTCGGTTCGCTCGGCAGCCACAACCTCGCCTATCAGCGCGTCCGCGGTCTCATGTCGAGCGAAAAACTGTTCGACATCGAACAGGAGCCGCAGGAGATGCGCGACCGGTACGGCGCAACGCAATTCGGCGAACAGTGCCTGATCGCCCGAAGGCTGGTGGAAGCCGGTGTTCCGTTCGTGAAAGTCGCCCGCGCCTGGTGGGACAGTCACGGCCAGAACTTCGAGACGCATCTCGAGCTTGTCTCAGAACTCGACCACGTCATGTCGACCTTGCTCGACGACCTCCAATACCGCGGACTTCTGGAGCACACGCTGATCATCACGCTTGGCGAGTTCGGCCGCACGCCCAACATCAATGCCAGCCTCGGCCGCGATCATTTCGCCAGCGCCTGGAGTTCCAGCTTGTCAGGCTGCGGGATCAAGGGCGGCACCGTATATGGCAAGTCCGACGCCGACGGTCATAAAGTCGCTGACGGTGAAATCGGCGCTGCGCCGCTGTTCGCGACGATCTTCCAGGCGCTGGGCATCGACCACGAAAAGAGCTATCACATCGGCGCCCGGCCGATCCCGCTCACCGACCCGGGAACCCAGCCGATCCGGGAAATTCTGGCTTGATCAATCAATGTCCGCCGTCGGCGAGCACGGGTTCCCGGCGATGCCATCGCCGAGCTTTGCCCTGACTGAAAGGCTCCGAAGGAAATTATCATGGCTCAGCCCGATCCGACCCAGTGGAAGCTCGTCAAGCATCTCGACCGGCCCGGAATCTGTTTCGGGATGGCCCGCGTGCCGAACTCGGCCCAGGTCTTTTACGGGTCGTCCGATGCCAACGTGTACGGCGTCGATCTCGCGAAGGAAAAGCCTGAAGTCCGAGAGTTCGCCGGAGGGCATTCGGGCTACGTGACGGGAGTCGTGGCCGCTGGTCCGCACGTGATCAGCGGCGCCTACGACGGCAAACTCGTCTGGTGGAACGCGGCCACCGGGGAGAAAGTCCGGACGAAGGATGCCCACGCCAAGTGGATTCGCAACCTGGCTGTGTCGCCCGACGGAAAAATCCTCGCCAGCGTGGCAGACGACATGCTGTGCAAACTCTGGAACACGGAAACGGGCGAGCCGATCAAGACACTGGCCGGCCATGAACTGCTGACGCCCCAGCATTATCCGTCAATGCTCTTTGCCTGCGCATTCTCGGTGGACAACCGGCTGATCGCCACGGCGGATAAGGTGGGGCATATCGTCGTCTGGGACGTCGCCACAGGAGATCAGCTCAAGACGCTGGAAGCCCCGCTCATGTATACCTGGGATCCGAAGCAGCGGCGGCATTCCATCGGCGGCATCCGCAGCGTGGCCTTCTCCCCCGACGGCAAGCTGCTGGTTGTCGGCGGCACCGGCCAGATCGGCAATGTCGATCACCTGGAAGCGCTCGCCCGGCTGGAAGTCTTCGACTGGCAGGCTGGCCAGCGGACGCACGAATTTCCCGGCGACAAATTCAAGGGCCTCGTCGAGTCGATCGCCTTCCACCCGTCCGGCAACTGGCTGGTCTGCGCCGGCGGCGAGCATGAAGGCTTCGTGAAGTTTTTCGACGTGAACGCCGGCAAACTTTTGCATCACGACAAAACGCCGATGCACATCCACGCCATCTCGCTCAGCGAATCCGGCGACACGGTGTATGCCGCCGGATTCGGCAAACTGGCCGTCTTCGAGTTCAAAGCCCCGGGAGCGTAATCGCTGTCCGGTCACTCAGTGCCGTTCAGGAAATCTCGGAAGAAGATTGGCCACAAGAAGCACAAAAGGACACAAAAAGGAAAGACATTTCCAGTCTGCTTTTTTTGTGTGTTTTTGTGCTTCTTGTGGCCAAGTCGTTTTCTGGATTCCCCGCGAGTCTCACGTAATGTGCGCGCCCTGCGTTTCGACGTAGACGGCATACAGCGACGTGCTGCCGGTCATGAACAGGCGGTTGCGTTTCGTGCCGCCGAAACAGACGTTTGAGCAGATTTCCGGCAGGCGGATCTGGCCGATGCGGACCCCTTCCTTCGGCTCGAAAACGTGCACGCCGTCGTAGCCGTCGCCGACCCAGCCGGCGCTGGCCCAGATGTTACCGTCGACATCACATCGAATGCCGTCGGCGAAACCGGCCTTCTCTTCACCGTCCTTCATCTTGAGCGTCATCGAGGCAAACTCCCGGCCCTTGGCCAGCTTTTTTTCCTCGACGATGTCCCACACCTTGATGTTCTTCGGCGCCTCTTCGTAATGCGACGCTCCCGTATCTGCGACGTACAGTTTTTTGTAGTCGGGCGAAAAGCAGAGGCCGTTCGGCTTGAAGATTTCGTCGGTCACCTTTTCGACTTTCAGCGTCTTGCCGTCGATGCGGTAGACGGCTTCCTTCTGATAGGGCTGCTTCGAATCGCCCTTGGCCTTGTTCCCTTCGTAGTTCATCAGGCTGCCGTAGCCGGGGTCGGTAAACCAGATATCGCCATTCGGGTGGACGGCTCCGTCATTGGGGGCGTTCAGGGATTTGCCGTCGAATTTGTCGCACAGCACGGTGACGGAGCCATCGTATTCATAGCGGACGACGCGGCGGTTGCCATGCTCGAACGAGATTTGGCGGCCCTGGAAATCAAACGTGTTGCCGTTGGAGTTCCCGGCGGGCGAACGAAACGTGCTGACGTGGCCGTCTTCTTCGAGCCAGCGCAGCTGGATGTTGTTGGGGATGTCGCTCCAAAGGAGATACCGGCCGACGCCGTTCCACGCCGGGCCTTCCGCCCACATCATGTTGGGGCTGTGATACAGGCGTTGAATGGGCGTATTGCCGATGCCGTACTTCTTGAAGCGCGGGTCGAGCGTCACGATATCGGGGTCGGGATACCGCACCGGTTCATTCGTGCCGAAATCGCGGGCCGCAGCTTTCAGCGCCGACATGCCCGCCAGCGCGGCGGTGGCTGCCAGAAACGAACGCCGCGGAACCGACGTTGAATTCAAGCCATCCGTTCGCGGTCCGTTGAGAGGCTCGGTCATGAAAGTCTCCTCAGAAAGTGGATCCAGAGTTGCGTTGTGACGGGAAACCCCGCGTCGTGCCCCCGCAAGTTAACACACACAGACCGTTCTGCAAACCATCGCGCCGGTTGCATTGGAGAGTCGGGAGCGACACTCACCGGAGTGGGCGGGACTTCACCATCTGCTCGGAAGAATGTCCATCACCCATTTGGCATCGCTGATGCTTCACGGCATAATAGGTTGTGATCTGCTTCGCGTTCACTTTCGGAGACTTCTCATGTCGTCGCTGCGTGCTGGCCTTTTGACTCTCGCCGCTTGCCTTTTGCCGTTTGTCCTCTTCTCTGTCCGGGCCGACGAGGAAGCGACCGCCGTTGTCCCCGTTCCAAAAATCGCCGCGCTGCCGCCGGCGGCCGACTGGGTGACGAGCCTGGCGTTTTCACCGGATGCCAAGACGCTGGCCATCGGCAGCAAGGATTCGGTCCGGTTGATCGATGTCGAAAAACATGCGATGCATTCGTCCCTGGCCGGCATCAAGGGACAGGTCCGGGCGCTCGCCTTCTCGCCGGATGGTTCACAACTCCTGGTCGGCGCGTATCAATCGCTGCAACTGTGGAGCCCCGTCAGCGGCGAACGCGTGCAGGAATGGAAGGGGCACCGCGGCTACATCACCGGCGTGGCCTTTGCTCCGGACGGAAAGCGGTTCGCCAGCAGTTCCGACGATGAAACCGTCAGGCTCTGGTCGTCCGAGTCGAACGAACCCGTTTTCGTGCTGAAGGGCCATGCCTTTCCGGTCAACGGGGTCGCGTGGTCCACGGACGGCAAGTGGATCGCCACGGCCGCGGGCGACGACAGCCGCGTCACCAAGCCGGGCGAAGTCAAAGTCTGGGATGCGGCGACGGGACAGGAACTGTTCAGCCTGGGCGATCACAAGAAAGCCGCGATGACGGTGGCGTTCTCGCCGGAATCCGCCGTGCTGGCATCGGGCGGGCTGGATGAAAAAGTGATTCTCACGAACCTGGAATCGCAGCAGCCGCTCGGTTTCTTCGGCGGGCATCAGCGGCCCATCAACTGCGTCGTGTTTCATCCCGACGGCAAGACGGTGATCAGCGGCAGCGGCGGGCGGTTTGTCGGCAAACACACCGTCAAGCTGTGGAACCGCGAATCAGGCGAAGAACTCGCTTCGCTGGATGTCCACGAAGGCCGCATTTCCGCGCTGGCCCTTTCCAAAGACGGCAGCCTGCTGGCGTCCGGCAGCCATGACAAGCAGATCATTCTCTGGAGTCTCGCCGCGCTGGGAGCCAAGACCGAAGCCGTCGTGGCGGCGGCTCAAGTAGAGAAGAAAGTCATCCGTGTCGGCGTGATCGGATTGGACACCTCGCATTGCGGGGCCTTTGCGGGCGAGATGAACAAGGAAACTCCCGAGGACGACGTCGCCGGGGTGAAGATCGTCGCCGCCTATCCGAAAGGGAGCCCGGATATCGAGTCGAGCGTCAGCCGGGTGCCGGGGTATACCGAAGACTTCAAGAAGCGCGGCATCGAGATCGTCGATTCCATTCCGGCGCTCCTGGAGAAAGTCGATGCCGTGCTCTTGGAAACGAATGACGGTCGGCCGCATTATGAGCAATTGTTGCCCGTGTTGCAGGCAGGCAAGCCGTGCTTCATCGACAAGCCGATCGCCGGTTCGCTGACGGATGCCATCGCAATTTTTGAAGCGTCGAAGAAATACAAGACGCCTGTGTTTTCGTCGTCATCGCTAAGGTACATGCCGATGGCGCAGGAAGTCCGCGCAGGGAAAATCGGCGATGTCCTCGGCTGCGACGCCTTCAGCCCGTGCTCCTTGGAGAAAACGCATCCCGACCTGTTCTGGTATGGCATTCACGGCGTCGAAGCGCTGTTCACCGTGATGGGGACCGGCTGCGAATCGGTGCAGCGGACGTCGACGCCGGGCTTTGATGTTGTCATGGGAACCTGGTCGAAAGGCCGCGTCGGCACGTTTCGCGGCATTCGCGAAGGGGGCGGCGGTTACGGCGGCCGCGCGTTCGGATCGAAGGGCGTCGTCGATCTCGGCGGCTACGGCGGGTATCGCCCGTTGGTCGTCGACATCGTCAAGTTCTTCAAGACGAAGCAGCCGCCCGTCTCAGAAGAAGAAACGCTGGAGATTTACGCCTTCATGGAAGCTGCGGATGAAAGCAAACGGCAAGACGGCAAGCCGGTGAAACTCGTCGACGTGATGGCGAAAGCGCGGGCGGAAGCAGTGAAGAAGGTCGAAGCGTTAAAGTAGACATTAAATACAGGCATCTTCTTCTTACGAAGACTCAGAGATGATTTCAACCTCACTTTTTTTCGGCATTTTGACTGCATTCGCTACCACAGACCTCGAGTTTAAGCGTGGTGATATAGTGGTCGTCATCCAGGAGACCAACTTAAAGATTGGGAATCAAACCGGAGACAAGGTGCACCCCGGTTTGGCATTGAAGGTGAAAGCCGTAAATGGCAAGTGGCTGTGGGTCAATCGCAAATTAGTTAATGGGCTGACTTGGGAAATCAATCCCGGTTGGCTCGAAAGTCAACATGTGGTCGCAGCGAATGAAGCCATCCCCTACTTAACCGTGAGGCTCCGCAACAGCCCAACAAACGCTCAGCTTTTCAACGCACGAGGATGGGCACGCCTCAATGTCGGCATTGATACCCAAGGGGCTATTGGTGATTTTGACGAAGCAATTCGACTCGATCCAGCCGCTTCGAGCTATCATGGTCGTGGAGAATCGAGGGGCCAAGATTACGATGAAGCGATTTCTGACTACAACGAGGCCATCAAGCGTGATCCGAAGCAGGCGGCGTTCTACAAGAGCCGTGGTTTGGCGTGGCGTTACAGACGAGATTCTGAAAAGCCGGCCACAGATTTCGACGCCGCCATCGCAGATTACAGCGAGGCAATTCGGCTCGATTCCAAAGACCGGGAGTGCTACAGGTGTCGAGCAGATCTCTGGGAATTCAAACGCCAATACGACAAGGCCATCGCAGACTATGATGCTGCGATCCAACTCGACCCAAAGGATGTCGATTTCTATTCCTATCGTGCATCTGCCTATTTCCAAGCGGAACAATACGCCAAAGCGATCTCCGATTATGAGACGATACTTAGACTTGGACCAAAAGAGCGAGAAGGCGACTGTTGTTCTGATGACTGGTCATTAAGCAAGCTCAATTATGGCGATTCCGGTCTTGGACATTTGTATGCGACATGTCCAGACGAGAAATATCGAAACGGCAAGAAGGCGATTGAACATGCAACAAAGGCGTGTGAGCAAACGGAGTGGAAAGATGCGCATTGCATGGATACTTTGGCCGCCGCTTATGCCGAAGCGGGCGACTTTGAAAAGGCGGTTGAATGGGAAACGAAGGCAATGGCGTTGGCTGGAGGGAAGACAGCAGTGCTGATATATAAGCCTCGACTTGATCTCTACAAAGCAGGTAAACCGTACCGGCATCAATTGAGAGGAAATAGGAATCGAGCAAACCCTGGATAATCGCCACTCGATAAACCAGCCGTGGGGTGGCTGGGTGCGCAAGAAACGGCGAAGCCCAGGGAAAGCGTTCCCTGGGCTTCGTGCGGCATATCAGTGATCCGCGCAGCGCAAGCGTTCTTCGTTATTTTCCCTTCATTGCCTCGCCGAGAATCTTCGACGTGCTCGGCCGCATGATCCGCGGGTCGACTTGCTCATTCGCAACGAGTTTCGCGCGAATGTCCTTCCCGGAGATCGACACCGGCTTCTCGTCCTTGTGGCGCTCGGTCAGATCGACCCGGCCGATGGAGTCGTAGAACGCGGCGAAACCAACCTTCAACGGTTGAATCTTCAACTCGCCGCCCAGCTTGTTGAAAATCTCCTGGGCGTCGAAATCGCCCCAAATCGCTTCGCCGTTGGCATACGGGGCGTCGGCGTGCTTGCGGCCGATGATGATGTGCGTGTACCCCATGTTCTGGCGGTAAATCCCGTGCATCACGGCTTCCTTCGGCCCGCCGTAGAACATCTTGATGTCGAGACCCAACAATGCCACGCGGTCCGGCACCTGTTCCTTGCGCGGCCCCCACAGCGATTGATCACTGTCGCCGTCGCCGAGTTGCTTTTGATCGATGAGGGCCTCATACGTCGCCATGCGGATTTCCGCGTTGACGTCGTCGCCTTTCGTTTCGCCGATCAACGGATTGAGCACGGCCCCGGCGTTCTTCCCTTCGCGGATGAGCGTTTCGAGTCCGTAGACCAGCGCGTATTCGTGGGCACGATGGAGCGGATTCCGCGTCTGAAAGGCGACCACGGCATTCCAGCCCTTGCCGGCAAGGAACTTGCGGACTTCGCGCGGCGTCAACACGTACTTGCCGAACTTCGCGTTCTTCGGCTGCGGCAACACCTGCAGTTCGCCGCCAACGAGATGCGAATTCGCGGCGTCTCCTTGGATCACCATGTTCGCGCCGGGATGATCGATCCGGTCGGTGAGATAGACCGATTTCAGGTATTTCAGTTTCGGCCAGGCATAGACGTCGCTGATCGTGAGGATCGCCGCGGCGGTTCCATCCGGTCCGACCAGAGCGGCCTTCTGACCTTTTTGCAGCGTCTTCGCCAGGTCCGCAGTGACGGGGAAGGCGATCGGGATCGTCCAGGCGTATTTCTTGCCGTTGTGCTCGATGACGCTTTCTTCCAGCACGCGATGATAGGTGGCTCCATCCATCGGCCCGGTGAGCGGGCTGAGCGTGCCGTCGCCAAAACGGTAGACCGACGACAAATCGGCGGCCGAGACAGGGATCTGTGGCAAGCCGGCGGCTTCGGCCTTGAACGCGGCGATGTCGCCAGCGGCGACAGTCCGACACACGGGTTCCGACAGTCCGCCATGCGGGGGAATCAAATCAGCCATTTCCAATCAGTTCCTTTCGAGGTTTTCGGGTGGAAAACGTGAAGATAGGGGGGAAAGGGCGTTCTTGCAAGCGGAAGTCCAAACAAAGAGCCCCAATCGGAGGGAGGAAATGCAATCCGTCACTTCGGTCTGAGCTCTCAACCTCGCAACCCATACTCCCGCATCAGCTTGTCCGTCGCCTGAAACGCTTCCGCCACCCATGCTTCGATCTGATCGGGTTGCGGACTGTATTCGAGTTCAATCGACAAGGCTCCGTCGATCTTGAGATCGGCGATCTCTTTGAGATACGGGCCGAAGTCCACCACGCCGCGGCCGGGGGGCAGGTCGCCGTGGACTTTGCCGTCGCAGTCCGAGATGTGGACGTGGATCGCCTTCCCCTTCAACCGGCGAACTTCTTCCGCAGGGACTTTGGCCAGGCAGAGATGCGAGACGTCAATATTGGCTTTCACCGCCGGACAATCGACCTCGTCGATGAAGCGGACCATGCTATCGACGTCGTTGAGCAGCGACAGCGAAAACGGCTCCAGTTCCAGCGCAATCGATAGGCCGAGTTCCCCGGCGTAATCGCCGAGCCGTTGGCACATCTCCACGCCCCAGTGCCATTGCTGAGCCGGCGGGATGACTTCGCGGTTCCAAATGTATTCGCCGAGCACCAGCAGCACATTCCTGGCGGAGAACTCATACGCCAATTCAAGATACTTCGTTACCCGTTCCAGATGAAACCGCTGGACGCTGGGGTTGAAGTCAATCAGGCCGGTCGCCACGCAGGCGATGGACACAATCGGCAAATCGAGCCGTTCGCATTCCCGGCGGATGAGCAACCGTTCCTGCACGGTGAGATCGAGCGGGTCGGCGAAGATGTCGACCGTATCGAAGCCGAGTTCTTTCGTTTTTTGCAGCCCCCAGGCGGTGTCGCGGCCGGCTTGCGCCCAGGCGGAGTTGATGAGGCCGAGTTTCATGGTGACAGATCCTTGGGTGAAATTTCGTCGCTGACGCTGCCGGCTCGGAGGGGCAACGATCTCCGTTGTCGCACTTGCAGTGTAAGCACATTCCCGCTTGAGATCGAGTTTGCGGCGGGCGTGAAGAACAGAGCGGCGACTGGCTGAAATCTGCCGATAGTCACTGCAGACAAAGGAAATTCTCACGGAATTTCCCGTGGGCGGCGGTGAATGTCTGCGGCAAAGGAGGCTGCATGGCTCAGGTGACAGTGGCTCAGGTGACAGTGGCTCAGGCTGCGAAAACGGAAGAACGCAAAAGCCCGGGAAACCCCATCGGCTCGAGCATCGGCGCCGTCATTCGACGGCTGCGAAGCCAGAGGTGGGAGCTGCCTTACCTCGCAAACCTCGTCATGTCGCTGGCGCTGCTCATTACGTTGTGCCTGCTGATTGTGCTGTATCCGACGATCGGGCTGTCGATGCAGTTGACGATGACGTTCTGGCATCTCATCAAAGAGACGTTTCTGGAGATGAAGCCCAGGCCCGCCGTCGAAAAGGTCGGGCACGGAGTCGCCATCGGCGTCTACACCGTCTGCCTGACCGCCTTCGGCCTCATCACGATTCCGTTTTACATCATCGCCTACCTGCTGGAATGGCTCGGCCTCAGAATCAAGACGGCCTGATCCCGAGTCCCCCCAAGCCCGGCATCGGCGACGCCGGGACGCGACGGCTCTGAGCAACGGGAAATCACGCCGCGGCCGACAGCGGCAGCCGGCCGGCTTCAGCAGCGATCACTTCCTGCACCAGCGCTTCATAGTCGAGCGCGCCGGAGCTTTTCGGGGCGTAATCGAAGATGCTCTGCCCGAAGCTCGGGGCTTCCGCCAGTTTGATGTTCCGGCGAATGCGGCTGTCGAAGATTTTTGCCTGCTTCCACGGGGCCAGCGGATCACTTTGATCCAGAAACCGCATCAGGTCGTCGGTGATGTCGGCGGCGAGCCGGGTCGCCGTCTCATACAGACAGAGGATGATTCCGCTGATGTGGAGTTCGCGGTTGAGCCGCCGTTTGACCAGCGACGTCGTTTCAAAAAGCTTCGAGAGCCCCTGCAGCGCAAGAAAATGGGGCTGCAGAGGAATGAAGACTTCGCTCGCAGCGGTCAGCGCGTTGATCGTGAGCACGCCCAGGGACGGAGGGCAGTCCATGATCATGTAATCGACCGGGTGCTGCAGTTGAAATCGCTCGACGGCCCGGCGGAGCACAATTTCCCGATCGGCAGAATCGACCAGTTCCAGTTCCGTGGCGGCGAGGTCAAGATCCGACGGCGCCACCCAGAGGTGTTCCACCGCCAATTGCTTCACGTCTGCAAGCGTGCGCCGGCCCGTGAAGACATCGTACAATGACGGCAGCCGGCCCATGGTCTCAACGCCGGCATGAAGCGAGGCGTGTCCCTGGGGATCGAGATCGATCAGGAGCACGTTGCGGCCGGCCTTGGCCAGACCGGCAGCCAGGTTGACGCTCGTGGTCGTCTTTCCGACGCCGCCCTTTTGATTCATGACCGCAATTCGTCGCACGGGAATCCTTTCCCAGATATCCTGGATTATCTGACCGGAACATTCCGTTGTCCGATGTCGGCAGGCACTCGGCGTATTCCCCTTCCATCGCCTGGAATCTTGGCCGGACGTGAGAAAAAAAGAACCCCGCCTCAAACTGAGGCGGGGTTCCGAACTTCGCATCAAAGGTCAACTCAGGATCTTAGTGACCGCAGCCACCGCAAGCCGGAGCCGAAGCACAGCCGCCGCAAGCCGACGCGCCGCAACCGCCGCAGGCGGAAGAGGAAGCGCCGCAGCCGCCACAGCTGGACGGAGCCGGAACTTGGATCCGGCGTTCCACCATACGGCAGACCTGGACCTGGATTTCCTTCTGGACCTGAACCGGCACCTGAACGGTGTAGTTCTCGGTCTTTTCTTCGGAAACCGTGTCACAGACGGTCACATTGTAGGTATACTCTTCCTGCTGATCCACGCACTCGTGAATGGTCCGTTGACGAGTCTGAACTTGCGGCTCGTTCACGGTCACGTTGTAGCTGTACTCTTCTTGCTCTTGCACGCACTCGGTCACCTGGTGCGTCGACGTCCGGGTTTCCGAGACGTAGTTGGTGACGTTGTACTGGTACTCTTGTTCCTGGGCCACACATTCGGTGACCTGAACCTGACGGGTCATGGTCTGCGGTTCGCACACAGTGACGTTGTACTGGAATTCTTGCTGCTGAGCGACGCATTCGGTGACCTGGACCTGACGGGTCATGGTCTGCGGTTCGCAGACCGTCACATTGTAGGAATACTCTTGCTGCTGAGCAACGTTTTCCGTGACCTGCACCTGACGGGTCTGCACTTGCGTGTCGTAGACCGTCACGTTGTAGGTGTACTCTTCCTGGAACGACTGCATTTCCTGAGCGGTGTAAGCCACTTCCCGCTGAATCTGCTGCGGGACCCACACGCGCTGCGTGCAGACCGGAGCCGGAGCACAAGCCGGAGCGGCCGAGCAGCCGCCGCAAGACGAAGCAACCGCGCCGCAGCTTCCGCAACCACCGCAGGTGGAGGTCACAGAACCGCATCCGCCGCCGCAGCCGCCGCAAGACGAGGCGTAGCTACCACAGGACGAAGCCACGGCTCCGCAGCCGCCGCCGCAGCCATTCATGACCGGAACGGCCCGTTCTTCCCAGTGGCCGACGTCTTCACAGACGGTACGGGTCCGCTGGACCGGGACGCAGCGATTGACGGTGCGAGTGGCGGTCTTCGTTTCCGTCCGGGGGACAGAAACCGTGTACTGCTGATCAACAGTCCGGGTCATCGGGACCATCACCGTGCGGGTGGCGGTCTTGGTTTCGGTCCGGGGGACCATCACCGTGTAATTCTGATCAACGGTCCGGGTGACCGGGACCATGACCGTGCGGGTGCCGGTCTTCGTTTCCGTCCGGGGGACCATCACCGTGTAGTTCTGATCGACGGTCTTGGTGACCGGGACCATGACCGTACGGGTGCCGGTCTTCGTCTCCGTCACCGGAACTTGAACCGTGTACTGCTTTTCCACGGTGCGAGTGACCGGCCGCGAGACGGTCCGAGTGGCCGTCTTCGTCTCGGTCCGCGGAACCATGATGGTGTACTGCTCTTCCACCGTGCGGGTGGTCGGCACGCGGACAGTGCGGGTGCCGGTCTTCGTTTCGGTGCGAGGCACCTGGCGTTGAACGGTGTAAGTCCGTGACTTCTGTTCGGTCACGTACTCGGTGCTTGTCACCATGCGGGTTTCGGTCACGGTTTCCGGGACCATCACCACTTGTTCGATCATGGCCGGTGCACAAGACACCGGCGCGCTGATCACCGGAGCACAAGCCGGCGCCGCGGCACAACCGCCGCAAGCCGAACCGCTGCTCACTCCGCATCCTGTGCCACAGGACGAGGCCGAGGCACAAGACGCCACGGGACCGCAACTTGTTGGACAGGCGTCACAGCGCGACCGACAGCCATGCCGTCCTGCGTCGGCAGACGATGCCAACGCGACAGTCACGACGAGAAATAAACCCAGATGCTTCATCATGCTCCCCCTAAAACTAGGCTTTAGATACCGCCACCGCCAAGACGCTCTCAGCGTGGACACAAAGATGTACGGGTTAAGTCGGGCAGATACGCCGACGCAGTCTGGGTTAGATAGTAATTTCGGACGGATGCATAGTCCAGCGAAAACATGCTGGTTTCGAAGAATTTTCCGAACAATATTTTTGAGTCTAAACACTCACCCCATAACCCATTATATTGATATGTTTTACATTGAATCAAACTTCAATGCGTCTCAGAAATTCGGATGAAACCTGCAAGAAGTTCGTCGGAATCACAACTGACCGGATGTTCTGATAAAAATCCCGACATTTTTGGACGCGGACGCCTCGAAAGACGCATTCATTTTGAAGAACCTGTACAATCGACTGGCAATTGTCGCGTACAGATCAGCAGTCGGCCCCGGATTCTATGCCGGCGATGCGGGCCTTTCCATCAGAAATCCACCGGAAGGAACCATTTTCATGCCCCCGCAATTGCGTCTGGCGGAAACGGAAGCGAATGCGCGCCAGCGAGAAGATTTGCCCCTGGCGTTGCCGTTAGAATTCGTCGTCAATGATGCCGAGACCATCGCCGAACTCTGCGGTTTTCCCGAGGGCGAACTGCGCGACGATTTCGCCCGCAAGGCATTGCGAATCGGCGTGATGGCGCTCAGGCATGCCCGCGGACAGATCGACGTCGAGCTCGTCCGCCGGGAAGGCGAACGATTGCTGACCGAAATGCAGAACAGGCTGGAACATCATTCGCAAAGCGTTCATGATCGGACGGCTCTCACGTTGAAAGAGTATTTCGATCCGCAATCGGGCCGCTTTCAGGACCGCGTCGACCGGCTCATCCGCCGCGACGGAGAATTAGAGCAAGTTCTCCAGAGGCAGCTCGGCCAGGATGATTCCGAACTGACGAAAACTCTCGCCCAGCATTTCGGCAAAGACAGCGAGTTGATCAAGTGGCTCAATCCCGATCAGTCGCAGGGCTTGCTGAAAACGTTTCGCGGCGCGCTGGAAGAACAACTCATCCAGCAGCGCGATCAGGTCTTGAAGCAATTCTCGCTGGACAACAAGGACGGCGCGCTGGCTCGATTCATCCAGGAATTGACGTCCCGGCAGGGCGAACTCACCGAACACCTGCAAGGCCAGATCGAAACCGTGGTTAAGGAGTTTTCGCTCGACGATGAAAACTCTGCACTCAACAGGCTGATGGCAAACGTCCAAAGTGCCCAACGCACGATCACCCGCGAGTTCTCGCTGGATGAAGACGCCTCGGCGTTGTCGCGGCTGAAACGCCTGTTGGAACAGACGAACTCGGCCATCGAAGGCCATCTCTCGCTCGATGACGAAGATTCCGCGCTGGCCCGGCTGAAGCGTGAACTCTTGGCGCTGATGGAAATCAGTCGCGATCAAAATCAGAAGTTCCAGGAAGAGGTGAAAGTCTCGCTGCAGACGATGCTGGCCCGCAAGCAGGAAGCGGCTCGCTCGACCCGGCACGGCGTCGACTTTGAAGCCGCCGCGCTGGAACTGATCGGATTCGAGGTCCAGAAGTCCGGCGATATTCTCACGCCGACGGGCAACACGGTCGGCCGCATCAAGAACTGCAAAAAAGGGGACGGCACGATCGATCTGGGGCCGGAAAGCGCAGCGCCCGGCGCACGGATCGTCATCGAGGCGAAGGAAGTCGCCGGCTACCAGTTGGCCACGGCACGCGAAGAAATCGAAGAAGCCCGCAAGAACCGTGCGGCCCAGGTCGGGCTGTTCGTCTTCTCAAGGAAAACGGCTCCCGGCGGTTCGGATGCAATCTTCCGCATGGGCGACGACGTCTTCGTCCTCTGGGACATCGAGGACCCCGGCAGCGATCTGTATCTGAAACTCGGCATCAGCCTGGCCCGGGCGCTCGCGGTACGGCAGCAGAAGCAGCGCTCCGAGCAGACTGCCGATCATCAGGCCATCGAAAAAGCGATCCTGGACATCGAAAAGGCGGTCAACGGGCTGGACGAACTCCAGACCTCGGCGGATACCGTCCACAATCACGGCGAAAAGATGCAAAAACGGATCGGGCTGATGCGGAAGGAACTGACGAAGCAAATCGAGATTCTCCGGGAACACACGGAAGGCCTTGCGAAAACGCAGCCGGGAGAATGAGCTTCAGACGCTGCGAAATCGCAAGCGTGATGCAGAGCGGATTGTGATTCAGGGGTGTTGTGAGATCCTCGGAGCGCGTCGCGCCGGGTCTTGGCGGTAATAGGCGCGGAGCACGTCGTACAATCGCGGAATCTCGGCTTGCAGGCGTGCGGGCTGCTCGAAAAAAGTCTCGCTGGCGACGGCGAAGAACTCGGCCCGGCTGGTTGCGCCGTAACCGTCGAGCAAGGTTTCCCGGCCCATTCTCGTCTGACGTTCGAGCCGTTGAAACTCCGCCTCGGTGACTTCCATCCACGTGTCATGTTGTTCCCGCGTCCCCAAAGTCGGGACGCCGTTGACATCGCGGTCTTCCATGTCCAGCAGGTGGGCGAATTCGTGGATAATGACGTTTCGGCCGTCCGGCGAATGGACGCATTGCGCGAGAATTTCCCGCCAGACGAGAATCACGGGGCCTTGATACCAGGCTTCTCCCAGACGCAGTTCGTCGGATTCGAGGTAGCCTCCCCCTGGCATCCGCGTCGTCCGTTTGCCGATAAACGTGTCGGGATAAACGAGGATCGTCACCAGCCGGTCGAAGGGCAACGCGGGAAAGCCGAGGCTCATCAAGGCGGCGTGCGCGGCGATCGTCACTTGCACTTCTTCGGTGATCGCGAGGCCGTTGCAGCCCTCCCAATGTTTTTCAGCGATGAGTATCCGCACGGCGTCGCGCAACTGTTGCCGTTCGGCGCCCGTCAACGCCGCGACATGTCGGCAATGGGTCTCGAGGAGCGATTCCCAGTGATCAGGAAACGGCGTTGCCAACAGTTTTCGCCGTTTGCGATCCCGGCTCCAGGGCCACCACATGATTCGTTTCACTCTCGTTGCGAGCGCTCACTTCGTGAGCGGCGAAACTTTGTCAAATCGCCGGTCCTCAGTATGATCGGAGTTCCCCGTCCTGTCCAAGACCTGCGTTTCGCAAAGGTTCTCCATGACGAAACTGATTTTGGCGCTCGATCAGGGCACGACATCCAGCCGGGCGATGTTGTTCGATCGCTCGGGACGGGTGGTCTCGGCGGCGCAGCAGGCGTTTCCGCAGCTTTTCCCCGCGCCCGGCCATGTCGAACATGATCCCGAAGCCATCTGGGCCTCGCAACTGGCGACAGCGCAGACCGTGCTCAGGCAGAGCGGCACCTCGCCCCAAGACGTTGCGGCGATCGGCGTCACCAATCAGCGGGAGACGACCATCCTGTGGGATCGCCGGTCGGGTAAGCCGCTGGGGAACGCCATCGTCTGGCAAAGCCGCATCACGACCGATCGCTGCGCCCGCCTGAAAGAGGACGGCGCCGAAGACCTGGTGCGCCGGAAAACGGGACTGGTTCTCGATGCCTACTTTTCCGGCACGAAGATCGCCCATTTGCTCGACACGATTCCCGGCGCCCGAGAGGCGGCAAACCGCGGCGAATTGGCGTTCGGCACGGTCGACACGTTCCTGCTGTGGCGGCTGTCCGGCGGCCGGCTGCACACAACCGATGCCAGCAACGCCAGCCGGACGATGCTGTTCAACCTGCACACAGGGGACTGGGACGACGAACTCCTGACGCTGCTGGATGTCCCGCGTTCGGTCCTGCCAGAAGTGCGCGCATCCAGCGAAGTCTACGGAACAACGGAGAAATCGCTGTTCGGTGAGGAAATTCCGTTGGCCGGCGATGCCGGAGATCAGCAGGCGGCGACGTTCGGACAATCGTGTTTTGACGTCGGCCAGGCGAAGAACACCTACGGGACCGGCTGTTTCCTGATGATGAACACCGGAGGCCAGGCCGTGACCTCATCGCGAGGCCTGTTGACCACGGTTGCATGGCGGCTGGGAACCCGGTTGACGTATGCGCTGGAAGGATCGATCTTCATTGCCGGCGCGGCGGTCCAATGGCTGCGCGACGGGCTGGGACTGATTGCCTCGGCGGCAGAGACCGAAAGTCTGGCGCGGTCGCTTGCTGAAAACGACGGGGTCTATTTCGTTCCGGCTTTTGTCGGCTTGGGTGCACCGTATTGGGACCCGTGCGCGCGTGGCCTGGTGATCGGCCTGACGCGCGGCACGACGAAAGCTCATCTTGTGCGAGCCGCGCTGGAAGCAATGGCCTATCAGACGCGCGATGTGCTGGAGGCGATGCAGGCCGATTCCAATCGAAGACTGACATCCCTGCAGGTCGACGGCGGTGCCGCGGCGAACAACTGGCTGATGCAGTTCCAGGCCGATCTGATCCATACGCCGGTCCACCGGCCGAAAGTTCAGGAAACGACAGCACTGGGCGTTGCGTACCTGGCAGGCCTGGCCATCGGGTATTGGTCGAGCTTGGACGAAATCCGCCAACTCGCTGCCGTGGACCGCGTGTTTTCTCCAGAGCTTGCCGAGCGTCCGCGAGAATCGCTGTACGCGCGCTGGCGACTAGCCGTGGACCGCGCCCGCCACTGGGCCAATTGATAAAACTGCGCCGTTTGATAAAACCGGCCGAATGAACAAAGCCCGCCGTCGGCGACGGCGGGATGAGTCTGCTTCCGTCCGGCTTATTGCTGCGCGAGTTTCGGAGCTTCCGGCTCAGCGATCCACTTGTGATTCGGCCGCAACCGGATTCGTGCAACCGACGGTGTGCTGAATCGACTCTGGAGCGCCAGTCGAGTCCTGGGAGACACCGCAGATGTCGAGTTCGTGTCATCCAGTTTCAATTCGTTGGCATCCGCCGGATCGCTGGGCTCGGATTCGGGTTCGTCGGGAAGATCGATCGGCGCCGGGGCCTTCTTCGGGAACACCGATTTCTCGGGTGCTGTTTCGTCCGTTTCCGTCGGCGTTCCAAGCACCGGGCGATTCGTTTTCATGGGCGTGGTCGTCGTGTCATCGGTCGGGAAGGAGTCGGGATCTGCCGGTTCAGCGGGAGTCTCCGTGTCGGCCGGCATGGGCGGCTTTTCCGTATTGATGACGCCGCTGCGGCGACGCATCGGCATTTCGTGCTCGGTCATCGGCGATTCTTCCGGCGCGGCGCGGTCGGGATCACCAGGGAATCCTTCATTGAGCGGATCCGTTTTCTTGGTGGACGGTATTTTGGTGGAAGGCAGAGTGCTGTTGGACTTGGGAATCGTTCTTGGGCGGGCTTTGCGGCTGTCGATGGGAGTTCGATTCAGATCGCTCGGGGGCGCGCCTTGTTCAAATTCGTCGACGGGGGCGTCTCGATTCGGAACGTATGTCCCCGGCAGACTCGTGCCGCAGCCGACGTCGGCGCAGGACGAGCAGCCTGCACCCCCGCCATAAGCGATGCCGCCGTAGGGATAGTAGCCCGCTCCCGTGCTGCAACTGTTGCAGCCTCCGTAGGCCGGGGCGTAGCCGCCGTAATAGCCGCCATAATAGCCGGCGGAGTATCCGCCGCCGTAGTAGCCTGCCCCGTAGGAATTGTCGCAGCATCCGCCGCCGTAGAATCCGCCGCACAGCCACGAGAAACAACACGCTTGCAGGGAGTTCGAGCAACCCGCCAGAATCGCGAATGTCGCGACCAGCGACAAAACAAGGGTTCGCCAGGAGAACTTCGTCATGGGGCATCCTTTCAAGAACGGTCAGGAAACGATCATCCACGAGGCCGTTGTCCTCCGACTCCCTGACTGGCCTGGTGATCTCGGGATCCGTCCTGAACCCGGCGGAACTGAATCCGCACGATTCATTTCTACCGATCTCTCCGAGCGGCTGTCAATAAGCTGGCTGGCACAGAACCAGAAGTCGCGTTGGAATCTCAGGCCGCCGGGATCGCGTTTCGACAAACAAGCTCCTGGCAGAGCCGAGGAGCGGCCTCATCCACGGCAGACGGGAGCTTTCGCTTCGCAACCCGTTTCATACCTATGCCTTGTGTTTTGGCGAATGATGCCCGTCCGATCAGGGCAAAAACCCGCGTTCGCGCAGTTCCGTGATGTTGTCCGGCGCGCTCTGGATGATCCGCGCCGTGGCGTATTTGAAAACCGCCAGGCCGGCCAACGGCATTGGTGCCGTGAGAATGGCGACGCGATCCTCTTCTTCCGAATCCAACTGACGGTTCAACTTGCCGACCGCCTCTTCCAGGCTGTCGCTCACGATCTGCTGCGGACCGCGGCGGTTATCGAACCGCAAATGCGAAAACTTCGCCGTGCGGGCCATCACAAAGTGCGCCATCTCTTCTTCCTCGGCGCTGTCGAAGAAGTTCTGAAATTCCGGATCGACGTTATCCGGCGTGACGATCATCGGCCGCGTGATCTTCACGGCCCCTTGCGTGACAGCGACCTGCTCCCCGGATTTTTTCGGACTGAGGACCAGGTAATACGGCAAGTTCGATTCGCCAAACGTGAAGAGCGAATACGTGACGGCCCGGACGATATCCACCGCGTCCCATGCCGCGCGAAACCGCCGTTCATCGGGGAAATTCGGGAAGAGAGACATGCGTCAAGCCCTCTGATTGCCCGGCGCCTGCCGGAGGATTTTCATTCGGCGACAAATTCAGCGGGGCTGCCTCCCCGTTGAGTGTCGCGGTGAAGCGATCCAGAAATCCTGTGCGGCCTGGAATCACGGTTTTCTCAGTGAGATCGCCCATTCATAGAAAACACTTCGGCACGCCAAACGACCGAGCGTTTTTGCCCCCGCGATTTTCACGTCACTTCTGAATTCTAGCCGAGTCTCGTTCGCAAAGACAATCGCCCTCCACGGCGGGGCAGACATTCCGGTCCGTCGATTGTCTGCCGGCCGTTATTTCCGGATGGCCCCCCATTGCACGATGGCGACGCACAGCAAGACGCCGGTCAATGCCACGACTTGCAGCGTCGTGACGTGCTCCGCATCGGCCCAGCCCAGCACGACGGCCCCGATCGGAGTGAGGTTTGTCACCATCGCCGCAAACAAAGGGCCTTGCTGCTGGGCCATTTGATTGAAGAGCAGCATCCCCAGGCCGGTGCCGAACACGCCCAGGATGAGCAGGCAGGCGACGGACGGGAGAATCTCCTTCGCGGTCCACGGCAACGGTCCGGGGCTGAGGCACGCCCAGGGAACCAACAGCAGCGCCGACATCCCCAGGCAGGCGATCGTCAATTCCAGCGGGGGAATCTCGAACAGCGAGCTGCGCATCCAGATGTTCGCCAGGGCATACATCAAAGGCGTGCTGAAGAGCAGCAGCAAGTCGACCGCTGCGAGCGACCGCTGCATGGTGTCCACCAGCAGCAGAATGAGGCACCCGAGCGCGCCAAGCACGCCGACCAGTTGCCGGGCCGAAGGCCTCACGCCCAACAGCGGCACAGACAACACCAGCGTGAACAACGGCGTAAAGCCGACGCCCATCGCCGTCAGTGAACTGCTGCCCGTCCGGCTGATGAACACGGGCTGCGCGGCATAAGGGATAGCATACCCGAGCAGCATCACCCCGACGAGCGCCGGCAGGTGAGTGATTTTCAGCCCCGAACCACGCTTGCGATTTCGCACGCCCCAAACAACGAGCAAAACCGCCATCCCCGTCAGAACCCGCCCGGCGGCAATCGCCCACGGCGACAACCCCGCGCCGGCCCGCTTCATCAACAGAAAACTGCTCCCCCAGATCAGGCAGAGCAGGATGAAACGCACATAGGGCATGGAGGATGATTGAATCCGTCGAAAAGGAAGTCAAACTGTCAGTGATCAGCCCGCGCGTTCAGCCGCTCACAACGTGTACGCTCAACGTGAAAAACAAAAGAACCCTGGGAATGTCCCAGGGTTCGCACAGAGCATCAAAGCTTCGACCTTCTCAGGACAGAATCCCCGTGACGGCGTCAGCGCCGACCATTTCGCGCGGCTGGTTGAGATGGTTGTAGATCGTCTTGCGGGGATTCATGCCGACGCTGTGGTAGATCGTCGCCAGCAACTCGATCGGGTGAACCGGGTTGTCGACCGGGGCGGACGCAGTCAGGTCTGACTTGCCCCAGACATTGCCGCGCTTCACCCCGGCGCCGGCGATGATGCCGGTGTAGCAATACGGCCAGTGATCGCGTCCGTCCGGCGTGTTGCTGTTGCCGGACGTGCTCACGCCGCGCTTCGGACTGCGGCCGAACTCCCCGACAGCAAGCACCAGCGTGTCGGCCAACATGCCGCGCTGGTCCAGGTCGGCGATCAAGGCGGACAGGCCGTTATCCAGCATGGGCGAGTTCTGGTTCTTCATTCGCTGCGGAAGGCCGGCGTGCACGTCCCACGAATGATTGTCGGAGTTCGCCACTTTCGGCCAGTTCACCTGGACCACTCGCGTTCCGGCTTCAATTAACCGGCGGGCGAGCAGGCAGCTTTGGCCAAACGTGTTCTTGCCGTAGCGCTCGCGGGTTTCCGTTTTCTCTGCTTCCAGATTGAACGCCTCGCGGGCTTTCCCGGACAGGACCAGCGACAAGGCTTTATCGTAGTACTCATTCAAGGCGTATTTGCTGACGGATTTCTCCAATTGATCGAAGCTGGCGTTGACGTTGTCCCTGAGGCTGGCGCGGCGGGCCAGCCGGTCTTGCGGCACTTCGGCCCGCAGTTGCAGATCGTCGACCCGGATGCGGTCCATCTTGGTCATGTCCATGTCGTCGCCGGGCGGGTAGAGGTAGTACGGGTCGTACGCCCGGCCCATAAAACCGGCCGTTCCCCCTTTGCCGATCACACCGCTCTCCTGCAGCGGACGCGGCAGCATGACGTAGGGCAGCATCGGCACTTCGGGCGGCTTCGCCTTGATGATGTTGCAGCCGTAGTTCGGGAAATCTTTCGGGCTCGGCTGTTCCAACTGACCCGACGGGCTGACCTTGTCCGCCGTGTAGCCGGTCATCATCTGGTAGATGGCCGCCGTATGGTTGAACAAACCGACCGGCGTGTAACTGACGGCGCGGAGCAGTGTCGTCTTATCCAGTTCTTGAGCCAGTTTCGGCAGCAGTTCGGTGAACTGCGTGCCGGGAAGTTTCGTGTCGATCGGCTTGAAATCGCTGCGGACATTGTCCGGGGCTTCGGGTTTCGGATCCCAGAGATCGAGATGGCTCGGCCCCCCCTGCAAGTAGCAGAGGATGACGTGCTTGGCTTTGCCGAAGCCGATCCCGCCGTAACGGGCGTCTTCATTCGCCTGGGCTTTTTCGCTCTGCAACAAAGAGGAAAGCGACAACCCCAGGACGGAAGACCCGCCGATGCGGAGCAGTTCACGGCGAGAGTAGCCGTCGCAGGTATCTCGACCGTAGGGACCGGGAATCACCAACATGGGCGAAGCTCCTTGGCGAGTGGTAGGCAGCAACCGTCAGTTTGCGTATTCTCACAGCTTAAGCAGTATATCCTCATCGGCGGATGGATGTCAAACCGTTGATTTGTATTGCCCATTTTTGGGCGCATCCGTTGGCTGGTGGTCTGAAAGCCTGTTGATCTCCAGGATCGTGAGATGTCGCCTTCAGCCCGGAGGGCTTCGATCCATAGGGACATCCCCTCAGACCACCAAACAACGGATGCACCCGATCGACGGTTCGACGGAATTTTCCCGTGACGGAGTTGAAGTACGCGGCGAGAGACGTTAGATTACCGAATTCCCCCGGTCGGCCGGATACCGGCTCTTTGTGCGTATGTGTTTCGGGGGCAATGAGATACGCCGGGAAAACCGGCCGAACGGATAACTTCCGGCGGAGTGCGCCATGACAAGTGCGATGTCCAAAACGACGTTGATCAAACCGGCGGAGCTGAATCCGCAATGGTTTGTGGTGGATGCCGAGGGAATGACCGTCGGCCGGCTGGCGACTCAATTGGCCACCGTGCTGATGGGGAAGCACAAACCGTCTTACACGCCGAATGTCGACACGGGCGATTACATCATCGTGTTGAATGCCGACAAGGTTCGGTTCAGCGGCGGCCAGATGTCGCACGCGAAGAACGAGAACTTCACGACGAAGATGGCGAAGAAATCGTATCGCTGGCATACGCAATGGCCGGGAGGGCTGCGCGAAATTACGGCGATTCAGTTGTGGGAGAAGCAGCCCGAAGGGATCTTGCTGAAGGCCGTCAAGCGGATGCTGCCGAAAAGCGCCCTGGGCAAGCGAATGCTGGATAAGTTGAAGTTGTTCAACGGCTCGGACCATCCGCATCAATCTCAGCAGCCGCTGCCGTTCCCGGAATATTTGCTGCCGGCCCGGAAGTAACGCTCACTCATGACGTAGCGCGCCATTCGTCGACGGCGTTCGATTCAGACGGCGTTCGATCAGACAGTCCAGAAATTTTGGGATCAGACCATGTCAGACGTGGAAACCAGCCCCTCGCCGGAATTGACTTTCACCGCGCCGGCCGCGACCGGGACGCCGGATGCACCGGCAGTGGAAGCCGCCCCGATTCGATACCGGGGCAAATTGGACAAGAACGGCGTGGCGATCGGCACCGGCCGACGCAAGACGGCAGTGGCCCGCGTCCGTCTGAAACCGGGGCCGGGCAATGTGGAGATCAACGGCCGGACGCTGCAAGATTTTTTCCGGCTGGAACGAGACCGGCTGGTCGTCGAAAGCCCGTTGAGGGCCGCGGAGAAGCTGGGCACGATTGATGTGTGGGTGCGCGTCGAAGGGGGCGGCACCACGGGACAGGCCGGCGCCATTTTGCTCGGGATTTCCCGCGCGCTGGAAGCCTTGTTTCCCTCGCTGCATCCGATGCTCAGCGAAGGCGGGTTTCTCTCGCGCGATCCCCGCATGGTGGAACGCAAGAAGTACGGCTACAAGAAGGCTCGCCGCAGCTTCCAGTTCTCCAAACGCTGATTCGAAAAGGTCCGAGAGTCAACAGTCGAGAGACGAGAGCCAGCAGAATCACACGCTTGAGCGTCGTTGGCTATTGCTGGCTCTTGATTCTCGTCTCTTGACTCTGGACTCGCCATGGCTGCGACGGGCATCTACCATCACCTGCTGCTGCCCGATCTCCGGATCATGCTGCAGGAAGGCGATCCGCACGGCCTGAAAGAATTCTGCGAGGCGCTGAACCCGGTCGTCGTGGCCGAGGTCGTCCAGGGATTGCCGTCGGGCGAGGCGCAGCGCGTGCTGGCACACGGCTCTCTGACAAGCCAGGCGAAGATTTTCGCGTTCATCGAGCCGACAATTCAGATCGAACTCGTCGAGGCGATGGACCGTCAGCACCTGTCGAAGCTGATCGAGGCAATGGCCCCCGACGACCGCGTCGACCTGCTGGAACACCTGGACGAGGAACACGTCGAGGCAATTCTGCCGCTCGTGGCGCAGGCGGAACGCGAGGAAATTCGCAAGCTCCTGTCGTACCCGGACAACTCCGCCGGCTCGATCATGACCACGGAATACGCCTCGCTGGCGGAGAACATCTCGGCCCGCGAGGCACTCGAACGGCTGCGCCAGCAGGCTCCGGACCGGGAAACAATTTACTACGTGTTCGTCGTCGATGCCGACCGTCACTTGCACGGCGTGATCACGCTCCGCGAGCTGATTCTCGCCCGGCCGCAGGTGTTGCTCGCCGCGCTGATGCGCCGGGACGTGATCTCCGTGCATGTGGAAGACGACCAGGAAGAAGCCGCCCGCCAGATCGCCCGGTTTGACTTGCTGGCCCTGCCGGTTCTGGATGAAAACCAGCGACTGGTCGGCATCATCACCCACGACGACGTGCTCGACATCGTGCAGGAAGAGGCCGAGGAAGACGCCTATCGCCAGTCCGCCATCGAACCTTTGGAGCACAGTTATTTTTCCACGCCGTTGATCACGATTGCCTGGAAGCGGGGCATCTGGCTGATGGCGCTGGCCGCCATGGCGCTGATCACCGCGTCGATCCTCGATATTTACGACCAGATCGCGGAAAAACACGTCTGGCTGGTCTCCTTTCTGCCGATGGTGCTGGGCAGCGGCGGAAACACGGGCTCGCAATCCGCCACGCTGGTGATCCGCGCCATGGCGACGGTTTCGTTGACGGGGCCGCATAAGTGGCGAATGATTCGCCGGGAACTGCTGACCGGGCTGCTGCTGGGGTTCTGCCTGGGGCTGTTCGCCCTGGTCGCCAGCCATTTCCTGTTTCAAAAAGTCTGGATTCAGTCGTCGGTCGTCGCGGGGACGATCCTGATGGTGGTCACGTTCGGTTCGGTTCTCGGCTCGGCCGTCCCCGTGCTGTTTGAATCCCTGGGGTGGGATCCGGCGCTGATGTCCAATCCGATGATCGCCGCCGTCAGCGATACGCTGGGCGTCGCCGTCTACTATTTCACGGCCTGGTGCCTGCTGGAGTGGGTCGGCGGCACGTGACGCGTGGTTACTGGAAAGGTCCCGGTGATGCCATCATTGGGCTTTGTGCGAAACCGTGAATCTCACCCCGCTGGAACTGAGTCTGCTGTCAGAGCCGCCCGACCTGGCGGCTGAGTTGCGACAGCTGTTGCGGCAGATTCCTGTGGGACGGGTCGCTTCCTTCGGCGACCTTGCCGAGGCGCTGGGAGATCTGCAGGCGGCACGCTGGGTCGCAATGGAATTGCAGGAACTCGATCCGGACGACTTTCCCGTGCATCGCGTGATGCGGCGAACGGGAAAGATTCTCGGCACGGCGAGTTTGCCGAGAGAATCTCGGCTTGATCGTCTGCGCCGCGAAGGCGTGGAGATTCAAGACGATGCCGTGGACCTGAACAGCTTCTGCTGGAACGGGTTTGCCGGAGCAAGGCCCTTATTCGCTCTCAGCGCACTGCAACGTACGCTGGCAGCAAAGGTATTGCTGCATCCGCTCGGCACAGTACCGGAATGCGTTGCCGGCGTGGATGTTTCTTACGGGCCGGCCTGCTGGGGAGTTGCGGCCTATGCTGTCGTCGAGACGGCCACTCGGCAGTTGTTGTATCACGAAATCGTGACGGCGGAAGTCCGTTTTCCCTACATTCCAGGCTATCTTTCGTTTCGAGAACTGCCGCTGTACTTGAAGCTGCTCGACATCGTGCGAGACGCTGGGCGGCTGGAGCCGTGGCTGCTGGTGGACGGCAATGGAATTCTTCATCCGCGCCGGGCCGGCATCGCCTCGCTGTTGGGCTGCGTCGGGTCGTTGAACACGGTCGGGGTCGGCAAACATCGGCTGTTCGGCAAGCCGGCACAAGACGATCAGGCCGTCACACCGATGCTGGCCGAGGATGGCGCTGTCCTGGGCTACCGTCTTCGCCGAGACTCGAAACGGAGTACGCTGTACGTTTCTCCCGGCTTTGGAGTCGACCCCGAGGGCGCGCTGCGGCTGACGCAGTTTCTGTGGGGAAAACACCGTTTGCCGGAGCCGCTGTTCCATGCAGATCGATTGAGCCGGGACGCGGCGCGGCGTCTGTAATGGACGGTTCGATCGCGGCGAGATTCAAGAATCGGCGCGCGGGAACGGCTCAGCACTTGATTCCCCCTTGCCGCCTCACCAAAATGACATGAACCCCGCCCAATCGTTAGAGCCGTTTCAGCCGGCAGTGGATACCCGAGCGGCAGCGCCTGTTCCGGGCCTGACGACGGCGCGGGGGCGTGTCGTTCCATCGTTCCACAAGGCAGGATCCCTTCTGGTGTTTGGCTGGTTGACAATCCATTGACGGACGCGACGTGAACCGGCCCCATCGCAGCTCAGCAGGAAAACCATGAAGTTTATCGACGGACAGACGGTCGGTGTGGATTTGGGAACCACGTACTCGGCAATCGCGCAATTGGGAGCAGACGGCAAGCCGAGAAACCTGCTCAATGCAGACGGCCGCAACATCACGCCCTCGGTGGTGCTGCTGGGCGAGGACGGCCAGGTGGTGGTCGGGCCGAGTTTCGAGCGGACGTCGCATGAATCGCCGGACCACATCGTCGAGGCGATCAAGCGGCAGATGGGGAACAAGGAATACTACGTCGTCTACCAGAACAAGAAGCTGACGCCCGAATTCATCTCGGCGCTCATCTTGAAGAAGCTCAAGCAAGACGCCGAAAAATCGACCGGGGCAATCGCCAACGCCGTGATCACCGTGCCGTACTACTTCAACGACGTCCGCCGGAAAGCCACGCAGGACGCCGGCCGCATCGCCGGGCTGAACGTGGTCGACATCATCAACGAACCGACGGCGGCGACTCTGGCCTACGCCTGGATGAAAGGCGAACTGGGCCGCGCCGACCTCAAGCAGGACGCCAAGACGATCCTGGTGTACGACCTCGGCGGGGGAACATTCGACGTGACGGTCGTGCGTTACACGCCGACGCAGTTCCGCGTCCTGGCGACGGATGGCGACGTGATGCTGGGCGGCCTCGACTGGACGCGCCGGGTGGTGGAACATATCGCCGAGCAGTTTCAGCGCAAATTCGGCGACGACCCTCGGAAAGACCTGGAGGCGATGCGCAGCTTCACGGTGGAATGCGAAGACGCGAAGCGCGCCCTGAGCACCAAGACCCAGGTGCCGATCAGCGTCTATTTCCAGGGAAAAACCCTGTCGGTGGCGTTGACCCGGACCGACTTCGAGCGGATGACGGCCGATCTGCTGCAGCGCACCCGCGACACGACGGAACTGGTTCTGCAACAGGCCGGCGTCGAGCCGAAGCAGCTCAGCGAAGTGGTGCTGGTGGGCGGCTCGACCTACATGCCGGCCGTCGAGAAGATGCTGACGGAGGTTTGTCAGCGCCAGCCGTCGCGCGAACTCCGGCCGGAGGAAGCGGTGGCGCAAGGAGCTGCGATTCACGCCGCCATTCTCGAAGCCCGCGAAAATCGCGGTTCGACGAAGCTGGCTCAGACCGTCATCACCCGTCTGAAGTCTGTGCACACACAGGACATCAACTCCCACTCGCTGGGGGTGAAGGTGAGCGATCCGGAAGCCCGGGACCGAAAGATCAACCACATCATGATTCCGCGGAATACGCCGATTCCGTTCAGCGTCACCCAGCGGTTCGTGACGAATTCACCCAACCAGCGGTCGATTCACGTGTTCATTCTCGAAGGCGACGCGCGCGATCCCGACGCCTGCACGCAAATCGGCGATTTCCGCGTCGCCGACCTGCCGCCGAACCTGCCGGCCGGCTCTCCGGTGGAAGTGACCTACAGTTACGACGCCAACGGCCGCATCCATGCCGTGGCGAAGGAACTGGTCGGCAATCGCAAGGCGATTACGGAGATCGTGCGCGACATGGGCCTGACCGACACCAACGTGGACGCGTTTGAACTGCTGGCCCGGGATTATCGAGTGGAGTAATTGACAAGAAACAGGAGACCAGAGACAAGAAATCATTCAGAACGCTGTTTTACTTGTTTCTTGTCTCTTGTTTCTTGCTACTTGTATCTTAAGACGGAATGACTCTCGTGGCTCTCGATGTCTATAAAGACTGGCTGGGAATTCCGGACGGTCCGCGGCCGCCGGATCATTATTCCCTGCTCCGCCTGGTGCAGTTTGAAGACGACATCGAAAAAGTTCGCAAGAACTACAAGAAGCTGAACGCCCACGTCCGCAAGTACGCCACCGGCCAGTATTCGATGCAGTCGCAAGACCTGCTCAACGAATTGGCGAAGGCGATGCTGTGCCTGACCGACGCCGAACGCAAACGGGAGTATGATCAGTCGCAGGGACGGCAGATCGACGACCGCGACAGTGAAACTGGCCGGCGTCCTTTGACCGGATACCTCCAGGAAGAAGGGGTGATCACATCCGGCCAGGCGGCGGAGATCAAAACCTACTGCGAGAAAACCGGACTCTCTCCCAGAGACGCCGTCGTGCAGATGAAGCTGGCGACGCAGGAGCAGGCGGCGAAAGCGCTGGCCTCGGAGTTCGGCCGGCCGTATCTCGACCTGACGGATGTTCTGCCGGATGACTCCGTGCTGGACCAGGTGCCCCGCAGCGTCGTCCGCCGTCACACGTGCCTGCCGCTGTTCCAGGATGACGGGGCCGTGCTGGTGGCTTGCGCGGACGAACCGACGGAGGAGCTCGAAGACGAAATCCGGCTGCGGTTTGGCCAACCCATCCGGCCGGTCATCGCCACGCCTTTGGCCATCAACCAGGGGATCGCCAAGTACTATGCGGCCGGCCTCAGGAAAGACGCCCCCGAATCGGTCGCGCGGCCCAAAGGGTCCGGCGGCTCGGCGAAATCGGTCCAGCAGTTGTCGCCTTCGGAAAAAGAAGAGCGGAAGAATCTCGGGATCATCATTATCGCCTGGACGATCATCATTCTTGGCAATCTGGATACGTGGGTGATGTGGGACCGGTTTTACAAGTTTTTCCTGCCGATGTTTTTTTCCTGGACGCCGTTCGTGCTGACGACCCTCATCGGCGGGCCGATCTGCTTTTTCGTCTACCAGACGATGGTGAAGCCGGCGCAGAAATGATGCCTGCGACACGGACGGCGCGTTGAGGACCGGCGATGCGGAAGCGGTCGGCAAGTTGCGGCGCTCTTCCGTCGGATGCAGCGCGGACGGTACGATGACCGGCGTTCGACACGCACGTCTTCCTGCGGGGAATGGTCTCATGCGCGTGGTCTGTTTTCCGGGGAGCACCCGATGGCGTCTCCGCCTGGCGCTCTGGCCGCTGGTCATGGGAGGATCGCTTGCCGCCTGCGCCCGCGCAGAGGATGCATTGCGGTTCAACCGGGACATCCGGCCGATCCTGTCGGACAAATGCTTCCAGTGTCATGGGCCGGATGCGGCCAAACGGCAGGCCGATTTGCGGCTGGATGATCCGAAGTCGGCCCTCGATCACCGCGACGGCAAACCGGCGATCATCCCCAGAGACGCCCAGCGCAGCCGGCTGTATCAGCGATTGATCACGGCCGACCCGGACGAACGGATGCCGCCGGCGGAGACCGGGGTCACGCTGACCCCGGACGAGGTCGTGCGTTTGAAGCGCTGGCTGGACGACGGTGCCGAGTATGAACCGCACTGGTCATTCACGCCGCCGGCCGTTACGGCGCCGGTTGTCGAAAACGCGAAGCCGGCAAGCATGGTGGATGCGTTTCTTCTGGCACGCTTGGCACGAGAGAAAATCTCGCCATCGCCCGGGGCGGAGCGGACGACGTTAATTCGCCGGTCGACGTTCGACCTGCTGGGGCTGCCGCCCACGCTGAGCGAAATCGATGACTATCTCGCCGACGAAAGCCCGGATTCCTATGAGCGGCTGTTGGATCGCCTGCTGGCGTCGCCCCGATACGGCGAGCGGATGGCGATGCCCTGGATGCAGGCGGCCCGGTATTCCGACACGAACGGCTACCAGACCGACGGCCCGCGCGTGATGTGGCGCTGGCGGGACTGGGTGATCGACGCCTACAACCGGAATCTGCCGTTTGACCAGTTTACGATCCAACAGCTTGCCGGCGATTTGCTGCCTGAGCCAGATCTCGATCAGTTGATCGCCACGGGGTTTAACCGGAATCATCGCGGGAATGCGGAGGGGGGCATCATCCCGGAAGAATTTCTCGTGGAGTATATCGTCGACCGGGTGGAGACGACGTCGACGGTCTGGCTGGGACTCACGCTGGGCTGCTGCCGGTGTCATGATCACAAATACGACCCGGTGTCTCAAAAAGAGTTTTACGGGTTATTCGCGTTATTCCACCAGGTGCCCGAGCTGGGGAAGACGTTACGAAATGAGAATTCGCCTCCGCTCATCAAGGCGCCGACCAGGGATCAGCGGAGGAAACTGGCAGCGCTCGAGTCACAGGTTCGCGAGGCGCATTCGGCCTGGGAAGGGGTTCAGAAAAAAACCGATCAGGCGCAACGCGCATGGGAACAGGCGCTGCCGGCCGACGACCGGGTTGACGGCACGGTGACGCGGCTCTTGGAACATCGTGAATCTCTGGAGGGCAAGACGAACTTCGACGGCAACCGCATGGAAGACCTGGGCCCTGTCGGCGATGTCTCGGAATACGACCGATTTGCGATTGCGGCATGGGTCGAAGCCCAGAGTCCGCGGCCGCAGACGATTCTGTCGCGAATGGAGCCCGACGCCGCGTACAAGGGTTATGAACTCCGCACGCTGGAGGGCAAGCTGCAAGTCGTGTTCGTCGGCCGCATTCTCGACGACCTGATCCGCGTGGAAACGAAAGAGCCGGTCCTCTCTCCCGGCCGGCATCATGTCGTCGTGACTTACGACGCCACTCGGCTCGCAACCGGGGTGGCAATTTACGTCGACGGTTTGCCGGTGGAAGTTCAGACGCTCGCCAATCTGCTGAGCAACCCGTTCAAGTCGAAAGGAAAATTTCAGATCGGCGGAGGCGGGGCCTCCGAGCCGTTCCTCGGCACGATCGAGGACGTCCGGCTGTATCGCGGCATCCTGACGAATGACGAAATCGCCGCGATGTCCGTTGCCCGTCCAATCGATCAACTGGCCGCGATCCCCGTCGCCCAGCGGACCAAGGCCGAATCGGCGAAGCTGCGCGAGTATTTTCTGACGCACCGCGCCCCGCCGGAGATTCAATCGGTCCGCCAGGCATGGCACGACGCATTGTCCGCAGAGAGGCAATTCCTGGAGTTGGTCCCGACGACGATGGTCATGCACGATGTGCCGGGGCTGCGCGAGACGCGGCTTCTCGTCCGCGGGGAATACAATCGGCCGGGCGACAAAGTTTCGGTCGGTACGCCCGTCGTGCTGCCGAAATTTACGGGAACGAACCGGCTGGATTTTGCGAAGTGGGTTGTTTCGCCCGAGCATCCGTTGACGAGCCGAGTGGCCGTCAACCGGCTGTGGGGGCAGGTGTTTGGCGTGGGGCTGGTGAAGACCACGGAGGATTTCGGAGCGCAAGGCGAGCTGCCGAGCCATCCGGAATTGCTCGATTGGCTGGCCGTGGAATTTGTTCGCATCGGCTGGGACGTCAAGCACATTCAGCGGAAGATGCTGGAGACGGCCGCATATCGCCAATCGGCCCGGGTGTCGCCCGAGTTGTTCGCCCACGATCCCGACAACCGGCTGCTGGCGCGCGGACCGCGGTTTCGGCTGACGGCGGAAATGATCCGCGATGCGGCGCTCAAGGCCTCGGGACTGCTGGTCGAAGAACTCGGCGGGCCGTCCGTGAAGCCGTACCAGCCGGCCGGATTGTGGGAAGAACTGAGTGCCGATCTCGCGGGCGGATTCAGCAAGTACGTGCAGGATGAAGGGGCCAGCCTGTATCGCCGCAGTTTGTACACATTCTGGAAGAGGACCGTCTCGCCGCCGATGATGACGGTGCTCGATTCGCCGACAAGGGACATCTGCCGGGTCAACCTCACGCGGACCAATACGCCGTTGCAGGCGCTGAACATGATGAACGACGTGACGTTCCTGGAGGCGGCCCGGCTGCTGGCCGAGCGGATGATATCGGAAGGGGGTTCGCAGCCGGCGTCGCGCATCGCCTGGGCGTTTCGGACCGTGACGGCCCGCGAACCGACGGCAGACGAAGTAGCCGTGCTGTCGCACGGAATGGAGCGGAGGTTGGCCGCGTATCAAAAATCTCCCGATCAGGCGGCGGCGCTGTTGACCCAGGGAGCCGCTCCGACTTCGCAGAATTTCGACCGCGTGGAACTCGCGGCCTATGCCACCGTCGCCGCGGTGCTGCTGAATCTCGATGAATTCGTGATGAGGGAATAGCGAATGAATGATCTTTCACGGCGCAACTTTCTGGCGGCGACCGGCGTTTCGCTGGGAACGCTGGCGCTCAACGAATTGCTGGCGGCGGAGAACGGTCCGGCGCCGATCACGCATTTCGCCCCCAAAGCCAAGCGGGCCATCTACCTGTTTCAGTCCGGCGCGCCGTCGCAGTTGGACCTGTTCGATCACAAACCCCTCTTGAAAGACCGCTTCGGCCAGGATCTGCCCGATTCGATCCGGCAGGGACAGCGCCTGACCGGAATGACGGCCGGCCAGGCGAAGTTCCCCGTCGCGCCGTCGATGTATTCCTTCCGGCCGCACGGCGAGTCCGGCGCGACGCTGAGCGAGTTGCTGCCGCATCTCGCACACAATGCAGACGACATCTGCTTCGTGAAATCGGTCTTCACGGAAGCCATCAACCACGACCCGGCGATTACGTTTCTGACCACCGGCGCGCAGCTCGCCGGCCGGCCCAGCCTGGGGGCCTGGCTCAGTTACGGACTGGGAAGCGAAAACAAAGACCTGCCGGCGTTCGCGGCAATGATCTCGCGCGGCACGGGCCGGGCCGCGGACCAGCCGTTGTATGACCGCCTCTGGGGCAGCGGATTTCTGCCGTCCAGGCATCAAGGCGTCAAGCTTCGCTCGGGCGGCGATCCGGTGCTGTATCTCTCCAATCCGCCCGGCATCGATCCCGAACTTCGCCGGCAGATGCTCGACGATCAAGCAGCCCTCAACCGCAAACATCTCGAACAACTGGGCGACCCGGAGATTGAAAACCGCATCGCCCAGTATGAGTTGGCCTATCGGATGCAGTCGGCCGTGCCGGAACTCGCGGACTTGTCCCGGGAGCCGAAACACATCCTGGACATGTACGGCCCGGATGTCGAGAAGCCAAATTCCTTCGCCGCGAACTGTCTGATGGCCCGGCGATTGGTGGAGCGCGGCGTAAGGTTCGTGCAGTTGTTTCACATGGGCTGGGACCATCATCTGAAATTGCCGGAGGCGATCCGCGGCCAATGCCGGGACATCGATCAGCCGTGCGCGGCCTTGCTGGCGGATCTGAAGCAATCGGGCCTGTTGGAAGACACGCTGGTCATCTGGGGAGGCGAATTCGGCCGCACGGTCTATTGCCAGGGGCGTCTCACCCCGGAAGACTACGGCCGCGACCATCACCCGCGGTGCTTCACAATGTGGCTGGCCGGCGCAGGGATTAAGCCGGGCATCACCTACGGCGAGACCGACGAATTCAGCTACAATATCGCTCGGAACCCGGTGCACGTTCACGATCTCAACGCCACGCTGCTCCATTGCCTCGGGATCGATCACAAGCAGTTGACGTACAAATTCCAGGGCCGGCATTATCGCCTGACCGACGTGCACGGCGAAGTCGTGCACGCAATTTTGGCGTAATAAAGAATTGCGGAATGCGGATTAGAAGAAACAGGACACCGTATCGCCTTCTGGGCTTTTCATTCCGCATTCCACACTCCGCACTCCACAATCGACCTTGCCCTTGACCCACACCCCCGTTGGCGTTGATAATCTTCGTCAGGTCGACGTGGCATCGGATGCACCGTCGCATGTTCAGACTGGCATGGAGGCCATGATGACTACCGCTGTGCTTGAAGAAATCGGGTTCCGCTGGACGAAGCCGTCCTGGGAACGGACTGCGGACCGCACTTGGGTGCTGATCGTACCGAGCCGCTATGCGAAGGAAGACGAAGACGACGACTCGTCCGACGTGTACTTCGACCGGTCGCAACGGTTTTATGAAGTGTTCGAGTTCGACGGCAGTTGGCTCGACCAGTTGCACGAACTCCAAGTGGAACGCCTGCTTCGCAACCCAGGCTGGCGCGCCGAACGGACTTCGCTCTGGAACTGACGCCGTGAGGCCCGCCGTCTCGCTTAGTCCCCTCTCTCCCGCCGCGGGGGAGAGGGTTAGGGTGAGGGGGCGAGCGGTGTGCGCACTCATGCCGCGAGACAACCCCCTCATCCGTCCTTCAGCCACCTTCTCCCCCGAGGCGGGGGAGAAGGGACTTAGAAAATCTGTGAAGCACGCCGTCGGCGACCACGGGATCTCATCATGAGCGCCGCCGCGCCTGGCCCGCGGTGCGCGCTGGTCGTCACGCTGGATCGATTCCCGGCGTCGATTCTTGGTTGCTATGGCAACGAATGGATCGAGACGCCGCATGTCGACCGGCTGGCCGCCCAGGGGCAGGTTGCCGACAATTGCTGGACGCCGCGCATCGGCCCGGCGTCTGCCGACGATGTCTTCTCGGCGGCACAATGTACGGCAACGTTGAAATCGAAGTCGGTCCGTACGCTGCTGTTCCAGGAAGCCGACGCGCAGGTCGATTTTTCATCGCTGAAATTCTCGCATCGCGAAACGGTCCGCGGCGAACTTGGCCCAACGGCAAAACCCGACCAGATTCCGCTGGCGAATCTGGCACGCCGCGTGCAAGCAGCCTGGGCCGCAGAACAATCGGCCGGACAATCGTGCTTGATCTGGCTTCACGGCGCAGGCCTGACGATCCCCGCCTTTCCACCGGCCGGATTCGCGGACCTCTATCAGGATGAATTTGAAGACCGCGAAGTGAATTTCGACGCGATGTCGGAAGACGAACGATACCATCATCCGTCGACCACGGCAGGCATGGCGTCTCTCTTGGATCACTGGATCGGGCAGGCCATCGCGGCGATTCCCGGCGAACCGGCGACACCCCCGACATTGATCGTCTTCACCTCTGCCCAGGGAATCGGCTGGCATCCGCTGCCGAATTCCTTCAGACCGCTCGACGAACTGCGCAGCCAGGCGGCGCATGTGCCGTGGATTGTGCAAGCAAAAAGTGCGAATGGCGATTTGAGACCCTTCGGGCTGCGGACCGACCGGCTGTGTTCCACGCGGCAGTTGGGGCCGCTGTTGGACGGGTGGTTTCGATCTGCCGACTTTGCCGTCGAAGCCCATGACAAGATCACCACGGCCACCCCGTCCGGAGCGATGCGGATCACGACCTCGGACTGGGCGGCGATCTTTCCGGCGACAGGGATGGTGAGTGAAGCAGGAAGCCCGGCTGATCAAAGCCTGACCCGGGCTTCACCAGACTCGACCCGGCCGCTGCTGTTCTCGAAGCCGGAAGATTACTGGGAGGTCAACAACCTCGCGGACGTCGCCCCGGAGATTGTGGAAGGTCTGTTGCGCGGCCAGCCTATTTCGTCTTCTTTTGCGGCGAGTTCGGCTTCGTCTTCGTAGCGGGTTTCATTTTCGGGACGACTTTCGCCAGGTCCCATCGAAACGTCTCTTTCCCCTTGTCATTGATCAGGGAAAATACGTCGCCTTCACAACGGGCTTTCAGAAAGCATTGGCCAGCGGCCGCGTGCTGATAGACCTTCGCCGGAATCATTTTCGTCGCGAGAAGATGATCCGCGGCGTCGAACACCTGGACGCCCCACTCCTGCGTACCGGCAAAAACATGACGAAACAAGCGCGCGGTGCAGGCTCCGGACTTTGTCGCCGCTAGCGGAGCTTTCTTTTCCCAAGGATAGATGCGGGGCGCGGGCAAAATGGCATCGAACTGGCAATCCAGAGTCGCGGCGGCGGCCTGCTGAATCGGTTCCGTCGGCCGTTTGATTTTCCCGGCGATGTCACTGAGAGCGGCGACCATCAATTGCAGCGCCAACGGCTGCCGATCTTTCTCCGGCACGGCGAAGTGCGCGGCGATGTCATGGTCATCGATGAAGTATTGGCTCACCTGATAACCTTGAGCCGACTTCTGCGAATAACGCGGGTTCTCTCCGCGTCCTCCCAGCAGGATCACGAGATCACGGGAACCGTCGAGCGTGTATTCCAGACGGTCTCGCAAATGGCTGGTAAAGATCTCCACGACATGCCACACTTGGTGACGAAATGCCATCTGCCGGGCGTAGGGGACCTTGCCGTCGTTGATCAGCAGTGAAACGTCCTGCAAGACCATGCTCGCGATTTCTGCAGAGTCAGGGGATCGCTTCTTCGAAGCGTCGCTAAGCTGAGGCCGTCGGTTCCGAAGTCGGCGGCTCAAATTTCGGGGCCGTCGTTTCGATCCGTTCTTCCGGCGCGGCCGGCCGGGCGCTGCTGCTGTAATTGCTGTTTGACGACGAGTAGGACGACTTATCGGTATCGGCGTCCACGTCGCGCAGTCCTTTCTTGAATTCCGTGATCCCCTTGCCGAGGCTCCGCGCCACTTCCGGAAGCCGCTTGCCGAACAAGAGCAGCGCGATAATCCCCACCACCAGCATTTCAAACGGGCCGATTCCGAAAGGCATGATGATTCTCCTTACAAGTCGAAACTAACGGGCTATGTTCCAATCAGAAATTCCGGGAGACGGTTCACGTCGATCATTTCGCCGAATCCTGATCCGAGTCTTCCCCTTCGCGGGTTCCCTTTTTGAATTCGGTGATGCTCTGGCCGAGGGACCGCATGACGCCCGGCAGCCGGCTGCCAAACAGAAGCAGCACGATCAGGCCCACGATCACCAGTTCCATGGGGCCGATGCCGATGGCCAGCACGGGCTGAACCGCCCAGCCAAGTTCCAGGTTGATCATGAGTCTCTCCTGCCGGGCGGGCGGACGAACGGGTTTCCGGCTGTTGATGACGAAACGGGCACTCTGTTAACGATCTCAAACTCTGACATATCTCAGCTTTGATTGTATCGAAACCCGACACCCGGTGCGTCAGGGAATTTTTCGACGGACCAGTCCGGAAGGTTCGACGCCCGTCGTCCGCACGCAGTACTCAGCCGCTCGATCGTTTTTCTCGGCACCTGGGAGACGAGGGCCAATCCAGGGAATGAATGACGGCGAGAGACACTTATACGGGGCAGGCAGGCACGAGCCGGGAAGCGAGGGAGTCGCCGTCACGGAACTCGCGGGTCCACTCAGGAAGGCTCGTGAAAGGGACAAGCCGGTTGGAGCAGTGTCTCCATTCTAACCGGGAACGAAGGTTCGTCAACGATTCTTGCCAGTGCCGGGGAAAGAATCTTGCGACGACTCCTCCGAGTTCTCTCCGGGAGGGGAGATGGCGTCACTGGAACTTCCAGCGGTCGAATGCGAAATTTCAAGGTGCTGCATCGCGGCGATCAATCGTTTCGCAACATGATTATTGATGACAAAAGACTTTTAATCGGGTGCGTGAAACGATTTTCACGTCAAACTCGCTTGATTTGACTCACAGAAACAGACTAGGATATGTCGATAAGCTAGAATTGATGGGACTCGCTCCCACTGCAAATTTGCCTGCCAAAGCCTGCTGACCGCCCGAATTTTTCCCGCCATCTGAAGGACAACTCCCATGTGGAACCTGCAGCCTGGAACGGTACGAACTTGCGCCGGAGTTTCTCGCCGGAATTTTCTGCAAGTCGGAGCCTTGGGAGGTCTTGGCATTTCACTGCCGTACGCACTGGCGAGCCAGGCACTGGCGAAGTCCTCGGGCGGGGCGTCTCCCGCGGCGAAGAATTGCATCCTCATTTGGACGCAAGGGGGGACGAGCCATCATGATACATTCGATCCGAAACCTGACGCGCCGATCAGCGTCAAAGGGGAATTCGGAGTCATCGACACGGCCGTTCCGGGCGTCCGTTTCACGGAAGTCGTTCCGAGGATGGCTCAAGAGGCGCATCGGTTCGGCTTGCTGAGAAGCTGGAACCCGCTCAACGGCAGTCACGGCACGGCGGATCAATACGTGATGTCCGGCCGGAAGTTTAACCCGGCCATGCACTATCCGACGGTCGGTGCGGTCGTGAGCTGGCACCAGGGCTTCAAGACGGTGATGCCTCCGTTCATGCAATTGGGCACGTCTGTCGATCACCGCTTCGGCGGAGGGAAGTCGGGCATTCTCGGCATCCAGCATGATCCCTTTACCATTCAGGGCGATCCGTCGGTCGATACGTTCGCGGTCCGCGATATTACGCCGCCCGCCGGGATTTCGAGCGACCGCGTGAGCCGTCGCCGCAGCGTATTGAATTCCGTGGACGGCCTGATGCGGCCGACCAGTCTTCAGCCGAAGACGTTCGAGGCGTTGGACGACCACTACAAGACGGCGCTCGACATGATCACTGCGCCGCAGACGCAACAGGCCTTTCTGGTGAATAAGGAAGACCCGAAACTGCGAGACAGCTACGGCCGCAACCGATTTGGTCAGAACCTGCTGTTAGCGCGCCGGATGATCGAAGCCGGCGTCCGGTTTGTCACGGTCACCGACGGCGGTTGGGATACTCACGCCAATAACTTCCCGAGCCTGAAGAACAACCTGATGCCCCGCATGGACCAGGGGATTCCGCAACTCTTAATGGATCTGGAACAGCGCGGCATGCTGGACAGCACGCTGGTCGTCTGGCTGACCGACTTCGGCCGCACGCCGAAGATCAATTCTGCCAGCGGCCGGGATCACTGGTCGACGGCAGGTTTCGTCATCATGGCCGGGGCCGGCGTGCCGGGCGGTTCGGTCCTCGGCGCCACCGACGGCGAAGGGGGCGTGCCCGTCAAAAACGAATACTTCTCCGAGAACGTGATGGCAACGATCTATCACAAGGTTGGCTTGCCGCTCGATCTGCACGCGCAAGCTCCGGATGGCCGCCCGGTCAAGCTGCTGGACCATGACCGCGTGATCAAGGAATGGGTGTGAGCGAACAGTCCGTTGTCAATTTGCCGTAGACCGTTGCAGAATACAGTCTCAGCACTACGGATTCGTGACACGAGACTTCGCTCATGGCTGCCGATGACCTCCCCGATCCGCTGAACTCCAACGTCCCGTGGCGTTACTTTCAGTATGGAATGCGGATCTTCTCTTCAACGTGGCTCCGTGTTCGGGCGCGCGGCAAGGAGCGCTTGCCGGCTCAGTCGGGGGCCTTGCTGCTGATCAATCATCAGAGCTATCTGGATCCGCTGATGGTCGGCTTGCCGCTGCAACGGCCGGTCAGCTTTCTGGCCCGCGATTCCCTCTTCAAAGTTCCTGTGGTCGGCTGGTGGCTGCGGCAGACGTATGTGATGTCCATCAACCGTGAAGCGGCCAGCACGGCCAGTCTGCGCGAGGCGATCCGCCGATTGGAACATGGATTCCTGGTGGGAATTTTCCCGGAAGGAACACGCAGCGAAACCGGCGAAATCGGCCCGTTGAAACCCGGGTTTCTCGCCTTGATGCGCCGGGCGAAAGTTCCCGTTCATCCCGTGGGAATCGCCGGTACTCTCCAGGCTTTGCCCCGCGGAGCATGGTTCCTGCGGCCGGTTAAAATCCGCGTGGTCTTTGGCGAAGCATTCACATCTGCCGAGTTGGAGCGATTCGGCAAACATGAGGAGCCCGAACTGCTCGCCCTCATTCGTGCGCGGATGCTGTCCTGTCAACAAGAGGCAGAACGCTGGCGAAACGGAGTGAATGACGAGGGGGCGCCGACGAACGGGTGATCTCAAAACTCTGGCGACCTGCGGCTTGCACTTCCCGCATTTGCCGTCCACTGGCTACCATGACCAGCCGAGAACGTCTGCACCGATGTCGGCCCGAGGTGATATGAACCTGAGCGGGGGGCGTCAGCCCCCTGATTCACGTCGAACCAGAGGGCTGACGCCCCCCCGGTCAGGAATGGCTCGATCGTTTCATACATTCCCGCACGAGGTAGATTCGCTTCAGGAGTTCGCTGCATGGCTGGCCGAAAATCCGCTCCCCGCAAAGCCGCAGCATCCAGGCCCGCGGCTAAGAACACGCCAGAGCCGATGACGATCGGCGGATACCTGATCCAGCGGCTGCAGGACTACGGGCTGTCACACGTCTTCGGAATCCCGGGCGACTTCGTGCTGCAGTTTTACGGCATGTTGGAAGAGAGCCCCTTGGAAGTTGTCGGGTGCACGCGCGAGGACAACGCCGGGTTTGCGGCGGATGCGTATGCCCGCGTGCACGGCATGGGAGCGCTGTGCGTGACGTTCAGCGTCGGCGGATTGAGCGCGTGCAATTCCATCGCCGGGGCGTATGCCGAGAAATCGCCCGTGGTGGTGATCAGCGGGGCGCCGGGCGTCGTGGAGCGGCGAAGCAATCCGCTGCTGCATCACCGCGTCCGGGATTTCAACACGCAGCGGGAAGTGTTCGAGAAGATCACCGTGGCGTCGGCGTCGCTGGACGATCCGACGACAGCCTTCCGGGAAATCGACCGCTGTCTGGCCGCCTGCCAGCGCTTCAGCCGGCCGGTTTATCTCGAACTCCCCCGGGACCAGGTCCGCGCGACGTCGCCTCATCCGTATCAGCCGACCATCGAACAGTGGGCGAGCAACCAGGACGCGTTAACGGAAGCCGTCGCCGAGGCGGCGAACATGATCCAATCGTGCAAGAAGCCGGTGATCATCGCCGGCGTGGAGATGCACCGCTTCGGGCTGGGAAAAGAGGTGGTCAAGCTCGCCGAGTCTCGCAAGATTCCGATGTGCGCCACGCTGCTGGGGAAATCGGTCGTCAGCGAGAAGCATCCGCTGTACCTCGGGATTTATGAAGGCGCCATGTGCCCCGACGCGGTCCGCAATTTCGTCGAAGACAGCGACTGCCTGATCCTGCTCGGCACGATCATGACCGACATCGACCTGGGAATCTTCACGGCGAAGCTCGACCTCGGGAAAAGCATCTACGTCACGAGCGATTTTTTGCAGATCCGGCATCACCATTTCCACGACGTGCTGCTCTCCGATTTCGTGAAAGGACTTCTGAAGGCGAATTTTTCGGCGCCGAAACGGCCGATCCCGGCGCTGTGCCGGCGCGAGCTTCCCAATTTCAAGCTGCAACCCGAAGCCCGCATCACAAACCGGCGGCTGTTCGCCCGGATCAATGAACTCCTCGACGAACGGATGGTGGTGGTCGCCGACGTCGGCGATTGCCTGTTCGCCGCCGCCGAACTGACGATTTACCGCGACACCGAGTTCATCAGTCCGGCGTATTACACGTCGATGGGTTTCGCCATCCCGGCGGCGCTGGGGGCGCAGTCCGCCAATCCTCTCCGGCGGCCCGTCGTGCTGGTGGGCGACGGCGCGTTCCAGATGACGTTCCAGGAACTTTCCACCGGCATTCGATACGGTTTCAACCCCATCGTGCTGGTATTGAACAACAAGGGCTACACCACGGAGCGCTTCCTTCAGGAAGGTCCGTTCAACGACATTCCGAACTGGAATTACCACCGTCTGCCCGATCTGCTGGGCGGCGGAATGGGGTTTGAAGTGCGCACGGAAGGCGAACTCGAGACGGCCCTGCACGCCGCGCTGACCAACGACAAATGCTTTAGCATCCTCAATATTCATCTCGACCCGTTGGATGTCAGCCCCGCGTTGCAACGCCTCGGCGAGACGCTGTCGAAGCACATCTGACCTCAAATTCACACAGCAGACGGGTGCGTCCCGGCGTCAAGGCTCGTATGATGGGCGCCGGCGGAGCCCGATCAGACTCTGCCGGGAGACATTGCATGGCGGACGTGCCGAAACAATACATCATGACGCTGATGGCCGTGAACCGGATCGGAATCCTGTCGGCATTGACGAATGCCCTGGACGATCTGGGGGGCAACATTCTGGAACTCAGCCAGGCGGTGATCCGGCGGTTTTTCACGATGATCGTGGCGGTGGAGTTTCCCCCCGAGCGCGACCCAAGGGTCATCGTGGATCATATTCGATCGGCGTGCCGGCCGTTCGGCGTCGAAGTCTCGTTCAAAGACCCCGAACAGGAATCGATCCCCGAACTCTGGGACGAAGACGCCTCGTCGGACCGGTATGTCCTCACGATGACTGGTGCCGACCACAAAGGAGCCTTAAGGCAGATCGCCCGGCGGCTGGCGCAAGAGGGGGTCGACATTATCGATCTCCACGCCATCCGAAACGACGCCGACCGGCATTTTTCCGCTTTCATGGAACTGTTGTCTCCCCTCGGCGTCGACCTGCTGGGGATCGTGCACGAACTCCAGCAGGCGCTGCACTCGGAGAACCTGGTCCTGACGCTGCAGCACCGTGCCATCTTGCAGGCGACGTCTCGTCCGGAACCCCCGTCCCGGTCGTTCTGACGCCGCTCTCGCAGACAACTTGGTCCATTTGCCAAATCGAGAAATTTCGACCGAAGAGTTTCTGCCACAAGAAGCCCAGCGTGGGAGACCCGCAACCCAATTTGAAGACGCGTCTCGCGCAAAGTCGCAAAGTTCGCAAAGCAAATTTGCCACGGATAACTCGGATGAGCACGGATCAGAACCGGGCGGAATCTCTGCAGGAGAAGGGGAAGCAGCAATGGCTTGGCCGCAAAAAGGCACAAAAGGCGAAAAAAAGAGATTTCCTGGCTAAAAAAATCTGTGTCCATCTGCGAAATCTGCGGTCAAAACTTTTTTCTAAATCTGATGTCAAGAAACGCGTTGCGATTTCGGATCGAGAAAGTCTTCGCAACGCACGAAGATTCTGGCGGTTCGTAGTACGAAATTCGCCAATGGGTCGATGAACGAAATTGTTGAGATCGTTTCAGCTCCTCGCGGGAGTTGCTTTTTTGTGCTTTTTGCGGCCAATCCGTCTTCTGCCTTTCTCTGACGGTCTCACAGACTGGTAAAACGACTATGGAACATAGCACGAGTTTTTTCACGGCGCTGTCGCAACTGCCGCAGGTGCCGCTCGATATCCGCACGATCACGCTGGGGATCAGCATCGCCGACTGCGGCGATCACAGCCTGCATACGTTATGCGACAGCATTTATCGCCGCCTGACCGAAGCGGCTGGAACGTTTTCCAAGGTCTGCGCGGAGTCGGCGTCGCGGTTCGGCGTACCGATATTACAGCGGCGGCTGTGCGTCACGCCGATCGACCGCGTGGCGCACGGGCACAGTGCCGAGGACCTGGTGCACGTCGCCCGCACGTTGGAAGCGGCAACGGCCGCCGTTCATGCGGACCGCATCGGCGGTTTCGCCGCGGACGTGCAGCATGGCATGACGGCCAGCGCCCGGCAGATCATCTCGTGCCTGCCGGTCGTGCTGAACGGCACCGACCGCGTGCGTGCGGCGGTGCACGTCGGGTCGAGCCAGAGCGGCATGAATCTCGATGCGATCAATTTCATCGCCGTCAAGCTCAAGGAGATCGCCCAGGCGTCGGCGGGGTTCAATGGCCGCGGGGCGGCCAAGCTGGCGATTCTCGCGAATGATTCGACCGGGCATCCGCATCTCACCGGCGCGTGCCTGGGAGACGGCTGGGGAGACCGCGTGCTGCACGTCGGCATCGGGGCCGCGGCCATCATCCGCCATACGCTGCTCAAGAAAGGGCCCGAGCTGAAACAGATGAAGCTGGATGAAGTGCTCGGCGAAGTCCAGACCGCCGCGTTTCAGGCCACGCGCGCGGCGGAAATGGTCGGCCGGGACGTGGCCCGGCAAATGAACGCCGACTTCGGCAGCATTGACGTCACGCTTGGCCCGACCGTGCGCCCGGGCGACAGCGTGATCGATCTCTTGCCGCTCCTGGGCATTCAACGCCTGGGCGTTCCCGGGACGGCTACGGCCCTCGCCATGCTGCAGATGGCGGTACGAACGGGCGGGGCGTTTGCATCCAGTTCGGCCGGTGCGTATTCGCGAATCATGCTCTCCGTGTTGGAAGACCCGGCGCTCGCTCAGTTGTCGACGACCGGCCAACTGACGCTGGATCAACTGCGGCTCATGGCCAACGCCAGCGCCGGCGGGCTGGATCTGATTCCGATCCCGGGCGACACGGACGCCTCCACCATCGCGGCGCTCCTGGCCGACCATGTGACGATGGCCATCGTCAATCATCGCCCGGCGGCGATCCGGCTGGTGCCGGTTCCGGGAAAACAGCCGGGCGATCGTGTGGAATACGAGAACAGCCAGTTGGGCCAGGCGGCCGTGTTCGACGTGCCGGGCGGCGGCTTGTCCTGGGAATTTATCAACCGCGGCGGTCGGCTCCCCGCTGTGGGATAGAAGTTGTTTTCGGGGCGTGCCCCCGAGCCTGCTTCCGAGAACTCAACAAGGTTTCCCCAGTGCTGACACCCCGGGCTATGTTCTGACGCCCTCCGGGCTGAAGACGACATCTCACGTTCCTGTAGATCGACAGGCTTTCAGACCACCAACCAGCGGATGCGCTCACCATGAAACTCTCCCTCTCCGTGCGCATCGTCGAAGCCCCGTGCAAAACGAAGTTGTTTGTGCCATTCGAGGACTTGGTGGCCATTGCGAAAGAGACTGGGTACCAGGCCATTTGCCTGAGAGCCAGCGCCGGCGGGGTGCAGACGCCGCGTGCAAGGCTCCAGGAGATGAGGCGCTGCGTTGAGGACGCGGGGTTAATCATTTCGATGGTGACGGCCGATTTCAACGTCCCTTTGAATAACGCGCAGGGGCCGGACAGCCTGCGCGCGATCGACCCGAGTCTGGATGTCGCCGAGGCCGTCGGCTGCGATCTGATTCGAATCTGCCTGAAACGCCGCGAAGACATTCCGTTCGCCCGAACGGCCGCGATGTCCGCGGAAAAACGCGGCATCCGGCTGGCCCACCAGTGTCACACGTCCTCGTTGTTTGAAGAAGTGGAGCCGATGCTGCGCGTCGTCGCGGAGATTGGCCGGCCGAACTTCGGCCTGATCTACGAACCGGCCAATCTTCTGGTGAACGGGCAATCCTACGGACTCGACACGCTGGAAAAACTCCGGCCGCATTTGTTAAACGCTTACGTGCAGAATCATCGGTTGAATCCAAACGGAACCGATGCGCTGACCACCTTCTGCCGGGGCGAGGTCCGGTTCGATCATCTCGATCCCTGGGTTTCCGGCGGCGTTGATTTCGACGCTGTCACGTCGGGATTGCGGCGGGTCGGCTATCACGGCACGTTGACGATTCACCAGGCACAGGGAATCCGGTCGGCCGTTGACGCGAGGACATTCGCCCGCCGCTGTGCCGAGTATTTCGGCCCGATGCTGGCCGGACCGTAAGGATCGATGTGTTGGCGTTTGTTCGGCCCCGTTCCGTCATGTTTCCGCCTGGAATTCGTGCTGGCGGCAAACTACAGTAGTGGTGGAGGGATTCGCCGGGTGAGCAGGTGAATACCTGCGTCGCGTGATGCGATGCCGACGAAGTCGATCCGCCGCTGCGTGACTGATCCGGCCGCACTGCCGCGAGCGAAATCCCAAGGGAGAAGCACGTCATGTCGGAACGTATCTCGATTGAATGCAAGTTATGCGGGGCGAAGTTGAAGCTGGCCGACCGCAGCCGTCTTGGCAAGAAGATCAAGTGCCCGAACTGTTCCGAACTGTTCGTCGCCGTGGATGACGATGAACAGAGCGACGAGGAGATCGAAGCGGTCGTCGAAGACGAGGAGGCGCAAGAAGGCGACACGGATGCGGCCAAGGCGAAGGCCAAACGCGGGCCTGGCGCAAAATCAGCCGCAGCCAAGGGGAAAAAAGGGAAGAGCAAGCAGCCCGGCATCAGCCTCGGCTTGATCATCGGCGGCGGCGGCGGGGCGATGGTAGTGCTGCTGCTTGGCCTGGTGGGCGTGTTGTTCGCCGCCGGCGCGTTCAGCACGGCGAAACTCGACCCGAACCAGATCCAGGTCAATCCGACCCCTGGCACCGGCGTGTTCAGTTCGCTGCTGAAGGAGCAACCGTCGAACGCGATTCCGGTACGGACGCCGGTTCCCGACGTGGCCCAATGGCTGCCGGCCGACTCGGAATTCGTACTGCATGTCCGCTTAGCGGAGATTCTTGACGCGGCTCTGGTGAAAGACCTGCTCAAGTCATTTCAGTTGGAAGACCAGCTCAGCAAGGCAACAGCCGACTGGGGAATCCAACCGGCAGACGTGGAGAGCCTCACTCTTGGCGTGGCCCAATTGGAAAAGGCTCAACAGCAGATGCAGCAGGCGCAGTTGGCGATGATGATGGGCGGTCCGCCCCCGCTGGCCGCCTTCAATTCGCCGTCGCTGGCCGTGATCAAACTGAAAAAGTCCATCACCTACGACAGTCTTCTCAAGCTGATCGAGCAGGCGGTAAAAAATCAGCCGGTTCAGAAAGTGCAGCACGCCGGCAAAGAGTACCTGGAGTCCACGGACCCGAAAACGTCGGTCAAAGGGGGTGCGTATCTCGCATCCGGCACGGTCGTCGTGCTGGGAGACAGCACGCATTTGAAGACCGCCATCGAGAAAGGACCTGCTGCCACGCCCGTGCCGAATTTCGGTTTCATGGACTGGACCGACCACCTCACGCTGGCCTATTCGCCCAAGAATCCAGAGGACCTGAAGAAAAACATGTCCGCCGGGTCGCAGGGGAATCCCATGTTGGGGCTGGCACTGGCCCCGATCGTCGACGGAGCCAGCGGGTTCAGTCTCGGGCTGACAGTGAAAGGAGGCCTGGAGGCCGAGATCGCCGTCGGCTGTGTCGATCTTGCCAAGATGGACGCCATCTCGAAATCGTTGACCGACCTGACCGGCGCAGGCCGCGGCCAGTATGACCAGAACAAGAACCAGATCCCGCCCTGGGCGCAGCCGTTGACCGATTTTCTGGTCAGCAACCTGAAAGTGACCGGCTCGAAACGCGTGGTGGTCGTCAATACAAACATCCCGGATTCGGCCCAGGACAAATTGGCCCAACTGCCGACGATGATCATGACGCAGCTTGCGATGGGCGCATTTTTGGGAGGCCCTAAGCCGCCCGATGCGAACCGTCCCGGGGACGCACCCCCGACTTCGCCGGGAGATGCACCGAAAGAAAAGATTCCCACTGACGATTCAACGGAATGATCCTGTGTTCGTCGGACTTCCGGTGAGGCTGCTTGAGAGCCTATCCGGATATTCCACCGCAAAAAAATCGAAGATTGGCCACAAAAAGGCGCAAAAGGCACAAAAAAATCTCGCCGAGACTCTCGTCGTCAGAATTCACGAATTCATCAGGTTGTTCTTTTTGCGCCTCTTTGCGGCAATCCTCTGAGGTTTGATTTCCGGAGAGACTCTCAGTTCTCGCTCTCGTCTTCCCCTTCGCCCGGCATCTCGCCGGCCGGGTCGTCGCCGTCTTCGCTGGCGAATTCGGGGAGCAAGGGGAGCCGGTCCGGGTACATGTGGAACGTGGGGATGGTGCGGCCCTTTTCGCGGAGGACCATCACCAGCCCGGTTTCGGTCGCCATCACGATGCGGTCTGTCCGGTCGTTCTGGAAGCGCACGGGGAACTGGCGCAGCGGCAGGCTGCCGGTGACGCTGCCGTTCTCGCGGTTGAGAGCCAAGAGGCTCTGATCACGGTCGGTGACGTACACGTGCTGGGTGGTTGCCGCCACGAAATTCACGCCCTGCGGTTGCCACCACCGCTGGGTGCCATTGGCTGAGGCCAGGCAATAGAAACCGCCGCGGTCAGGCATCAGAAAGATGTCCGGACCGATGGCGTACGGGGCTTTGCGAATGGGCAAGCCTGTCGTGAATTCCCAGACCACTTTGCCGCTCTCGCGATCACGGTTTGGTCCCTGATCTTCTGCCCCTTCTTCCGTACCGTGTTTTTTCTTGTCGGACGAGGCTTCGGATTTCGGCTTCACGCGCAAGGCATAAAACGAGAAATCTTCCGACGCCAGAAACAGCAGGTCGTTGACCCGGCTCAGCGGAGCGACGATCGGCGCGTCGGTCTCGAACTGGAACACCATTTCACGCCGGGCGGCAGAGACGGCGTAAACGTTTCCGTCTCGACTGGCCAGGCAGACCCGGCTGCCGAAAACCACGGGAGGCGACGTGATTTCTTTCGAAGTCATGTACCGCCAACTGACCGTCTGGTACGACCATTCCGGCAGGCGATGCGCGGCGTACAACTCGCGGATCTTGCGCAGGTCGAAGGCGTACACGCTGCCGTCCAACATGCCGACATAAACGTGGACCGCGTCGGCGGACGGTCCCGTGGACGGCTGCCCCGGCAGGCGAACCTCCCAAAGCGTCTTCCCGGTGATTTTGTCGAGGCCGAACATGGCCGTGCCGACCACTACCATCACAATTGCTTCATTGGACACGGCCTGAAAACTGGGATGATCGAAGCGGCCGAGCTGCACGGCCCAGCGGCGCTGGCCGGTCTGAGCGTCGAACGCGGTGATGACGCCGCTGGTTGACTGGGCGAAGACGCAATCTTCATCGGTGCTGAGGTGTTCCACCTTGTCGCGCCGGGGGTTCATGACGCCCTGTCCCCACCAGGCCAGTTCCAGCCCGTGCCGTGCCAGTGCCTGCGGCGCAGGGATGGACCGCTCCATGGTGGAAGGCTGGGCTTGCGCGGCGACGCCGCTGAACAGGCACGCCAGAACGGCTGCGAATCTCTGACTGCTTTTCAAGGGCCAGGCCGGCATGAGCGTCATCCTCAGGAAACAGTCCGCATCGAACGGGACGATGGTATCGCCTGCAACACGTCACGGCAAAATCTGCAAGTCGCGCAATCTGACGGGGATGGATTCAGTCTAACCACGCGTCCCCGTCGGACGCCAGAGGGCATTCATGCACTTTTTCGGGCGGCAGAGTCAGGTTCGTGAACGGAAAATGCATTCCGGAAGACGATCCCTAAAGTGTGACTTCACGATTGCTTCTTTCCGATTGTAACTCGTACAATAGAACCGTTCGTCCGGGAGAGGAACGCCTCGACGGCCTCCTGTTGGGAGTCAGTCCGTGCCCTGCAGCTTCCGACCCTTAAGCCTGCTTCGCACGATCGTCATGATCGGGCTTGCCGCCGGTGCCGTGCTGGCTGGCGATGGCGTCGCCCGGGCCGACCTGATCAAGCTGAGTTCCGGCGGAGAATTGCGCGGCAAGATCGTCAAAGGCCGTGCGACCCGCGAATCGGTCACGCTGGAAACGCTGTCCGGGGCCGTCGTCACCGTTTCCCGCGCCGAGATGCAATTCCTCACCATGCGCCCGGTGGCCGTGGAAGAGTATGAATCCCGGGCGCGGAAACTGCCCGAGACGGCGGAAGCCCATTGGGAAATGGCCGACTGGTGCAAACAGAAGGCGCTCCTCAAACAGCGCGAAACGCACCTGCGCCGGGTCGTCGAGCTGGCGCCCGACCATGACCAGGCCCACCAGATGCTGGGACACGTCCTCACGAAGTCCGGATGGACCAGCCGCGATGAGATGATGGAGCGCCAAGGCTACGTGAAGCATCGCGGCAAGTACATCACCACCCAGGAATTGGAACTCGTCGAAAAGACGGAGTCCGAACGGCAGGACGAAAAAGCCTGGTTCCAGAAAGTGAAACTCTGGTCGGGTTGGCTTCGCGGAACCGCGGCGTCCAACCCCGATAAGCCCCGCGAAGGCTGGCAGGCGCTCGAGTCGATCAACGATCCCCACGCCGCCCCCGCAGTGACGCATTATCTCAGCGAACATGAACGCCGCGAAGTCCGGCTGCTCGCCGTGAAGATTCTCTCGCACGTCGGCGGCGACAAGGCCGTCCCCGGGCTGGTGAAACTCTCCTTGAAAGACGGCGACCACGACATTCGCTACCAGGCGCTGCAGGGCATCACGCCGGCGCAGCACACCCGCGCCTTGCCGATGTACGTGAAAGAGTTGAAGAACGACTTCAATCCTGTCGTCCGCCGGGCCGGGGCCGCGCTGGGGATCCTCGGCGGCGACAAGGCCGTGAATCCGCTGATCGATGCGCTGGTGACGACGCACTCTTATCAAGTCCGCGTGCCGGGAACGTCGCAGCAGAGTTACAGTTTTTCGACCGACGGCAGCTTCGGCGGCGGCAATTCGCTGTCGCCCGACTTGCAGGCCCAGATCGCCGCGGGACAATTTCCCAACGGGGTCATCGTGCTGGACGGCACACCCGGAAGCATCCAGTCGAAAACCAAGCTCGTGACGGTCACCGTGAATCATCAGAACGCCGAAGTGTTGACGGCGCTGCAAAAGCTGACGGGCAAAAACTTCGGCTACGACAAGCGCACCTGGCACCTCTGGTGGGCCGCCGAAAAGAACCAGGGCAAGAGCTGACCGACGACGCATGCGCTTCGCGGCCCTGCGACTTTCCTAGTGCAATCGCTCTGCGAAGCCGCAAGCGATGATCACGCGGCACGGCGGCGGCGTTTTCGCGAGTAGTACGTTACTGTCGACCCTGCGCTTGTTGGCGTGCCGCCGTCGGCCGCTTCGATGATGTAGCTGTTCGACAGAATCCGGTAGAACAGCAGCAGGATGAACGCCCCGGCGGTGCCGGCGACGAAGCCGATCGGGCTGATCGGCGTGATGCGGTAGCTGGTGTCGAACAACAGCAGGCAGCCGCAGCCGATCAGGCTGCCGGCAATGCCCATCAACAGCGTGCCGACCGCCCCGCCGGGGTCGCGGCCGGGCATGATGGCCTTCGCCGTCAGGCCGACCAGCGTGCCGAAGCCCACCCACACCAGCAGTTCATGAGCCGCCTGCTGCGCGACGACCAGCAAATTGGAATCCGCCATCCGTGCCCCTTCCCTGTGCGCACGCCTTCGCCTGGGCCAATCCGGTCCAGAGATACCCTCATTATCGGCCGTTCGCCGCTTCCGACTTCATGGCGGTTCTTTGTCGTTGCAACTCGCTGATAGATCAGGAGTTACAAGTGAATATTCCTGCACCGCCGCAGCGGTGACGGCGGCGAGGAAGGTCGCTATACTGATCGTGCGGCGTTGAAAATCTTCCACAGATCAGCGAACTCTTTTGCAGCGGAGTCAGGTATGGCGGTGGCGGCAGCGACCCCCGGTAAAACACGCATCGGCTGGATCGGCACCGGCGTCATGGGCGGACACATGGTCGGCCACTTGATGAAGGCCGGCTATGCCGCGACCGTCTTCACCCGGTCGAAATCCAAGGCTGAACCGCTGATCGCACTAGGAGCCGCTTGGGCCGACTCGCCGAAAGCCGTCGCGGAAAAATCCGACGTCATCTTCTCCATCGTCGGCTTCCCCAGTGATGTTCGCGAAGTCACGCTCGGCCCGCAGGGATCGCTTGCGGGTTCGCACGCCGGTTCCATCCTCGTCGACATGACGACCAGCGACCCCACTCTCGCCGTCGAAATTTACGATGCCGCGAAACGGAAAAGTATCCACAGCGTGGATGCCCCGGTCTCTGGCGGCGATATCGGCGCGAAAAACGCCGCACTGTCGATCATGATCGGCGGCGACAAAGACGTTGTCGACGCATTGAACCCGCTCTTCTCCGCGATGGGCAAAACCATCATCCATCAAGGCGGCCCCGGAGCCGGCCAGCACACCAAAATGGCCAACCAGATTCTCATCGCCAGCAACATGATCGGCGTCTGCGAGGCGCTCCTCTACGGCTACAAGGCCGGCCTTGATCTGGAAACGATGCTGAAATCGGTTGGGCCCGGCGCGGCGGGAAGCTGGTCGCTGAACAATCTCGGCCCGCGGATCATGCAGAACAACTTCGACCCCGGCTTCTTCGTCGAGCACTTCATCAAGGACATGGGCATCGCGCTGGCGGAAGCCAAGCGGATGAACCTGTGCCTGCCGGGCCTGGCGTTGTCGAGCCAGTTGTATCAATCGGTGCAGGCGAAAGGCTGGGGCCGCAACGGGACGCACGCCCTGATGCTGGCATTGGCCGAGATGGCGGGGTTGGATTGGCGGACGCGGAAGTAATTGAAATATTCAACTCGCGCGGTTTGCTCTCGCAGCCATGACCCATAGAACGCTTGTGCTTTCGAGTTTCGATGACTACTTGACGTTGGATTACCTTGCATTCTCTGAAAATGAAAAAGCTTTCGAAATCTCGTTCAGAAATGAACGCCTAAAGCGATTTCCATATAGCGTTGTGCTACAGGTGTCTTTTGCAGAGCTTGATTTCGCGAATCGCTGGTGTTGGCTAAATATGGGGCCAAGTGAAGGTGAGTGTTTGCAACAACAATCGGAATATCGAGCTTGTCATATAGACACTTCTCATTCGCACTTGGGAAAATGGATTAGCGTCTGGATCGAAAAAACTGAGTACAACTTTGGCTTCAATGAGTGGTGCTTTTCTGAAATTGCCGACCTAGAGAAGTTTCTTGTCGAGCTGCCGAAGATAAACTGGGGCGAGCATTACCCCAAATAATCTCTGATCAATCATCAGCTGAGGTTCACATGCCGCGTAAAGGCGAACAATTCGCAGGTCTCACGGTTGCCAACATCACGCCGTTCAAGGACGGCAAGGTCGATGAGGCCGCGCTGATCAAGCAGGTCGATTGGCACATCGAGCAGGGGACGCACGGCCTGTGCCCCGTCGGCACGACGGGCGAATGTCCGACGTTGTCGCACAGCGAACATGAGCGGGTCATCGCCATTGTTTGCCAGCGCGCGGCGGGCAAGATCAAGGTGATGGCCGGCACCGGGTCGAACAGCACGTCGGAAGCCATCGAACTGACGAAGTACGCCAAGTCGGTCGGTGCCGACGGGGCGATGATGGTCGCGCCGTACTACAACAAGCCAACGCAGGAAGGCTTTTATCAGCACTACAAGGCCGTCTCCGAAGCGGTCGACATTCCGATCATTCTCTACAACATTCCCGGCCGCACGGCGAAGAACATCGAGCCGGAAACCATCGCCCGACTCGGCGAGTTGAAGAACATCGTCGCCATCAAGGAAGCGACCGGCCTGATGGACCAGGCGTCGCGAATTCTCGCCGAATCGAACCTCACCGTTCTGTCCGGCGACGACAGTTTGACGCTGCCGATCATGGCGATGGGCGGCAGCGGCATCGTGTCGGTCGTCGGCAACATCGTCCCTCGCGACATGCTGGCGTTGATCAAGGAGTTCAACGCGGGGAATATCGCCGAAGCCCAGAAGTGGCATCACAAGCTGTTCACGCTATGCCGGGATTTGCTGGGACTGTCGACGAATCCGATTCCGATCAAGGGGGCGATGAAACTCTTGGGCCGCGACACGGGCGAACTGCGGCTGCCGATGACGCCGCTCTCGGAATCCGAAGAAAAGAAGCTGCGGACCACCTTGACGGCCTATGGCCTGCTGAGGTGAAATTGATTTTGTGATTTGACAGCAACGGCGCGGTGACGCACGGCCGTCACGAGGGCGTCACTTGATCAACGCATTCGTCAGCAGAGATTTTTCAGTTTGTGTCTGGGAGTGGGTGCCATGGGTTTCGGACGCCGCGACGACGACGACGATGATGACGAAGAAGAGGAACTGGATTTAGTTTCCTTTCAAGGTGCGCTCAACGGCAATCCGGTGGACCTGGCAGGAAACGCCCGGCTGGCGCAGGCCGGGCTGGTTCCGACGAAGCAGTTGATCACGGACGGCCTGATTCGCCGGGCGGAACTGATCCGGGTCGAGCCGAAGGGGGAACGCTCACAGGTCACGATGCAGGTCGACGGGATCGCCTACTCCGGCGGCAAACTTTCCAAGCAGCAGACGCTGGCCGTCACGCAGATGATGAAGCTGCTCTCCGGTCTCGATCCGAAACTCCGCGGGAAGCCGCAATCCGGCGGTCTCAAGGCCGAGTATCATCTGATTCCATACGAGTTGCTGGTCGATGTCGCTCCTTTGCCGGAAGGCGTGGAACGGCTGACGATCCGCTCCAAGAACCTGAAATTGAAGCTGAACACCGTGGAGGACCTCGGTTTCGGTCCGGCGATCAAGCAACTCGTCCGGGATCTGACCAGCAAGCGGCATGGCATCACGATCATCTGCGGTCCGCCCAATTCCGGCACGTCGACCACGTTCCGGGCCATGCTGCGCGGACTCGACGTCTACCTGCACGCGATTTTCTCGTTCACCAAGTCGCCGATCTCGGACATCTACAACATCACGCAATTCGAAGCGAACCCCGGTGACGAGCTGGCGAAGACGCTGGAACGTATTGTCAGGGCCGAGGGCGACGTGATCGTCGTGGATCCGATCAAGAATGCCGAGCACCTGAAGCATCTGCTCACGGTCAGCAGCCAGATTTCGCTGGTGGCCGAGATGCCTGCTCGGGACTGCGCCACGGCGATCGGCAAGCTGATGGAAATGACGGGCGACCCGAACGTGGTGGCGGACCAGGTGGAGGGCCTCTTCAGTCAAAAACTGGTTCGCATGTTGTGTCCCGACTGCAAAGAAGCCTTCCGCCCCAATCCGAAACTGCTGGCCCAGGTCGGCTTGCCGCCGGAAACGAAAGCCTTGTATCGCAAAGGCGAACCGGTCGTTGACGAAGAGACGGGCGAGGAGGAACCCCCTTGCGAGAAATGCGGCGGCGTTGGTTACTTCGGCCGCATTGCGATGCTGGAGAGCATTCTCATGTCGGACGGCATCAAGGCGCTGGTACGGGCCAAGGCGCCGCCCGACCAGATCAAGGTGAAAGCCCGCCAGGAGGGAATGCTCACGTTTCATAAGGACGGCCTCAGACTGGTCGCCGAAGGCAAAACGTCGCTGGAAGAATTGCAGCGCGTGTTCAAAACGGCGTGAGGTGTAATCGAAGGGTGGGACGAGTTTTCGAGTCCCGCCAGATCGGGTGATCGTGAACTGGGGTGGGACTCAACGCCTCGTCCCACCCGGTGAAAATCTCTCAACGGAGTGTGCAGATCATGGAAGCCACCACGGTCGGTTTTGGTATCGCGGAATTCCTGCTGCTGTTGTTCAGCGGCCAATTGCTGGGCCTGCCGCCCGGCGAGCGCGATCCGGCGCTCATGAAGTCGGCTCCCGCTGCGGCTTACGCCTATTGTGAGTGGGCGGCAAGCGGCCCCGGCGTCGAAGGATTGCCGGGGATCGAGGGGTTGATCGCCGATCCGGAAATCAAAACCCTGCTCACCGTGCTGGAATCCACGCTCGACAAGGCGACCCCTGATTCGGCAGATCACGACGGCGAACTGGAAAAGTCGCTGCGCACTGAGGTTCCGAAGCTGCTCTTGCTTGCCGCCCGACATCCGGGAGCAGTCTATCTCGCCGGCAGCGACGCGCCGATCGGCGAATCGCACCTGGTCCCTCTGGAAGCGGCCCTGATTCTGAATCTCGGTGAAGATCGGGTCCCGTTCCTCGCCGGACTGAACCGGGTTTTGAGGCTCATTCCCGGCTTCGCGCCGCCGGCGAAACTGGACCATACCGTGATCCCGCTGCCCGGGGTCGCCGTGATGCTGCACGAGGATGGCCCGCGGCTCATCGTTACCGTCGGCACAGGGACGATGGCAAGCCTTCAGGACCGATGGCAACAACCGAATTCCGAACTTGCTGGTGTCCCGGCATTCGCCGGAGGATGGAAAGCGGCGAAGACACCCCGGGTCGGCAGCATCGCCTGGCTGAACCTGGCGCAGGTGCGCGGCGACTTGCAGCAGAAATTCGGCCTGCCGGGAACCATGATTCATGGCGTCGCGAAATCACTGGGATTGTCCGGTATCGATTCGGTGATGACGGTTTCCGGCCTGGATCAACAGAACATGGTCTGTCGGACACATGTGGCCATGTCCGGGAAGGCGGAAGGTCTGCTGACGTTGACGGCCGGCCGTGCCATCATGGCGGCAGACCTTTCGCAAATTCCCGCCGACGCCGATTTCGTCGCCGCAGGCAGCCTTGATCTCCAGGCCGTGCATCGCAGCCTGCGCGAGATTGTGACACAAGCGGCTCCCGACATGCTCGGCGCCTTCGACGAGTTTCAAAAGCAGCTCGAGCAGGAATTGCAGTTGAAGCTGGACGACGTCTTCCAAGGCTTCGGCGATGTCTGGACCGTCTACGATGCACCCTCGACCGGGGGGCTGCTGCTCTCCGGCATGGTGGCCTCCGTCCCTGTGCGCGACGCCGACCGCGCGGAGTCGGTCTTTCGCCGCGTGACGGAGATGGTCGCCGAAAATCTTCCGTTGGGTTCTGACGGCGAAGGGACGACTCTGAAGGAGATCCCGTTTGCAGGGGAAACGATCCGCTATTTGAATTCGACGGGATACACCGTGCGTTACGAGGGCCATCCCCCGATTTCGCCGGCGTTCTGTCTGACGAAGCAGCACGTGCTGTTCGCGCTACATCCGCTGGCGCTGAAGGCCCATCTCCGTTTTCTCCAGTCGAAAGAACCGCGATTCTCGGCCGTCATGAAACAGAAGATTCCGCTCAGCGGCGGCGAACATTTAGCCGTGCTGTATGCCGATACGCCGGCGATCGGCCGGGCGATCTACCCGTTGATTCCTCTGCTGGCCAAGACGCCGCTGGCGGAACTTCAGGCGCAAGGCGTGCCCATTGACCTGGGAATCGTCCCCTCCGCCCGCGCGGTCCTGCCCTACCTGCAAGAAACCGCGATCACCGTTGCCCGGCAGCCGGACGGCCTGATGATCGAACAACGCAACGCGCTGCCCTTGTGGCTCGCGTTGATGTTCGTGCCGCGGCTGGGTGGCCCATGGTCCGAGTCTCATGACTCCGAAGGCATCCTGCTGGAAGGCCGTGACGGCGCCACGCTCGGCACGCCCGCGGTCCAGTTGGGCGCTGCCGAGGGCGTCGTGCCGGCGAAAGCGGAAGCGCCGGCGAAACCTGACGTCAAAGAGCCGACCGCCATCGAGAAAGCGGCCCGGCGGACGGTGCCGGCGCTGGTGCGCGGCCTGATCCCGGACAACATCGAAGCGTTGATCCCCGGGGAAGTCTTCCAGAAACTGGCCGCCCCGCCCGACCCGGAGAAAGCCGCTCAACGGGCCGCCGACCGCCAGCGCCGCAAGGAAGCCCGGGCGGCGAAAAAAGCGGCACGCCTGGCCAAATGATGTCACGTCGTTTGACGCGACATTCATCGGAATGGTATTACCGCACCAGGTCTGCGGGGAGTTCTTTCAGCGGCGTCAGCTCCAGCAGATCCGTCTGATACCACTGTTTATCCTGGACAGTCCGCTTGGCTCGGTCCGCGAACCGAAAACCGACGACGCGGGACGGATAGGCGATGCCGTCGGCCGTTTTCTTCCATTCGCTGAAGACATGCCGGGTATCGGTGTAGTCGATGGCGACCAGTTTCTTGTCATCCTTGTCGAAGAAGAGGTCAATCGGCTCTTTGACGGATTCCGTGACGCGCAGCCCGATGGCCGGCTTGCCATGCACGGCGGCGTCTTCAATGAGTTCCACTTTTGATTTGGGGTCGCTCAGAATGCGCAGCGTCCAGGCCCAGACGAGGACGCGGGTTTTGTCCTTGTCGCGTTTGTCCTTGCCGATCCACCAGTGATCGGGGATTTCGATCACCGACGTGCGGTTGCCGGGTTCATTTTCGGCGACCGGCGGCGGCGGCGTATCGCCGATGATGACCCGCTCGCGAAAGCGGAACAATTTGAGCAGATTCTCCTCGCCGCCGGCGGCAGTGATGACGGATTTGACGCGGTCGGCGACGTCCGGTTCGGCTGCCGTGAGCCGATCTGCTGCCAGGAGCAGACAGAGACCAATCCCAGTAATCATTCGCCACATTGTGTCGCCGCTTTCTAAATTTGTCATTCCGGCAACGGCTTGCCTTTCGTCTCCGGCAGGAACGGCAATACAAGCAACCCGAACAGAAACACGGTGCACATCGTCACGCCGGTCATGCGGTTGGCATTCGGTCCGGTGTACATCGAATCGAGCATGGTCTTGACCAGCGGACCGGTCGCGGCGATGAAGCGTCCCACGTTGTAACAGAAACTCGTCCCTGTCGATCGCAGACGCGTGGGGAAGAGTTCAGGAAAGTAGACGGCGTATCCCCCGAAGAGTGATAACTGGCAGAAGCCCATGATCGGGACCAGCACAAAAATTTGCCAGAATTCCGAGAGCGTCCAGAAAACCGTGACGGTGCTGAGATAAGCGGCGACAAACGCCAAAGCGAATGTCGGCTTGCGGCCGATGCGCTGCGACAACAGTCCATAGCCATAGACCCCGAAAAACGCGCCGATATTGATCATCAGTGACGTATAACTCTGCCAGCGAGTCAATCGCCCTTTGATGCGTCCGTCGGCAAGTTTCTTCACGTCAGCTTCCGCGGCCGTCAGTTCCCCTGCGGATTTCGGATCTTTGATCGCCTGCTCCACGCGGGCCACGATGGCGGCATCATGTTCGCTCGACAATTCCTGGAGGACGGCCTGACGCACCACCGGTGTTTGCACCGAGCGAATCAGATCAGGTGTGTAAAACCCGACCGACCACAGACCGATCACGCCGGAGCAGCCAAGCGCCAATCCCAGCAAGGCATGTTTCCGATAGAGCGGATTGCTGAACAATTCCGAATAAGAACCCAACTGTTTACCCACGACGCCCTCATGTGTAGCCTTTTTCCATTGTTCCGGCTCCTTGAGATTGCGGCGAATAACCAGCGCGAGCAGCGCCGGGGCCGCTCCGATCAAAAACATGATCCGCCACGGGCTCCAAGGTAATCCTTCCTCAGCCGCCAGCCCCAAACCCAGATTGATGAAGGCCGCGCTGATATTCCCGAAGGCGGACAGCGCCTGCAGCAGCGAGAGAGCATAGGGCCGCGCCAGGTTCGGCATGACTTCCGCGACGAGTGTGACGCCGACCGCGAATTCTCCGCCGACGCCCAAACCGGTGAGGAATCGATAGATCGCAAAGTCCCACGGGCTGGTGGAAAATGAACTCAGCCCGGTGAAGGCGGAATAGATTAAAATCGTCAACATCATTGTCTTGGCTCGGCCGATGCGGTCTCCCAACATGCCGAACACCAGACCGCCGCACGCCCAACCCGCAATGAAAATCGACGTCGCGATATCGCCCGCCTGCTTGCGGCTCCGCTCGACGACTGCCGGATCTTCACCGGGCGAACCTGTCACCAGGTCGGCCATCGCCGCCGGCCGCGCCAGAATGAACAATTGCTGATCCAGGCAATCGAACAGCCACCCCAGCGCCGCCACAATCAGCACAAACCAGTGATATTTATTCAGCAACCGCCACCAGGGCCGCTTGTCATTTGGATCGGCAGCTTCGGTAGGTCCGAGATCAGGGCCGTGCATCGGGGCGAGCCTTTCACCAGGGGACTCAGAATTCGATTCTCATGGCGCGATTCAAGTCGTATCAATACACTCGAATTGATCGCCGGCTGCAAGCGCAACGGCCGAATTCGGCGAATTTCTCCGCGAAAAGACGTTCAGAAGATGCTGCAACGATTGCGTTCAGGCCCGGCGGGGTCCAAAATCGTGACAACTTCTTCGATTCAACCCACCGGGATCTCCCATGTTTGCACCTGCCTCTGCCATCAACCGCGGCGCCTGGATGGCCCTCATCGCCGCACTTTTAGGCTGGATGTTCGACGGCGCGGAGATGGGCCTGTTCACGTTGGTGGGTAATGCCGCTGTGAAAGACCTGTTGGGGACCAGCCGGGCCGATCAGGCCGGCGCGTGGTTCGGGACAATCATCGCCACGTTTCTCGTGGGCGCGGCAACCGGGGGCGTGGTTTTCGGCTGGCTGGGCGACCGGATCGGCCGCGTCCGGGCTATGAGCCTCAGCGTCCTGGTCTACGCACTCTTCACCGGCTTCTGCGGGCTCGCGCAGACGGTCGAGCAGCTCGCCGTGCTGAGATTCATCGCATCGCTGGGCATGGGCGGCGAATGGTCGCTGGGCGTGGCACTCGTCATGGAAGTTTGGCCAAACAAATCGCGGGCCTTCATGGCCGGACTGATCGGTGCGGCGGCAAACGTCGGTTATCTACTGGTCGGCCTGGTCAGCCTCGTGCTGGATGCGTCGCTGAAGGAAACCATCCCAATGACATTGACGTCGCTGAACCTCAACTCCGAGACGATCACCTGGCTGACGGCCCACAAAGGCTGGCGATTGATGATGATGCTCGGCACAACCCCGGCATTGCTTACGTTTCTCTTCCGCATCTTCGTCCCCGAATCTGAAAAATGGCAAGAGGAACAGAAGAAAGGATCGACCTCGAACTGGGTGACGGCCGACTTGCTCGGCGTGCTGGCCGGCTTGATCGGCCCGACGGCGATCATCGTGGCCTGGGCTTACCCTTGGCCCGGGTTGCCGTTGGCAGGAAAAATCGCGATCACGCTGGTCGGACTGGCGATTGCGATCGCAGGATACACCTACCCCGTCGTGCAGTTTATGCGACGCAGCGTATCCGCCGGGCAATCGGCGTCGGCAGATTCCTCGGTTGTGTTCGGCCGCATGATGATTGGCGCGTGCCTTAGCGGAGTGGCGCTGCTCGGAACCTGGGCGTCGATGCAGTGGGCTGCCAAATGGGCCGGCGATATGACCAACAACGAATTTCAGTCCCGGGAATGGACTCAAATCTGGCTGTCGCTCGGGGCCATCGTCGGGACCATGCTGGCGGCGCTCTCCGGAGATTGGCTCGGACGGCGCGTCACATTTTTTCTGCTCTGCATCCTGTCGCTGATCTCGGCCGAATTCCTGTATGGCTACAACACCAAGTTCGACGCCTTCTTCCTGGCCTGCTGCTTTGTCGCCGGCGGGTGCACGGCGTCCTTTTACGGCTGGTTGCCGCTCTATCTGCCGGAATTGTTTCCGACGCGGCTGAGAGCCACCGGGCAAGGTTTCAGTTTTAATTTCGGACGGATTCTCGCCGCCGTCGGATCGCTGCAAGCCGGCGTCCTGCAAGACCAAGTCTTCGGCGGTCAGTTCCCCAAGGCCGGCATGGTGATGAGCCTGATCTATCTCGTCGGCCTCGGCATCATCTGGCTGGCCCCGGAAACCAAGGGCAAACCGCTCCCGGAATGACGAAGCCCCTTTAGCGACGCATCGCAGAAGCGTAGTTTTCCTGGTTCACGGCACATGCCAGCCGCTGCCCCGTGAACACCGTCACCGGCGACCCTCCTGCCACCAGCGCCGACGACGGCGGTCCGCGCAAGATCGCCGCGAAGTTGCCGCCGTAAAGTTCCGTGGCATCTCCGTGGAACTCAGCCCGCTCAACAGGCCAGACTCGCCAAGGAGGGTGATCGACCCGATATTCCAGCGTCGAACAATCCGGCTGCTTCGTGTAGGCCCAATAATGCTCCGCGATGAATTCCTCCTCCGAACCGGCCCGGAGCGGAAGCGGCAGGCCGTGAAACTCCGCACGGAATTCCCAATGATTTCGCCGCGAGCGCCAGCGATACTCCGCCAGGCCGGTCCGATCGGCCGCGGACCCCGGCAATTGAATCCGGTGCGTCATCGGCAGCGTGAGGTAGTGCTCGTGATAGACCAAGTTGGCCACCCAGCTCACGCAGGGTTTCGGCGCGATCTCCTTGAGAAATACGACGCCCCGCCGACAGCCATCGGCCGTCTCACGCCGGACGTAGAATCGTAAATTGACTTCATCGAAATTCTGGTGCCAGGGGATGGCCCAGCCTTTGAGCCGCGTCTTCAGAAACTGAAACCCGACCAGGCTGATCAGCGCCCGGCCTTGCCAGAGGTCGAGTTCCGTCCCCGGGGGCACGAACGGCTCCAAGAGCGCCGAGTCGACGTCGTAGTTGAGCATCACCAGATTGCGCCACTGCGCGGTTAAAAACGGACGGGGTATGGCCATGTTCGGTTCCTGAAAGCGCGAAGCACTGTATCAGGATACCGCAGACGCAGCCGAGGAATTAACCGAATCCTCGGCAAATTGTCACCCTGCCGATGTACCAGCCCGCGTTACCAGTCCGCAGCGCAAGCAAGGGCCCGCGAAGGCCTACTCCCACAATGCCGCCGTCAGCTTTGCCAGCGATTGCAGCCCGTACTCCGCGACTTCACCGGCGAAAGACGGCTTCTCGCCATTCGACAGCAGTTCGGCGATCAACCGGCCCTCGCGCGTGCGGCCCTGAAGTTTCGAGACGAACAAATCCTGCAGGCGGTAGTTGTTGCCGGAATCCAACCCCCGGGCTTCCGTGATCCGGACGATTTTCCGCGAGCCGTCTTCCGTGAACCGCGACAACTGCACGATCAGGTGAATTGCCGAGGCGACTTGCGCCCGGGCCACGTAAATTGGTATCTCGACGTCCGACATCAGCGACAACGTCTCCAGGCGGACGAGCGCGTCGTACGGGGTGGTGGCATGGACGGTCGTCAAACTGCCCGCATGGCCGCTGATCATCGACTGCACCATGTCGAGCGCTTCGCCGCTGCGGACTTCGCCGACGATGATCCGATCGGGCCGCATCCGCAGCGAGGCCTTGAACAGATGCCGGATCGTCACTTCACCGCGGCCGTAGGCGTCCGGTTGCTGGGCTTCGAGATACAGTGTGTGCGGCTGTGCGAGCCGGAGTTCCGAACTGTCTTCGATAACAACGATCCGCTCGTCATGCGGCACGGCCGTGGACACGGCATTCAACAGTGACGTCTTCCCGGTTCCCGTGCCGCCGGAAACGATGATGTTCTTCCGCAATCGGATGCAGATTTCCAGGAACTCTTTGGCTGCCGGCGACATGCTGCCCAGGCGAATCAGGTCGTCCATGCCGAAAATATCGCGGGCGAATTTGCGGATCGTGAAGTAGATGCCGCGGCGGGCACTGGGCGGCAGCACGACATGGACGCGGCTGCCGTTCGGCATCCGGGCATCGAGAATCGGCCGGTCTTCGTCGATCTCCCGGCCGACATACTGGGCCACGTTGTGCACTGCCGACAGCAATGCATCGTGACTGGGAAACCGCGCATCCGTTCGCTCCAATCGCCCGCGGCGTTCGATGTAGACCTCGTCGAACCCGTTGATCATGATTTCCGAAATCGAATCGTCATCCAGAAACGGTTTGATCGGCGACAGAAAGTAGCCAAGGCTCGCTTCAAAAATGGCTTCACGGGACATGGAGCTTTCCGTAGCGGCGGCTTCCAGCCGCCGCGCTTCCTGAGGGTAATACGGGCGGCGGCTGGAAGCCGCCGCTACGAAGGACAGCGATCACATCCCCGCAACTTCCCACCCCTTGCGATACTCTTTGCTGATGTAGTTCGACGCCTTGGCCGAGTTTTTCGCCTTCAAGTTGACGGCGTCCCATTCCAGCTTTTCGCCGGACCGGAAGGCCACGATCCCGAGCAGAATGGTTTCCGTCAGCGCCCCGGCGTAATCGAAGTTGCAAGTCGTCGGCGAACCGGTTTTGCACGCCGTCGTCCATTCCTTCCAATGGCCGATCGAATCGGGAATTGACTTCGCCGGCGGTTTGAAATCAACGAACTTGTCAGTCGGCAACAGCAGGTACCGGCCGTAATCGGCGACGAGCATCCCCTTGTCGCCGACGAACAGCACCCCCAGGCCCCAATCGGTGAACGATTTTCCGTCCGGCGCCTTCAACGCTTTCACCGCGTCGAAGTGGGCGTTGCCGTCGGACCAGTGGAACTTCACGGCGGGCTGCGCGCCGCGAGCCGGGAATTCGTAGATGGCCTTCACCCAGGCCGGTGCGCCATCGGGATGCAGTTCCGGGCCTTCGCACTGCACCGACGTCGGATGCCGCAAGTTCAGCGCCCAGAACGGCAGGTCCATCACGTGGGCCGCCATGTCGCCAAACGTGCCGGAGCCGTATTCCCAGAAGCGCCGCCAGTTGCCCGGGTGGATGCCGTCGCAGTATTCGTGAAACTTCGCCGGACCAAGCCACGATTCCCAATCGAGATTCGCCGGCACCGGCTTCTTTTCGCCAAACCGGCCGTCCGACCAGCCCTTGTTGCACCAGTTGTAAACTTCAGTCACCTTGCCGATCGCACCCGACTGAATGACTTCCACCACCCGGCGGTAGTTGTCCCCCGCGTGAATCTGCGTCCCCATCTGCGTGGCGACCTTGTGCTTCGCCGCCAGTTCGGAGATGGTCCGTGCTTCCCGGACGGTGTGCGTCAGCGGTTTTTCACAGTAGACATGCTTGCCGAGCGAAATGGCCGCCGCGGTTGCTGGGGCGTGCGTATGATCGGCGGTCGACACCACGACGGCATCAATGTTCTTGGCTTCCTTGTCGAGCATTTTCCGGTAGTCGCTGTATTTCGTCGCCGACGCAAATCGCTGCCCCTGTTGATTCAAGTAGTTGGAGTCGACATCGCACAGCGCGACCATGTTCTCGGCCGTCAACTGGTCGACGTTGTGCCCGCCTTTGTTGCCGCAGCCGATGATTGCCAGGTTCAGCTTTTCATTGGGCGATTTGGACTGCGCCCAGGCCGGGCGCGTCGCCGTGCTGCCGACAAACCACGCGGCGGCGACGCTGTGCTTGAGAAAATCACGACGGGTTGTGGAATACGACATAAGAGCGGCTCCAGGTGGCGAGAGGCAATTCCTGATCGACAGAGAGATTGATTCCCATTGCAGTATGACTGCTTCCCGGGAGTATCGCAATTCCGCTTGCCGAGGGGATGGCGCGCGTCACTTTTCTCTCACAGAGTCACGGAGCAGAATTCACAACGCGCCAAACACGATTCGGGTGATGCCATCTTTCATCAAGGCTTCACCGAAATTCAGCAGATACCCAAGTTTCATCCCGGTCAGGCGGAGGTAGGTGAGTACCTGCTTCTTGTGGGCGGGATGGATTTTTTCAACGGATTTGAGTTCCACAAGCACCTTACCCTCGACAATCAAATCCGCCCGAAATCCTTCATCGAATCTTTGGCCCTCGTATTCGATAGGAATGGGAACCTGACGCTCAACCGATAATCCCCGCTTTCTGAGCTTGGCGGCGAACGTCACTTCGTACACCGTCTCCAGCAAACCAGGCCCGAGATCCTGGTGCAAATGGACCGCACTGTCCACGATCAACGTGCCGATCTCGTTCTCATGCATCTCCGTGACTCAGTGGCTCCGTGAGAGATCCTGTATTCGGCCAACGATCCGCCGCGCGGGTTGACCATCTGGTATGTATTGTTGGTGTTCACACAGAGGCGCCAAGGCACGGAGAAGAATAGAACTCTCCGTGGAACTGCAGCTGGCGAGCGGGATGGACTTTCCTGCCAACTTGAGTTCCGCAATCAACGTCCCAATCTCGTTCTCATGCTTCTCCGTGACTCAGTGACTCCGTGAGAGAATCTGCCTGGAAGCGTCTGTCCTGGTTCCCCGGTAATTGGAATTCGACCCGGTTGGCGTTAGCGAGTTGAGA
>CAYMAO010000004.1:0-172475 GCA_964388415.1 uncultured Planctomycetaceae bacterium | reverse complement strand
GCCGTCGATCAGCTTTTCCGACGCCAGCACCTTCAGCATCCACCCAAAGACCGCCGGGTGCCACTGGCGTGGGCTTTGGCTCGCCAGTGCTCTTTTTGAATCGTCACTCGGTCCGTCAAGCGCACTGGCGGCCCAAAGCGACCGCCAGTGGCACCCGGCGGGTCATCAAAGATCTCGTCAAATCACTTCAATTTGCACAATGAATGAATCAACTCAACAAGCAACCACACTGGCGGCCCAAAACGACCACCAGATGGGGATGAGACTCTGTTGCACTGGAACCGGCATCGATAAAAACCTGTAGCATTAAATAAGTACCATTGCCGGGCTATCGCCATTTCGATTTATCAAGACGGTATCTTCCTAGTATAGCATCCCGACTTTTATCTTTAGCATTGGCGACTATTGCAAGTTTGCGAATATGTTCTAGCGGGACGTCGGATCGTAGTCGCCACACTTCCCCATCCGCAAAACCAACACAATAACCACCTGGAAGATTGCTGGATGGAATAATAAACTCCGTCTCCCGGTCTTTATGAATCCGTAAGTCATCTATCGAAACGTCTCCAGGCTCCAACCAATTCACTTTTGTCTGATTAACCTCAACTAAGACAATGCAATTTGAAGGCAGATTATTGACGGAGGGCCTTTCCTCTAAGTCAAATGCGGTGCCATTTCCGACAATAGCCATTATTGATGTAAACGACGTTCCGGAGAAACAAAAACAATCAACACTAAGTGCGCGCAACCTAGAATACTGAGGAGACGTCCAAGGCAATTCACGCGGCCCATTGCTTTCTGGAATCGGGGCAATCTCCAGATATCTTTTCTGTCTCCAACTTGCGACTCGTCTTCCCTGCTCATCAACTACGTCATGCGGCAGAAATTCGCTTTCAGAAAAAAGCATTTGCCGCGCGCAGTCCGTGAACTGCCAGACACGATATTTAGCCGCCTCTTCTGCGCGTTTGAATACAACAAAGCTTATCAGCCACGCCATCGCTACTATGACAACAGCACACGGCATCAGCATTCGAACTAATAAACGCATACGCACACCATTTCACTGGTATATGTTCTGAATCCCAGGCCCATCGCCGGGTGCCACTGGCGTGGGCTTTGGCTCGCCAGTGCTCTTTTTGAATCGTCACTCGGTCCGTCAAGCGCACTGGCGGCCCAAAGCGACCGCCAGTGGCACCCGGCGACTCAGCGCTCGCGGCTCGCACCAAACTCGTTGAATCAACGTTTTTCCCTGCTACTTGTACTTGCAGACTTGATTGATCACTGAACCGCTCTCCTGCTGGGCAATCTCCGAGCGTCGACTGGTTTCCGATCTCCCAAAATAGCCGATTCCGCCCATGACATCATTTTGGTACCCCGCGTCCGCCGTCGACAACCAATCGCCTCGATCCCCATGATCCGCATCAGCCGCTGCACGCGTTTGCGATTCACCCGCAAGACCATCGCCAACTTGCGGCTGCCGTAAAACGGCGTCTTCAAATATTCGGTGTCGATGCGCTTCATCAGTGCCAGGTTCTCGTCGCTCTCGCCCGCCGGTGCGTAGTACCATGTGCTCCTCGGCAAGCCGAGCAACTCGCATTGTCGGGTCAGACTCAACCTCGGCTGCGGTGCGATCCAACCCCGCAACTCGGCCCGGCTCAACTCAGCTGCGCTGACTTTTTTTTGAGCCACTCGACTTCCATCTTCAACCGGCCGATCTGCGCGAAGAGTTCCTCGGCGTCCGGCACCGTCTCATCACGGCGACGCGAGCGGCCATCCGCGAACAGTTCTGCACAACCTTCCCACAGCCGTTTCTTCCAGGCCGTCACCTGGCTCGTGTGCACGTCAAATTCCGACGCCAGTTGGGCCGTTGTCTTGTCTCCCTTGAGCGCCGCCAGCGCCACCTTGGCCTTCACCGTCGGCCCGATCTCCCGCCGCTTCCTGCTCATCGCCACCCCCTTCCTGCGAGACCTCGCGAAACTTCCCCAGGCCCGAACGATTCTACCTTATCGACCTGTCCAGTTTTCGGGGTCCACCTCACGGTTGGTCATCGTGCTGGCGCGATACGGCGGGGTCCGCATTCTCAGCGAACTCGGCATTCAGATTGAGGACGTTGATTTCGCGAATTCTCGGCTCCGCATCCGCAGCCCAAAGACGGAGTATTATCACGGCAAGGATGAACGGACCATTCCCTTGTTTCCTGAAGTCCGCGCTGCGATCGACGAGATTTGGGACGATATCCCGCCGGGTTCCGTCTATCTGCTGCCGGACCGATACCGCATCCGTGAGAACCTTCGGCAGCCGATGCACCGGATCATTCGCCGAGCGGGTTTGCCCGTATGGGAGAAGACATTTCAGAATCTCCGCAGTAGTCGAGAGACAGAACTCGCCGAGCGGTTTCCGTTGCACGTCGTGACGGCTTGGCTGGGCAATTCGCAGCCTGTGGCGTTGCGTCATTACTTGCAAGTGACGGACGCCCATTTTGAAGCCGCAACGACTTACGAAAAAGCGGCGCAAAAAGCGGCGCACTCCCCGCCCGCACAGGGGCGAATTGAGGGGAATCCAGGTTCCAGACATGAAGAAACCCCCTTGTTTGCGGGGGTTTCTTCTACGGAGGTGGTCGAGATGGGACTCGAACCCACACGCCCCTTGCGGGACTTCGGATTTTAAGTCCGATGCGTCTGCCTATTCCGCCACTCGACCGATGATCGTCTGTTGTCTGTTGTCTGTTGTCTGTTGTCAAGCGATTGTTCAACCAACATCCCGGCCGGACGGCGTCCTCATTGGAATTTTCAACGGGGCGGCTTTGACGTTTTTTGCTTATGTCTCCTCCGGATTGCTGACGGACGGCTTCCCCACGGACTGAGAAAGTGGCGCCAGAGTAACAAGAGGCAAGAGCAAGCCCATGTTGATCAATAGTAAGGGGATCGTCAGCGAGAGCAGCACGCCGAAGAACAACTGCATATCGTTCAGTTCCAGTCGCGTCAACTTCCAAAAGCTGAGCACGAGCACCACGCCGGCGGCGGCAAAGCTGGCGAATCGCCCGAATTTTACGTCGAACACATCGCTGGTCAGATTGCGCTGGCATAATCGGATCGATCGAGGATTCAATGGGTTCTCCGGGTTGACGAATTGGAAATACCACGCTTCTACGAAGCGTCGCGAAACTCGTTCAGACTTTTTTTCCTGCCAGTTCCAGCAGCCGCTGAAAATCAGGGTCGTCGCGCAGCGGGGTGAAATCGGTTTCGTCCGGGATCAGGCGGCGGAGATCGGGTTGCATCCGCAGGGCACGGCCCAGCCAGGAGAGGGCCTGCTCTTTATTCCCGGAGAGCGCGTAGTAGCACGACAAGTTGTAGAGCACGATTGGCTCGTCCTTGTGGTGCAGATAGGCTTGTTGCATCGTCTCGATGGACTTCGGCAACTGGTCGGTCCGCTTGTAACACCACGCCAGGCCCATGAAGACCTCCAGCGACTCGGGCTGCAAACCTTGAGCATGATCGTAGGCCGTGAGGGCGGCTTGAAAATCGCGGCGTTCCCGGAGCGCTTCCCCGCGCAGGACGTGCCATTCGAATTCCACGGACGACCGATCGTCCACGGCGTCCAGTTCGGCGAGCGCCTGGTCGACCATGTTCAGTTGCAGATAACCCTGGGCAGCTTCCATGCAGCGGGCAATGCGTCGCGGGACGGTCATGGAAGAGTGGTTTGAGGGTTGAGGGTTGGCGATTCAGGAAGTATTCCGCTCCGAAGAATTCGCGTCGCGGCAAACGTCAGACTCTAAACCCTCGACCATCAACGCTCAACCGTTGTCATTCCACCGTGACGCTTTTCGCCAGATTGCGGGGGCGGTCGACGTTGCAGCCGCGCAAAACGGCGATGTGATATGCCAGAAGCTGCAAAGGAATGCTTGCCACGATCGGCTGCAGGTATTCGTCGACGTCGGGAACGTAAATGACGTCGTCGGCGAGCTTGGCGATCTTGTCGTCCCCGTGGCAGGCGACGGCGATGATCGGCCCGCGGCGAGCCCGCACTTCCTCCAGGTTGCTCATCACCTTGGGATACATCTGCCCGTGCGGGACGATGAAGACGCTGGGCGTGTCTTCGTCGACCAGCGCAATCGGGCCATGCTTCATCTCGGCGGCGGGGTAACCCTCGGCGTGAATGTAGCTGATTTCTTTCAGTTTCAGCGCGCCTTCCAAGGCCACCGGGAAATTGTACAACCGGCCGAGATACAGAAAATTCTCCGCCTGGTAATACTTGAGTGCGATCTCCTTCACGAGTTCGTGGCATTCCAGCGTTTGGCGGACCGTGTCGGGCATGTCGCGCAGATGGCTGATGATGCGTTTCCCGGCCGGATGCGACAGATGCCTCATGCGGCCCAGAAACAGGGCGAGCAGCGTCAGCACGCAGACCTGCGAGGTAAAGGCTTTCGTGGAGGCGACGCCGACTTCGGGGCCGGCATGAAGGTAGATGCCTCCGTCCGCTTCGCGGGCGATGGTGGAACCGACGACGTTACAGATGGCGAGCGTCGGATGGCCCTTGCGTTTGCATTCCCGGATCGCGGCCAGGGTGTCGGCCGTTTCGCCGGACTGCGTGATGGCGAAAATCATGGTCCGGTCGGTCATGGGCGGATTGCGATAGCGCAGCTCGCTGGCATATTCCACTTCCACGGGCATCCGCGCGAATTCTTCGATCAGGTATTCGCCGACCAGTCCGGCGTGCCAACTGGTGCCGCAACCGGTGAGCACCACCCGGTCAATCCGGCGCAGCTGCTGCGGGTCGACATTGAGACCGCCGAATTTCGCCGTGGCTTCCTCGTCGTCCAAGCGGCCGCGCAGGGCGTTTTCAATGGTCTGCGGCTGTTCGAAGATCTCCTTGAGCATGTAGTGCTCGAAGTCGCCCAGATCGAGATCCTGCGCGGACTGTTCGAGGAATTTGATCTCCGGCGTCTGCTCGCCGGAATCTCGATGCAGCACCTGCAAGCTGCCCGGACGCATCAAGGCGATTTCATGATCGCTGAGATAGACGACTTCGTCGGTATTGCCGACCAGAGGGCCGGCATCGCTGGCGAGATAATGTTCGCCCCGGCCGATGCCGATCACGAGCGGGCTGCCCAACCTGGCGGCGATCAATAGTCCGGGGCAATCGCGAAACATGATGCCGAAGCCGTAGGTCCCCTTGATGCGCAATAGCATCTTTTCGACGGCCCGTAAACAGACCTGTTCGTCCGCCGGGTTCCCGCCGAGCTTGATCTCTTCCTGGAGCAGCGAGGCGAGGAGATGAGCGGCGACTTCAGTATCGGTTTCGGTCCGGAAGACGTAGCCCCGCTCCTGCAACTGATGCCTTAAGTGGGCATGATTCTCAATCACGCCGTTGTGCACGACGACGACTTCGCCGCTGCCGCCGATATGCGGATGCGAATTGGTGTCGCTGGGGGCTCCGTGGGTGGCCCAGCGGGTGTGGCCCATGCCGAACGTGCCGTGGATCGGCTGCTGATCGCAAAGATCGGCCAGCAATTGCACGCGGCCGTTTTTTTTGCGGACTTCGATGCCGTGGCCGTTCTGGATGGCGAGACCGGCGCTGTCATACCCGCGGTATTCCAGCCGGAAGAGGCCTTCCAGCAGAAAATCCAGGGCCGCTTTCGGGCCGACATAACCGACGATGCCGCACATCTGGTGTTCCTCCCTGGAGAGATGCGCCGAAGACCGTTTCGGCGTGGCTTTTGATGGTTCTCTCTTCAATCTGTATCAGAAGCGGAGTTGCTAAGTCAATGGGAATACGGAAGTTGAAGCAAATCCCCGCAACGCTGAAAAACCACGCCCTCTCAAGAGCATCGCTTCATCACTACCCTCTCGCTTCTTGCCCCTCCGCCGGCGTCACAAACCGGTATCCGGTCCCGCGCACTGAGAGAATATACCTGGGCCGGGCCGGGTCGGGCTCGAGGATTTTCCTGAGCCGGGAGACGAAATTGTCGATGGTCCGCGTCGTCACTTCCGCCGCCGGGTCCCAGACTTGCTCCAGAATCTCATGCCGCGAAAGCACCTTGCCGGCGTGCTCCATGAAAAAACGGAGCAGTTGCATCTCGAGCGTCGTGAGGTTGTGCGTACGATCTCCAACCGTGACTTCATAGGTGCGGAAGTTGACGGTGATCTGATCGAACGTGCGGACGTCTTCCGCGATTCCTTCCTCGGCAGCCCGTTCGGATTGCCGCAGCGTCCGATGCCGCTCCAGCAGGTTTTTCACCCGGTTGAGCAGTTCGGGCAGTGCGAACGGCTTCGTCATGAACTGATCGGTGCCGCAATCGAAGGCGTGCATCTTGTCTTCGCTCAGCGTCCGGGCGCTGAGGACCAGAATCGGGACGAGCTTGTCCTTCAAACGGATTGCCTTGCACGTTTCATAGCCGCTCATGCCCGGCAGCATCAGGTCCAGAATCAACGCATCGACGCGGGGATCCGCCTGGTCAAACAACTTGAGTGCGGTCGGACCGTCCCCGGCGAGCATCACGTCGTACCCTTCCTGCTCGAAGTTGAACTTTAACCCGGCCGCCAGCGCTTCCTCGTCTTCGACAATCAGAATTCTCACGTCGCTGGCCTCCCCGGCAGATCGACTTCAAACAGGCTTCCAACGGCATCCGGCCGATCATGGACGCTGACCCGGCCTTTCAGTTGACGGACCAGCGTCTGCACGATGTACAACCCCAGTCCGGTCCCTTTCTGCCGGCGCGTCAGTTCGCTGCCGGCACGAAAGAACATCCCGAAGATCCGTTTTCGCAACTCCGGCGGCACGCCTTGCCCGTTGTCGACGATCCTGGTGATCACCCGCCCCCGGTCGGTCACCCGGACTTGAATTTCGACGCGCGGCGGATCGCCGGCGTATTTCACCGCATTGTCCAGCAGGTTCCGAAACACCGTCTCCAGCACGAGCGGCCGGGCATGGATAATCGCCGATTGCACGTCGAACGAGATCGTCTCCATCGGCGAGCGCTGGTGATGCGCGCAGATCGACTGGGCGCATTTCCGCAGCAGCGGCTCTAAGGGGACGTCCTCCGGGTCGGACTGGATCCCGATCGCATCCAGCCGGCCGACCTCCAGCAGTTGCGTGATGAGATGATCAAGCCGCTCCAGTTCGTGCTCCATCACGCGGTAGAACTGCGTCCGCTGGTCTTCGCTGACGGTCCGCATCTCCAGCGTTTCCAGGTAGAGCTTCAGCGAGGCGATCGGCGATTTCAACTCGTGCGTGACGCTGTCGACGAAATTCGCCTGCCGCTGATTGAGCCGGACTTCCTTGATCATCAGCACCAGGTAAAACGACAGCCCGAGCAGCATGGCGGCAAAGACGACCGTGCCGGTCACCAGCGCGCCCCACACGCTCCGCTGCGCCAGGATGACGATCCAGCAGACCATCAGCGTGATGTTGAGCACCATCAGCACGACGCTCAGCGTGATCGGCAGATGCAGCGTGGCGCGGCGGCGGAAAACACTCGACACAAGAAAATCCATTGAAAGCGGCAATACCAATCACAGTGCGATCACGATACGTATCATACGCGGCATGGCCCAACGGAAAAAAGCCGCTCAGGGATTTGGCCCGGGAATTACCGGACCGCGGGTGCAATTCAGCGGTTGAATTCGTAGAGTAACGCCTTCGTGACTCGCTTCATTTTCGTCCGCCAGTTTCCAGCGTGCATGACCCCTTCGCACCCCGAACGATACAACGGCTGGATTCTCGCGGGCGTCTTGTGCCTGGCGCTGGCCGCGCGGTGCGGAGTCGCCGTGATGCGAGCCGATCAGTTGACGATTGATCGGGATGCCTACCTGGGAATCGCCAAAAACGTCGCCACGGGAAACGGATTCTCGACGCCGGGATCGACCGCACCGACGGCGTATCGCCCGCCGCTGTATCCGCTGATCTTGTCGGCCGTGATGACCGTACTGCCTGCGGCGCCGGCGGTCGCCGTCCTCAATATCGTGGCGGGATGTCTCACCGTCTGGCTGGTGAGCCGACTGGGCGATGCCCTGGGAATGGGACCAACTCGGCACCTGGCGGCGCTCTGCGTCGCCATCGATCCGCTGCTGTTGAACGCAACCGCTCAGCCCATGACGGAAGTCGTCTTCACGGCATTGACCATGGCGTGGCTCTGGGGGGTGACGCCTCGTGGCGACTGCGAGAACGATTTCTCCTGGCGGCGTGCTGCATGGACCGGCCTGTACTTCGGCCTGGCAGCGCTCTGCCGGCCGACGATCTGGCCGCTCGCCGGGTTGATGGGATTGGCATGGTGTTTCTCCCCCGCGACTCGCCGGGGGCGAAGACGAGAATGGCGTCTGTTGGTGACCACGGCCACTGTGACACTGCTGGTCGTTTCGCCGTGGGTGATTCGCAATCAACGGGTCTTCGGCCGGCCCATTCTGATGACGACGCATGGCGGTTACACGCTGCTCTTGGCGAATAACTCGGTCTATTTTGAAGAGGTCGTGCAGCAGCCCTGGGGCACGACGTGGTCGGGCGAAAGCCTGTCGCTCTGGCAGACCGATGTCGAACAGAAAATGCGCGTCGAGCTGGGGGCGTCACAAGGAGAAATTGCCCGTGATGCCTGGATGTCGTCGGAAGCCAAACGGTATATCGCACACCATCCGACGAATTTTTTCCAAGCGATGGGCCATCGCATCCGTTCGCTGTGGAGCATTTCACCGCAAGGGGAAGGAGCGTCGCTGCCCGTTGCGATTCGCGTTGGCGTGGCGGTCTTCTACGGCCTGGAATATATTGCCGCCCTCGGGGGACTGTGGCTGATGGTGCGTCGTCGCCAATGGCGAGCGTGGCTGCCGTGCCTGCTGTTGATCGTCGCCGTCCAGGGCGTGCACCTGGTCTACTGGACCGACGCCCGCATGCGGTCGCCGCTGCAACCAGTGCTGGCGCTGCTCGCGGCGAGTGCGAGGGCTGCCAAGTCTTGTCAATCGTCGCAGTTATCGAATGCGGTCAAGACTTCTGGTTGACAACATTTCGTCTGACGCCGACACTGTGAAGAGGATCGCCTTCGTGTCGCGGACCATTTCATGCCATGATCGCTCGCACCAACTTTCGCAGATTTGCCCTCTTGGGCGTCGTTGCCATGCTGCTGGCATTGGCCGTGGCGTGGATGGGAGATTTATTCCCAAAGCGACCCAATTACGCATCTGCAAATGCGATCATGGTGATTGCCCCCTACCGTCATGCAGGCACATGGGTCTTTGATGATCCGCGGACCAAATTAGTTCGCGAGCCTTTCGTCGCGGGTGTGCCGGAGATGATTGACGTGTTGGTCAAGGACATCCCAGAAGCCAGCGACGGTTTTCGCCTGCTGTTTTAAGCCCAGCCGTTCCCCGGCTACCAGAAGAAGTTGACCTGGCTGCGCGGCGACATGGGAGGCAACTACTACAAAATGAACGAACCCGAGATGGACGGCTGGATCTGCCCGGCCATGTTTCATTATTACGAGAAAGCTCCTGCTGAGCTTTATGTCAAGGCAGAACAGAAGAAGTAAAGCAAAGGCTTTCGAGCACCGCTCAATCCGCCACGGCGAGCACGATGATCGGTTGCCGCACGCAGGACAGGCGGCTCAATTCCTGCCGCGCGGCTTCCAGGTTGCCGCTCGATGTGCGGTGCGTCATGGTAATGAGCGGCACCGCCGGGGCGGGGGTGCCCCCTTCCACTTCCGGGGCTTCGGGCTGGATGACGGTCGCCAGGCTGATGCCGTGGCGGCCCAAGACGTCGGTGATGTCGGCCATTACATGCGGCCGGTCTTCCACTGACAATCGCAGATAAAACCGGCTGCGGGCTTCGGCTTCCGAAGCGATCACAAACCGCGGCGTGGTGCACCACAGATCGAGCTGCGAAAACGTCTGCTGCGCCCGGCCGATCGCCAGGTCGATAATGTCCGCCGTCACCGCCGACGCCGTCGGCAACTGGCCGGCGCCGCGACCGGAAAACCACACGCTGCCGACGACATCCCCTTCCAGGAGAATCGCATTGAACGGGCCGTGAATCTGGGCCAGCGGCTTGTCCTTGTGGATCAGCGTCGGCCGCACGCTCATTTCCAGCCGATCGCCATGGAGCCGGGCGCTCGCCAGCAGTTTGATCGTGTAACCCAGCCCGGCGGCATAAGAAATGTCGCTTTGCTCCAGCCGGTCGATGCCCGACACGTGAAACTGCGATGTCGTCACTTTTACGCCAAACGACAACTGGGCCAGAATGCCGAGCTTCTGCGCGGCGTCGGTTCCATCCACATCCAGCGCGGGGTCCGCCTCGGCATAACCCAGGGCCTGAGCCTGGGCCAGTGCCGCCGAGTACGACTGCTGCTTGAGCAGCATTTCAGACAGAATAAAATTGCTGGTGCCGTTGAGAATCGCCTGGATTGCGAGAATTTGGTTGGCCGCCATCGATTGCCCGACGGCGGCGATGATCGGAATGCCCCCGGCGACGGCCGCCTCGAAACAAACCGTCCGTCCCTGTTTGCGGGCGAAATCGAAAATCTCCTCGCCGTGCTGGCAGATCAACGCTTTGTTCGCCGTGACAACATCTTTCCCCGCGGCGAGCAACCCAAGAATGATCTCCCTTGCTGGATGAATCCCGCCGACGAGTTCGCACGCCACCTGAATGTTCGGATCGCGGATGACGGCTTGCACGTCATCAGTCAGAACACCGGCCGGCAGCGTGATGTCTCTGGGCTTGTTCACATTGCGGACGACGGCTTTCACGAGCCGAACCGGCCGGCCGGCCCGCTGGATCATCCGCTCGGGCGATTGCATCACGATTTTCGCGACGCCGGTCCCGACGTTGCCGAGGCCGATGATTGCCAGATTCAGTGGATCACGTGACATGGGAATTACTCAAAGCTTGAACCACGAAGGGCACGAAGATCACGAAGGAAAATCCATCGCCGAATTTCCTGCAACTCTTCGTGAACTCTGTGTCCTACGTGGTTAATCTTCTGCTTTCTTACCGGTTACATTTGCAGTGAAACGCAAGATGTCGCATCCTAATCGGCGGCCCATGCTCAATGCAACGGCGTCAATTGCAGACGAAGACGCATCACCTTTGATTGATCGATCCCATGAACGACACGTCGCGCGATAAGTGGCTCATGAGGAGTCTGGTCCTCATTTTGACATTTTCGTTTGTGGCGGGAGTCGTAATCGCGGTCGAAGCATTTTCGCAGATGAGGACAGCCGCCAAGCAGTCCGCTCAGTATGCACTTTTCAAGGAGCTGTATACCGAGCTCGAGAAGTATAAGGAAATGCACGGGACTTATCCAAAGGACTTGGAATCATTGCCCCTCACTTATCCCAAAGGAGGCGATGCCTCTTTTCTGAAAATGTTTCGATACGAAACTGATGGTGCAACGTATTTGTTGCGTTCGACAGGAATTGCAACTCACACGAACTTGTTCGCCCGGGCAACCGACGGAAATCCTCACGTTGAATGGGGCGATTCATCTGAAACGAAGACAAAACCGTGAAAAGCGATTTCGTAAAATCCTGCCCGCTCCGCATCGGCGCGGTGACGTACCTCAATTCGAAGCCGCTGACCGAACATTTGCCGGAACTGTTTCCTGAGGCGATCATCCGCGAGGATTACCCCAGCCGGCTGGCTGACGATCTGGCTGCGGGGAAACTGGATGTCGCGCTCATCCCGTCAATTGAATACTTTCGCGGCGAGAATTATGAAATCGTCTCGGATGCCTGCGTGGCGGCCCGAGGGCCGGTCCTCAGCGTGAAACTGTATTCCCGCGTTCCTTGGAGTGACGTCCGCACGCTGGGACTGGATGAGGGCTCGCGAACCAGTGCGGCACTGGCGAAAATCCTGCTCGGCGAGCGGTTCGGCGTCGAACCGGAAACGGTCCCATTTCCACTGGGGCGGGAGATTGAAACCTGTCCGGCCGATGCCATCCTGATGATCGGCGACCGGGCCATGCTGCCGCAGGATGAAAAATTCCACGCCACGTGGGACCTCGGCGAAGAATGGTTTCAATGGACCGGGTTGCCGTTCGTCTTTGCGATGTGGGTGGCGAGGAAAGGTCGAGGGTTGAGAGTTGAGGGATTAGGGCCGGATGAAAATGAGGAGATCATGGACTTTGCTGACCCTCAACCCTCAACCCTCAACCCTCGACTTTCGTTAGCGCGCGATCTCGGCGAGAAATCCGTCCGCGACATCGCCGGACGCGAGGCGTTGTTGCTGAATTTGCCGCTCGCGACTACGATCCATTATCTCACGAAAAATCTGCATTATCGATTGGGACCAGCGGAAAGGAGCGGACTGCGAATGTTTTACGACCTCGCCGTCCGCCGTGGTCTGGCCCCGGAGGGATTGAAACTTGTCTTCCGCTCTCGCACTTGTGCTGGATAAAGCCGTCGCCGGCGAACGCCTGACTCCCGACGAAGGCCTGACGCTGCTGGAATCGCATGATCTGACTTCGATCGGCGCCGCGGCGGACGCCGTCACGCGCCGGCTGCATCCCGAGCCGTTTCGCACCTACAACATCGACCGGAACGTCAATTATTCCAATGTGTGCGCCGCGGTGTGCGATTTCTGCGCGTTCTATCGCCCGCTGAAACACGCCGAGGCCTATGTGTTGCCGACGGAAGTGATTTTGGAAAAGATCCAGGAAACGGTCGCACTCGGCGGCGATCAGATCTTGATGCAGGGAGGCCTGCATCCGACGTTGCCTTTGGAGTGGTACGAAGACCTGCTGCGAACGTTGAAGCAGCATTATCCGCAAGTGAATCTGCATGCCTTCAGCCCGCCGGAGATTTTTCACTTCGCCAAAATCAGCAAGTTGCCGGTGAAGACGGTCTTAGAGCGATTGAAAGCCGCCGGCCTGGGGAGCCTCCCCGGCGGCGGCGGCGAAATTCTCGTCGACCGCGTCCGCAAACTCATCACCCGCGGCAAAGTCCTGACCGACGATTGGCTGGATGTCCATCGCGCCTGGCATGAAATCGGCGGCAAATCGTCCGCCACCATGATGTTCGGTCATGTCGAAACGCTCGCCGAGCGGATCGAACACCTCGACCGTATCCGCCAGACGCAGGATGAAACCCACGGCTTCACGGCTTTCATCTGCTGGACGCATCAGCCGCCGAACGAACCGCCGTGGTTCCCAGAAAGAGGGTTAGAGCGAGAGAGGGATAGAGAGTTAGATGGTGCAGACTCTAACCCTCTAACTCTCTCAGGCTCTAACCCCCTTCCCCGTCCCGGCGGCGTCGACATGTCCAAGCTCCCCGAAGTTGGCGCGTTCGAGTATCTCAAGACGCAAGCCGTGGCGAGGCTGTATCTCGACAATGTGCCGAACATCCAGTCGTCGTGGGTGACGCAGGGGGAAAAAATCGGCGGCCTGGCCCTGATGTTCGGCGCCAATGACATGGGCAGCCTGATGATCGAGGAAAACGTGGTCGCGCAAGCCGGCACAGTTTACCATCTCACGCTGGCGACGATCCGCCGCCTCATCCGCGACGCCGGTTATATCCCCCGCCAACGGAACGTCTTCTACGAGTACCTGGACGCCCCCGAGCCGGCGGCGGCAGCCGTGCAGTCGCAATCCTCGTCAGCACCGGCGAGGTCGGCGTTGCCTGTGCTGAATTAACGCCGAATCCCGGTAGCCGGAATTCGGTTCATCGACGATAATTGCGAGTGGCCGACTCGTAGCGTGGGCTTCCAGCCCACGCCTGCAGCGGCTGGAAGCCGCCGCTACGAAATCCCTCAATCATTTAGCCTTCCCCATGATCGCCGTCGAATCCCTCACCAAGCGGTTTGCCGACCTGCATTACGAGGGCGGGTTCACGGCGCTCGACGGCGTCAGCTTTCAAGTCAAGCCGGGCGAGATTTTCGGATTGCTCGGGCCGAACGGGGCGGGCAAGACGACCTGCCTGCGGATTCTGAGTACCGTGCTCAGGCCGACGTCCGGGGCCGCGTTTGTCGCCGGGTATGACGTCACGCGGCATCCCGCCGAAGTCCGCGCCCGCATCGGGTTCATGTCCAATAACACCGGCATCTACGACCGGATGACGGCCTACGAACTCGTGGCGTATTACGGCCGACTGTACGGTATCCCCGAAGACGTGCTGCAACCGCGGATCAACCTGCTGTTCGAGCGGCTGCAAATGCAGGAAATTCGCGATACGCTCGGGTCCAAGATGTCGACCGGCATGAAGCAGAAAGTGTCCATCGCCCGGACCATCGTGCATGATCCGCCCGTGCTGATTTTCGACGAGCCGACGTCCGGCCTGGATGTGCTGGTGGCCCGGAAGGTCGTGGACGAAGTCCGGGCGCTGAAAGACCAGGGGAAGTCGATCATCTACTCAACGCACATCATGAGCGAAGTGGAAAAGCTGTGCGAACGAATCGCCATCATTTACAAAGGCCGCATCCTGGCGATGGGCACGGTCGCTGATCTCGTCCGCCAGCATCAGCAGCCGGATATGGAAGAATTGTTTTTTGCGTTGATCGAGCAATACGACGCAGAGTCGGCGGCGATGGCCAGTCTTACGAACCGCTAAGCGCAAGCGATCACCATGACCTTTCGTAACATCGGCCTTATCTTTCGGCGGGAAGTCGCGGACCAGTTCCGCGACCGGCGGACGCTGTTCATGATCGCCGTGTTGCCCGTGCTGCTGTACCCGGCGATGGGGATCGGCATGGTGCAGATGACGGTGCTGTTTTCCGAACAGCCGCGCACCGTGGTGATCCTCGGGGCCGACGAACTGCCGCCGCCGGCGCTCTTGGACGGAAACAAATTCGACCGCCGGTGGTATTTTCATCCGGACGACGCCGACAAAATCGTCGTCGTCACAGATGCCTCGAACCAGCCGGACGCGTCGGAGGACGAAGAGCACGCCGCGCGGCCCATGAACGACCGGATGCTGCTGACGGCACAGCGCATCCGGGACGTTCTCAACGAGCGCCTGGCCTTGCCCCCGGCGGGGCAGTCGCCGGAGAACGATTTGCGCCGGCAGGCTTTGAAAAAAGAACTCAGCACGCTGTTTTCCGAGAGCGGAATTCAGGTGATGATCGTCGTGCCGACGGACTTTCGGAACAATCTGGATCTCTGGCGGTCCCGGATGTCCGCACGGCAGCCGGAAGCCGAACACGATTTCCCCCGGCCGGTAATCTTGCAGAATAGTGCCGATGAAAAATCGCTGATCGCCCATGCCCGGGTGACGGAAGTCTTTCGGGCGTGGGAACGAGAGATTTTGAAGGAAGAGCTGCAACGGGCAGGACTGCCGGCCAGCCTGCCGACGCCGATCAATCCGTCGGAAATCGATCTCGCCGCGAAAGAGCAGCTTTCGGCCAACCTGTGGAGCAAGCTGTTTCCGGCGCTGCTGGTGATCATGGCACTCACCGGTGCGTTTTACCCGGCGATTGACTTGTGTGCCGGCGAGAAAGAGCGCGGCACGATGGAGACGCTGCTGATCTGCCCGGCGTCGCGGACGGAAATCGTCCTCGGCAAGTTCCTGACGGTGATGCTTTTCAGCGTGACGACGGCCCTCTTGAACCTGAGCAGCCTCGGGTTCACGGGAAAATACATGGCGTCTCTGGCCGGCGGCGGGCAGATGTCGAAGTTCGGCGATGTCGCGCTTCCCGCGTTTTCGGCGCTCGTGTGGGTGTTCGTGATGCTGATTCCGCTGTCGTCGTTGTTCAGCGCGCTGTGCCTGGCGTTCGCCACGTTCGCGCGCAGCAGCAAGGAAGGGCAGTATTACCTGACGCCGCTGTTAATGGTGACGATGGGGCTGACGATCTTCTGCCTGTCCCCGGCCGTCGAGATGCAGGCGTTTTACAGCGTGATGCCCGTGATGGGGCCGGCGTTATTGCTCAAAGGACTGCTCAAAGGCCAGGATCCCGGCGGGGAATTGATGCTCTATGCCGCGCCCGTGCTGATCACGTCGCTGGGATACAGCATCTTGGCCTTGTGGTGGGCGATCGACCAGTTTGCCGGGGAAGACGTCTTGTTCCGCGAAGCCGAGCGGTTCGATCTGCGGTTATGGGTCCGTCATCTCCTGCGCGACAAGGAATCGACGCCGACGTTTTCCGAAGCCGCGTTTTGTTTCGTATTGATCATGTTACTGCAATTCGCCGCGCTGAAAGTGATGCAGTCGTCGATGGCGAACGTGAGCGGCGAGAATCGCTCGACTGTGATGCTGCAGATGCTGATCATCCAGCAGTTGACGATCATCGCCACGCCGGCCCTGTTCATGGGAGTGCTGCTGGTCGCCGATTTGCGGAGGACGTTTCTGATCCATATGCCGCGGTTCAGTCATCTCCTCATCGGCGTGCTGCTGGCTGTCGCTCTGCAGCCGTTGTCGTTGGCGCTGGCGGCGGCATTGCAGTGGTTTTTCCCGCCGCTGCCGAAACAAGTGACGGACGTGCTGAAGGCGATCTCCACCGAGGAGATTCCGCTCTGGCTGACATTGCTGGCCTTCGCCCTGGCGCCGGCCGTCTGCGAGGAAATCGCCTTTCGCGGCTTTCTGCTGAGCGGATTCCGCCGAACCGGCCGGACCGCGCTGGCCATCGCCTTGTCGAGCCTGCTGTTCGGCATCATGCACCTGATTCCGCAGCAGGTCTTCAACGCCTCGTTGCTGGGACTGGTTCTGGGTTACATCGCCGTGCGGACCGACAGCCTGCTGCCAGGCGTCGCGTTCCACTTCTGCTACAATTCGATGGAAGTCCTCAGGCATCGCTACGGATCGAAGATCCCGGTCGATGGCGGCTGGAAACTGTTGTTCTCTCGTGACGGCACAAGCCTGCAATACGAACCGCTGTTCCTGGTGCTGTGCGGCATCGCGGCGACCGGCCTGCTGATCTCTCTGAAAGTCGGCCCATCCCGAGGGGAACATCCGCCGGACAGTGCCGCTGCACTCTTATCGTCGCGGTCTGCTTCCGGGGCGCACGTGTAATTCGTCGAGAAAGCCCGGCGAATCCAGATTTCACCAAAGCCCGGCGTTGGCAACGCCGGGACCTATTGGGGGAGCGCAGTCAATTGTTGGGATTGGATTAGGGCCCCGCCTCGAAAGGGCCGAGGATTACGGCTGAAACACCAGGACGCGGGAGCCAATCGGGACGGACGGCCAGAGCTTGCCCGCGGGTTCAATCGCCAGTTTGACAGGCGCGTCGTCGTCAAGGTTCTGGCGGGCGATTCCCGGCGCGGAGGTCTGCGGCGCGATCGACGACACGATCCCGATCCGCTGTTCCGGTCCGGGGAATTCGAGCCGAACCCGCTGGCCCGGCGTGAAGCGGACCACCATTCGCGACGGGATCTCGACTTCAATCGTTCGCCGGTCGTCGTCCAGGATTTGGACCAGCACTTCGCCGGGCTGGACCACTTCGCCGGCTTGTTTTCTGGTCAAACCGATCAGGCCGTACCCCGGGCTGACGACGGTTGTGGTCGCGGCTGTCGGTACGTCTTCCGCCGGAGCGGCATGCTCGGGGGCCTCGACGCCGTGCGAGGTTCGGATTTGAGCCTCCAACCCGCGATCCAGCGAGCGCAGCTCTTCCAGGCGTTCTTCGCACAGAGTGATTTGCGCGGCAATCGCCAGGGCGGCGGACGCAGCGGCATCTTCCCGAAGCATGGCCCTGACGCGCTGTTCCGGAACTTCGCCGACAGACTCGCTGAGGAATCGGAACACCGTGGGCGTGCGTTGCGGTTCGGCGAAGACGTCTTGAGACGACAGGTTTTCTCGCCAGGCGATCTGTTCGACTTCCTGGTGCAGTTTTTCCTGACGGAGACCGGCCAGACGGAATTGCGTCTGAAAAATTTCAGCCTGCAATTCACGGCGGCGCCAATGAAGTTCCAGGTCGGCGGCGGCCTTCAGGCGTCCAGGCACATTCTCCCTCTGCGGCGCGGGCTGTGAATTGCCGTCTCGCTCGCTCGGAGGCAGCCCGCTGTCCAGCACGAGGAGACATTCACCCGCCTTGACACGCTGCCCCGGTTTGACGCGGACTTCCTGCAAACGGGACGTTTGCTCGGCCGTCACGGTCAGCATCCGCGCCTGGAGATGCCCGGGAAAGGAGTGTTCGACACGCCGAGCCCACTGGCCCGTCAGCCAGATGCCGGCTCCGAGGGCGATGCTCGCCAATGCGGCGGCACGGAGCCGTAATCCGAAAACGGGCTGCGGCTCCGGGGGTGCAGGACTGGTCATCCGTGACTCCTTGTGAGACGCGGTCTTGCAGTCCCCCCTGGGAGATTTGTCCCCGGGGGCTGGCAATTCCTTTCTCCGTCCCTGTTACGTTCCCATCGGATCGGAGCCCGGCCGGGATTGCGGGCAAGTTGGTCTGACTGGCCCATCCGTCACCGGAAGATTCGCTGAACGCAGCATCCCCGGCACGCTCCGAGGAACCGCCACGTCAGGCAGAGTTTTCGGAAGCGCAAAGGCTTGCGTTCTCTCCGCGACCGGATATGATACGTATGTTCATGTCTCTTGGCCGGAACCGATTCCCATGCTGACGCTCACTGAATGGAACCACGCGCTGTCCGAAGCGGCAACTGGCCTGCTGGAAAAGTCCTATCTCGATTCACCGCCTGTTGATGCGTTGAATATCGCGAAGGCACTGGGGCTCGCGGTTGCGATGGATCGAACTCAGGCCGGGCGGGGGCGCATCAAGCGGATCGCGGGGCGATCGGTCATCTTTCTTCGACCGGATGACAGGCCGGAACGCCTGCAATGGGCCGCCGCGCATGAACTGGGCGAATCCCTGGTCTGGCAGGTCTGCCGAATGTTGGGCCTGGACGGCGGTGATCTCTCGCCCCGGCAGCGCGAGGAACTGGCGAATCAACTGGCGAAGGAACTGCTGTTGCCGCGCCAGTGGTTCTTCCGGGATTGCCAGCGGTTCCGAAATGATCTTACTCGATTGAAGTCCGTGTATCGCACGGCGAGTCACGAACTGATCGCCTGGCGATGGCTCGACCGGGAAACGCCCGCCATCGTCACTCTGTTCGACCAGGGGAATTTAGCCCGTCGACAGGGGAACGGCCCAGCCCGAACGCCCGCCTTGACCGACGTCGAGCGATGCTGCTGGGAACAATTGCGGCGCACCCGGCAACCGTCCCGCGCGGCGGACCGCCGCCTGGAAGTTCACGGCTGGTGCGTCGATTCTCCGGACTGGCAACGGGAAATTCTGTACGCCGTGCTCCAGTCCCCTGGCGATGACGCCCCTTGGGACGAGGACTCGGCGTAACACGCGCCAAGCAAAGGCTGCAATCTGCGGAGAAAAATTCGGAACCAAACGATGTCCACGGCAAACGCGGTTGGTTTCGTCGTCTTCGACGCCAGCCGATTTTCTTTTTCAGCGAGCTACGAAATCTTACCGCGTTTCCAGCGCCGCGTAACGCTCGACGATCACTCGCGCGCTCCGCAAACCGTCGACGGCGGCGCTGACGATGCCGCCGGCATAGCCGGCCCCTTCTCCCACCGGGTACAGACCTTCGATGTTCGGGCATTCGCGAGTCGCTAAATCCCGGTCGATGCGAATCGGTGAGCTGCCGCGCATCTCCGGGCCGACCAACTGAGCGTGCTTTACGAAGTTGCCGTGAAGTTTCTTGTCCATCGCCGGCAGGCTGTGCCGAATCGCCGCGATGACGGACGAAGGCAACACGGCATCCAGCGACGCCGGCACCACGCCGCGCTGGTAGGAACACTCGGGCGCAGGCCGATCGTCCGGCGCGCGGCCCGTCAAGAAGTCTTTCGCCGACTGAATGGGGCAGAGATAATTGCGGCGTCCGAGTTCAAAGGCGATGGCTTCGTAGCGGCGCTGGAGTTCCATGCCGGCGAGGGGATGATCGCTGCCGAATTCGCCCGGTTCGAGTGTGACCATCACGCCGCTGTTGGCAAACGGAGTGTCGTGGCGGGAGTTGCTCATGCCGTTGGTGCAGAATCGGTCAGGTTCGCTGATGCTGGGGATGATGACGCCGCCGGCACACATGCAGAACGTGAAAACGTCTCTTTGCCCGCGGACCTGGAGCGTGTAATCGGCGGCACCGAGCAGGTCGCGATAGTCCTGCCGGGCGTACTTGTGCTGGTCGATCTGCTGCTGCGGCTGTTCGATGCGCAGCCCGAGTTGAAACGCCTTGGGGAGCATGGGCACTCCGGCGGCGAACAGCATTTCATAGGTGTCGCGCGCGGAATGCCCGATGCCGAGAATGACGTGCCTCGATTTTAGAAATCCGCTCGACGTGCTGATGCCGTGCACTGCCCCATTTTGAATATCGAGCCCTTCCAGGCGGCAGTTGAAGCGATACTCGCCGCCGAGCGCTTCGATGGTCCGACGAAAGTTGCGGCACAGCATCGGAAGTTTGTTGCTGCCGAGATGCGGACGGTTTTCGTAGACAATCGACGGCCGGCCGCCGCACTCGACAAAGCGCTGGAGCACATACTCGACGTCAGGACCTTCGAGCCGGCAAGTGAGCTTCCCGTCGCTGAAACAGCCAGCCCCTCCTTCGCCGAAGAGATAATTGTTCTCTCGCTCGAAGTCGCCGCCGCGATCAAACCGGCGGACCTCGGGCACGCGCTCCTTCACGGGAGGCCCCCGTTCAATGAGGAGCGGCCGATAACCCTTGAGCGCGAGAAAATATCCGGCGAGCAAACCGGCCGGACCGGTGCCAACCACAATGGGCCGTTCCGATAGCGGGGCCAATCCAGGGGCGGGATCGTGAAACATCGGCGGATCGTAGAGTTCGATGCCATGCCCGAGTTTCGACGGCGTCACGGAGTGATCGGGCAGATTGACCAGGACCGTGTAGACGAATTCGAGATGCTGGCGCGACCGGGCGTCGAGGCTTTTCTTCAAGACGCGCCACTGCGCCAAGTCGTCAACGGAGATGCCCAGTCGCGGCGCGACATGCCGCGGCAACTCCGCTTCGGGAGTTTCCACCGGGAGTCGCAGATGAGAAACGCGGACGGGCATGGAACAAGGTCAAGAGACAAGAAACAAGAGTCAAGAAACAAGAGTCAAGAAACAAGAGTCAAGAAACAAGAGGAAAACATAGCGAATCGGCAAAAAAAAAGCCCCTCATACGGTGTGAAGGGCTGCCGCAAGTGTCGTCGCGGATTGTCGTTTTGTCTTCATCTCCCCAGACAACCCTTGGCATCGACACATCCTTTTGGCGATCAATCGTCGTCTTCTCCGGTCCCCTCGCCCCCGTTTCGGGGGAGAGGGTCAGGGTGAGGGGGCCGAGCGCCGTGAACGCCCGCGCCGCAAGACACCCCCCTCATCCGCCAGCGGCGCCTTCTCCCCCAAGGCGGGGGAGAAGGGACGGATTTTTTTGCTTCCTGCCACTTGTGTCGATACCAATGCCCAGACAACGGGGTGCGTAGGGAGAAAATCTAGCTGACTCTCGCCTCTGAACCCTCCGCCCTCAACTCCGTACCCTCAACTACTTCCTGACCAGCTTCCAGACATCCGGTTCCATGTTGTTGCCGGCAACCATCCACAGGCCGTTGTCGTGGACATAGACACTGGCGGCATGGCGGGGTTTCCAGGGTGTCGCGGGAACCTCAGTCCACGTCACTCCGTCGGCGGAATGCCAGACGTCCCGGCGATTGCCGCCGTCGACATGGTAGCCTTCCATGACCCAGAGCCGGTCGTCGAAGACGGCGACATCGTGATATTGGCGAGGATGCCACGGAGCGTCTTTCGCGTGCTGGGTCCACGTCGTCCCGTCGGCGCTCGACCAGACATCGCTAAAAAACTTGCGGGATGGGAAAGCGGGGGTTTCGTAAGTTCCGCCGCCGAGAATCCAGATGCGGCCGTTCATCACGGCGCTGCCGCCGATCATGCCGCGCTGCGGCCAGGCCGGTTCCTTGATCTCGACCTGCTTCCAGGCGATGCCGTCGGTCGAAGTCCAGGCGTCGCGGTAAAATTTTTCTCCCGCCGCAGCGAACGTCGGAATGGTCTGCCCGCCAATGACCCAGATTTTGTCTTGATGCACCACCGTGTAATGCAGGGCCCGCGGCCCCCAGGGGACCGGCTGATCACGGTTGACGTACTTCCAACTTTTGCCGTCCGATGAGTTCCACACATCCAGGTGATAGTGTCCCTGGTTGACGTCGCCGCCGATGATCCACATTTTGTCTATGTAGACGACATACCCGGCGGTGTGACGGCCTTCCCAATCTTTCGCCGCGTCAAAGTTCTGATCGAGAAACGTATTCGGCTTGATGAGCGTCCAGTCCTTGCCGTCGACGGAGTTCCAGACCTCGTTGTTGCAGATGCGGGGGAAGAACTTCTTGTCGCCGGGGTTCCAGCCGCCGAGGAACCACATCTTGCCCTGGAACGTCAACGCGCCGGCTCCGTCGCGCGGGGCGAAGGCAGCTTTGTCGGTGATTTTTTGCCATTCGTAACGGGGTTCTGCAGCGAGCGAAAAGGAGTTGCACCAAGCGAACAGGGTCGAGAGCGCCGCGAAGCGGCAAGCGATCGTCATGGCGGTCTCCCGGGTTGAGTTTCCAAGTGGAGCGCCGCGAGTCAGCGGCCGTTCAATACGATGTCGGCTTTTGTACTGTTGACGATCGCAATCAACTCTGCACGCTCTGCCGCCGGGACGGAAAACTTGTCAAACGTCTGGTCGAGATCATTCATGAAGGCTTCCCACTCGGGGCTGGTAATGTCGAGATGGGAGTGAGAATCGTACATATTCCGGCCCGAGTATTTCTGCGGACCGCCGGTCACCCAGCCGACCATCTCGGTGACGAGATACTTGAAGCCGGCCTTAGAGACCTTGTGATGGGCTTCGTCGACTTTGGGGTTCGCATTGAGCCTGGGGTCGACCATGATGCGGTCGATAAAATCGTCGACGACGGCGGCAATGGCGTAAATGCCGCCCAGACGGTCATACAAAGATTGGGGAGTGTCCGGCATGGTCGAGGCTCCTCGAAGGTGTTTTTCGAAGAGCGTACCAAGCGGTGCCCGGCTCGGGAAGGATTGGGGACAAGGGATCGTACCTTGATGTGCACTGTTGGTGGCGAGGAAACCGTCCCCAAAGCGCCGTCCTCATTTTGCCAGATGTCCTGCCGGGAAACTCCTCAAACCGGGAAAGTCGGGGCATTGCGCTAGCCAAACGGGAAGGCGGGGTGTTATCATCGGGAAGCGTTCGTTCGGAACGCGTTCCGTTGTTTTCCGGTCAGGTCCGTTCGGACTTCCCTGCCGGCTGAACAGCGTCGCCCGTCTCGTTTCACAAAGGCTGGTCCATGATCTGTTGCGGTCCGTCTCTCAGCCAGAAACTGGTTCGATCCGCCTGGGTGGTTTTCTGGGCCTTTGCGCTGCTAATTCCTGCGGCACAGCGGGAATGTGCCGCGTATCAGGCGAATCCGGCCATCACGACTGCGGAAAATCCGGCCGCGCCTCCGAGTCCCGCCGATCCGCTGGTTCAGCAGGCTCAAGAGCACCTGCAGAGGTCCGAATGGGATGCGGCGATCGAGAAGTGCAACCAGGCGCTGAAACTGGACGAGAAAAGCCAGACGGCGTACATCGCCCGCGGGATGGCGTACAACGGCAAAGGCCAGTTCGACACGGCCATTCCGGATTTCGACAAGGTCACGGGACAAGGCGGCCGAGAGACCTGGATGGTCACCAACCGTGCCGAGGCATACGCCCAGCGGTCCGCGTCGCTCTATCACAAGGGGGAGTACCTCAAGGCGATTGACAGTGCGTATTTCGCCCTGCTGGAGCGGGGCGACCATCTCCAGGCGAATCACTATCGGGCGCTGGGATACCTGGCCCGCAACCAGCATGACAAGGCGATCAACACGGGCAACCGGATGATCCAGATCGACCCGATGTCCGCGGAAGGCTACAGCCATCGCGGTGCAGGTTACGAAGGCAAAGGCAACCACGATCAGAACATCGCCGACCAGGGGAAGGCGATCGAGATGCAGCCGAATCTGTCCATTGCTTATCAGCGCCGCGCCGTTGGGTACTTCGCCAAAGGCGAGAAAGCGAAGGCGATGCAGGATCTGGTCTCGGCGCTGCAAAAGGTCAAGGCCGACACTCCCGATGGACTGTGCGATCGGGCTCGCATCTATGCGATGGGGGGCGACAAGTCCAAGGCCATGATCGACCTGGACCAGGCGCTGAAAATCAATCCGAATTTCTCGAAAGCCCACTTTCAGAAGGGCCTCGCGTTATTGGATCAAGGGAAAAGCGAATCGGCCCTCGCGTCGTTCAACGAGGCAATCAAGCTGAATGAGCAATATGCGTCCGCCTACTGCTTCCGCGGCTATGCCCGCAACAGCAATAAGGACTACGAGGCGGCCGTGGAAGACTTCACCAAGGCGCTCAGCCTGGACCAGCGTTTGATCGAGGCGTATACCGGCCGCCAGGCGAGCTACAAGAAGCTTGGCAAGACGGCCGAGGCGAGCGCCGATGCGGCTAAGCTGAAGGAATTGCAGCCCCCGCCGCCGCCGAAAACGGCGAAGAAGAAAGACGACAAGAAAAAGGACGACATCCCGCCGCCGCGGTTCAAGGTCGCGTCGAAACCGGTCGTGCCGAGCAACCGCCGGATCGCCTTGAAGTCGGCCCAGGAGATCGACCGCCTGGTCGAGGCCAATTATCAGAAGCACAAGATCGCCCCCAACGAGAATACGTCCGACGCCGAGTTCGTGCGACGAATTTACCTGGATATCACCGGTTCGATCCCCTCGTACCCTCAGACCCAGAAGTTCCTGGGGACCAAAGACCCCGACAAGCGTTCGCTCCTGATCGACGAACTCTTGAACGGCGATGCCTATGCCGGCCACTTCTACAACTATTGGGCCGACGTGCTGCGGTACACCGACAGTTTGAACGGCAACGTGCGCGGTGAACCGTTCCGGCAGTGGATCAAGCAATCGCTCGCGGAAAATAAGTCCTGGGACAAGATGGTCCTCGACATGATGACCGCGGAAGGCCTCGTCTGGCAGAATCCGGCAACCGGTTATCTGCAGCGCGACGCCAACATGCCTCTCGACAACATGAACAATACGGTCCGCATCTTTCTGGGAACGCGGATCGGATGCGCCCAATGCCACAATCATCCCTTTGACCGCTGGACGCAAAAAGAATTTTACCAGATGGCCGCGTTCACCTTCGGCACGCTGACCAGCACGGGCGGCCACGACACGCGGTATTGGGGCAAGAACCCCAACGAGCGCCTGCAGGAGGAATACAGCCTCATCGATCAGGAAGAAGAGGACCGTCGGAATAACTCGTACCGGTTCAACCGCCTGATCGGCATCAACATGATGATCGTCAACGACCAGGTCGGGCGGAAGATCACGCTTCCGGCCGATTACGCCTACGACGACGCCAAGCCGGGTGAAGCGATCGAGCCGAAGGCGTTGTTCGGCAAGCCGGCTCCGCTGCAGCCCGGCCAGGTCCCCCGCAAGGCATTCGCCCAGTGGCTGACCTCGAAAGACAACCCGCGGTTTGCCTTGGTCATCGCCAACCGGCTCTGGAAACAGGCATTCGGTTCGGGGCAAATCGAACCCGTCGACGACATGATGGACTCCACCGTCGCTGAGAATCCGGAACTGATGACGTTCCTGGAATCCGAGATGAAGCGGCTCGATTTCGACATGAAAGAATACCTGCGCATTCTCTTCAATACCCAGACCTATCAACGGCAAGCCTGCGTTGAAGAGATTCTGCCCGGTCAGGCGTATCACTTCCCCGGACCGATGCTCCGCCGGATGACGGCCGAGCAGGTCTGGGATTCGTTCCTCACCCTCGCCGTGCTGCAGCCCGACGAATACCGCGAACTGCCGGCGACGGTGAAGACGAACATCATGGGCGTGAATTTGAATGAAGTGTCGGCGCCGAAACTGTTGGAAGCGGAATTCCAGGCTGCGGCGGTCGACGGCGGGCGGGGCGCGCGGGAAGCCAAGCATCATTACAAGGGCGTCTTGATGGCCCGGGCGTCGGAACTCCCCTCGCCGGTCCCGCCGAATCACTTTCTCAGGATGTTCGGCCAGTCAGACCGGGAACTCATCTCGGCGTCGTCGACCAGCGGCTCCGTTCCCCAGGTGCTGTTCATGTTCAACGGCCCGATCACGCACATGCTGCTCGAGAAGAATTCGATGCTGCACGCGAATGTCATGAAGAAGAAGACCGTCCCGGAAGGCGTGAAATCCGTTTTCCTGACGATCCTCAGCCGTGAACCCGACGCCGAAGAATTGAAGCTCGCCGAACGCGAAATCAAGGAAAACGGTCCGGCGGGTTACGGCAACGTGATCTGGTCCCTGGTGAATACCCGGGAATTTCTGTTCATTCAATAACCGCAGTCCGCGGATTACCACGTTTGAAACCGCATTTGACGAAGAACAATCCCATGCAAGACCTCTTGGCCAAACTGGATGGACTCGACCGCCGGCGGTTCGTGGAATACGCCGCCAAATCGATGCTGGGCGTCAGCGTGCTGCCCACGCTGGGTCAGACCGTTGCCCAGGCGCAGACACAGTCGGCCGGCAAGGCCAAACGGCTGATTTACCTGTTCATGAACGGCGGGATGACGCATCTCGATACGTTCGACTTGAAGCCCGGCCATGCGAACCAGGGCGAGACGAAGCCCATCGCCACGTCGGTGTCGGGCTGTCAGCTCAGCCAGTTCCTGCCGACGCTTGCCGGTCAATTCCAGGACTTGGCCGTAATTCGCTCGATGTACACGAAGACCGCCGACCATGAGGGGGGTGAGTACTTGATGCGGACCAGCTACGACCAGATCGCCACGGAACGCCATCCGTCGCTGGGACCGTGGATTCAACGGCTGAAGGGCCGGCAGAATCAGACCCTGCCGGATACCGTGCTGGTCAGTTCGCCGGCCAGGCATCCCGGTGCCGGCTTCTTCGATCCGACGTTCAGCCCGCTGCCGATCGGCGACCCTAACCGCGGCCTGGAAAACACGAAGGGGCCGGAATACCTCACGGAGAGCTCGTTCGAAAAGCGGCTCACGCTGATCGACGCCTTCGACAAAAAATTCCGGCAGAAGTTCAAGGTCAAGAAAGTTCAAACCTATACCGACTTCTACGCCGAAGCGACCGGGCTGCTGTCGAGCGGCGAGCTGAAGGCGTTTGACTTGAACCAGGAGAAAAAAGAGGACCGCGACCGTTATGGCCGCGATGCGCTCGGTCAGGGCTGCCTGCTGGCCAAGCGGCTGATCGAGAACAACGTCCGCGCCGTCGAAGTCACTTCGGGCGGCTGGGACATGCACAGCAGCATCTTCAACGCCGGGTCTCTCCCCTCCCGTGCCGGCATTCTCGACAAAGCGCTCGGGAACCTGCTGCTCGACCTGAAAAAGATTGGCTTGCTCGATGAAACGTTAGTCGTCCTGACGACGGAATTCGGCCGCTCGCCGACGATCAATTACAACGCCGGCCGCGATCATCATCCCGCCGTCTTTTCCGCGCTGCTGGCCGGCGGCGGCATCAAGGGGGGACAATTCTACGGCACGTCCGATGCCGCCGCTCATGCTGTGGCGACCGACGGCGTGCCTCCGGCCGACTTCAACGCCACGATTGCTTCGGCCCTCGGTCTGCCTTTGGGTGAAATCGTCCATTCGCCAACCGGCCGGCCCTTCAAGGTCGCGCATGACGGAATGCCTGTCGCCAAGCTGCTGTAAGACCGTGCGAACGACCGGACGAAATGCGTTCGGGCTTTGCACAGACGTTCCGTCTGTGCAAAGGGAGATGGCTCGTTCCATGCAATCGAAGGCGTTCATATCGATTGGGCTGTTGATGTCGACCGCGGCGTTGACGCCGGCGGAATCTCCCACGAAGGACGGAAAGATTTATCCTGAAATTCAATCCTACCTGGCTGGCCGCATCGCCGAATTCGACGAGATCTCCGCCGAGCGGAAGGACGTGCTCAACAAACTGGCGGCTTATATCCAGAGCCAGGTGGCCGAGAAACGGCCGGCGAAGTTGACGTTTCTCTGCACGCACAATTCCCGCCGCAGTCATCTGTCCCAAATCTGGGCCGCCGTCGCCGCCGAACACTACGGCATCCCGAACGTGGAGACGTACTCCGGCGGAACCGAAGCGACGGCGTTCCATCCGCGCGCGATCGCGGCCCTGGAACGAACCGGGTTGAAGATCGAGACGATGCAAGACGGCAAGAATCCTCGCTATGCCGTCCGATTCCACGATACGGATCACCCGCTGGTCTGCTTTTCCAAAGTCTACCGCGATGCGCCGAACCCCACGGAAAACTTCTGCGCGGTGATGACGTGCACCCAGGCCGACAAAGGGTGTCCGGTGGTGGCCGGCTGTTCGCTGCGCGTGGCGTTGCCATACGACGATCCGAAAATCGCCGACGGCACGCCGGACGAGACAAAGTTGTACGACGCGCGCAGCTGCCAGATCTGCCGGGAAATGCTGTATGTCTTCTCGCAGGTGGAACTCGCCGAATAGCTTTGCCGCTCACGACATGAGCGTTCGCTCCGCGAGCGGCTGAACAATAGTTTCAACGCGGTGCGTGCTGTTCTCGCCAGAGTTCCAGCCGATTGATAACCTGCAACGGCGAGGCAGTGCCGGTGGCGCCGAGTTGCTGGATGGTGATCGACGCGACCAGGTTGCCGACGAGGGCCGCTTCCTCCGGGGTGCCGCCGGAGGCCAGCGTCAACACGGCACCTGCCGTCACGCTGTCGCCGGCGCCGGTCGGATCGATCGGCCCGGTCACTCGCACGCCGGGGACCAGCGTCATTTTCGGGTCGCTGACAATCATCCCCTGCGCGCCGCACGTGACAAACACCGTCGCCTGATTCTGATGTCGCAGCCGTTCCATCGCGAGCTTCAAGAGCGGCAAATCCACCTCTTCTCCCGGCAACGGGTGAGGCCGGCCGACCGCCTCAAACTGATTCGGCTTGATAATCATCCGGCGATATTCGCGGATAAACCTCCGGCTGTCGGCCCAGAAAATCACCCGCGGAGACTGTGCCGCCAGGTCGTTCAGCACGCCGCGCAGCGCCGTCGACACCACGCCGCAATTCTCCGTTTCGACCTGGTCCATAATTACCACGGCGTCCAACTCCCCCATCAATGCTTGCAATTTCGCATGGACCTCTTGAGCGATCTTCGCCGGCAGCGGCATACGATTCTTCGTGTCATACCGGGAATGTTCGCCCATCAAACCGGCAATGTGCACGTCGCGCGGCTTGAGATAGGTCGGCGTGAACATCTCCGCCGACCGGACGAGGCCGTCCGTCGCACAGCCGAGCCGTTCCAGCCCATGGCCCAAATCGAACCCTTCGCCGTCCTCGCCGATGGCTCCCAGCGCGTACAGCGTGCCGGCTCCCAGGGCGGCGAGATTATTGACGACAGTTCCCGCCGCGCCGGGGCTTTTGCGAATCACCACGACCTGATGGGCCGTTTTGCCGGTTTCGAGGCTGGGCTCCGCGAGCCGCGGATCGACTTCAAGGTACTTGTCGAGAAAGAAATCTCCGACGACGGCGACTCGGAGCGCGCGAAATTTCGCCAAGAGTTCCTGCAATCGTGCGGGCGTCATCAAGCGTCTCGCTGTTCATAGTTCAACCAGCCCGCGGCGCCAGCATGGGTGTATCACTTATCGTCCCTTGCTGGCGCTGCGGGCTGATTGGACGTAGTTACTTCACCCCGAACACGGCCTCGACATTCCCGCGAAGGACCTGTCGTCCGAGATCGACGGCCTGCGATTCGCTCCAGCCGCGGCCGATCACGAAATCTTCCGCCAGGACTTTTGCCAGCACCTTGCGATACATCTGAAACTTCGGCCAGGCGAATTCCAGCTTGTACATGTCGCTGTAATATCCGATCTGCTTATTCCTGGGGACGGCTTCCAGCCGCGCGCGGCAATCGGTCGTGATGTACGTCGGAATGTTGGAATACCACCAGTGGGCGTTCGTCACCACGTTCGGAAAAATCCACGCGTAACTGACGAGTTCCTGGTTGCTGATCTGGGCCAGCACCGAAATCGGAAACGTCACGCTCGGAAACGCGTTGAACAGATCCTGGTATTGAATCAGCGAAACGCGCTGATCGAACAGGTCCTGTCCCTGAAAGACGCCGTTCGGGTAGACCTTTCGGTTGACGCCGATCATCAGGTCGAACGGCAGATGGTGTTCTGCGCAGAATTCGGCGAGCGTCCAGAAGACGAACTCGCTGACTCGCGCTTGCTCGTCAAACGTGAGCGGATCGTTCGCCAGGATTTTCTGGAGCGGTGCGCGGACTTCGTGCAGCCCGGGGTTTCGCGGCGAAAACCACGGAGGCAGCGAGATCGCGCAGGCTTTGGCCTGGTGCTGGACGAAATGCGAGAATAGCTTGCCTATCGCGTCTTTCAGCGTCGCCGTGTTGCCGAATTCGAGATTCGCCGCCGCCGCCAGGCGTTTGCGGACCTCCGGTCTGGCCAGATGAAACACGAGATCATCGGTCCGCAGGCACGGGATATACCGCTCGGTATTGAAGCCGGTAAGCGGATCGTCAAAGTCATTCGTCAGAAACACGCGCTCGATGCCCGACTGCTGCAGGCATTGATCTTCCCAGTCGGGCTCGGCCATTTTCGCCGCGGCCCGGTCGTACAACGCTTCCCAATTCCCCGTGGTGATGCGGTCGTCGTCGAAGCCAAAAAACTTGCGGCACAAATCCACGAGCCAGCGCACCTGGATCGTGTTATCCAGCCGATCCAGCCATTCAACCAGCCGGCCGACCTTCACCTTCGGGGAGAGGCCCGGTTCTTCGATGCGGGCTTTCGGCATCCCGGCGGAATGGGCCAACTCGGTGTAATAGTGGTACCCCATGATGTCGGCCAGCGTTTGTGAAGCCGCGGCATGAGGATTGATGTGAGTATGCGGATCGATGAGCACGATCCGTTCCAGTTCGGCAAGCAGAGTCTGGGCGAGCGACGCGGACATAACCACCTCCAGGCGAAAGACATTCCCCAGAGTGTGTCGCGGGCCCGGCACAGTTTCAACTATGTCGGCGCGAAACGCCCCGTCCGGGAATCTTCCTTGAATCGGGCCGTTCCGCTGGGCAGACGCTTTCCCGCCGTCTAAAATCGCAGTTAGCGGATGACACAGCAGCGGCGAAAACAGGTTCAATCGGCCAGCCGGCCGGCTTGAACCCTCAACCGAGTTCTTCGATGTCCCCTCACGGAGCGAATGACATGCGTTGTTTCCTGGTGATCTGCGGATTGGCGAGTTGCCTGGCGGCGTCCGCCGCGGCAGACGATCAACTGAAGTTGACGACCGTCGACACGCTCCCGGACGGCTTGAACGAGAAGATTTCCGCCCTGCTGAGTTCGCAGGGGACGGTGGTTTCGGGACAGGACGGGCCGGTTTGCACCGTCTGGCTGGCCAAGTCGTGGGACTTGAAGCCGAAGTTCAAGCCGACGCTGACGGTCAAGTATCCGTTATCGCCCGGGCAACTGGTGGGGGCTCTCGAGGTGCACGCGGGGAGTTTCAGCGATTTTCGAGGGCAGCCCGTCAAGTCCGGAGTCTACACGCTGCGGTACGGGCAGCAGCCCACGGACGGAAATCACGTCGGCACCAGCGAGTTGTCGGATTTTCTGCTCGCCTTGCCTGCTGCGCAGGACGCCGATCCCGCAGTCATGAAAGTCAAGCCGTTGCACAAGCAGAGCGCCAAGGCGACTGGCTCGAATCACCCGGCGATTTTTTCGCTGCTGCCTCCGGACGAGAAAGCCGAGACGCCCGTCGTTCAGCACGACGAGGCCAAGGAACTCTGGTTGCTGCTGCTCACGGGCGTTGGAAAGCAAGGCGATGCCGATGCCGCGGTGCCGATAAAACTGGTCATCCTCGGCAAATCGGAAGGGTGAACGATGTCGGAAGACTCGCCGTCGCCTGTGGGCGTAGTATCCGGGCTGAGCCAGGAGCAGCGGATGTACGCCGCGGCGTGCCATTTCGCCGGCCTGCCAGTTTTTACGGCGATTGCGCTGGCGAATGTCGTGGCGCCGCTCGTCATCTGGATGGTGAAGAAAGACACGATGCCGTTCGTTGACGCGCACGGCAAGGAGTCGCTCAATTTTCAAATCACGATCATGATCGCCTATGCCGTCTCGGGGGTGTTCGTCTGCTTCCGCCCGGGCATCTCGCTCGTGCTGGCGGTTGCTCTGTTGCAGATCATTTTCCCGATCCTCGCCGGCATCGCCGCGTATGAGGGCAAGCCGTACAAGTATCCGCTGGCGCTGCGGCTGATCGCGTAGGCATTGGATTTGAAAGGGGCGGCGAAACCGCATGCGAACAGCGTGGGCGTTTACGAGTACAGTTTTGCCACGTAGTCGCCGTAGCCGTTGTAGAGGACGGTGGGAACGCGGTTGCCGGGGGGCGGCGGGAGCATCCATTCCATCCGCTGACTCCAGCGGGGATGGGGCACGTCCGGGTTGACGTTCGCCTGGAAGTCGTATTCGCGGGGGGCGATGGTGTTCCAGAACGTTGCCGGCTGTTCGTCGGTCAGCGTGATGCGCACAATCGACTTGATGCACTTGAACCCATACTTCCACGGGACCACCAGCCGGACCGGCGCGCCGTGCTGCTTCGGCAAGGGCGAACCGTAGATGCCTGTGGCCAGCAGCGTCAGTTCGTTGGTCGCCTCCTCGATCGTCAGCCCCTCGGCGTAGGGCCACGGATAATGCGGCGCCGCGTCGATATTCCCGGCCTCTTCCGGCTTGTTGAACGTCTCAAACCGCACATATTTCGCCTGCGGCTTCACATCGACTTTTTCCAGGAGATCGCGAAGCGGAAACCCGGTCCATGGCACGCACATAGCCCACGTCTCGACGCAGCGATGCCGGTAGGCGCGCTCCTCGTAGGAAAACGAGTCTTGCAGCATATCGAGATCGAACGTCATCGGCTTGGAACAAAGACCGTCGACCACGACCTCCCAAGGCGACGGCTGAAATTTCTGAACAAGTTCAAACGTCTGCTTCGTCTCGCCGAACTCATAGAAGTTGGTGTAAGCCGCGGCGTCATCGCGGAGTGTTTCGGGCCGGCCGTACTCGAACTTGTCGTTGCGCTGCGCGGGATAGACCGACTTGGAAACCGGAATCGGCGCGTCGGTGGCCCCGGCCGCCGCCAGTTCTTCATGCGTGATTTTCTTCTGGCATCCTGCCAGCAAGAGGCTCGCGGAACTCAACCCCATCGCCGCGAGGAACTCCCGGCGATGCAGGCCTTTATTCCGGTAAACGTCTTCCGGCGTGATCAACCGCTCCGGCAGATCCCACGGACGGCGGACAAAGTAGTTCATCAGGAATCCTTTCAGAAGAGGGTGTCAGAGTGAAAGAGTATCAGAGTGACAGAGCAGAAGAAAACCGCAAACCCTCTGCTCTTTCACTCTTTCACGCTGATACCTGGTCACGCAATGATCTCCGCGATTGGCTTGCCGTGATCGATGTCGAGCCGTTTGCGGCCAGGGACTTCCAATTGTCGCGAATCGAGGCCCAGTTGCTGAAGAATCGTGGCATGAATGTCGGTGACGTAATGCCGGTTCTCGACGGCATGAAAACCGATCTCGTCCGTTTTGCCGTGTGCGATGCCCCCTTTGATGCCGCCGCCCGCCATCCAGACCGAAAAGCCGAAGATATGATGATCGCGGCCGTCTGCTCCCTGCGAACCCGGCGTCCGGCCAAATTCGCTGGCAAACAGCACGATCGTTGAATCCAAGAGCCCGCGCTGCTTGAGATCTTGCAGCAACCCGGCGACGGGCTTATCGACGGCTTTGAAATTTCTCTCGTGATTGGCCTTCAGGCCGCCGTGCGCGTCCCACACGCCGGCACCACCCGCTCCGTGCTGCACCTGGACGAACCGCACACCCCGTTCGACGAACCTTCGGCATGCCAGCATCTGCATGCCGAAGTCTTTCGTCGCCGGATCATCCAGGCCGTACATCTTCTGCGTCGCTTCGGTTTCGTCGCTGAATTTCAGCGTCTCCGGCACCGAGGCTTGCATTCGGAATGCCAATTCGTAGGCCTTGATCCGCGCAGCCAGCGCCGGGTCGTCGGGATATTCCACGGCCTTCAACTGGTTCAATTTGCCGACGAGATCAAAGCCGATTTTCTGCTCCTCGACAGACAGGCTGCGAGCCGACTTGCCGAAGTCGAGCGGGTTGTTCGGGTCAACGCGGATCGGAATGGCGTCGTGGGCCGGGCCGAGGTAGTGGCCGTCTTTCGCGTTCCAGTATTCGCGGTTGCCCATCGAAATGAACTGCGGCAGGTTGTCGTTGAGCGACCCCAGGCCGTAATGAACCCAGGCGCCGAGCGTGGGATATTCGCCGTCGAGCATGTGCCGGCCGGAATGAAACTGCGTCTGCGCCCCGTGGTTATCGTCGCTGGTGTACATCGACCGGACGACGGCGATGTCGTCGATGCAGCCGCCGATGTGCGGCACCCAGTCGGAGAGTTCGATTCCCGCTTCGCCGTACTTGCGAAAACCGACTTGCAGCGGATAGAGCTTATTTCTTTGCTGACCGTTGGCGTCGTTGACGACGGTCACGCGGGCCAGCTTGAGTTTTTCGGGATCCTGCGTGTAAGCAAACGGCGACTCGGCGATCGTCTTGCCGCCGTGGTTCGTCAACTCCGGCTTCGGGTCGAAACTCTCCATGTGCGACATGCCGCCGTTCATGAACAGCCAGATGACGCTTTTCGCTTTCGGCACAAAATGGGGCTGCCCGCTCGGCGGGCGCCATTCGGCTGCCGGATTCGCGCGCAGCACACCGTCTTTTGCCAGCATGGCGCCGAGCGCCAAACCGGTGAACCCCATGCCCAAGTCCGACAAAAACGCCCGCCGATGCTGGCCGCGGCAATTGCAGGTCTGATGAGATGCCATGATTCAATTCCGAAAGGCAAAGTCCGGATGGCCACGAAAAACACGAAAAGGCACAAAAATGGGAATCAGATTGCAGTTGGCGTCATGAGGCATTTCTTAACGTACAACTTGGGAGCGCCAAAGTTGATCAGCATACCGGCTTCAATGCGGGATGATCTGAGGTAACCGAGGATTTGGGCAATATGCTCTTCCGCAATCGCTCGGCACGCTTTAATTGCGACGATGAGCCGATTCTCCACGAGAATAACCGCGAAGTAGGTTCCCAACTCGGTGCCGTCTTCATCAAACACCGTTAATTCATGTTGCGGCTCAACATCCAGCCCCAGTTTTTTCAGGCGATGCACCAGGGCATTCTCATAAACTTTTTCCAGATGCCCGCTGCGATGATAACAGTGTATTGCAAAACTGGTCTCGCGCACGAGATCACACAACTGATTGACATTCTCCCATGGCATGACTCGCCGTCCAATCACAATCTTGTCCTATTTCGTGCCTTTTCGTGTTTTTTGTGGCCATCCCGCCTCTCGCTTTTCTTCACCGCACAGTGACGAAATCATTGTGATTGAGCAGCGCCTGGATCAGGTTCGTTCGGGCAAAGGCCGCCGGATTCGGGCGATTCGCGGCTTTTGCGGCGTCGGTGAGCTGCGACAGGGCCGTTTGGGCCGTCGTGAGTTCAGCATCGCTCGGCTCTTCCGCGAGCACCATTCGAAATGCGTGTCCGAGGAATTCCCGATCCGACATCTCCGGTCGAGAGGCACTGATCCGCGTTGCGATCTTCTCGGCCATCGCCGCGGCGAGCGCACTATTTTCCAGCGCCAGTGCCTGTTGCGGAACGATGCTCTCCGCCCGGCGGTAACATTCCAAAACGCTGGCGTCGTCGAACATCGAGAGGAATTTCTGATGCTCGTTATGCGAATGGACGAAATACAGGCTCCGCCGGCGGGAGTTTTCGTCACTGACCGGGATCGACGGTCCTCCATGTTTTAAGTCGAGTTCGCCCGCCAGGTGCAACAGCCCGTCTCGCACCGCTTGCGCTTCCATCCGGATCGGGTTCATTCGCCAGAGAAATTTGTTGTCGGGATCGCCGTTGATCGTTTGCGAGTTCGCACCGCTCTTCGACGACGTCAGCCGATAGGTCTGCGATGTCACGATCAGGCGATGCATGTGCTTCATGCTCCAGCCGTGCTCGGTCAGTTCCACGGCCAGCCAGTCGAGCAGTTCCGGATGCGATGGCGGCGTCCCTTTGCGGCCGAAATCGAACACCGTCGGCACCAGGGCCCGTCCGAAATGCCGGCCCCACAGATGATTCACGCAGACTCTCGCCGGCAGCGGATGTTTCGGATCGGCGATCCAATGGGCGAGCGCCGAGCGGCGGCCCGTGCTGGTTTGAGGATACGGTTTTCGCCGGGAGTCCTCGGTCTCCAGGTTGTTTTCCAACGTCTTCAACGAGCCCATCAAAGATGCATACATTTCACCCGGTTGGTCCACCATCATGCTTGCCGTTTCGCGGGTCGCCCGCGCCGCCGTCAGTTTCTTCTCCGCCTCCGCCTTCTTCTCCGGCGGCGATTTGAGAAAATCCAGTTCCGCCCGGATGACATCTTCCGTGGCTTTCGCAGCGTTGACGATTCGTTCTGCGCGGACCGCGGCCGAGATCAAGTCCGAAAGATTACCCGGCGGCGGTTCCTGATGCCTGGCTCGGTCGGCTATGGCCCGGGCCCGGATCGAAGCCGGCTGGGCTTGTGCCGTCTCGAGCGCCTTCTCTGCGATCGCCAGAGCGATCCGTGCCTGATCCACGGGCAACGGGCTTTCCTGCGGTTTGCTCGGCGAATTCGAGACATCCGTTAGCGAAACGCTTGCCGGAAGTTCCCGGAGTTCAAACGACAGAAACTCCGCCTCGGCGTCAAACGTGATCAGTTCCAAGGCGCCGGGCTTGCGCGGAATCGGCAGGCGATAGGCGATCGACGGCTTGCCGTCGACGATCACATTCACCAGCCCGCCGCGGACTCGCAGCAGGATATCGTGAGGCTGTTTCAATTCGACGGCACGGACCTGCGCGGCTTCCGGCGGATAGGCGTAACTGCCGCCGGAAAGATAGGCAACCTGCGACTTACCGCCGCCCGACGAACTGAGATACGTCAGAACGTCGTTGCCGTCATGCACATCGAAACTGATGCCGACCGATTTCCACATCTCGCCGCCAGTGGGAACGTATCTCAGCCGGGCTTCAAAATCGACGGGAGGAACCCCCTTGAGGCGGAGGGCCGTTCGCGTCGAGCCGACCTGAGACTGCTTGAGTTTTCCGTCGGCGTATTTCCAAACACCGCTGCGAACTTCCCAGGCCTCGCTGTTTGCGGCGGAGAATTCGTCTCGAATTACGAGGCGGCCTCCGAGTGCCGCGAGCGCATCGGCCGGAAGATCTGCGCTGGGATCCTGCGCCGTCTGTTCCGATGCCGACAACTGTTTGCGGGCGAGATCCACGGCGGCGTTCGCGGCGGCAATCTTCGCGGCGGCCTGTTGCAGATGAGCGTCTTCCACGAACGGCCGCAGTCCCGGCTGATGCGCCTCGGCGGGCAACGTCACCGGTTGAATCTTAAACTCGCCGAAGGACAGGAATGCCGGCAGCAGGGGAGTGATCGGGCGGTTCTTGTCCGGGCTGCGATCATCGCCGCGAATATGCAGGAACGTCGGCGCATCGAGGTTGCAGTCGAAGGCCCGGGGGATGCCGTCTTTCTCAAAGTCGATTTCTCCGGGGACGGCGTCGGTCCGCACCTGGTACGGCTCGAAGAAGGCCCGCAGACGATAGTATTCTTCCTGCGAGAACGGGTCGTACTTGTGATCGTGGCACTTCGCGCAGTTGAACGTCAGGCCAAGCATTGCCTTGGACGTATGCTCGATGGTTTCATCGAGCCAACTGGTGCGGTTGAACTTGAAGTATTGCCTTGCGAGAAAGCCGGACGCGCGCAGCTTTTCGAGGTCGTTCGGGTACAGTTCGTCCGCGGCAAGCATTTCGCGGAGCATCTGATCGTAGCCCTTGTCGGCATTCAGCGATTCGATGATCCAATCGCGAAAATGCCAGATGTGCTTCTGCGAATTGCGAACTTCGGCCCCCAGTCCCCACCAGTCGCTGTACCGCCAGATGTCCATCCAGTGCCGGCCCCAGCGTTCCCCGTACAAGGGGCTCTCTAACAGGCGCGTCACCACCGTGTCGTATGCCGTCGCGGACTCATCGGCGAGAAACGCATCCTGCTCGGCAATGGTCGGCGGCAGGCCGACGAGGTCGATCGATACACGCCTGAGCCACGTCCTCTTGTCGCTTCGCGGTTGAGCGACCAAACCTTGCTCTTGGCGCCTGGCGGCGATGAACGCATCGATGGGATTGCGCGACCTGTTCGGATCGCCGACTTCGGGAACCGCGGGACGCACCGGAGTGCGGAAGGCCCAGTGATCGCGCGGATCCTGCTCGGGCCGTTCGTCGGCGGGGGCCTTTGCTCCGCCGGCAATCCAGGCCTTCAACGCGGCAATTTGTTCCGGGCTGAGAGGCTCCCCCTCGGGAGGCATGCGGTCCGAATCCTCTGCGGAAGAGATTCGCTTCAAAATCCGGCTGGAGTCGGCATCACCGGCATCGAGCGCGGGACCGCTGTCGCCCCCTTTGAGCATCAGGACAACAGTATCAAGACGCAGGTTGGCTTCCTGCTTGAGAGCCCCGTGACAGGCGATACACCGCGCCAGCAGCACGGGTTTGACCTGCTTCAGGTAGTCCGGAGGCTCTGTGGCCGAGAGTACGGCCGGCCCCAACACCAGCAGCGCTGCCCACATGATTTCGTTCCGTCAAGCCGAGTTGTCGCCGGGAAAGAGGGCCCCCGTACATCACTGGATTCTAACGCCGCACCATCGTCTCCTGCGACAGTGATTGGGAATCTCTCGAAGGGAAACGAAAACCGGGGGGAACGCGTTTGCGAAGCGCCGCTAGGGAGATTTTGCGCCCGTCGCGGGTACCAGTTCCAGCAGCGCTTCGGCGATGACGGGGTAACCCCGTTCGTCCTGGGTGGTCGCGCGGATTGTCACCGGCATGTTGATCGGCCCCAGCGGACCATCGCGGAATCGAAGTTTCAAGCGGCCCTGGGAGTCAGACGCTGGCACCATCACGGCTTCGGCAGTGAGAAGCGACAAATGAGGCGGGCTGACCAGTTCCACCTTCGTTGCGTGTGTCAGTTGACCGTCTCGCTGCAGGGACACGCGGATTTCCGATTCTTTCCCCGGTAGGGCGGTCATCGTGTTGACGGACAGGCTGACCTCCATCCGTTCGGGAGCGGTGAGCACAATGATCTGGTCGCTCTGCTCCTGAGACGAATAAGCGACCTTGACGCGGGTGCCGTCGTCCACGGGAACCTCGCCGACCGCCATCAGACAGGTTCGCGACGTTCGCCCGAGTTCCATTCGCGGCGAGAGGGCCAGAGGAAAGTCGAATTCGTCAATGCCGGCGGGGACGATGATCTTCGGCCCGGTGACGCCTTGCAGATGACGGTTCTGCCGATCGGCGAGGCTGATTTCCAATGGGCCTTCAAACCCTTTGCGGTCGATGAAATAATGCCGGATGTACACCGAGCCGCGCGGCGAAAACTTACTTTCGAAACGTCCGTAAATTTTGAACGGCGTCGGCACATTGATCGACAGAGCTATGGTCTCACGAGCCGGTTCGCTTGGCTGCGCCGGCAACGCCGCCACGCTGCGGACTTCCTGGCCGTCGCGCTTGGCGGTGCCGATAATCTTCACCGACGCGAGGCCAATCTTCGTCCCCGCCTCGGCCTTGAAGGTCAGATTGGCTTGATTCGCCCCCTGCGCGATCGAACCGCCCGAGAGGGTCACGCCGGCCGGCAAGCCTTCGCAACTGAGTTCGATCGGATCATTGAATCCGAAGCGTTGCACATCGACCTTGAACGCCGCCTGGCCGCCGCGGTCGACATTCAGAATGTCGGCGGCGATTCGCAGCGTAAACGGGACGGGCAATTTTTCGTCTCCGGCGGCGATGTGCAAACGGTAAGCGAAGTCCGGCCCGCCGCGCTGAGCGATGCGGTCTTTCAACACGATGACATAGCGTCCATCCGCGGGGGGCGTAAACGATAACGAGGCATCCGGGCTGCCGTTCACATCGTCCGCCTGCGCGACCGGCTGTCCGTTCGGCCCGACGACGGCGAGCACGGAATCCAGCAGCGAACCGAGCGCCGCCGCACGAACCGTCAGCCTCACGGGGACGCCTTGCTTCGCGTCGATGCCGAACTGGTCTACGTCGCCCGGCCGCTCGATCCGGCCATTCAGGACAACGCCCTTGTCTGATCCTTCCGCCGGCAAGACGACAGATTGCATTTGTTCGGGGAGATCGTTCGGCTCGGCTTCCGCCAGCGGCGCGGCGTCGGCGACGTGCAGCGGGATTCCCAATTCCCCGGCGGCGAGACCCTCGGGATGCCACCAGTAGATCTCGCCGGGCTTGTCGGGCAGGCGAATCTCAGCGGCGGCCGCAGGCAGATTGGCGCCGCGCAGTTCGGCCCGCAACGTTTCGCCCGGCTTGCCGCCGAGCGGAAATACGCTGTTCACGAACGGCCCGGCGGTGATCATCAAGCGATAGACGTAATGTTGCAAACCGCCGAATTCGGCGTCGTGAATGTGCACCGCGTAGCGGCCGGCGGAGGAAGCCGTGAACTGCACCAGCGCATCGCCCCCGAGGGACCCGAGGTCTTCCGCGAGCACTTTACCCGACGGATCGCGGATTTCCAGTCGCGACACCAGCGGCGAACCGATCCGCGCGGCAAGCACGGCACACGTCACCGTCTGCCCGGCCGACACTTCAAACGACCAGACGTCGATATCCTGCCGGGGGAAAATGCGGCCGTTCACCGTCACCGGCAGCGTCACGGCCACCGGGATCGGCGCCCCATCGGTCTCCTGTTCGACGACCTCCGGCAGCCGGCCGATGACGAACGGCTGACCCGGCGTCACGCCCTGTCCCGTAGGGACCGACCAGCGGCGAACGCCCGGTGATGCGCCGGCGTCGGCCGTGATCTGCCCCAGATAATCCGAAGGGTAGTCTTCTTTTCCTTGCGAGGCCGGCTGGTAAATCAGCGGGCCTTCAAACCAGATTTTGTCCGTCCGAACGATTTTGGGCGACGCCGAGACGTTGGGTCCGGTGATCACAAGCGGAGCGCTCTCGTGCAGGAAATATCCGCCGATACGGACCGTCGCCGTCGTCCCCTGCTGCGCGCCGGCGGGGAAGATGTACGCCGTGCCGGGGACTTCGGCAAACAATGGAGTCGTCGCCAGGGCGATGACCATCGCCGCCAAAGCCCGCCGTGGGCGAGGATGGGAACGCTTCTGCGAAGCGTCGCAAATGCCGTCAACGAATCGCATCATGCCAGCACGTCCTGAATCACGCGGCCGTTGTTGACGATCGGCACGGGGCGGCCTTCCGGCGTGTAGAATTCCTGGGTGCCGTCGATGCCCAGCAGGTGATACATGGTCGCCGAAAGGTCTTCGGGACCGTGCGACACGCCGTCCGGTTTTTCGCCGAGGGCGTTCGTTTTCCCGACCACCACGCCCGGCTTGATGCCGCCGCCCGCGATGAGAATCGTGTTCGAGGGCCCCCAGTGATCGCGGCCGGCGTCTTTGTTGACGCGCGGGGTGCGGCCGAATTCGCCAAACACGGCGACGATGGTTTTCGACAGCGTACCGCGCTCATCCAGATCGCGCAACAAGGCGGACAGGCCGAGATCGAGCTGCGGCAGCAGGTCGTTTTTCAGCACATGGAAGTTATGGTAGTGCGTATCCCAGTTGGAATGATCCACCGTGACGCAGCGGACGCCGGCTTCCACCAGCCGCCGGGCCATGAGGCACGACTGGCCCAGCGTCGTGCGGCCGTAGTCGTCGCGCAGCGCAGCCGATTCGGAGGCCATATCGAAGGCTTTCCGCGTGGCCGCCGACGTGACCAGCTCGAAGGCTTTCTCCTGGAACTTCGACCGCTGCAGCGCCTTCGAGTTGGCGGCGATGTCGGCGGTACGGCGGTACTTGTCGACGCCGTCCAGCAGGGATTTCCTGGCTTCCAAACGCTCGGCGTCGACCGTCAAGGGCGGCACCAGGTCGGGAACCTTGAAGTTCGGCGAGTTCGGATCGGCCTCCACCACGAACGGGGCGCACGTGGCGCCGAGGTAAGCCGGGCCGCAGGAGGGGTGCATTGCCGGCAGGCAGACATACGGCGGAACGCCGCCGCGCGGGCCAAGCTGCCGGGCGATGATCGACCCGTGGGCCGGCCGCAGATTGTTCGGCTTGAGATTGGGGTTGAACGCCGCCGTGGGCCGGTAGCCCGTCAGCATGTAATGGTCGGCGCCGCCGTGATCGGAATTGGAGTGCGTGAAGTTGCGGATCAGCGAAAAACGATGCGCCGTCTGGGCCAGCTTTGGAAGATGCTCGCACACCGCCATGTCGGGCACACTCGTGGCGATCGGGTTGAAATCTCCCCGGAATTCGGTCGGCGCGTCGGGCTTCAAGTCCAGCGTGTCGATCGTGCTGAGTCCGCCGTGAAGAAACAGAATGATCACCGAGACGTCGTCCGTTCCGGCGGACGCCGACTGGCCGAACGCCTGTCGATTGAGCAGGTCCGGCAGGGAGAGCGTGGAGCCGAGCAGGCCGGCGCCGCCGACGCGGAGCACGCTGCGCCGGGTGAGGCCGTCACAGAAGGGGCGTTGAGTTGTCATCGGGAATCCTCTCGGCTGTTGAGATCTGCGAAATCGCAAGCGATTATCAATGTTGAAAAACGAACTCCGTGGTATTTAACAGGCTCCAGGCGAGGTCTTCCACGGCGGCTTGCCGCGAATTGGCGTGCGTCTGCAAATACCGGGTCGCGGCGGTTCGTTCGGCGTCGGAGGGGAAGCGGCTGAAAAACGTCAGGTACATGTCGTCGATCAGTTCCGCTTCCGACAGAGCGCTCTGCGACCACCGGGCGACCGTGCCGTCGGCGTGACTCAGTTTTTCCTGGATCAAGGACGAATTCATCACCTTCAAGACCTGGGCCACATTCGGCTCCGAAACCCGTTCGCACTGACACGCCGAGACCCGCATCGGCCGGCCGAACGTCTTCAGAAATTCGTGCGAGACGCTGCTGTCCCAGAGCTGCAATGCCCTGGGGCCGAACGGCACGCCGTCGAACTTCTCCGGCACGCCCGTCGTCTGGCAGACGGCGTCGAACAAGACCTCCGCGGAGACCGGACGCAACAGGGCCCGGGAATAGTTCTGCTCGTCATGCTGGTTCGTCGCATTGGTCTGCGAAGACAACTGGTAGGTTCTTGACGCCGTGATCGTGCGGATCAATTGCTTGACGTCGAACTTGCTCTCGGCGACGTGTTTCCCCAAGGCGTCCAGCAGCGCGGGATTCGACGGGGGATTCGTCATCCGGACGTCATCGACCGGTTCGACCAGTCCCCGGCCCAGGAATTGCGCCCAGGTCCGATTCGCGAGATTTTTCGCGAACCACGGATTCTCGGGAGACGTCATCCAGGCGGCCAGCACGGTCCGGCGATCGCCCGGAGGTGACTTCGCCTCTTCCGGCTCCAACAGCGGCGACGCGCCAACCGGGAGGCCCGTCCGCGGATGGGGCAATTCCGAGGCGTTGTCTGGTGCGAACAGCAGGTCGCCGCGCGGAGTCGGCTTAAACTGCGGCTGCACGAAGAACGATTGAAACGCCGTGTAATCCCGCTGGCTCCAGCGGTCGTTCGGATGATGATGGCACTGGGCGCATTCGATCCGGACGCCGAGCAGCACCTGCGACACCGTCGCCGCCCGTTCGCCGGGCTGGCCGAGCACTCGGTAGAAATACCCGGCCGGCTGCTGCGTGAGCAGGCCTTCCGCCGTCAACAACTCGCGGGCGAACTGATCGAACGGCTTGTTGTCGCGGAAACTCTGGCGAATCCAGCGATAGAACTCGTACGCGCCGCGGCGGCCGAGTTTCTCGCGGTCCACTCGCAGCAGGTCGGCCCATTGCAATGCCTGGTAGTCGGCGAATTCCGGACGCTCCAGCAGTGCGTGGACCAGCTTTGCACGCTTGTCGGGCGCCGGATCGGAGAGAAACGCCCGGGCTTCCGCCGCCGTCGGCAGCGTTCCGATGACATCCAGCGAAACCCGCCGCAGATATTCCGCGTCCGCGCAGAGCCCCGACGGCACGATGTTGAGCTGCTGCAACTTCGCATCGACAAGCTCGTCAATAAAATTCAACGCTTGCGGTTTTACCAGCCCTCCCGCGACTTCCTTCTGCGGAATCAGCACGCGGAAGACGTCGACGAAGCCCAGAAACGCCGCCATCACGGCGACATCGCCCGGATTCTTTCCCACGGTGACCAGCCCCTGCTCGTCGACCGCAGCCAGGCCGTCATGATTGCTCTGAAACCTGGCAAGCGGCGTGACATCAAACGAGGCCCCTTCGCTATCCGTGGCGATCACCCGCAATTGCTGCGTTCCGCCCGCGGCCATCTGGCGATGTTTCGGCGACAGCTCGATCGACACATACTGCGGCAATTCGGCGGTCCCCTGCGGTGCACCGGCGGCGATCCAATCGCGAATGAGCCGGTATTCCAGCGAATCCGCCTTGATCCGCTGGCCGCCGCCATGAGGGACACGGCCGCTGATTTTCGTCAGCAACAGGCTCTCGTCGGGTTGCGTCCGGGAGACACGGCGGCCCCGGGACTCGTGCAGCAGGGCCGTGTAATCGGCCGGCGGATCAAACCCGAAAACAGAGAGTTTGAACCCGTTCTGCCCTTCGGCTTTCCCATGACAGCCGGACGCGTTGCACGCATACCGGCTGAGAATCGGGACGATATCGCGTTCAAAATGAAAGGCCCGGGGCTGCCGGCTATCGCGGACGGTCACGTCGACGTACGACGTTTTGCCTGCGGCCTGCACTTCAATGCGGCCCATGCCATCCGCAACAGCCGTGATGACGCCGGCGGCAGAGACGGTACAAATCTCGGGGGACAGCGAACGAAACGTCGATTCGCGAGTGAGATCGCCGACACGGCCGTCGGATCCGGTCCCGTCGACAAGAAGGGCGTAACGGCTTTGTGCGCCTTGCAGCAAAACGGCCGCGGGGTCGACGCGGACGAGAGTGACCGGAAGGGTGACGTTCGGAGAATCCGCCGCTTCTGCCGTTGCCGAAGCAAGCAGCAGGAAACCGATCACAAGGCTCGGTGTGATGCTCCGAGACATGCTTTCATTCCATCGGGAGGCGGAATTACGGGGCCAAGGCGGGGTGCGCGGGCAAGCCAAACAATCGCATTCCAATCTGCTTATCTTATCGACCTTTACCCCGGACTTCCAGTCGAAAGTTTCCTTTTCGAGGAAGTCCGGCAGATGTTTCCGAGTGAATTGCAGTCCACGGCGGAGCCTCTATAATCCTTCCGACGGTTCGCCGTGAATGAATCGTAACCCGTTTGTCAGTTCGCCGGATGAAAAAGGTGGTTTCATGGACGCCGCGGGAGCTGAGCCGAAAAGCTCGCCAATCGATAAGTTGAATCTGCGATGGATGTTGCGTCTTTTGTCCTCATCCATTGGCCGCAAGTTTGTGATGGGAATCACCGGATTGGGTTTGTGCGGCTTTCTGGTGGTCCACCTCGCCGGCAACCTGTTTCTTTACGCCGGGGCGGAAAAATTTAACGATTACGCCCACAAGCTGCACGAGCAGGAATGGCTGCCGCTCGCCGAAGCCGGGCTGTTTTTTCTCTTCCTGGCCCACATTTATCTGGCCTTTGTGACCACGGCGGAAAACAAGGCGGCCCGCAAGATCGGATACGGCAAGAAGGAAACGAAAATCTCCGGCCAGGTTTTCAGCGGGATGATCGGCCCTCCCAGCAATTGGATGTTCCTGTCCGGCGCCGTGATCCTCGGCTTTCTGATTCTGCACATCGTCGACATGAAACTTCAAATGCACCCCGGCGTAACCTATGTCGCCGACCATGAGACTGGCGCGCCCCATGCAAACACGCTTGCGATTTTGCACAACCCGGTCAGCCAAATCGTCTACCTGATCGGCACGATCTTCCTCGGCTTTCATCTCTCTCACGGGTTTTCCAGCGCGTTTCAGTCGCTGGGTTTGACGCATCCGAAATACACTCCGTTGATCAAGTGGGCCGGCGTGCTCTTCGCGGTGGTGATCGCGGCGGGCTTTTTCAGCCTGCCGTTGTTCGCCCTGTTTCAAATGCTGCCGGGTCGGTAGGAAGGATTGCTGCGATGTCGTTGGCCGTGAAGGAAGCCGCTTCGCTCGAGGGGAGATGCCCCGCCGGGCCGATTGCCGACCGCTGGACCAAGCACAAGCAGGACATGAAGCTGGTCGCGCCGAACAACCGCCGGAAATACACCGTGATCGTCGTCGGCACCGGATTGGCCGGCGGCTCGGCGGCAGCGGCCCTGGCGGAGTTGGGTTACAACGTCCTCTCATTCTGCCTGCAAGACACGCCTCGCCGGGCGCACAGCATCGCCGCGCAAGGGGGCATCAACGCGGCGAAGAACTATCAGAACGACGGCGACAGCGTCTGGCGGCTGTTTTACGACACGGTCAAAGGCGGCGAGTGGCGGGCGCGCGAATCCAACGTCTACCGTTTGGCCGACCTGTCGCGAAACATCATCGATCAATGCGTTGCCCAGGGCGTTCCCTTCGCCCGGGAATACGGCGGCACGCTGGCCAACCGGTCGTTCGGCGGGGCGCAAGTCTCGCGGACATTTTATTGCAAGGGGCAAACAGGCCAGCAACTCCTCATCGGCTGTTACCAGGCGATGATGCGGCAAGTTGCCGCGGGCCGGATTACGCTGTTCCCTCGGAAGGAAATGCTGGACGTCGTGAAAGTTGACGGCGTCGCGCGCGGCATCATCACGCGCGACCTCGTCACGGGGAAGTATGAATCGTTCGCCGGGGATGCCGTCGTCTTGTGCACGGGCGGCTATGGCAACGTCTTCTATCTTTCGACCAACGCCAAGGGCTGCAACGTGACGGCGGCGTGGCGGGCCTACAAGAAGGGGGCCTACTTCGCCAATCCGTGTTACACGCAGATTCATCCGACGTGCATCCCGGTCGCCGGCGATCATCAGTCAAAACTCACGCTGATGAGCGAAAGCCTCCGCAACGATGGCCGCGTCTGGGTCCCGCGCAACAAGGGCGACACCCGCTCTCCCGACCAGATTCCCGATGCCGACCGGAAGTATTACCTCGAAGAGAAATATCCGTCCTACGGCAACCTGGCGCCGCGCGATGTCTCGTCCCGCGCGGCGAAAGAACAATGCGACGCCGGCTTCGGCGTGGGGGCTTCCGGCCAATCGGTCTATCTCGATTTTGCTGCGGCGATCCGGCGCGAGGGTCCAAAGAACATCGTTGCCAAGTATGAAAACCTGTTCGAGATGTATCAGCGCATCACGGCGGAAGACCCGCTGAAAGTTCCGATGCGCATCTACCCCGCCGTCCATTACACGATGGGCGGCTTGTGGGTCGATTACAACCTGCAGACCACGCTGCCGGGGTTGTACTGTCTCGGCGAGGCGAATTTTTCTGATCACGGGGCGAACCGCCTCGGGGCCAGCGCTTTGATGCAGGGACTGGCCGACGGGTATTTCATCATTCCCTACACCATCGCCAATCATTTTGCCTCGTCGAAAATGGAGAAGGTCTCGGCCGATCAGCCGGAGTTTCATCACGCGCTGACGGAGAGCCGCGGCCGGATCGACACGTTGCTGAAAGTCAACGGCCGCCGCAGTGCCGATCACTTCCACCGTGCATTGGGCAAGATCATGTGGGAATACGTCGGCATGGCCCGCAACGAGAAGGGCCTTCAAAAGGCGATCGGCGAAATCCAGCAGCTCCGCCAGGAATTCTGGAGAGACGTCAAAGTCCTCGGCACGGGCGAGGCGTTCAACCAGAACCTCGAGCACGCCGGCCGCGTCGCCGATTTCCTGGAGTTCGGCGAACTCCTGGCGTATGACGCGTTGCACCGCGATGAATCGTGCGGCGGCCACTTCCGCGAGGAACATGCCACGCCCGAAGGCGAATGCGCCCGCAACGACGACGATTTCTGCTACGCCGCCGCGTGGGAATATCACGGCATCGATGCGACGCCGTCGCTGCATAAAGAACCGCTGACCTTCAACGACTGCAAGCTCGGAACCAGGAGTTACAAATAATGAGTGCGCCGGGACAGCACGGCATGAAATTAACGCTCAAAATCTGGCGACAGGCCGGGCCGGGCGCGCGCGGCGAATTCCGGGAATATCAACTCGATAACATCTCGCCGGATGTTTCGTTCCTGGAAATGCTCGACATTCTCAACGAGCAGCTCATCGCCCGAAATGAAGAGCCGGTGGCGTTCGATCACGACTGCCGCGAAGGGATCTGCGGCACGTGCGGCGTGATGATCAACGGCCAGCCGCACGGACCGGACTCCGCGACCACCACCTGCCAGTTGCACATGCGCCGCTTCCACGACGGCGACACCTTGGTCATCGAACCCTGGCGGGCCAACGCCTTTCCATTGATTCGCGACCTGGTCGTCAATCGCTCGGCATTCGACCGCGTCATTCAGGCCGGCGGGTTCGTCTCGGTGAACACCGGCAACGCGCCCGATGGAAATTCGATGCTGGTCCCCCGCGTTGATCAGGAGCAGGCGATGGACGCCGCCGCCTGCATCGGCTGCGGCGCCTGCGTGGCGGCGTGCAAGAATGCATCGGCCATGCTGTTCGTCTCGGCGAAAGTTTCGCACCTGGCGAACTTGCCGCAAGGCCGGGCCGAACGCTCGAAGCGCGTGCTGGGCATGGTCGCCACGATGGACAAGGAAGGCTTCGGCGCCTGCACCAACACCGGCGAATGCGAAGCCGCCTGCCCGGCGAAGATCAACCTGGGCAACATCGCGCTCTTGAACCGCGAATACGCCCGGGCGCTGTTTTGCTCGAAAGAGTAATTCGCTTCCCCGAGCGGGGGGCGTCAGCCCCTTGGTTACGCGTCCAATCAATATTCACATCGAACCAGGGGGCTGACGCCCCCCGCTCGGGAAAGGCGGAATTTCATGACGCCCCTCCGCACGCCGCTCTATGACTGGCACGTCGCCCACGGCGGCCGCATGGTGGAGTTCGGCGGGTGGGAGATGCCCGTCCAATACACGAGCATCGTGGAAGAACACCACGCCGTCCGCCACGCCGCCGGGCTGTTCGACATCAGCCACATGGGACGGCTGGATTTCGGCGCACCTGGGTCGATTGAATTCATCAATCGAATCATCACCAGCGATCTTTCTTCCTTGAAGACGTGGAGAGGGCGCTATGGACTGATATGCCGCGATGATGGCGGAGTTTTGGATGATGTGATTGTCTATCGCGGCGATGGTCGACATAGCGGACTGTTGATTGTAAATGCCGGAAATCGAATCAAAATTCGGGATTGGCTGTCATCACACAGTTCGCAAGATCATTTCTGCATCTACGATGACTGGGACGGAATCCCTCCGCGATTTCATGAAAATCCACATTCAGACGATGTTTTGCTGGGAGACTCTACGACAACCTCAGCGATGCTGGCGCTTCAAGGACCACAATCGCAAAGAATTCTCGAGGAGTGTTTAGGCATTGACGTCCGTTGGATGAGATATTTTGAGCACAGGCCTTTTGAAGTCCGGCTTCCATTGGAGCGCATTTGGATTGCGAGAACAGGTTACACCGGTGAAGACGGATTTGAGCTGATCATGGCTGCGGAGCACGACGCTCAGCTTTCGCGCCAGGTCGTTCAAATTTGGGACGATTTGCTGAAAGTCGGCCAGAAGCATGGCCTCATACCCTGCGGACTCGGCGCGCGGGACACCCTCCGCCTCGAAGCCGCGATGCCGCTTTATGGCCATGAACTCACGGAAGACATCGACCCGATTACCGCCGGGCTGGAATTCGCCGTGAAGTTCGAGAAGCCGGATTTCCTCGGCAAGGCGGCATTGCAAGAAATTGCTAAGCGAACGGATCGCAATAAACGCATCGGCCTCATCCTCGACGGCAAGCGGATCGCGCGCGAAGGGTCAACAGTGATGCAGGGCGATCAATCCGTCGGCACCGTGACGTCCGGCACATTCTCGCCGACGCTCGAAAAATCGATCGCCATGGCGTATGTGACGCCTCAGGTTTCCGCCGTCGGAACTCCGCTCGAAGTCGACATCCGCGGCAAGCGCGAACGGGCCGTTGTCGCCCCGCTGCCGTTTTATAAACGGCCGAAGATTTAGAGCGGACGATCTTGGCCGCTCGCGCGATCCAAGAGACGGCGTTTTCCAGGGAAAGCACAGTTTGAACCAGGCCGAACGGCGCGATCGCCGTGCCGCGGTTTGGGTCATTTCCCCGCCTTCTTGGCCTGCTCCATCTTTTGTTGTGTCTCTTTCACGTAACCTTCGATGGTCGTCTTGGTCAAGGCGGTCTTGTAATGCTTGATGGCGAGCGTGTGATCGCCGGTCGCTAGCAGGATATCTCCCAGATTGCGGTTCCAGAAATACGCCAGCAGGTCCGACCGTTCTTCAGGTTTTGCGGCGGACGATTTGAGTGCCGCCGCCTTGGCTTTGTCATTCTCCTTTAGTTTTAACCAAGCGTCGGCCGCCTCCTTGTAATGCCAAGCGGCCAGCTTTTCGTCCAGCGGGGCGATGGTTTCAAAGAGTTCGGCCGCATCCTTGTAATTCTTGGCTTTGGCGTATTGCTGCGCCAGTTTTGCCTGTTGCGGGACATCGACCTTCTCACCGTTGGCCGGTTTTTGCAGTTTTGCCTGACGATTGATGAGTTCCGCCGCCCGATTCGGATTTTCCTTCAAGTGCGTGTAGATCTCGCTCAGAATCAGCAGGGCGGTCAGATTCTTTTCATTCGTTTTCAATTGTTCTTCATAACGCTTGATCGCCTCCTCGGTTTTCCCACGCTGCTGCAGGAACGAAAGATAGGAACGACACACCAGCGACTTGTGTGCGGTGCGATCACTGTGGTCGAGGATGTATTCGACCGCCGTCGTCATCTTGTCGGTCTTCTCATGAAGTCGATAGCAGGCGATCAAGGCGTCATAACAATCAAGCCGCATTTTCGGATCGTCCGCCAAGAGCAGAGCCGCCTCGAACGGTTCCTGAGCTTTTGCAAAATTCTGCTCGTTGTAGAACGCGGCAGCAACGCCGTAGGCTGCACGGGCATTGCCGTACTTCTCAGCAGCTTTCTGCACGGCTTTGTCCGGCTCGGCCGCAGGCTTCTGTCCCCAGGCGAGACTCGTGAGGGCAAGAACCGGGAACACGAACAGCAGTGGTCGAAGTGCCGAACGCATGAGAACCCTTTCAGGAAATGTGAAAACAGACGCGTTGAGTCAATCCAGGCTGCCGGTAACCCATTTGTCCCAAGGAATCCGTCCAGTGGGAAACTCCGCTGTCAGATCCGAAACGAGAGTTTCGCCCTGAGGTCACTTGTACTCCGATCCCGCGATGCCGTGTTACCGAGTTCCCGGCCAGTGCGCCGGCTTGCCGGTTCGTAGCGCCAGGTTCGCCATGTGGGCCGCCGCGGCGCCGCTCACGCCGGCGGCGATCGGGGCCGTCGGCTGTTCGCGGCTGCGGATGCAATCGATCCAGTTCGTCAGGTGCAGCAATTCGCCGGGCGGCTGTTCATAGAAATCGGCTCCGCGCGGGCCGGTTCCGAGAATCAGTTCTTCCGCAGGCAGCTTCGACCGGCGTTCGGGCGTGAGGATCATGGCCCCGCGGTCGATGTAAATCGACGCTTCCGTCCCCAGAAACTCGATCATCGACGCTTTATTGGCATTGCTGAACGTCCCCTCGAAGTGCATCTGCACATCGCCGGGATATTGCATCAGCGTCTGCACGGTATCCGGCGTTTCCCAGACATCTTTGCTGTTGACGTGTTCGCCGATGCTGACCGCCGATGTCGGATGATCGAGGTTCAAGCACCAGTGGGCCACATCGACCCAGTGGACCATCAGGTCGGTGAAGATGCCGCCGCCGAAGTCCCAGAACCAGCGCCAATTGCGGAACCGGTATTCATCGAACGGCTGATCGGGCGCCGAACCAAGAAAGTTCTTCCACTGGACCGAATTCGGGTCGACGCCGAGCTTATTCTTCTTCACGCGGTCGGCATTGCGGTTCCAGCTCATGCGGACCTTCAGCACCTGTCCGATCTTGCCCGATTGAATCAGCTCGCGGGCATGGGCGATGTGCGGCATGGAGCGCTGCTGCGTGCCGACCTGCACGATGCGTTTCGATTTGTCCCCGGCGGCCTGCACGATCTTGCCTTCCGCGAGGTCGTGCGTCAACGGCTTTTCGACGTACACATCTTTGTTCGCTTCGCAGGCGGCGACCGTCATCGGCACGTGCCAGTGGTCCGGCGCGGCGATGAGCACGGCGTCGATATCCTTCCGGTCGAGCACCTCGTGAAACTCTTTGGTGACGAAGGCCTTCTCATCGACGAGCGGCCTGGTCTGCTTGATCGATTCGTCCCAGACGTCGGCGACCGCCGTAATCTTGACGCCGGGGACTTTTACCAGCGCACCGAGCAGATGCCGGCAGCGCCCGCCGCAGCCGAGCAGTCCGATGCGGATCGTGTCATTCGGCCCAAGTGCGCGGGCCGGCGTCGACAAGAGCGCCGCGGCACTCAGCGCTGCCGAGGTTTGCAGGAAATCGCGACGGGTGAAAATCGTGGTCATAAGGGCGGCTCCAAGTGTGTGCTTTCAGGCGGTGAATAACGCCGCCAAGGAGACGGAAAATCCTGGCAGAATTTCAGGGAGCGTCCACTCGTCGCCGGCGGTCAGAATCCGGACCGGCTGATCCGCGGAGAAGACATGTACGGTCTTCGCGTCGGGATCGACGACGCAGACAACCAGCACGCCGGCCTCGAGGTATTCGCCGATCTTCTTATGCAGATTTTTCCAGCGGGTGTCCGACGAGCGAATCTCAATCGCCAGTTCCGGCGCGACGTCGATGTATCCGTCCGGCAGTTGGCCCTTGGGCACTTTTTGGTAACTGTAGTACACGACATCCGGGCCGCGCACCGTATCTGGGTTTTGTTCAGTCAGCACGCCGGAATCATTACTGAAGACCCAGCCGAGATCGTGTTGCTCGACGAAATCACCCAGCTTTCGACCAACGGCTAAACAATAGTGACCATGGCGCGGATACGGCACGTTCCTGTAAACGACCTTTCCTTTGACCAGCTCCTTCGGACGGTCGGTGTCGGAGAGGCGGAGAAACTCTTGCGCCGTGAGCAGCTTCGGCGGAGTGGAGACGATGGCAGACATGACGTGCCCTCTGCGAGATGGAATTCGACTTTCAGCATAGGCGGGAACGCCTCCAAACACAACGGCGGTTGCCGGGCGGGCGGAGGGTGGATTATGCTGAGGTATCCGTCGCGATACGCGGCGGCTCTTGAAGGGGAATCTCCAGATGAGACGTCTTGCGCTGCTGTTCGCTTTTGTAATTTCCGCCGAAGCCTGTCCCGCCGCAGATTCGCCGATCCCCGAGCGGATCGAATTCAACCGCGATGTCCGGCCGATTCTCTCCGAGAACTGTTTCTTCTGTCATGGTCCCGACAAGAACAAGCGGCAGGCCGACCTCCGGCTGGATACGTCGGAAGGGTTTTTGGGCGCCGAGGGCAAGCCCGGCGCCGTGATGCCGAAGTCGCCTGCTCAGAGCGAACTGTTCGCGCGCATCACCACACAGAACGCCGAAGAGCGGATGCCGCCGAAGGACTCGGGAAAGCAGTTGTCGGCTCGCGAGATCGCCGTCCTGAAGAAGTGGATCGAGCAAGGGGCCGGCTACGAGGGCCATTGGGCCTTCCAGCCGATCAAGCCGGTGACGCCGCCAAACGTCTCTCGGCCGGAGTTTGTGAAAAACGGCGTCGACCAGTGGATTCTCGAGACGCTGCAAGCACAGGGACTGTCGCCCGCCGGTGAAGCGGACAAGATCACGCTGATCCGACGGCTGCATTTCGACCTGCTCGGGTTGCCCCCGTCGCCGGAAACGGTCGATAAGTTCATCAACGATTCACGGCCGGAAGCCTATGAAGCGCTGGTCGATCAGTTGCTCGAATCACCCCACTTCGGCGAACGCATGGCCGTCTGGTGGCTCGATCTGGTTCGCTATGCCGACACGGTCGGCTACCACGGCGATCAGAACATGAACGTCTTTCCGTTTCGGGATTACGTGATCCGGTCGTTCAATGCCAACAAGCCGTTCGACGTTTTCACCCGGGAACAGCTCTCCGGCGACCTGCTGCCGGAACCGACGCTGGAACAGAAAATCGCGTCGGGCTACAACCGCCTGGGCATGATGAGCGCCGAAGGGGGCGTGCAGGATAAGGAATACCTGGCGAAGTACATCGCTGAACGCGTTCGCAACACCAGCGGCGCCTGGCTCGGCGCGACGATGGGCTGCGCCGAGTGCCACGACCACAAATACGACCCGTTCACGATGAAGGACTTCTATTCCATGGAGGCGTTTTTCGCCGACATCGAAGAACGCGGCCTGTATTCCGGGGCGCATGAGACCGGCATCTGGGGGCCGTCGGTCTCCGTGCCGACAGCCGAGCAATCGCAGCAATTGACGGCCCTGGATGCCGACATTGCCGCGGTGAAAACGTTGCTCGATACGGCGACGCCTGACCTCGCCGCGGCTCAAAATGCCTGGGAAAAATCGGCCCCGCAATGGACGGTCTTGTCGCCCGCCGAGATGGTTTCGCAGGGGAAGGCAACGCTGAAGCGATTGGACGACGGTTCGATCCTGGTCAGCGGGGAATCGCCGGCCTCCGACACCTATACAGTGACGGTCTCGAATCCGCCGGCCAACATCACGGCGCTCCGGCTGGAAGTTCTGCCGGACGATTCGCTGCCCATGAAAGGCCCGGGACGCGCTCCCAACGGCAACTTCGTCCTCACGGAAGTCGCCGTCGAACATTTGCCGGTCGGCGAGATTGAACCGCTCCGCGTTCCTCTTCAGAACGCCACGGCGAGCTTTGAGCAGTCCGTCGGCGCAGAACAGCATCCGCAGAAGAAGTGGGCGATTGCTTCGATCATCGACGGCAACGACAAAGGACCGAACAAAGGCTGGGCGATTCTCAATGAAGCCGGGAAACCGCATCGGGCCGTCTTCGAAGCAGTCCAATCGATCCCCGGCGGCAAGGGGGCGACGCTGACCGTCAAACTGACGCACAATTCCAAGTTTGCGCAGCACGCGCTGGGCCGGTTCCGCGTGTCCGTCACGGATCACGCCCTGCCGGTCCGGGCCGATCAGCAGCCGCCGGCGAACATCGCCGCGATTCTCGCTGTCGTGGATCGCAATGACGCCCAGCAAAAGGAATTGGCGGCCTACTATCGGACCATCGCACCGGCATTGGAGCCGCAGCGGACGAAGCTGCGCGACCTGGAGCAGGCCAAGGTCAGTTTGCAGAAGCTTGTTCCCAGCACGCTGGTCACGAAGGCCGTCATGCCCCGGATGGTCCGCGTGCTGAAGCGGGGCAATTGGATGGACGACAGCGGCGACGTCGCCACGCCGGCCTTTCCCGCGTTCCTGCCGCAGCCGGCGAATACCGCCGACAAGCGACTCACGCGCACGGATCTCGCCGAGTGGATCATGGCTTCCGACAATCCGCTCACGGCCCGCGTGTTCGCCAACCGGCAATGGAAAATTTTCTTCGGAGCGGGCATCTCCCGCAAGCTGGATGATCTTGGCGGACAAGGCGAATGGCCCAGCCATCCGCTGCTGCTCGACTGGCTCGCCACGCAGTTCCGCGAGTCGGGCTGGAATGTCAAGCAATTCGTCAAGCTGCTGGTGATGTCGGGAACGTATCGGCAGAGTTCGCTCGACACGCCGCAGCTCCGCGAAGCCGATCCGTTCAATCGACTGCTGGCGCGTCAAAGCCGGTTCCGCATCGAGGCGGAATTCGTCCGCGACAACGCCCTCGCCGTCAGCGGCCTTTTGGTGACGCAGATCGGCGGGAAAAGTGTCCGGCCGTATCAGCCGCCGGGTTACTTATCCTACCTCAATTTTCCGCCGCGGGAATGGCAGAACGGAACCGGTGATGAATTGTACCGTCGCGGTCTGTATACGCACTGGCAACGGCAGTTCCTTCATCCATCGTTATTGGCGTTCGACGCCCCTAGCCGCGAGGAATGCACGGCCGACCGCCCGCGGTCCAATACGCCGCTGCAGTCGCTGGCGCTGCTCAACGATCCGACGTATGTCGAATCCGCCCGGGGGCTCGCCGAGCGGACGCTGAAAGACGGCGGAACATCGACCGATGCCCGATTGATGTGGCTCTTTCGACAAGTGCTTTCGCGAGAGCCCCGCCCTGCCGAGATTCAAGTCCTGACGGCGCTCTTGGAGAAACATCGGGGCGAATACCAGTCCGAGGCGAAGTCCGCGGCATCGCTCATCGCGATTGGCGCAAAGCCCGTGGTCGCGGACGTGCCTCCCGTGGAACTCGCCGCCTGGACCAGCGTGACACGGACGCTGCTGAATCTGCACGAAACGATGACGCGGAATTGAATACTGACCGTCGCTGGTGCTATGGGCTCCCTTCGAGAAATCCCGAAGCGCCAGCGAGAGAGTTGATTTCTATTTAAATGGAACCAAGCATGCACCTGCCCCCTTCCGTCGCCCGCCGTTCCTTCCTCTACAACTCCGGCGTCAGCCTCGGGGCGATGGCGTTGTCGACGCTGTTGCCGCGAATCGGAACAGCGGCTAATTCAACGCCCGCGAATCGGCAAGCGGGAATCCTTGATCCTCTGCACTTCGCTCCCAAGGCGAAACGAATCATCTGGTTGTACATGGCCGGCGGGATGACCCATCTCGACACGTGGGATCACAAGCCCAAGCTCGCCGAGATGCATGGGCAGCCGATGCCCGAGTCGATCACCAAGGGCCAGCAGATCGCCCAGTTGCAGGGAGCCAAGCTGACCTGCTTCGGTCCGCAGCACGAGTTCAAGAAGTGGGGTCAGTCGGGCCAGCACTTCAGTACGATCTGGCCGAACCTCGGCGAAAAATGCGCCGACGACATGTGCATTGTCCGCTCGCTGCACACCGACGCCATCAATCATGATCCGGCACACACGTTCATGAACACCGGCACAATGACCGCCGGCCGGCCGTCGATGGGGTCGTGGCTGTGGTACGGCCTCGGCGCCGAAACCGTGAACCTGCCCGGCTACGTGGTGATGATCTCCACCGGAAACTTCGGCCAGAAGCAGCCCATCGCCGCGCGGCAATGGCATTCCGGCTTTCTCCCGAGCCGCTATCAGGGCGTCGAGTTCCGCAGCACGGGCGATCCCGTGTTGTATCTGAAGAACCCCGGCGGCGTGACGGCCGGGCGGCAACGCGACGTCGTCGATGCCGTCACGGCGCTCAACCAGATCGAAAATGAAACCGTCAACGATCCGGAAATCCTCACCCGCATCAGCCAGACCGAGATGGCGTTCCGCATGCAGACCAGCGTCCCCGAACTGATGGACGTCTCCGATGAGCCGCAGCATATTCTCGACATGTACGGCACCAAGGGAGGCGACGGTACGTTCGGCTCGAATTGCCTGTTGGCGCGCCGCCTCGCCGAGCGCGGCGTCCGCTTCATTCAGCTCTATCACCGCGATTGGGACCATCACGGCGCGGTGAAAGACCACGTTGCCGGCTCGGCGAAAGAAGTCGACCAGGGAGCCGCCGCGCTGATCGCCGACTTGAAGCAGCGCGACATGCTGAAGGACACTATCATCGTCTTCGGTTCGGAGTTCGGCCGCACGCCGATGGCCCAGGGGAACGGCCGCGACCATCACCTCGCCGGCTTTACGATGTGGTTCGCCGGCGGCGGCATCAAAGGCGGAACCAGCTACGGCGAAACCGACGACTTCGGCTATCACGCGTTGGTCAACCGCGTCTCGGTCCATGACATTCACGCAACACTGCTGCACCAACTCGGCATCGACCACAGCAAGTTCAGCGTGAAATTCCAGGGCCTGGACAGCAAACTCACCGGCGTCGAACCGGCCCGCGTGGTGAAAGAGATTCTCGCTTAGCGACGCTTCGCAGAAGCGTGGGAAAAGCGATCGCGCACGGAGACACAGAGGGCAAGGAGAAAGGCTTGATTCGCTAAGACGCTATGAACTACAAGTAGGCAATTCGCTCCGTTCAAATTCGCCCCGTTTGACGAAGATATCCGATTTCTTGGCGTACTTTACGCCGTGACGACTTTGCGATAATTGCCTTTCTCCGTGTCTCCGTGCGAAACCCCTGTTTTTCACTGAAGGAGATCGCCATGTGCTGTTTCTCTGGGAATGTTGAACACGTCGCCGACACCAAGATTTTCGCGCGGACGCATCCTGACGGCCGGGAGTTCTTAGTCTATGAAATGAGTTATTCCTCGGAAGAGGACGTCGCCATGATCTTGCCCCTGCCGACGGTCAAGAATCCGAAAGAAGACGCCGTGAAGTTCATCAACCTCGAAGAGTATCCCAAATTCTTCGCCGACCTGGAGAAAGGCTTTCCGAAGCCGAAACCTCGCGGCGTCGCCTTAGGCGGCTTGGGCGGCGGCGGTTTCGGCGGAGGGGAAATGCTGGAAGTGGTCGAAGTCGGTGAGTTTGAAGCGTCGTTCGTGCCGACCGTAAAAGACTTCTCCCGGCTCGATGAACGGTTTCGTTTGCCGGAATCGATCTGGACGCAGACGGCTCCACGCTACAAGGACTGGGGGTTTGCGGTCTTCAAACTCAAGCCGGGCAGCCTGCGTCCCCATCCGATGGCGTTCTCGTTCCCGCGCCGAGAACCCGGGAAGCTCTTCTTTCCCACGATGCACATTCATGACGGCACCGTCCCGGACAAGGCGGATTTCGATCACGCGCTGTACGGCCAGTTCATCGGCGGAAACCGCTTCAACTACCTGGACTGGCAGGAATCCAGGCAGCCCGCGCTCCAGTTCATGAATGTCAAGAAGGCGGGAGAAATTCTGGAGGCCAGCGCGCATGTCTACAAGCACACGGTCGCGGGGGTGCGCAAGAATCAGGACATTCTGATTTAACATCGACCCCGGAATCAAAAGCAGTCTCGCACAGAGACACGGAGGACACCGAGAACAGAGTCCATTGCAACGATGCACGGAACTCCAAGCAAGAATTTTATCCAGTTCGAATTCGAACTTTTTGACGAAGACATCCGTATTTCCGGCATCCTTTACGCCGTGACGACTTTGCGAACGAAGCCTTTCTCCGTGCCCTCCGTGTCTCCGTGTCTCCGTGCGACACGTTTTCTCCGATCCCTGTCGTCCCACTGGCAGATTACGGTGCACGTCGTTAAAACGGTGAGTAGAGATTTTCTCCAACGCCGAACGCCTCGTCCAAAGGATCATCGATGCCCGTTGTCGTTTGCACCGGCCTGAATTCCGAGCACGGTCCGCACTTGGAACTGCTCAAGCAGGCGGGGTTTGAGGTTCGCCAGGTGCCCCGGAATGTTGATTTGTTTCAGCCGGCCAACCTGATTCCTCTGGTGAAGGATGCGTCCGCCATCATTGCCGGGTCGGAGCCGTATTCCGGTGAGACGCTGGCCCAGTTGCCGAAGCTCCGGGCGTTCGCGCGAATGGGCGTCGGATTCGACGCCATCGACGTCCCGGCGTGCGATCGGCTGAAGATCGTCGTGGCGACGACGCCCGGCGTCAATCATCACGCCGTCGCCGAGCACACCATCGCCCTCTTGATGTCCGTCGCCCGCGGGTTCCCGGCCCGCGATCAGTTCGTCCGGGCCGGCACCTGGCGCCGTTTCTCCACGCCCCGCATCATGGGCCGCACGCTGGGACTCGTCGGCCTGGGACGCATCGGCCAGGCGACAGCGACCCGGGCCATCGGCCTGGGCATGAAGGTCATTGCCTACGATCCCTATCCCAATCTCGACTTCGCGAAGCAGCACGGCATCTACATGACGTCGCTGGATGAAGTGCTTTCCCAGTCCGATTATGTTTCGCTCCACCTGCCGATGAGCGCGGAAAACAAGCACCTCATCAATGCCAGGTCGCTGGCGAAAATGAAGCCGGGCACGATCCTGATCAACACGGCCCGCGGCCAGTTGGTCGATGAGAAGGCGTTGTATGACGCGCTGAAATCCGGGCATCTCGCCGGCGCGGGGCTGGACGTGTTCGAAGTCGAGCCGTTGCCGACGACCAGCCCGCTCCTGGAATTCAACAACGTGATGTTCTGCGGTCATCTCGCCGGGCTGGATCACGAATCGCAGCATGATACATTGAAGATGTGCGCCGAAATTGTGATCGGCCTCTCTCAAGGGAAATGGCCCCGGCACTGCATCCAGAACCTGGTGGGAGTCACCGACTGGAAGTGGTGAGATTCGCGACGCTTCGCAGAAGCGTTACCGCCGACGCCGACGGCGGGCTTTGAGGAGGGGAATCATGTCTGGTGCCTGGCAAGACGTCGTTGTCGTCAGCATCGTTCTCGCCGCGGTGGCGTTTCTCGGCCGAAGAATCTGGCTGTGGTTCGCACATTCCGACAAGTCCGCCGGATGCGGCTCCGGCTGCGGAACGTGCAGCCAGGCGCCCGACGTGTCGCAAAATGTTCTCCCCCTGGAATCCTTGACCTCCTCGCTGGACCGCTTGAAACCCCCTCGGAACTGACATGGAAACGATTGCCGGGCATCTCTACGACTTCCCCAAGTATTACGACCTGATCTTCGGCTCCGACTGGGCGGCGGAGTTCAAGTTTCTTGAAGCCTGCTTCCGGCTCTACTGCCGCAAACCGGTGAAGCGCGTATTTGAACCGGGCTGCGGAACGGGGCGGATGCTCGTGCGGCTGGGCAAAGCCGGGTACGACATCGCCGGCCTCGATTTGAACTCGAAAGCCATCGCCTACTGCAACGCGCGGTTGAAGCGGCACGGTCTCAAGGAAGCCGGTTTCGTCGGCGACATGGCCGATTTCCAACTCAAGAAGCCGGCCGACGCAGCGTTCAACCTGATCAACACGTTCCGCCATTTGCCCGACGAGAAAACGGCCCGCGCCCACTTCCGCTGCATGGCCGACGCCGTGAAGAAGGGGGGGCTGTACATCCTGGGTCTGCATCTCACGCCGAAGACGGTGCAGCGCTGCACCGAGGAATGCTGGTCGGCGTCGCGAGGCAGTCTGACCGTCAACTCCCGGCTGTGGTCGAAGGGAATCGACCTGAAGAAACGCCGCGAGATCATCGGCATGACCTACGATGTCCACACGCCGACCAAGCAATTCCGCATCGAAGACGAAACGATTTTTCGCACCTACACCGCCGAGCAGATTCGGGCTGCGATCCTGTCCGACCCGCGCTGGGACATCATCGAAACGTACGATTTTCGTTACGACATGGAATGGCCGATCGAGATCACCGGCGATACGGAAGACGTGATGTACGTGCTGCGCCGGAAGTGACAAAAGTGTTAGCGACGCTTCGTAGAAGCGTTCCGTCGCGACACGCGATGGCTCCTACTGCCGCGCTTGATGCCCGGCCGCCACGACCATCGGCCTGCCGAGCAGCACCAGGTCATGCCGGCGCAGGAATCGCCGCTGCCTGGCGACTTCGATCAACCCGTCCGACAGCTCCTCCGGCAGACGGTCCAGCTTGTCCGACCGGGTCAGCACGAAGCCTTCCGGGTGCTCGGCGAAGAACTTTACGACGTCCTCCGGCCGTTTGGGGCGATGCACCTTGCGGCCGTGATAGAAGACCAGGCTCGGCTCGAAGACATCGAAGCTGGCGATCTCCGTCTCGCCAAATGTGGTCGCCGCGTGAGCCTTGTTCGCAAAGAACGGGCTGTCCTGGTATTGGGCCAGTTGGACCGGCGCCCAACCCATCATGGCGACGCACAGCATGGCCGCACCGCCGGCCAGGGTCAATACGGCCCGTTCCCGTTGTTGCCGCTGCGCAGACTGATACGCGACGGCCGCCGTCAGAATCGGTATCGCTCCCAAGAGAGCCAGCGGCAATTCGTTCGGCAGCAGGATGAACATGGCGATCAACACGCCGGCCACGATCGCTCCGCCGGCCGTTGCCATGACGCGGCACTCGATCTGAAACGTCCGCACGCTGACCGACGAATCCCGCATCCAGCCGATCAACGACCGGGCCACGATCACTGCCACCGCGGGATAAATCGGCAGAATGTAATTCGGCAGCTTCGTCTGCGCAATCGAAAAGAAGACCAGCCACGTCAGCGCCCAGCAGGCCAGAAACAGATCGCTGTCCCAATGTTCGGCACGCGCTTTCACCCTGAGCCAGATCCCTCGCACGGCGGTCGGCAGAAAGACCGACCACGGAAAGGCCCCGGCAAACAGCACCGGCAGATAATAGAAGAATAGCCCGCGATGATTTTCCATTGCGCTGGTGGCACGTTCCAGGTTGTGCTTGATCAAAAAGCCCGACAGCCAGGCCCCGTCGGTCTGATGTCCGACGGCCAGATACCACGGCAAGGCAATTGAAAACGCCACCGGAATTCCGATCCACAGTTTCATCGCCCACAACGTCCGCAGAAACCGCCGCGGCGAAAAGATCAGCAGCGCCAGCCGCAGCGTCTTGCGCCACCAGCGCCCCTCGCCGAGTGAAACCGCGCCCGCCGCCAGATCGTTCCTGGTGCTGGAGCACAGCCCGAACAGCCCGATCGCCGTACAGGGCAGCAGGAACCCAACCGGCCCTTTGGCCAGCATGGCCAATCCCATCGCGGCATACATGGGGATGATGGCAAGTATCCCCGAGCGGGGGGCCTCGGTTCCTGGATTGTGCGTGCCGACTTCGTGGATGCCGCAACCAGGGGACTCACGTCCCCCGCTCAGGGAAGGCATTCCCCATGCGAGACTCTTCACGAAAAAGCAAAACGCCCACGTCAGACAGCAGACCAGCGTCGCGTCCGGCGTGACGGCACGGCCGACGGCAGAGAACATCAGGCACGTGCCGATGACAATCCCCGCCAGCAGTCCCACCTGGCGGTCGTACAATTTTCGGCCGAGGTAATACGTCCCCAGCGACGTGCCAATGGACATCACCGACGACCCGAACCGAGCCGCAAATTCCGAGACGCCGAACAGGCTGTAAGAGCACAGCATCAGCCAGTAGATGAGAATCGGCTTGTCGGTGCGGAGTTCTTCGTTGAACGTCGGCACGACCCAGTCGCCGCGCGCGAACATCTCCATCCCGCAGACGGCGTTCTTCGGCTCGTCTTCATCGAACAGCGGGTAGCTCCCCAGATTGGTGAAAAACACCAGCCCGGCGACCACCACAATCGTCAGCACATCCCTGACACCCACTGGCATGGCAACCCCCTCAAAGCCCGCCCCGGCAAACGGCGAAATGTAGGGGTTTTCACCGAATGCGGCAAGAGGAAGTGGTTGCTTGCCGCGGGCAATCCTTCCTGGCAAACTGTCTTGGTCGCTTGAGTTCGAATCGTGTTCTCCCCTCTCTTGAGGACTCAGTCATGTCCGACGATGATGACGATGATCGCCCGGTTCGGAGAAAGTCTCGCAAAGCTCCGAAAAAATCCGGCGACCAATCCTTGAAAATCCTGTTGATCGTCATCGGTTCGCTGGGCGGGCTGACCGTCATTTCCTGCTGCGGAGCGGGCGTCTGGATGTACTTCTCCGTGAAGTCGACGTTGGAAAACGTCACTAAGAATGCGCACATCACCGAGCCTGCCGCGATTTCGCAGGTCGTCAACGAGATGACCGATATCACCATCCCGCCGGAGTTCGTGCCGAAATCCGCCAGCAAATTCATGAGCATGAACGCCGAGTACGAATGGTGCCCGACGGGAACCTGCGTGCCGGCCGAACACGGGTTCGGCACGCTGAGGATCGAGTCCGATGTGCCCGGGTCTCCCCAGGCTGCCGATGACTATTCGCCGTTTACGTCGATGTTCAACGACGGCGTCTTGCAACTGGGCTGGAAGGAGTTTCAACGCGAGGAACACGTGCTCGACATCCGCGGAAAAAAATGCAAGTTCTACATCGTGACCGGGGAAATGTGGATCGACGATGTCCTTGGCGGCGATGATGACGAACTCGCCCCGCCTGGCGGTGCGGCACCGGTCGACCCGGCGACACGGCAAAGCGTCAAGGCCGTGCACTTTGCCGGAGATTTTCCGGGCAAAGTCGGGAAAGTCGAACTCGAGTGCCGGCTTGCTCCGGAGCAGTACGACGAGACCAAAATCCTGACGATGCTGCGTTCGATTCGCTGAACGCCCGGCGTCACTTTGTGACGAATTCCATTCCTTTCGGCACCGCCTGTTTGTTGGGGTACAGGCACTCGCAGGGAATGCACAATTCTTTGGTCGACTCCGGCGGAATCCAATGAAGATAATAGGAACCCCAGTGCCCCGGATCGACGAACTCCAAGGTAATGGCGTGAGCCGTATCCGCTTTCAGTTCCACAATGGCGCTGGAGTGGCCCCCGTCCTGGTCAAGTCGCGCCTGTAGCACGGGCTTCTCATCAATCCAGATGCGCAGGCTATTGTCGGCAAAGGCGCTGAGTTTATAGGGACCGCTTTTTTCCGGAACGAGAAAACCGGTACAACGCAGGCCGCCGTCGACCGGCGCCCCGGGTTGTGCGTTCCAGTCTCCCCAGATGCCTTCCGTACGGTAGACGAAGCTGCGTCCAAAGGACCGCTTGAACGCCGTATCAAAGTATTCGGCAGCCAAACCATGGGGGGGATTCTTTTTCTTTTTTGGTTTGGCGTTGGCGCTCTCTTCATCGGGAAATAAGGCCTCCGTCGGCACAATCGTGGGCGTACGCGAACCCAGCGGCTGCCACCAGAACGAGATCCAGGCCCCCTTATCGATTTCAAAGTATTCGATCGAGATCGCCTGCGGCCGGCCCGTCAGTTCGACCGAGACAGACTGATGGTTGAAGCCCCCCTTCCAAGAGTCGAGAACTTGTTTGCCGTCCAGCGACATCCGAAAACCGTCGTCTCCCATCAGGGTCAGCTTGTAGCGGCCCGCTTGAGGCGATTTGATCCAGCCCGTCCAGCGAATGGAATAAAAGTCGGCGGGGACGTCGGGATGGGGGTGCGCTCCGTTCCAATGCCAGTCGACGTTCGGGTCGATCCGCTTCGCCACCGAGCGTTGCAACGCCATGTCGCTAAAGATCTCGGCGTTCAATCCGTGCTCAATTTCCGCAGCCGGCGCAGAGACCGCGCGGATCACACACCAGAATCCCAGCACCAATCGCGTTGAGCGAACCATGGGACCGAATCCTTGCGAAACAAGCCAGGTTTTTCGCCGTGGAAGATTCTGCGCATTGGCTGAGGATGAATGAAATGATTGCTTCGAGGCGTTCTGGAATCTCGTTCCTGATGAAAACCGGCGTAGGAATGGGAACGGATCCAGGCTCGGAATAAGCGGTATTCTATTCTAATCATGCCTCCCGGCGTCCATCCACCTCGGAACGAATTTCTCTTGTGTTCCTTGCCGCGACTCTCCTCTCGACGGTCTTGCGTGTGAGGATGAAGCCGTTGCCAGGCGTTCGTTCGGCATGGTCCGGCCGGCGTCGTTTTTTTTTGTGAATCTGTATCCAGAGGGCAATTCGCTATTCCCGAATGCGGGAAACCTCGTATAATCCACGATGTCGGCCGGCGGTCTCGGCCGATCAGAGAAGGCTCTGACGAAATTGCCCCTGTCCACGTAGACCTGTCTTGGTTGCGGCTGTCTGCCGACCTGTCCAAGCTCGCCGCGCTGCTGGTGCTGTTCCGTCTTTTTGGGAATTCGAATAACGCGGTTGCGGCACAGGCTGCTCGTCGGGAACAGCACCGTCCGCGCCACGTCACCCGGCTTCCTCAGAGGCTTTTCTGCGTATGCCGCTGCATTGCGCGGCGGTTTTTTCGGTTGACGAGCCGCTTTCGGCTCACAAAAGGGTGACGATGAGCAAGAATTTGTATGTCGGTAATTTGTCGTTCAGCACGACATCGGATGATCTGCGGACGGCATTCAGCCAATTCGGCACAGTGCAATCCGCGTCGGTGGTGATGGACCGGGAAACCGGTCGGTCGCGAGGCTTCGGCTTCGTCGAAATGGGTGATGGCGGGGAAGAAGCCATCAACGCCATGAATGGTGCAGACTTTCAAGGACGGAAACTCACGGTGAATGAGGCCCGTCCGCGCGAAGAACGCGGCGGCGGCGGCGGTGGTGGTGGACGCGGCGGCCCCCGGGGCGGCGGCGGATATGGCGGCGGTGGCGGCGGCGGACGCCGGTACTAAGCCATTCCAACACAGCGCCCTGATGAATTGTCTGCCGAAGCGACCGCTCCGGTAGGCCGAAAGTCTCGGTAATCTCTCTCAGACGCGGTTCAGGCCCCGACCCTGGACCGCGTCTGTTTTTTTGCGCTCTATCAACGCGAACTGTTGGCTCGCAAACAATTTGGAGAGGTCGGGGTACGTCCGTTTTGCCGTGATGGAATGCCTGGGCTCCGGCAGTCTTGGCAGAAGTCTCGTTTCTTTTTGGCATCATCGCGATTCGTAAGCTACGTTTGTCACAGTGGGGATGAAGCGGCCGTTCCCCCGGCCGGTCCTCCACGACCGAGACCAACAACGTATCTTGCAACGCAACAAGGAGTTCCGTCGCCCATGGCCACCCCGAATCTCAACGCGTCCCGTGCCGGCAGAGCCGCAGCCAGCGAACTCGATTTCGACACGCTGAAGCGGCTGATTCACGGAAAACTGGTCGAAAAACTCGATTTGACCCGTTTGGGCGACCTGGAAGGCGACACGCTCCGCAGGGAAATCCGCCTGGTCGTCGAGCACCTGTGCGACACTGAAAACCCATTGCTGAACCGTTCGGAACGCGAACGGCTGATCGAAGAAGTTCTCGACGAAACGTTCGGCTTTGGTCCGCTCGAAATTCTGCTGAAAGAGCAGGGAATCGCGGACATCATGATCAACGGTCCGAAAAACGTCTTCGTCGAAAAGAACGGCCGGATCTACAAGCACGAAGTCACGTTTCGCGACAATCAGCACCTGATGCAGATTCTCGACCGGATCGTCTCGCGCGTCGGCCGCCGCGTGGACGAAACGTCGCCGATGGTGGACGCACGCCTGCCGGACGGTTCCCGCTTGAACGCGATCATTCCGCCCTTGGCGCTGGACGGCCCGTCGTTGACGATTCGCCGCTTCGGCTCCAAGCCGCTCGGCCTGGAAGACCTGCTCCGGTTCGGCGCATTCACGCCGGAAATCGCCCTGCTGTTGGAAGGTGCGATCAAGGCGAGGCTGAACATCATCATCTCGGGCGGTACCGGCTCCGGGAAAACGACGCTGCTGAATACCATGTCGAGCTTCGTGCAGAACGATCACCGCGTGATCACGATTGAAGACGCCGCCGAACTCCAGTTGCAGCAGGAGCACGTGCTCCGGCTGGAGACGCGGCCGCCGAACATCGAAGGCAAAGGCCGCGTCTCGGCGACCGACCTGGTGAAGAACGCCCTGCGTATGCGGCCGGACCGGGTGATCATCGGCGAATGCCGCGGACCGGAATCGCTCGACATGCTGCAGGCGATGAACACGGGCCACGAAGGTTCGATGACCACGATTCACGCCAACACGCCCCGCGACGCCGTGTCCCGGTTGGAAACCATGATCTCGATGGGCGGATACGACATTCCGCTCAAGGCGATCCGGCAGCAGTTCGCCGCCGCCGTGGACCTGATTGTGCAGGTTTCGCGTCTGCAAGGCGGGCCGCGCAAGATGACCCACGTCACGGAAGTCGTCGGAATGGAACAAGATACAGTCGTGATGCAGGACATCTTCCTGTTCCATCAGGACGGTATCGATGAAAACAGCAAGGCCTACGGCCATTTTGAAGCGACGGGCGTCCGCCCGGCGTTCATGAATCGCCTGGAACAAGCCGGCGTCCGGCTGCCGAGCAACCTGTTCTCGCATCGCGCGCTCGGGAAATAGGTATTAGGCGTTAGGTATCCGGGGTTAGGCGTTAGGGGTTAGGCGTTAGGGGTTAGGCGTTAGGGGTTAGGCGTTAGAAGAATAAGAGCGCCAGGGATCGTCGGCTTAGCGCAAGCGGTTTTTTTAACGCCTGGCAAGACACTTCACTGAGTCACGGATACATCCACCATGGACCCGATCCTCATCATTTCACTGGCGGCATTCGGCGGGGCGGCAGCGCTCGGCGTGATGATTTTCTCCATGGTGAAAGACCGCCAGGCGAACGTCGCCGAAGAGCGGCTTGCCGTGCTGTCGGGCGGCAAACTGGCCGACGCCGAGAACAAGGGCCTCATGAAAGAGGACTTGATCAACGCCAGTTCCGGGGCGATGGCCACGGTCGTGGGCAAGCTGGCGGATAAGTTCGGGAATCTCGAACTTTTCTTCCAGCAGGCTGACTCCCCGATCAAGTTTGAAATTTTTCTGTTGATTACCGCCGTCTGCGCCGTGCTGGGCGTCTCGGTCGCCGTGGTCACCAATTCGCCGACGCCGCTGTATCCGGTCTTCGGGCTGATGACGGCAGTGGGTCCATTGGTCTGGATGTGGATGCGCCGCAAGCGCCGGTTTCATAGATTTGAGACGCAACTGCCGAACGCGCTGGAACTGCTGGGCCGGGCGCTGCGCTCGGGCCACAGCTTGAATTCCGGGCTGTTTCTGGTGTCGGAAGAAATGCCCGCGCCGATCGCCACGGAATTTCACATCGCCTATGAAGAGCAGAACCTGGGCATTCCCATCGAACAGGCGCTCAAGGGGATGTTGAAGCGGATGCCGAACCTCGACCTGAAATTCTTCGTAACGGCCGTTGCCATTCAACGCCAGACAGGCGGCGACCTCGCGGAAATTCTCGACAAAATTGGATACGTGATCCGCGAACGGTTCAAGATTCTCGGCCTCGTCAAAGCGTTGACCGGCGAAGGCCGGTTGAGCGGTGCCGTGCTGATGGCCATGCCCATCGCCATTTTCATCGCCGTGTACTTCCTGAACCAGGAATACGTGATGCTGCTGTTCACGACGGAGCTGGGCAAGAAGATGGTGGCCGTCGGGATCGTGATGCAGATCCTCGGCGCGGTCTGCATCAAGAAGATCATCGATATCAAGGTGTAACTTTTTAGCGGCGCTTCGCAGAAGCGTTCCCGCCGTCGCCGATGGCGGGCTTTGAGCGGCAATTTGTTGTTATGCGGCCATTTGAGAGACTACGATCATGGACCTTGTCGTTCTGCTTCCCTGGGTGGCCGCCATCGGCGTCGCGGCCGGCATCTGGGCCGTCCTGAGCCTGTTCTCGCCCCAGAATCAGCGGGCGTCGGAACGGCTGGAAGAAATGAGAAACCCGAACGCCCGGGGTGAAGCCGGCCGCGGCACGCAGGCCAAAGGCGGCGTCGGCGGGATGCTGGAACGGGCCGTACCGACATTGTCCAAAGCGCTGGAGTCCAAATCGGAACTCGAGCAGAACGCCCTGAAGGTGCGTCTGGCCAACGCCGGATTTTCGCAGCCGAAAGCGGCCGATTTCTACTTGGCGTTGAAGTTCTGCGCGCTGATCGCCGGGGCGCTGTTCGGCGGCGCCTTCGGAATGTGGAAATACGGAGCGACCCAGTATGGCTACACCGCCATCGGTCTGTCCGCCGGCGCCGGGTTTTATCTGCCGGAACTCGTGTTGGCGTATCTGCGGATGCAGCGTCAGCAGAAGATTTTCCTGTCGCTGCCCGACGTGCTGGACCTCTTGGTCGTCTGCGTGGAGGCGGGGCTCGGCCTGGATGCCGGAATGCGCCGCGTCGCCGCGGAACTCGAAGATTCCTCCCCGGACATTTGCTCTGAACTCAACATGTGCCTGATGCAGTTGCAGATGGGCCGCAACCGCCGCGACGTGCTGCACGACTTCGGCGTGCGGACCGGCGTGGACGACGTTCGGTCGCTGGTCGCGATTCTGATTCAGGCCGACAAGTTCGGCTCGTCAATCGCCCAGGCGCTCCGCGTGCAGGGCGATTCGATGCGGGTCAAACGCCGCCAGATCGCCGAAGAAAAAGCCCAGAAAACCGCCGTGCAGATGCTGTTCCCGATGGTGCTGTTCATCTTCCCCGGCATCTTCGTGGTCCTCGTCGGCCCCGCCGCCATTCGCATGTTGGACCAGATGCTGGTGGATTGATCACACGAGTTCCGGCATGACCTTGGCGTGATCTTCGACGAGATATTGCGGCCGGCCGTTGAGGTCGGTGATGGTCGTCTGGTGGACGTCGATGCCGAGATGGTGGAACAGCGTGGCGTAGACTTCGCCGAACGTCACCGGGCGGGCGACGGCTTCGCCGGCGAGGCGGTCGGTTGCGCCGATCACTTGGCCGTGCTGCATCGTGCCGCCGGCCATCAGCGCGCAGTTGACTTGCGGCCAATGATCGCGGCCGACGATGGGGCTGATCTTCGGCGTGCGTCCGAATTCGCCCCAGACGATGACGGCGCAATCGTCGGACAACCCGCGGAGGTGCAGGTCTTCCACGAGGGCGCTGACGCATTGATCGAAGACGGGGAAATCCTCGGCTTCGCGCAGGAAGATGGAATTGTTGGCGCGGCCCTCGGCGTTGAGGCCGCCGTGCCAGTCCCACTTGCTGTAATTCAGAGTGACGACGCGAACGCCGGCTTCGATGAGCCTGCGGGCCATGAGGAGGCTTTGCGGCACGCGCGGGGCGCCGTTGCCGTCCATCATGATCTTGGGGTCGCCGGTGCCATAGCGGGCCACGGTTCGCGGATCTTCTTTCGAGAGATCGAGCGCCTCGGCGAGTTTGGAGGACGTCAAGACACCCATGGCCTGTTCGGTGAACGTGTCGATGCCCGTCATCATGGTCGTGGCGTCGATCTCGCGCTTCAACAGGTCAACGCTTTTCAGCAGCGATCTCCGGTCGGCGAGGCGTTCCAGCGTCACGCCGTTGAGGACCATGTCGTCCTTGGTCGGCCCCATCGGACGGAACGGCGCCTGGGCCGAGCCGAGAAACCCCGGTCCCGGTTCATTGTAGGGCCCGTGGGTGCACGTGTAACACAGGCTGACGTACGGCGGGGACGTCGGCACTGCGGCGCCTTGCACTTTGGAAACGAGCGACCCGAACTGCGGCCAGCCGCCGGACGGTTTCGGATTGCGCGGGTTGCGGCCGTTGAAGACCTGGATCGCATCGTGATCGGCCTGGTTGCCGACGAGCGAGCGAATGACGGTCAGCTTGTCGGCCATCGCAGCGAGTTTCGGGAACGCTTCGCAGATGTTCATGCCGGGGACGCTGGTCGCAATCGGCCGCCACGGTCCGGCGACTTCCTTGGGCGCTTCGGGCTTGAGATCGAACATGTCCTGATGCGGCGGACCGCCGACCAGGTAAATCATGATGACCGACTTCGGCGATTTGCTGCCCGACTGCGACTGGGCTCTGAGGATGTCGGGCAGAGACCAGGAGGCGGAGGTCCCCAGCGCGGCAAGCGAGCCGATCTTCAGAAAATTCCGTCGTGAAACGCCGTCGCAAAAGTCGCGATGGGCCTCGGAGCGTCCCAGGAGAGTCAGCATGGCACCGCTTTCGACACAGGAGACCAGCAATAATTTCCATCAACCAACAAATTATCGAATATCACTGCTCATTTATATCAACATTTCGACATCTGTGCCAACAGGATTCTGGGATTTCCCGGTTTAGGACGGCACGTTTATTCAGATACGGCTCCCGAGTCGCGTTGCGCCCCGTTGCAATTCCTACAGGTAACGCGAATCAGCCGTCCCGTGTCGAAGGCGGCCAATTCGTGCTGTTCGCCGCGTCGCCAGTCGGCGGAAAACTGAAATTCGTCGAACAACCGTTGCAGGGTCTCCTGGTGGGAATGATTGACCACGATCAGCACGCTGCCCGTGGGCGAAGCGTTGCCCCAGGTGTTCGGAAAGTCGTGCTCGTCCCCTTTGGCTCTGATCCAGTAGAAGACCAGAGGCGAACTTGCCGGGCAGATCGCCAGCACGGGTTCTCCGGGCAACTGATGGTCCAGCAGCGACCGGACGACTCCGGGAGCATCGCGGAACACGCCCCCCTCATTCGACAGGAGAATCGAGTTGTGTCTCATCGAATGGGCGAGCGGGCTGACCGCCATCACGACGACGGCCAAGGAAGCGACTCCTGTGCGCCAGCGGGAATTCATCAAGCGCGACAGCAGTGTTTCAAAGCCGATCGCGCCGAGCAGGATGCCCAGCGGAATCAGGAACTGCCAGACGCGGGCCGGAGGATGCACGCGCTGTAAGACCGCCAGCAGGAGACCAAACACCAGGGACATCGTCGCCAGCCGCACGGCCGAGCGCCGTGTGCTGAGCAGCAGCGCGGCGGCGGCGGAGACGATCCAAAATCCGATCGTCGGCAACGGCTGGTCGCGAAACAAAAACGCGGCATCTTCGATGAGGGCCGACCTCCCCTGGGAAAAGAATTCGCCCCAGTCCAACGGCATGACATACGAATTGTTCGTCACCGCGCCAAAGCCGCTGCAGGCGAAGACCGGCGTGTAAAGCAGCAAGGTCAGCCCGCCGGCGCACATCAAGCCGGCGGTGACCTGCCTCACGGGCACCGGCCGGCCGGGGTTGCCGCGGATCGAAATCCGGCCGTTCCACAGCAGCCACAGCACCGTCGCGGCGACGGCGTACAGCGATGTCGGTATCGTCCAGAGCGCTAGGGCCGCCGTCACACTCCACAGACTCCAGACGGCACAGCGCGAAGCTTCGGTGAGCGACCGCGTCAGGGCAAACAGCAGCACCACGAGCGAGGTTTGAATCATGTAACCGCGGCCGCTGGTGGAGTACTCGATGAGCACCGGGTTCGCTGCGACGGCGATTCCCGCCAGCCACCCGGCGGCCCTGCCATGACGTAACACAAAGTGAAAACACAACGGCGCCAGCAGCACGCCCGCAGTCATCGCCGGCAAACGGCAGGCCCAGGGGACGGGGCCGAACAGCTCCGTCGAGCAATGCACGAGCAGCGTGTTCAACAGATGATTATTCGGGTCCCAGTAGCGGGAGATCCCCGTGTAGAACGGACCGGCTGCGTATTGAATGTAACTGTAAGCCTCGTCGTACCGCATGGGCTGATGGAGGTACAGGACGCGAACCGACGCGGCGACAAGACCGATGACCGCGAGAGCCCGCCACTCGGCGCGAATTAGCCGGCCGATGTCGGCGAACAGGTTCATCATGTCGTGAACGAACGCGGTCCACCCGGCTTGAACGCGCGACAGGCGAACCAGCGACGTCCCGGCGATCAGAAGCCCGGCGCCGCCCCAGGACAGCATCAGGATCATGTGCCGGAGATGGCGTTCCGGGGTGTAAGACGGCAACCCGTCCGAACGCAGGCTCTTGATGAAATCGTACGGAATCCCTGCGCCGGCCATCAGGCAAGCGGCCGACAAGCACACGGCCAGCAACAGGGCTTTCATGGTTTCCGCAGTTACGCCGACGCCGAGATGTTCTTCAAATCAGCCCGCGTGTCTTCGTACGTCGTGTGAAACGAGAGCGCCGCCGGATCGGGCGCGCTGTTCCAGAGGCGGCATGCCTGCTGATAAATCTCCGGCCACCAGTTGCGATGAGCCGTCAAACCCTCATCGCGATAGTTCCTCCAGCGGCTCATCACTTTCGACCAGCATTGGTCGCCGTAATCGAGCGCCGGCAGCAAATCGCCGAACTCCTTCACATACCATTCCCGGCCGATCTGGGCATGAAGCACTTCATCGGCCCAGTCGAAATCCTGGATCAGCGCCGCCAGCGGATTGCCCGATTGCCGGCCGATTTCCCACTCGTAGCGTTTGCCGGTCTTCGGCATCAGCGTCTGTTCGATGAAAAACAGCACACCGTGCCTTTCCTGCGGCGTGAGCTGCGTGTTGAGATTCAGCGACCATGTGAAATTGATCGGAATCTGCGACCAGTCGAGGCCGAGACTCGCGAATCCGAGTTCGCCGAGCATCGCGTGCCGGGCTTCGTCCCAGAGTTGCCGTGACATGTCGAGATAGTAACCCCACGGTTTGCCGGGCGTCTGGTGGATGATGCTGGCCATCATCTCGGGGACGTCGATTTCGCGAAGCCGCTTGTAGAACAGCATCAGCGTCTTATCGCGCGGCGAGAACCGCTCGTCATACAAAAACGCTTCGGGGTTCACGCCGCCGTTGTAGGAATCGCGGAAGCGCTCGTCCCGCTTGGGGACAGGATCGTACTGGTAGGGGGTGGAGGAGAAGTGCGGTTGTGGCAGCGCGGCGATGTTCGGCTTCTCTCGACCGGAGATGCCGCCGGCGAATTCCAGGCATTCGTCGAGGAGCGAGGTCCAGCTTGCTAAGCGCTCGCGATCGGCATCCGTGACGAGACATGGAACGGCCTCGCGGCCGTACTCCACCAGGTCGTGAATCTCCATCTCGCAAAACCTGGCGATGCGAACGCTGGGTGCATCGGCAAGCGGATTGGTCGTGCAGAAATAGTCCCAGACCGACCTCTTGAGCGCCGGCAACACGACCTCATACACGCCCAGCAGCAGTTCGACATGCGTTGGAGCCGCTAGGATTTCATCGCAACACAGTTTGAGCCCGTCATGAGGAACAACTTCCAGCCCGAGCGGAGGTTCACGAAGTTCGCTGATCCGTTTGCGGATCGCGGCGACATGCTCCGCACACAGGTAAGCGTGATGGCTGAACGCGGTCTTCAGTTCATAAATCGGCTCGGCGGTGATGCGGGCCGTGAGGATTTCGTGCAGCCTTTGCAGCACGTAATGGTGCCGCTTCATCCAGGCGACGCAGTTCTCGACGGACATTCCGGTCCGCTGGGCCTCTTCCAGGGAACACAGCCCGGCAAACGGAGGGAGGTTTCGATACGACGTAGGCATGACAGATCCCTGAGTTCATGGCTCCCGGATGGATTCGCCGCGATCCCTCCGACGAAACATTACCTTGACTTCAACAGGCAACGTACCGCGCCGGGGAATTGCAGGCAAACTCCGGCACGGCGGGTTGCTTCCTTCCGGTGAAGGGATACACTTGAGGAGACCCTGCCGCGGACTGTGGTTTTGCCGGGCATTTTTCCGCTGGCAGCGTTCGGAGAGGAAATGGACTCATACGGCGTCTTCGCGATCCTGCTGCTCTTTGTCGGCATCGCCATTCTGGCGGCTGAAGTCTTCATACCCTCCGGCGGGCTGCTGTTCTGCACGACGGTGCTCGTGCTGGGCGGGTCGGTCTGGTGCGCCTACGCCGCCTGGTGGCGCACGAGTCCCGAGGCGTTCTGGACCTTTTGCGGATTTCTGCTGATGATGGTGCCGGCGGCGCTGATCGGAGCCTTTTCCCTCCTTCCGCGGACGAAATTCGGCAAGAAGATCCTGCTCGACGCGCCGGACCCGGACCGCGTCACTCCGTTTGCGAAAGAAACGGCCCGGCTGACGCAGCTCATCGGCAAGCAGGGCGTCACCCAGACGCTGCTCAACCCCGGCGGCATGATTCTGATCGACGGCGAACGCCATCATGCCTTTACGGAAGGGCTTCTTCTCGAACCGGGCGTCAACGTCGAAGTCGCCGCCGTCCGTTCCACGCGCCTGCTGGTGCGGCTGCCTTCCAAAGCGTCGCATCCCGATTCCCTGGCGCCTGCGGCTGAAGCGTCTCCCCTTGACTTCGAGATTCCGCAAGGCTAAAGCAGTCTTAGCAATCAGAGTTCAGCCGCTCATGAAGTGAGCGCTTATTACGTGAGCGGCTGATCTGTGACTCACCAAAATCTATCTAGGTACACGTCATGATGTTGTTGGCGCAGCTTCAGTTGCCGCAGGCGATCGCGGTCGGCATTGCCGTCGTCATCGTGATCTTCGTGCTGATCTTTCTGGCGATGTTCGCCCAGCTCATCAGCCTGTGGATTCAATGCATCATGACCGGGGCGGGCATTTCGTTTCCGCATCTGATCATGATGTATATACGGAGGGTGAATCCGTCGGAGATCGTCCGGGCGAAAATCATGGCCGTGCAGGCCGGCCTGACGGATGTATACCCGGTTGCCGCGAAGGATATGGAATCGCACGTGCTGTCGGGCGGCAACGTGATGAAGGTGATCCGCGCGCTGATCGCCGCCAATCGGGCGGATATTGATCTCGATTGGCAGACAGCTCAGGCCATCGATCTGGCGGGCCGTGATATCCTCGAAGCCGTGCGGACCAGCGTCTATCCCAAGGTGATCGATTGTCCGGACAGCCGCAAAACGCAGGGGACGCTGGAGGCCGTTGCGGGAGACGGAATTCAGTTGAAAGTCCGCGCCCGCGTCACCGTGCGGACCAATCTGCGGCAGTTAATCGGCGGTGCGACAGAGGAGACCGTCATCGCCCGCGTGGGCCAGGGGATCGTGCAGGCCATCGGTTCGACTCATTCCTACAAGACGGTTCTTGAAAATCCGGATCGCATCTCTCAGGCTGTGCTCGACCAGGGGCTGGAAGCGCAGACGGCTTTTGAAATCGTCTCGATCGACATTGCCGATATCGATGTGGGAGACAACATCGGTGCGCGGCTCGGCGCGGACCAGGCGGAAGCGGATATGCGCGTCGCACAGGCGAAGGCCGAGCAGCGCCGGGCCGAATTCACCGCCCGCGAACAGGAGATGGTCGCGCTGGTGCAGGCGAATCGCGCGGAAGTGGTGCTGGCAGAATCCCAGGTGCCGATGTCCATCGCCGAAGCCTTCCGCAGCCACGCGCTGGGACTGCTCGACTATTATGAACTGAAAAACGTCCAGGCAGACACGCAGATGCGCAGCGTCATCGCCGGCCAAGGGGGCGCCGGCAAGATGTAGGAGTCGATCCAGAGATCCAAATCACTGCGAGATTGGCCGCAAAGAGGCCCAGCGCGGGAGACCCGCAACCCAAACTGAAAAGGCGTCTCGCGCAAAGTCGCCAAGAGGCAAAGTTCGCAAAGCAGGTTCGCCACGGATAACACGGATGAGCACGGATCAGAACCCGACGGAAATTTTGCAGGAGAAGCAGCATAGGATTGGCCGCAAAAAGGCACAAAAATCGCAAAAAAGAGGTTTTCTGGCCCAAAGAAATCTGCGTCCATCTGCGAAATCTTTGGTCAAAACTCTTCATTCAAATCGTTGTCAATCAACGCGTTGCAATTTGGGATCGAGAAAGTCTTCACGACGCACGAAGATTCTGGCGGTTCGTAGCACAAGAGACGCAAAATACAACAGCCTGTTCAAGTCGCGGAGTGTAACGACGAGATTCTCGTCTGGTATTTTTTGTGCATTTTGCGACTCTTTGCGGCCAATCCTCGAATTATCTGCGGAAGGATTTCCGATGAGAAACCAAGTCGGCGATTCCCAGCGACCAATGTCTTTTCCGAACGCCTAACGCCGAAGACCTAGCGCCTTCCTCCTTGTCCTGAAACGCTCCATGAACCCGATTCTGCCCGTACTGGCGGCCCTGGATGTCGGCGAGATCATCGGGATCATTTTCCTGGTGGTGTCGGCGCTGGGCTGGTTCGTGAAAGTCGTCAAAGGTCAGGCGGACGCCGTGCAGCGGCCGCGGATCGGCCCTCCCGAGGGGGTGCGGATGCGGACGGAAATCGAAACGTTTCTGGAAGAAATCAGCTCCGCCGCCAACCCGAATCGGCCGCCCGCCAAGACGAATGCGCCGCCCCGTCCGGCCGAGCGTCCCCGGCCGGCGGGAGCCAAGGCCGGTAAGAAACCGGGCAAGCCGCAGCCGGGGGCGAAACCGCAAAAGGGGCCGAAGCCGATCGCCAGTCTTGCCGAAAAGCACCTGTCCTCGTCCAACCTGGGCGAAGGCGTGCGTTCGCATGTTTCCGATTATATGCAGCCCGAGCGGATTGCCGCGGAAGTCCAGCAGGATCTCGCCGGCCTGATCCCCGCACAAGTCCAGGCGGAGATCGGCCGGGGCAAATCGGTCTCAGGAGTTGCGACCTCGACCGCCTCTGCGCCGATTCATCCCCTGATCACCCTGCTGCGCAATCCGCAGGGTGTCCGCCAGGCGATTGTGCTGCAGGAAATTCTGCAGCGGCCCAAAGCGCTCAGGCGGCGCTGAGAATTCTGTGCAGGATGGGATGGCCCGCGCGGCTGGAACGAACTCATGGCCTTCTCTGGTGATCTGCCTCAGGTGCTCCTCTTCGCCGGACAATTCGCCGTCCGCGGACAGAGCGGCTATACGCTGCGGCTGGGCCAGGGATTGCCGGAACAGGGGCTTCGGCCGCTGGTGGTCTGTCCGGATGCCCGCGTGGTGTCGGCCGAGACCCGGCAAGCCTTGCAGATCCGTGAATATCCGCACCTCTTGCAGCCGGTGCTCGGCCGGCTGATGCTCGAAATTCTGCTCCGAAAATTGTCGATCGATCCGCCGGAGATCGTACATGCCCAGTCACGAACGGCGATCCGCGGCGCAACGTGGATCGCGCGGCAACTGGAGCGGCCGCTGGTCATCACCATCCATGACTATCTGCCGGAACGTGACATTCTGCGGATCGATCGCCAAGTGTGCCGAAGGGTGATTGCCGTCAGTGACGCGGTCCGAGAGCACCTGATCGACCGGCATAAACTCCCCTCTGAACTGGTGACGGTGATCTCCAGCGGCGTAGCGTGCGGACAGACCGAGCCGATTGAACCGGTCTTGAACCCGGCAAAAGTACCGGTGGTGGGCACAGCCGGCCCGTTGGAGGCGGTCAAGGGATTTCCGTTTTTCCTGGGCGCAGCGGCCCGGGTGCTGGCAACGGGGCGCGACGTGGAGTTTCTCGTCGCCGGGGCCGGGCCGGAGGAACAAAATCTCCGGCGTCTGGCGCGCGAACTGGGCATTGCGCAGCATGTCACGTTTCTCCCGAATCTTTCCGATTTTTCCCCGGCACTTGAAGCGATGGATATTTTTTGTCTGCCGTCGTTGCTGCAGGGACTCGGGACCGTGATGCTCGAAGCGATGGCCTTGGGCCGGCCGGTAATCGCGACCAAGGTCGGGGGCGTCTTTCGCGTGATTCGCGACGGAGAGACGGGGATCCTGGTTCCTCCGTCCGACAGCGCCCAACTCGCCGCCCGCATCCTGGAACTTCTGGAAGACCCCGGAAAGGCCCGCCGGATGGGCCAGGCCGCCCGCGAGGAAGTCTCGACCCAGTACAACGTCGAAACCATGATCCAACAAACCGCCACGCTGTACCGGGAGGTGCTGGAACACAGCGCAGCCGGGATCGCTGCCGCGCGCTGACCTTGGCCTCCTTCCGCCGCCTGAAAGCTCAGCCAGGATGTCGGCGCCATGTTGACGCGATTGTCCCAATCGCTGGATCGTCGCGAGTCGGCTACCCGCCAACGCTCAAATCCGAACGCCAAACGCCTCGTAGCGGAGCCATCTCTTAGAGTCTCTCCGGAGATCAAACTTCAGAGGATTGCCGCAAAGAGCCGTAAAAGACGCAAAAAGAACAACCTGATGAATTCGTGAATTCTGGGAAGGAAAAAGGGGACAGGTCCATTATTGACGGGGCGAGGAGCGGCGGGTATCGTCGGGGGCATCATGCCCAGAACGAGTCGCGCAGCGCCGGACGGAATGGTGTATCACGTGCTCAATCGGGGCGTGGGACGGCAACGGCTGTTTGACAAGCCGGCGGATTACGCCGCCTTCGAGGACATCCTCGCCGTGACGCTCGAAAAATCCCCGATGCGGATCTGCGGCTATTGTTTGATGCCCAATCACTGGCATTTCGTCTTGTGGCCGCAGCACGACGGCGAATTGGCCGCCTTCATGCAGCGGCTGACCGTCACGCATGTGACGCGCTGGCAGAAGCACAAGCGGCGCGTCGGCGAGGGGCACGTCTACCAGGGTCGCTTCAAGTCCTTCCCCGTGGAAGAGGACGACGCCTTCTATCAAATCATGCGTTATGTCGAGCGGAATGCCCTGCGCGCCAACCTGGTGGATCGCGCCGAGGACTGGAGATGGTCCAGTCTCTGGCGCCGCGCACAGGGGACGGCGGCACAGCGAGGCGTGTTGTCGCGTTGGCCGCTCTCGATGCCGCGCGACTGGGTCACTCTTGTGAACGCGCCTCAAACCGAGGCAGAGTTGTCAGCGCTGCGGCGCTCGGTGGTCCGCGGCCAGCCATATGGCTCGAAGGACTGGATCCAGCGAGTTGCCAGCCTGCTCGGCCTGGAATCGACGCTCCGTTCCCGGGGCCGCCCCCGGAATTCGCCGGGACGATGAATTAAATGGACCTGTCCCCTTTTTTCTTCCTGCCGATAAACGGGACCGGTCGATCAGAACGTAGTTGACGAACGGAGTTGTCACGGCAAAAGCTCACTCGCTGGGAGGCTGCCCGCGGGCGTCGCGGCGAAAACGGCCATGCAACGATTCCCAGTCAAGGACGAGCGATCCGCCGGTCGCTTGATGTCCGGCCCCCCAACTCATCAGCAGTTCGAGACAGGCATGGTCAATATAGTCCAATTCGGTGAAATCGACGTGCAATTCGTATCCGACGGGGATGCGCTCCAATTCGGCCGCCAGTTTCGGTAGCCGCACGAATGTCGCGGCCCCAAGCAACCGAAGTTGTGCCGTACGCTCTGCGTCATGCAACAGCAGGTCGCAGCGCAGATGCGAAAAGGTATAGAGAAGCTTGAGCGAGGAAAGTCCGATGCCGATCATGACGCCGGTCAACAAGTCTTCATACACGATGACGGCAACCGTCACCGCATAGATCGCGACTTCTCCCCAGCCGAAATTCCGCAGCTCGCGAATCGCCTTGATGTCGGTCAGCTTATAGCCGGTGTAGACGAGAATCGCGGCCAGGCAACTGGTCGGTATCTGCCGTAAGAGCGTCGACAATCCGGTCACAAAGGCGAGCAGCCACAACCCGTGCAGGATGGCCGAGAGGCGCGTTTTGGCCCCGGCCAGCACATTCGCGGAACTGCGGACGATGACGCCCGAAATCGGCAGCGCCCCGACGATTCCGCACAGCAGGTTGCCGACGCCCTGTGCAACCAGTTCCTGATCGTATTTCGTGCGCGGGCCGGTCTGCATCTGATCGACGGCGGCGGCGCAGAGCAGCGTCTCGGCACTGGCGACAATGGCCGTCAGTAGACCGTATTGCAGGACCAGCTTCCAAGACGTCTCACCGAGAATCGCCGCCGTGGGCAGATGGACGCCGTCCCACAATCGGTCGGGAACATCGACCTGATACACGGGCAGCGCCCACCAGGCCACGACGCCCGACGCCACCAGCACGGCGGCGAGTGCGGGCGGCAGCGTTTTGAGCCGCAGCGGGGCAAACTCCTGCCACAGCACGATGACTGCGATCGTCAACAGCCCGACCAATCCGGCATAATTCGGCTGCCGTAAGCGTCCCTGGATCAAACGCAGCGATTCCGCCGCGGAATCGATTGCAGCGCCCAGCGCCTGGGAGTCGTTCGATTCCAGCGCCTGGGCGACGGCGAGTTGCCGTCCCTCCAGGTTCTGAACCTCCTCGTAAATCGTTGGGTCGGACAGCGCGGCGACACGCTTCCGCCAAGCGGAAATCTGCTCCGTCAATGCGGACTGTGTTGCGGAAACGGCTTGAGCATTTTCTTCTGTCCCGGCTTCCCGTGCGAGGCGGGCGAGTTCGTTTTGACGCTGCAACAACTCGCGGGATTCGTTGAGCACTCGTTGCCGCAAGGAGCGAGCTTCCTGATCGCCGGCGGACAGCGGTGTCAACGCGGCAGCCAGTGCCGCGGGAATTGCGTTCAGGTTTTCCGCACCGCGGCCCGGCGGCTTCTGGTCGAGCATGACATGGAACTGGCTGCCGAGAATCAACAGGCCGATCCCTGCCAGCATGCCTTTGATGACGGCCGGCGAAACGGCGCGGAACCACTGTCCCAACTTGCCGAATCCTGCTGCCACCTGCAGCGCTCCGGCGATGAGCACGATCAATCCCAACTGCTCGTAACCGAGTTGATCGATGATTTCCATGACGATCACCGTTAAGCCGGCGGCTGGCCCGCTGACCTGCAACGGACAACCCGCCAGAAGGCCGGCGACGATGCCGCCGATGATCCCGGAGATCAGCCCCGTAGCAACCGGGGCGCCGGAGGCGATCGCGACTCCCATGCACAACGGCAACGCCACCAGAAAGACAACCACGGATGCCAAGGCATCCGCGCGAAAGGCGGCGACCGAAATCGCCGGGGAACGGACAGTTGTCGACTGAAACATGACGACCAATCGGTCTGGCGGATGGACATCGGCGGGGTGAAACGACTCTCGGGAGTATTCGGATTCCTCAGAATAATTCCCATTAATGCCCCGGAGAGGCGCCCGGCCGATCCGTCGGCTTCATGGTTTTCAGCTTCCAGAGCCGTCCGAGACCCATCAGTCCGTAAAACGCCCCCACGACCACCAGCGAGGTCAAGGGCATGTGCAATTCCGAAATACGGTTGATCACCCAGCCCGAAAGGCCGATCAGGAGGCAGCACGTCGCTGCGGCAAAACACAATTGCGCTTCATCGGCAATGATGTCACGCGGAGTCGTCTGTCCCGGCTTTCTCATGGGCATCGAGAGAACTCCTGCGACGAGCCGCTCCATTCACAGACTTCGGATGGACCAAGGGTTTGCATTCGCCGGCAATTGTAACGCAATCCCATGCACGCGCGTCAGATTCGATGCTTGCATTCTCGTCAGGCGGGCTATCCTCTGTGGCCCCAGTGGCGGTCGCTTCGGTCCGCCACTGTTCTTGGTTCAATTGTCCAACGGGGAAGGAAAAAGGGGACAGGTCCATTATTGACGGGGCGAGGAGCGGCGGGTATCGTCGGGGGCATCATGCCCAGAACGAGTCGCACCGCGCCGGGCGGAAGGCGCGCGTCGTGGAATTGTCTGGCGACCGAGTCACCTGGGTGTATGATGCGTCCGGCCAACTCACCGGCGAAAATCGCAGCGGGGCCAACAGCGATCGGACTACGTATGCCTACGACCCCGCCGGCAACCGCACGGCCCTCCACGACGGCACCGGCATCACGACGTCGGTTTACGACAACGCGAATCGCTTGCGGTTTAGCAGCACGCTCAGCGGCCGCACCACGTTCGTCTTTGACGCGGCCGGGAATCGTCTCGCGGAAAAAACGCCGGCGGGGGACATCACCACGTCCACCTGGGACGCCGACAGCCGGCTGGTGCGGGTCGAATTGCCGACGGAGGAACTGGTGACTTACGTCTGGGCTCCCGTCACGAAGAAGGGCGAGATGCGGCAGTTGAGCTTTTTGAAGTCGGGCGGCAACAGGTGACGGCGACGTTACAACGTTAGCTGGCAACGTTTGACGGAGGACAGGCGGTCAGTGACGCCGGGTTGTTGCCGATCGCGCATCTGGATCGACTGCGGCGAGAGAACGTCAGACGTCGCGATGATCACGCATTGGCCGCGGGGCGAACTCGCCGCAGCACCGTCATCCGCCGATCAGTGTTCGGTCCAGGCGGTCGGTGACGAACATGCAGCCGGGGCTGTGCGTGATAGCCAGGGGTGGGCGGGAGGCCATCACCACGGCTTGGGGAGTCACGCCGCAGGCCCAGAAGACCGGCAATTCGTGTTGGTGCACCGGGACGGCGTCGCCATAATCGGGCTGATGGAGATTGGCGATGCCGATTTGCTCTGGCAGGCCCAGGTGGACCGGCGCGCCGTGCATCTCGGGATGGCGCGACGTAATCTCCACCGCACGGATGGCATCGGCCGGTGTGAGCGGCCGCATCGACACGACCAGCGGGCCATGCAGCCGGCCTGCGGAAACGCAGGAGATGTTCGTCCGAAACATCGGCACGTTGCGGCCCAGTTCCACGTGTCGGACCGGCAGCCCGGCGCACTGCAGCCCGGCGTCGAACGTGAACGAGCAGCCGATCAGAAAACTGACGAAGTCGTCTCTCCAGACGGCGTGAATGTCGGCCGGTTCGTCGACCAGATTGCCATCTTTCCAGACACGGTACTTCGGCAGATCGCAGCGAAGATCTGCATGAGGAGCCAACTGCGCCGGCGTCCATTGGCCCGGTTCGGTCACTTCCAGCAAAGGACACGGCTTGGGATTCCGTTGGCAGAACATCAGAAATTCCAGCGCCCAATCGGCCGGAAGAATCACCAGGTTGGCCTGAGCGAATCCCGAGGCCAGCCCCGCCGTTGGACCAGACCACGAACCTTCCCGGCACGCGCGGCGGACTTCCAGCCCGGTGGAAAAACGCGGCAAATGCGACATGAGCAACACTCCTGAGAATGATTGACACTACCGTGCGTGAGGAAACAAATCACGTCGTGTTGACAGACGAGAATCGCAATCTCGCCGATATTCTTCGCAAGACGGAACGAACCCGGCATTGCCAACGCCGGGCTTTGGTGAGATCGTCGCGTGCCGGGAACACCGGGAACCGGCAGAGCCGATACGATCAGCGGGTCACCGGGGAATTCCGATCGCTCAACCGGGTTCGACGACGGTGAGGTGGATGAAGCCGAACGTCATCCTTGCGCTTTCGGGAACCATGCAGAGAATGCGGTCGCCTGGTTTTGCGCGGCCGGAACTGAGCAACTCTTCCAGGATCACGAAGATCGAGGCCGATCCCGTGTTGCCCTTCGACTGCAGGTTGGTAAACCAGCGCTCGGCGGGGACTTCCATCCCCAGTTCGACCATCCCATCGTACAGCGTCTGTCGAAAGAATTCCGACGAATAGTGCGGCAACAGCCAGTCGATCTGCGAACCTTGCAGACCGCGTTTATCACGGACGCTCGCAGCGGCCTTCGACATCAGCACGGGCAACTTTTCCTGCAGGATTTTGACGTCCTGCGCCAGACTCAAGTATCCGTCGCGACAGAGTTCGTCGAAGTCGTAGACGCTGCGATAGAACTGGTTGGGGCCGTCGCCGTTCTTCTTCATGCCGTAGTACATGCACGTGTCGGTTTCATTAGCGTAGGACAGTACGTCCATCCAGTCGATCCGCAGCGACAAGCCTTCCGCGCGCGGCACGTTCGAGATCAGCACGGCTGCTGCCGCGTCGGACAGCATGAATCGCAGAAAGTCGTTTTCGAACGCCAGCATCGGCTCGCGTTCCAGATCGGCCCGCTTCAGTTCCAATTCCGGGTCGAACTTTTTGCTGCGCAGCGTCGGCGAAGCCAGCTCGGAACCGGTCGAGATGGCATTCTCGCACAACCCGCTCAGCACGTTCATATAGGCGTACTTGAATGCCGTGACGCCGGCGCAGCACACGCCCGTTGTGGATGTCACTTCACAGGGCAGAATTCCCAGTTCCGCCTGCACCATGCTGCCGTGATGCGGAATGATCTGATCAGCGCTGGACGTTCCGCAGACCAGGCATTGCAGCGCGTCGAGCGAGAAGCCCGTTTGCCGACACAGATGACGAATCGCTTCCGCGGTCATCTGGGCGTTGGTGTGCGTCTGCGCCCCGGTGGCCGGGTCGATCGCGTAGTGGCGAGACTTGATGCCGTTATTGATGAGCACCCGGCGTTTGACACGTTCCGAGAATTTGTTCACTTTCCCCAGAACGAGCTCGAGTTGCTCGTTGTCGACGGGAACATTGGGCAGAAATACGCCGACACCAGTGACGAACGCTGACGCTTGCTGCATAACAACACCTCCCGGGATGTGAAATTCGAATCCGGACGGATTCCGTCGTCACAGACGCGCGGGCGAACGAAGCCGAGCAACGGCAATTTTAGCAAACAATTATGCGAAAACACAGGGGGTTGAGAGTTTCGCCTGTAGTCGTGCAAAGAGGGACAGGGACTTACACTTTGCCGGCAACGGCTTCCGCCGGGACGACGATGATGCCGGGCGTCATCAGCATCCGGATCGGCGACTTGGTGATCATGCCCGCCTTGGTTTGCCAGCTTTGGAGTTCCTGTGCGGACCAGGTGCCGGAGCGGCTGGTCGCGGCGAAGAACAGATCGAAGACGGTGCCCACCTGTCCCCCCGACCTGGGCGTTGTCGACCGTTCAATATCGACAATGGCAAACACACCGCCCGGACGCAGCGACCGGTGAATCCGGCGGCAGAGTTCCAGGTTCGTCTCTTCCGTGAAATGATGCACCAGTTGCGACATGAAGACGAAATCCCATTGCTGTTCGCCGAGATCATCCGTCAGCGCATTCCCCGGCCGATGAACTACGCGCTGGCCCATGTTTTCTTCGGCGAGCAACGGGGCGGCCTGCTCCACCGCTTCCGGCAAGTCGAGAATCACCGCTTCCAACTGCGGATACTTGCGGCAGAACTCGACCGAGTACTGCCCATGGGACCCGCCGATGTCCAGCATCCTGCGCGGATTTCGCGGCAGCCTGGTCCTTCGGACGACCTCCATCACCGAGAGGCTGGCGACGGACTTCATCCCGCGCTGGTAGATCGGCCAGTATTCCGAGGGCATGTTATCGTGAATTTCGAACGGCTCTCCCGTCTCGAGGAAATGCTCCAGATTCTCGATGGCTTCCCACTCCAGGTACCGCATGACGACGTTGTCGGCAATGGACGGCCGGCTCGATTTCAGCATGAACCGCCGCGTATGCGTGCAGAGATCGAAGACGTCTCCCTGCAGCGTGAGGTATCGGCAAGAGACTAAGACGTTCAGCATTTTCCCGAGCGCGCGGGCGTCCGTCGAGGTGGCCTGCGCAATTTGGACGCACGTTTTCGGGCCGTTTGCCAGGGTTTCAAAGACGCCGTACTTGCAGCCCATCATGATGCTGCGCGCCGCCACGACGGCATGAAACGTATCCAGCATTCCCCGGGGAACGTAGCCGATCTTGTCGAAGAACCAGTCGAACGGATTTTCGTAGACATTGCCGATACGCATGGTGACGATTCGCCGAAAAGAGCGGGTGTAGAATCTTCGAACGGACGGCGCGAAGGGCGATTGAGCGCCGGGCTTATTTGGGGAGCAACAATCTTTCGCCGACCTGGAGACCGGAGCGAACCTCGACGAAACCGTCGTCGCGCTCGCCCAGTTCGACTTCGCGGGCCGTCCCGTTGGAAAGCCGGACCGTCTGGCCTGGTTCCGAGACGCAGCGCCACGGGATCACCGTCACATCCTTTCGGACGACAATGTGGGCTGTCACTTCGACCGGGACGTTAATCGGCAGTTCGAGCCTGGCGTCCGGGACAATCCAGGCCTCCAGCACTTTCACGTCGGTCTTTTCGCGGGGATGTTCCGACATCAGCCGCTTCTGGCCCATCACCGGCGCCAACCGCGCCACGCGGCCCTCCCAGCGGCTGCCGACATACGAGTCGGATTTGATCGAGACGGGCTGTCCCGGCTTCACTTTATACACGTCGCCTTCCATCACTTCGACGCGCAGCTCGCGGGCCGTATCATCGCACAGCACGAGCAGCGGCAGCGGAATTTGCGGATGCACGAGTTCCCCCGGATGATGAAATCGCCGCAGCACCGTGCCGGTGAACGGGCTGCAGATCTTCGCCTTGCTCAAAAGGATGCGGGTTCGTTCCACGGCGTCCTGTGCCTGCAGGTAGCGGGATTCCGCCGCCTGTCGTTCTTCGACCGTCGCGCCGGTTTTCAATCGCTGTAACTCGGCCTGCGCCTGCTGCAGCCGGCCGCGGGCCGACTTTACGGATGCTTTTGCCTGTGCTTTTTCTTCGTTGCTGGCTCCGACCGTCAGCAGGTTCCACTGGGCTTCGCGGGCCAACCGTCCGGTGCGGGCCGCCGTGACGCGCAGTTGCAGCTCTTCCAGTTCGCTGCGGCTGAGATCCTTCGATAATTTCAAGGCGCGGTCGTGCTGCTTGGTTGCGGTCTCTTCTTCGGCCTTTGCTGCTTCCAGCAATTGCTTGGCTTGTTCGATTTCTTCCGTCCGAGGGCCGCGCTGCACAGCGTTTTCCTGCGCGACGGCCGCTTCCCATTGACCTTCGAGCGTCAGTACCTGGGCTTCGGCCGCGTCAATGATTTCTTCGCGCGTCTCGGCCTGCAATCCATCCCACAAAGCCTTGGCCGCCGCCGCCGCGTGCATCGCCTCCTGATGGGCAGCCTTCAAAGACGCCTCGTCCAGCTCAATCAGTGTCTGGCCTGCTTCGACGGCGTCGCCCTCGTCCACGTGAATGGCGCGAATCACTGCCGAGGCTTCCGGAAACAGGTCGATGATTTGCCGCGACTCCACCCGCCCCTGCGCGACAAACCGATGAACGATATCTCCCTTCCGCACGACGGCCGTAGGACTGGGATAAATGATCGACTGTGCCCCGACGATCGTCACGATCAGCCCGACGGCGATCGCAACGGCCCATAGTCCGCGGACCCAACGAGTCCGTATCTGATCAACGACAGCCGACATGGATGGAAAACTTCCCGCTCTGGAGAGGGCTTGCAACTACGATTGATCCGTCATCTTAGAGCATCGGACAGACCGTTGTTAACTCCGCGGCACAGCGGCAGGGAAAATTTCCCAAACTTTGCAGTCGCCCTATTTTAATGTTTCGGCGTCCCCATTTCCTGCAATTCGCCTCTTGGCGAAGAGGGTGTCAATAGTTCCTCACGGACTTGGCCGTCGCTCATATGGTAGACACGGTTGGCGTATTCCAGCAGCCGGTCGTCGTGCGTGACGATCAAGATCGCCTTTCCGTGATCGTTGGCCAGGCTCCGCAACATGGAGATGATTTGGTGCCCTGTCTTCGAGTCGAGACTCGCCGTCGGTTCGTCGCACAAGAGAATCGGCGGGTCGGCGGCGATCGCGCGGGCGATGGCCACGCGCTGCCGTTCGCCGCCGCTTAACACGCCGACGGAAAATCGGCCGCGGTTCGTCAGGTTGACGGTATTCAGCACCTCGGCGCACCGTTGATCGATAAACGCCCGGCTTTGTCCCTGAAGCAACAGGGGGATTTCAATGTTCTCCCAGACATCCAGGGCGCTCATCAAGGTCGACCTTTGAGCGATGAACCCGAAGAACTTTCGCCGGTAATCGGGAAGAATGGATTCATTCCAGACAACGGGTTCGCCGCAGACCTTCAGCACGCCGTCGTCCGGAGACAAAATACAACCCAGGATGGTGAGCAGGGTGGTCTTGCCGGTGCCGGACGGCCCCATCAGGCAGACGACTTCTCCGGCATCGACATGCAGCGATACGTCGTTGACGGCACGAACGTCTTCCGACTTCGACCGGTAGATTTTCACGAGATTTTCGGCCAGAAGCACGCTCATACGCGAAACACCGCCGCAGGAGAAACTTTCAGAATCCGCTGCACCGACAGCAGCGACGCTCCCAGGCACATGATCACCGTGGCCAGACCGATCACCGCCAACAGCGGCGTCGAAAAGTGCATGGTGATCACCTGGTCGCGCGAGGATTCCTTGATGAACCAGCCGCCGCAGACGCCCACGCTGAACCCGACGGCCCCCAACAACACCGCCTGATACCAGATGATGACGCAGATCTGCAGGTTGGTCGCCCCCATGATTTTCAGCGTGGCGTACTCTTCGAGTTTCGCAATTGTGGCGGAGTACATCGTCTGCCCCATGATCACCAGCCCGACGATGAAGCCCAGGCAAATTGTCACTCCGATGCCGATGCCGATGCCCGTCTTGGTCGCCCAGTAGCGTTGCGTGATCGCACTGAATTCGCTGCTGGAAAAGACTTGAAACTGCCCGAGCCTGCGCAAACGCTCTTTCACCTCGGCCGGGTCGACGCCGTCGCACAGCTTGATGATCACGAAATTCGTCTGGCCGCCGAATTCAGGAATCTGACTTTGGGCCGTCTTCAGCGACGTGTAAACGACCGGGTTCGGCGTGCACGTCCGGCTGCCGCTCGACAGGCCGACGATCTCGGCCCGGTGCCCGAAGTTCTCGATCTGGCTTCCGACGTTCGCCCCTTCAAACTGGGCCAGCGCAGTTTCATCGATGATAAACGTCCCTGGCTTGGTCAGCAGTTCGATGTCGCCCACGGCCATTTTCCACGGCCCGCCGACGCCCGACCGCGGATTGAACCCGACCACGTGCGCCCACTGCGTCGTCCCGGTCGGCAGCTTGAGATTGCCGAACGAATAGATGAGGCTTTCCGCCCATAACACGCCCGGCACGCCGCGGACGTACGTCACGCTTTCCTCGTCAAACGGCCCGGCGGTTTCAAAGTTGATGGTGCCGGCCTTCGTCAGCCACAGGTCGGCATCGGTGTGGTCGATGGTCGACGACGCGCTGAGAATAAAACCCATGTAGATCGCGCTTTGCAGCAGCATCAAGAGCGACGCGAAGATCACGCCGACCAGCGCGACGACCGAGCGCATCGGGTCGCCGAAGAGATTCTTCCGCCCGATCGTTGCCAGAACAGTCCACGACATTGCTTCATCGGCCCCAGCGCCCTGTTTTCCTCGAAGATTTGAGTATTCAGGCAAAGGGGGTGCAAAGTCAAGAAGATTAGCTTTTACCGTTCAGGCTGGCTGGCCGTGGCAAGCCCCATCGCCGTTTGTTGATGTGTCTTTTGCCGAACCGGGCGGGTAGACTGGGCGGCGGCGTTGAGGGGGCTGGCCCGTGCCTGGAACCCTTCGGTAATCGGCACCTCATGACAGGAGTCTCCGACTGTGCACACGAAATTTCCCGTATCGGTGTCGTTGCGTTGGTGGCTGGGCATCTCGGGGATCCTGCTCCTGAGCACCACAGCGAGGAGTGTCGCGGCGGAAGACGCCGTGATCCGCGCGGCTCGCAGCGGGGCCTGGTCGGAACCGGCAACCTGGACCGGCGGGAAAGTGCCCGGGGCCGGGGCGAAAGTGTTGATTCCCTCTGGACATCGCGTGGTGTATGACGTCGCCGCCGAGCATGTGATCCGAGCGATCAACATCGCGGGGACGCTCAGTTTTGCGAAGGACCGTTCGACCCAGCTAAACGTCGGCCTCATCAAGATTCAAGACGCCGACGATTATTCTGAAGAAGGCTTTGATTGCGAACTCCACGCGGAAGAACCCGATCCCAGCCGGCCGCGCGCGGCGTTGGACGTCGGCACTCCGAATGAGCCCATCCCCGCCGGGCAAACGGCCCGCATTCGGCTCGTCTATCAAGAAGGAATGAACAAGGATTCGTGTCCGTCGATCGTCTGCTGCGGCGGGCGGATGGACTTTCACGGCGCCCCGATACCTCGAACCTGGGTCAAGCTAGGGCAGGCGGCGAAAGCCGGAGATGGCCGCGTGACGCTCTCAGATACAGTTCTCGGCTGGAAGGCGGGAGACCGCATCATCCTCACGGCGACGGACCAGCACGGACCCGCGCAAACCCGGTCCAAGACCGAAGAATGCGTGATCAAACAGGTAGACGGCAAGGAGCTCACGCTGGAGGAACCGTTGCAGTTCGGCCATCTCGGCGATGGCGATTTTCGCGCGGAAGCCGCGAATCTCAGCCGCAACGTGATCGTGGAATCGGGCGATCCCGAGGGCGTCCGCGGGCATACGATGTATCATCGCCATTCGGCCGGTTCGCTCAGTTATGCCGAGTTTCGTTCTCTCGGCAAGAAGGGCGTGCTGGGCCGCTACAGCCTGCACTTCCATTTGATCGGCGACACGATGCGCGGCAGCAGCGTCATCGGCAATTCCATCTGGGACAGCGGGAACCGCTGGCTGACCATTCACGGCACCAATCACCTCGTCGTTCGGGACAACGTCGGTTACAAGAGCGTCGGGCACGGGTTCTTTCTGGAGGACGGCACGGAAGTTCACAACGTGCTCGACCACAACCTGGCAGTCGGCGCGCGGCGCGGTCAGCGGCTTCCCAAGCAGGTTCTTCCCTTTGATCATAACGAAGGAGCCGGCTACTGGTGGGCCAACAGCCTGAATACTTTCACGCGGAACATCGCGGCCGATTGCGATCTGTACGGGATGCGCTACGAGGCGACGCCGACCAGCGCCTTAAAGCTCGACTTCGACATCCAGCAGCCCGACGGCACGATGAAGCTCACCGATATCCGCACGCTGCCGTTCGTCCGGTTTGAGGACAACGAAGTCCACTCCAGCCTGAATCACTACGGGGTCAACCTGGGAGAAGGCGTGAATTTCGTCGGCCCGGATTCCAAGCATCCGTTTGTCGTTCGCAACCTGAAAATCTGGGACGTTCATTACGGCTTCCGGCCGCAGGTGCCGTCGCTGCTCGTGGAAAACCTGATGATTCACAAGGCGCACTACGGCATCTATCACCCGAACTATGACAACCACTTGTATCGCCATGTGACGATCAGCCAAACCAGCACTGAGCCGTTCAACCGCGGGCACGACGACCTCAGCGTGCAGCATGGCGTGCTCGCCGTGGACGGTATCACGTTTGACGGCATTCGTTCGGGCGGGATGCCTTTGATCCAGATTTCCGACGACAACGAAACGGGCCGGGCCGTCTCGCATTTCCGCGGGCTCAGGCTGGTGAACTGGAACGACAACAGCAAGGAAAAGGCCGTGGTCAACCTGGGCGGCGGTCCGCGACCGACGCCGAAGTCCGCGCACGGCGTGCCGATTTTCCTGCACGACTGGTTCGGTCCCGGCAAGCACGCGGAAGTCGTCAGCGTGAAGTCGCCGGAATACAAGGCGGCCCCTGAGAAGTACAAAACGGAAACGGCGTTGACGGGCGATGAATCGCGCGTGGCAGCCGTCGACGCCGTGGAATTCCCGACGCCGGTTCAGCCCGTAGACGATCTGCCCCCGTCGACCGTCATCACGCACCTGGTCCGTCGCGGCGACAAGGTTTATCTCCAAGGAACATCGGCGGATAACGGCCAGATCGTTAAAGTGACGGTCAACGGCCAGGCCGCAAACTCCCTGCGAGCTGATTTCGCGGAGTGGGACCTTACGCTGACGGTCGCGGCCGGCGCCAGCCTCAAGGTTGTGGCCACCGACGCCGCCGGCAATGTCGAACCGCGCGGACACACCGTTTCCGCACCGTAATGGATGAGGGCGGCGAATTGTCTGGCGGATCTTGGTTTTTCGGAGTCAAGACGATGATTCCTTTTGCCACGGCGTTTTGCGGTCTCTGCTGCGTGCTGACTGCGGCGGTGAATGAGGATGGAGACGACTCACTGGCCGGCCGTCTGCGGAAGGTCGAGACGAATGTGATCTCCGCGGCCCAGGGAGAGACGCTGCCGCCGCGCCAGATGCTGGAACGGAATGTCATCGCCCTGCTGCGGCTGGCGAATCAGCAGTCGACCGCGGACTGGCGGGCCGTCCAGAACCGGGCGGACTGGGAAAGGTTTCGCGATGCGCGGATCGAGAAACTCCGGCAGTCGCTGGGGACGTATCCCGATCCGCCGAAAGATTTGCACGTGCGGGTGACGCGGACCGACGCCGGCGAAGGTTACCGAGTGGAGAACATCCTCTTCGAGAGCCGGCCGGGGCTGTACGTCACCGCCAACCTGTATTCTCCCGCGAAGCCCGGCGAGAACATGCCGGGGATGATCCTCTGTCACAGTCATCACGCCCCGAAATCAGAGGGAGAGCTGCAGGACTTGGGGCAACTCTGGGCGCGCCGCGGATGCCTGGTCCTGGTGCCGGACATGCTCGGGCACGGCGAACGCCGGCAACATCCGTTTCGCAGCGCCGAGGATTACCCCGCCTCGTTCCGCGTCGGCCGGCAGGATTACTTTTTCCGCTACATGCTCGGCATGCAGCTTCATGCTCTCGGCGACAGCCTGGCGGGATGGCTGGCCTGGGATATTTCGCGCGGAGTGGACCTGCTGCTCTCACGGCCCGGCATTGATCCTCAGAAGATCATCGTGCTGGGAGCCGTGGCCGGCGGCGGCGATCCGGCCGCTGTTGCCGCGGCGATCGATCGTCGCATCGCCGCCGCGGTTCCGTTTAATTTTGGCGGCCCGCAGCCGGAGTCTCGTTTTCCGCTGCCGGACGATGCCGAGGATCGGTTCCTGTATTCGGGCGGCGGGAGCTGGGAATCGACGCGCAATCTGACGGCTTCCGCGCGGGACGGTTTTCTGCCGTGGGTCATCGTGGGGAGCCTGGCTCCCAGGGGGCTGGTTTACGCACATGAATTCCGCTGGGATCAGCCGCGCGACCCGGTCTGGAAGCGGCTGGAGACCATTTACGGGTGGTACGACGCCCGCGAAAAACTGCACGCCGTCGCCGGGGCGGGAAGCGTCAAGGGGAAGACATCGGAGGACACGCACTGCAACAACATCGGGACCGTTCATCGCCGCGGCATCGATCCCGCATTTGCCCGCTGGTTTCAAATTGCCCCGCCAGAGGAAGCCCCGCGCGAACGGCGCTCGTCGGATCAACTGGCGTGCTGGACGGCCGAGCTGAAAGCCGAACTCTCGCCGCTGCCGCTGCATCAACTGGCGCATCGGCTTGCTCTCGAACGGATTCAAACGCGTCGCGAGGAATTGAACAAACTGCCGCCCGAACAACGTCGTCAACGCCTGCAAAACGAGTGGACGCGAATTCTGGGCGATGTCACGCCGGCCGGTGCGGAGCGTGCGCTGCCGGACGCACCGTCTTCTCGCGAGGTTGTCCCGGGAGTGACGTTGCAGCGCCACGTCCTGGAAGTGGAGCCAAACGTGCTTGTGCCGGTGCTGCTGTTTCTGCCGCCCAACGCGCAGGCGGCCAGGGTGCCGGTGGTCGTGGCATGCGCCCAGGCCGGGAAACAGCAATTGCTCAAGCGCCGCGCGCAAGAATACGCCCAATTGCTTCAGGCGGGAGTGGCCGTCTGCCTGCCTGATCTGCGCGGGACGGGGGAAACCGTTCCCGAAGGAGATTCCCGCGGGCGCGGCGGTCCCAGCACGGATCTCTCGTCTACGGAGTTCATGCTCGGCGGAACGCTGCTGGGGGCCAGGCTGCGCGACGTGCGCAGCGTCTTGGGCTGGCTGCGCCGACAACCCGGCGTGGCTCCGGCCCGGATCGCCTTCTGGGGAGACTCTTGCACGCCTCCGAATTCGCCCGAGCAGAGCGGAGCGATTCCGCTCGAGCTGGATCAGTTGCCGGTCGCGGAGCCATTGGGCGGCTTGCTCGCCTTGCTTGCCGGTCTGTATGAGCCGGATCTTCGAGCGATCTCCGCACACGGAGGCTTCTGCGGTTATCTCTCGCTGCTGGAAGGTCCCGTCTGCCGCATTCCTCACGACGCCGTAGTACCCGGTGCCATCGCGGCCGGGGACTTGGCCGCGCTGGCCGCAATCCGGGCCCCTCAGCCATTGCGCCTGGCGTCCCTGGTGAGCGCACTCAACGTGCCCGTTTCATCAGAGAAGTTCGCCGCGGACTATGCCCCGGCACTGACGGCCTATCGTGCGCAATCCGCCGCCGATCATTTGACGTTCGTTTCGGATGAGAACAACAACCCCGTCGACTGGCTGATCCGCCATGTCTCGCCAGGCAAATGAGCGGCCCGGCCCTCCGGGGAATCTCAGAACAGCGCGAAGCCGCCGATTTCCAAGGAAATCGCGAACATCGGCGTCGAGTCCTGGGAACTTTCCGGCGGGTCAAACGTCTTTTGTCTCACGGTCCAAGAGAACTTGTCCCCGCGAAATCCCTGGGAGACGAATCATGAAACGCTCGCTGGCATTGATGTTAGGTCTCGTCGTCACTCTTCAGTCGGCGGTCGCCTGGGGGCAAGGCGTCTTGATCGTGGTCGACCGACCCATGCCCCTCCCAAGGCCGATCATTATTTACCCCCCATCGCCGCCAATCCCCCGGCCTACCCCCGTTTCCAGCTACAAAATCAAAGAACTGGCCGTTCAGGCAAAACTGGCAGACCAGGTCGCCAAGGTCCAGGTCTCGCAATCTTTCATGAACACGGGAAGCACGCAACTCGAAGTTCAGTTCCTCTTTCCGCTTCCCTATGACGGGGCCATCGACAAGATGACGCTCCTCGTCGACGGCAAAGAATTCCCGGCGAAACTCCTGCCGGCCAAAGACGCCCGGGCCGTCTACGAATCCATCGTCCGCTCGAACAAGGACCCCGCGCTGCTGGAATGGATCGGTACGGGGATGTTCCAGACCAGCGTCTTTCCCGTCCCGCCGGGAGCCGAACGCAAGATCACGCTCAATTACAATCAACTGCTCCGTAAAGACCAGGGGTTGACCGATTTCGTCTATCCGCTGAGCACCGCAAAATACACGTCGCATCCCCTTGAGAAGATCGACATTCAGCTGCACATCGAGAGCGGCATCGACATCAAGAACGTCTACAGCCCGACGCATCCCGTCGAGATCAAGCGGCCCGACGCCCGGCACGCCGTCGTCAGCTATTCCCGAACCAACGAAGTCCCCGGTTCCGATTTCCGGCTGTTTTTCGACGTCGACAAAGGCCAGGTCGGCACCAGCGTGATCACCTACCGGCCGAAAGACGGCGAAGACGGCTATTTCCTGCTCCTCACCAGCCCGCAGGTGAAGGCCGCGAACGCCGAGCGGCCCAAGAAGACCGTGATGTTTGTCCTCGACAAGTCCGGCAGCATGTCGGGCAAGAAGATCGAGCAGGCGAAGTCTGCTTTGAAGTTTGTGCTGGAGAATTTACGCGAAGGCGACTTGTTCAACATCGTCGTGTATGACACGGCGGTCGAATCTTTCCGGCCGGAACTCGAAAAATATACCGACGAAACCCGCAAAGCGGCCATCGGGTTCGTGGAAAGCCTTTACGCCGGCGGCGGGACGAATATCCACGGCGCGCTGACGACGGCGCTGGCTCAACTCAAGGACAACAGCCGGCCGAACTACGTGATCTTCCTGACCGACGGGCTGCCGACCATCGGCGAAACGAACGAAGCGAAAATCGCCTCCGCCGCGAAAGCCAACAACGGCATCCGCGCCCGGCTCTTGAATTTCGGCGTCGGCTACGACGTCAACAGCCGGCTCTTGGACCGGCTCTCTCGCGACAACTTCGGCCAGAGCGAATACGTCCGGCCCGATGAAGACATCGAAGCGCACGTCTCCAAGGTTTACAACCGCATCAGTTCGCCCGTGCTGACCGACGTCGCCGTGAATTTTGAATTCGACGGAATCAAACCCGAAGAAGGCCCGCCGGTGACCCGAGTCTACCCCAAGTCGATGTACGACCTGTTTGAAGGCGAGCAGCTCGTGCTGGTCGGCAGGTATCGTAAATCGGGCGCGGCAAAGGTCACCGTCAAAGGCCACGTCGCCGGGCAGACGCAGCAGTACGATTTCCCGGCGAATTTCATTCAAAAGAGCCTGGATGAATCGTACGGCTTCGTGGAAAAACTCTGGGCCATGCGCCGCATCGGCGAGATCATCGACGACATCGACCTCAACGGCCGCAATGAAGAACTCGTCAAGGAACTCGTGGACCTTTCCACGAAGCACGGCATTCTGACGCCCTACACGTCGTTCCTCGCCGATGAAACGGCCCGGCCGCTGGCGTCTCAGGAGAACCTGCGACGTACTGAGCATTCCTTGTCGCAGCTCGAAAAGGCCGACGGCCGAGCCGGCGTCGCCCAAAGAGCCACGAAGGGCCTGTTCCAGAAATCGACGAGCGCCCCGATGGCGGCGGCCCCGGGGCTTGGCGGCGGCGGCGCGAAGTTTCGCGAGATCGAAAGCGATCGTGAAGTCGCCGCCGATAATGTCCGCCAGGCCGGCAACCGGGCCTTGTACTCCCGCAAGAAGAATGCGTCTCCAGCCGACGAACCGTCGCGGGGCGAAGGCAAATCCGCCAAGCAGATCGTCGTCACGCCCGAAACGGCGTCGCTCGACCTCGAAAAAGACAAAGCGAACATCGAGATCGTCGAACGGTTCTCGGACAAGTATTTTGAACTGGTGAAGGCGAACAACGCCGCCGAGAATCAGATCTTCGCCCAACAGCAGGCGAATGATGAATTACTGATCCAGCTGCGCGGCAAGAACTATCTCGTGCGGTAATCTCGCGGCGTGAGGAAGCCCAGGGGGTGCAACCCCTGGGCTTCCGATTTACCCGGCCAGTAAGCGCCTGCGGAATTCGCCGTCGTGATAGGCGCTTTCCACGGCCGAGGCGAGGGCGCCGATCAGCGTACGGCGGGGGACCGGCTTCTTCAGGACGCAATAAGCCTGGGCCGCTTCCGCTTCGGTGGCCAGTTCGGCGGTCCAGTCGGCCGTCATCAGGATGCAGGGCACCAGCTCGAATTCCGCCTTCACGATGCGGATCGTTTCCAGGCCGGTGAGCTGGTCCATGTGCATGTCGAACAACGCCAGGTGGACCGGCTGTCGTTCCACCAGCGAAACCGCTTCTTCTCCGGACCGGGCGATGATCGTTTCCAGGAACGGCGACAGCAATTCCTGCAGCGTCTCCCGTAAGGATTCATCGTCCTCGGCGATCAGCAGGCTGTAGCGGGGGAAATGCAGGTCAGTCATCGATTTCTCGTCATTCGCAACTCGGCGAAAATTTACTCACTCTCTTCGATTAACACGCAGCAGGTCCGCCGTCAATCAAAAATGAGCCTTCCGTCGAAGAAAACGGCCCTCGGAATTCTCCCGCGCCTTATGACGTGCTCAAGCCGCCGACGGATACTGTCGTGACGGCGGCGACGGCGGGGCTCATGTGTGTCTGAAAGAACTCCACCAGTCGACGATCGTACTCGGACGGGTCCGCATCACGGGCCCGGTTATGCTTGGCGTGCGGCGCGATCCAGACTTCGACCGAGGAGCCGATCTCCGCCTGAAGCCCTTGCGAGATCTCCGGGTGGACGTAATTGTCCCGCTCGCCGGCGATCAGCAGCACGGGCCGGCCGGACAGTCGAGGCAGCCAGCGTTCGATCAGCAGGTATCGGCACCCCCGTCTCCACTGGCTAATCCCCCGCATGATCGCCATCGTGAACCGGAAATGCCACATCGGAACCAGGCGCATCACCCAGTCGGGAACGTATAGAAACGCCCAGCGGAGCGTGAAATACATGACCAGCTTCTGCGTGCTGTACGCCCCTTCGCAGCACGCGGCCCGGATGCCCGGGTTCTCCGCGGCGATCACCAGCGCCGTCTGCGAGCCGCGGCTGACCCCCATCACGCCCAAAGGCAACTGGCGCAGATCGGCCCGGGACCGCACATAGGCGAGCGCCGCCTGGCCATCGCTGAGCTCAAAATGCGTCGGCCAGTGCAGCGGGGCATAGCCCGGAAGAGAGTCGCTTTCCCCCTGGTTGCGAAAATCGAACGCCATCAGGTCGAAACCGGCCTGCACCAGGCTTTCGGCATAAGACATCACCGACCAATGCGTCCCGTCGAGTTCCGGGAAAAACAGAATCAGCCCCAGCGCCGGCTGTACTGCTGCACGATACAGGCTCCCGCGCAAGCGCAGGCCGTCCGTGGTCGCAAATTCCAGCGGTTCCGCCTCTGGCTGCGGCGGATAAATCGGAACGTTGAACGGCGGCTTCGTCTCGAAGATCATCAAGACCTTCCGCACGACATAGGCCCGCGACAGGATTTCGGCGACGACCAGCACCGCGGCGGCGATTAACAGCGCTGGCACCACCATCCGAACGTCCCCTTCGCCAACCCCCAATGCCCCGTCATCCGTGATAGGCCGCGAAAATCAGCGAAACATTCTGCCCGCCGAACCCGAAACTGTTGGACAACGCCCGGCGCACCGGCGCCTGGCGCGCCGCGTTTGGCACGTAGTCCAGGTCACAATTCGGGTCCGGGGTGCTGTAATTGATCGTCGGCGGCATGATGTTGTCGCGGATCGACATCAAACAGGTGATCGCCTCGACGCTTCCCGCCGCGGCAATCAGATGCCCCATCATGCTCTTCACGCTCGAAACCGGCGTTTTGAAGGCCTGGTCTCCGAACGCCTGCTTGATGGCGAACGTCTCGACCCGGTCGTTCACTTCCGTGCTCGTGCCGTGCGCATTGATGTAGTCCACATCCTCCGGATTGAGCCCGGCGTCTTTGAGGGCCATGCGGATGCAGGCGACTGCCCCTCGGCCTTCTGGATGAACATCGGTGATTCGGAACGCATCGGCCGTCGAGCCGTAGCCGACGACCTCCCCGTAAATCGCCGCGCCGCGCTGCCGGGCGTGTTCCAGTTCCTCCAGCACCAACATGCCGGCCCCTTCGCCCAACACGAATCCGTCGCGATCCCGATCGAACGGACGGGACGCCTTTTGCGGCTCCGCGTTATGAGTCGATAACGCCGTCAGCAGGTTGAAGCCCGTTACGCCAAACGGATGGATCATGCTGTGCGAGCCGCCCGAGAGCATGATGTCGGCATCGGCGCGGCGGATGATTTCCGTGGCTTCACCAATCGCCTGGCTCGACGCCGCGCACGCGGTCAGGCAGTTCAAGTTCGGTCCCTGGGCGTCAAACAGGCTGGCCAGGTGGCCGGCCGGCATGTTCGGCTCCTGCTCCAGTTCCGTCTGTCCGTGCAGCCGGGCCAAGCCGCGGCGCGTGAACTCCGCCAGGTCGACTTCGCCGTCCTTTTGCGATTCGCCGATCATGCTCATCACCAGCGTGAAGTCCTGCTGGCCTTCGCCGGCCCCCAGGTAGACTCCAAACCGGGACGGATCGAATTCCGACTGCATCAGGCCGGAATGATCGACGGCCTGCTTGGCGGCACCGACCGCAAAACGGATATTTCTGCCGGCATAGGCGAACCGCTCGGCGTCGTCGACGTAGCGATGCAGGTCGAAGCCCCGGACTTCCGCCGCGAACTTTGTCGGAAAGCTGGATGCGTCAAAATGCGTGATCGGCCCGATGCCGCTCTTTCCGGCGCACAGCGAGCGCCACATCTCTTCGGCCGTGTTTCCGACCGGAGTGATCGCACCGACGCCCGTCACCACGACTCGCCGTCTCATGGATGCCCCCCCTGTGACCCGTCACCGGCCTTACCCACGTCCAAGACTCCCAGCAAGCGCATGGAGAACACGAAATTCTTCTGATCGATCGTGCCCGACGCCAGGGCGTCGTCGACATGCGCGAAGAAGATTTCGCCGTCGGCCACCAGCCGCTCGCCGATCCGGGCCTGGCATTCCACCAGCCCCCCTTCCGGTCGTTCGTCCAGCAGCTTGACGGAATAAGTCAGCGTGTCACCGGGAACTGCCCAGCCGTGAAACGTCATTCTCGGGATCTTGCCGAGAATCACCACGTGCGAAAACTGGTTCTTTTCGCCCAGCAGAATCCCGCCGGACTGGGCCAGGCCTTCGATGATCAACGAGGCCGGCATCACCGGGAAGCCGGGGAAATGATCATGCAGATGGTCTTCCGCCAGCGTCACGTTCTTGATAGCCGTGGCATGTGACCCGCTGACGAATTCGGTGAAACGGTCGATCCACATCCAGCGCATGGTGTTGTCTGTTGTCAACGGTCAGTTGTCAGAGGGAATCGATCAAGCCAATGACCACGGACCGCGGACAATTCCCTTTAGTTGCCTGCCAGCTTCTTCGTCAGAAAATTCACGACCATGTCGACCGTGAACAAATCCTGCACCTTCTCTACGCGGGGGTCTTTCGCCAGCTTGTCGATGTCGGCGTGCGGCATCTTTGTCCGCAGCATCGCAATCCCTTCGGGCGAGACCTTCCCGTTGGCGATATACCCGGAATCCGGGGCGACCAGGTTTTCCGGGAAGAGTTCCCCGCGCGGGATTTTGATGCTGAAGTTCTTCTCCAGCCGGAACACAATGTCCAGAAAATCGATCGATTCCGCCCCCAAGTCGCCCATCAGCGTCGCCGCGGGAGTCACTTCGTCATCATCCACCCCCAAGGCATCCACCAGGGTTTCACGAACTGCGGTAAAGACTTCATCACGCGTCGGCATCCGATCTCTCTCCTGACATTGCGCCGCAGTCATGGGGCCTGCAACGGGTGGTACGACTCGCTGTCATTTTTCCCCGGAGGGGCCTCTCGGAAACCGCACGGCAGCGAGCAGCCGAGGGTTCCGTGACATATCTCTTTCCACGAAAACTTGTTCTGGTCTCGGAAAATCCCGGCCCTCTGATTTCGAACCGGCGGTTGACTCCCGGCTAACCCATGCCGCCCAGCGTCAACCCGCCGTCCACTTTCAACACTTGTCCTGTGATGTAACCCGCCTGTTCGGTCACCAGAAAATGCACCGCATACGCGATATCCTCCGGTGTTCCTAATCGTTTGACCGGGATGGATTTCTTGATTTGATCTCCGGCGGCGTTTCTCACCGCCGCGGTCATATCGGTTTCCACAAACCCTGGTGCCACCGCGTTGACCGTAATGTTCCGCTTGGCCAATTCGACCGCCATGCAACGGGTAAACCCTTCGATGCCCGCCTTGCTTGCCGCGTAGTTCGCCTGTCCGGGATTGGAAAAATCCGCGGAAACGCTCGACAGATTCACAACTCGGCCGTAGCGGGCGGACATCATGGGCTTCGTGATCGCCTGGCAAAAATTAAAGACGCTGGTCAAGTTCGTATCGATCACCAGTTGCCATTGTTCCGACGTCATGATGGCCAGAAGTCCATCCCGAATAATCCCCGCATTATTGACAAGGATGTCGATTTTATCCCATTTTGCCAAGACCTGTTCCACAATCGCATCGGCATCCGCCTTCTTTGCCGCATCCCCTTGCAGCGCGATGACCTCTTTCCCTTCGGCCGTCAGTTCCGCCACCAACGCATCCGCTGCCGCTTGATTCGACTGAAACACGAAGGCCACTTTGGCCCCAGCCCGAGCCAGCCGCTGGACGATTCCCCGGCCGATTCCTCGGCTCCCTCCGGTCACCAACGCCACGCGGCCGGTCAAATCCATTGCTGCAAACCCTCCGTCTTGATCCCAAACAAAACAAATTCGCCACAAAAAACACAAACTGTCACAAAAAAACACAATTTGAGTCAGGATCGGCTACACGCCACGTCGGTTCATTTTTGTGCCTCTTCGTGTTTTTCGTGGCCATCCGCCTTCGATTGTTTTCACCACCATTGCTCACGACGGCTTCGGAGCGTCGCTCCAGACTTGAGGCAACAGATCCCGATAGGTTTTCCGGCAGACTTCATCGGCCGCGGCCAATTCGGGATTGCGATCCGAAAGATTGAACCCCTCCAACGCCAAACGGGCTGAGACGGCCGAGTTGCCGTCCACCGTCCCCGCGCCCTGAAACTCCCAGACGGCCCCCTGAATCTTGCGGACCGTCATCTGCAAACACAACGTCTTTCCCGGCGAAACGAAGCTGTTGTAGCGAACCGCCTTCGATTCCTTCAACAGAACCATGCTCGGCCCGAAATCCTCGGAAACCCGCATCAGCCAGGCCCCTGTCTGCACCAGGGCTTCCAGCATCAAGACGCCCGGCATCACCGGAAAACCGGGAAAGTGATCCGCCAGGTACTCCTCCGCCAGGGATAAATTCTTCACCGACGCAATCGACGTCTTCGGCGTCAATTCCGTGATGCGATCAATTAACAGAAAACGCATACCGCACTCGATCTTCGCGAAATCATCCAGGCCAACACGGTACCTCACGAATCGGCAACGTCGGCGGAATCGGACGATTGTACGCCAATTCGCGCAGAGCCTCAAGCGTGGAACCCATTGTCGGCGGAGAAGTTACAGGAGATTCAGGATTCCATTCCCGTCACTCAACTTTCAGATTTAAGAAAGACGCAACTTTGCTGCAACACCCCCTTCAGGCAAGCTGGGAATGTCACATGCATTTGGTACAATCGAGTCCTGACGGGGTGACGTAATTCTCGTCACCCTGGTTAGCCGCAGTGTTCTTTCAGGGAGGACCGCAACATGTTTCGATCGATGCTTTCCGTGCCGAAATTTCGCGTGAGGTTGCTCGCACTTGCTCCGCTGGCGGTCGTTCTGACGGTCAGTTGCGGTTATTGGGCCGCGGCGAAAGAAAAAGAGGACAAGTCTCTGGCGGCCTTTATGCGGAAGAAGCTGGATGCCTCATCCAAGGTGCTGGAAGGGATCACGACTGAAGACGCCGACCTGATCACCGAAGGGACGAAATCGCTGCTCGAAATCAGTACGGCTGAAAAATGGAATGTCATCTCTGACGAAGAATACCGCGAGTTCAATCGGGATTTCCGCTCGTCGGTGAGAAAACTCGCCGAAGCCGCCGAGGCAAAGAACTTCGACAACGCCACGCTGCAATGGTTCGACGCCATCAAGGGGTGCGTCGAATGTCATAAGTACGTTCGCGATATTCGACCGAAGACGAAATAATCGGCGTTGTCACGAATCGCTGACGTTTTACGGACGGACTCTCGAGACGCCATGCCCCTCCTCGGCGCACACATGTCAATCGCCGGCGGCTACTACAAGGCCGCCGATGCCGCCGCCGCGCTGGGCATGGAGACCGTGCAGCTCTTTACCAAGAATAACAACCAGTGGGCCGGCAAGCCGTTGGCTCCGGAGGACGTTCGGCTGTTTCGCGAGGCGATGGAACGCGGCGGGCTGCAAAAGCCGTGCGCGCACAACAGCTACCTCATCAACCTGGCCAGCCCCGATGACGTGCTGTGGCAGAAGTCCGTGGAAGCGTCGGTCGACGAATTGCAGCGAGCCGAGGCGCTGGGGCTCGACGGCGTGGTGATGCATCCTGGCGCGTACGTCACCTCGTCCGAGGCCGCGGGCTTGCTACGGATCGTGCAGGGACTCGACGAAGTTCATCGCCGGTGTCCGAAGCGGCACACTGAGTTCTGGCTGGAAACCACCGCGGGACAAGGAAGCTCGCTCGGCTGCACGTTCGAGCACATCGCCGCGATTCTGAACGGCGTCCAGTCGCCGGACCGGCTGGGCGTCTGCGTCGACAGTTGCCATATTTTTTCCGCTGGGTATCCGCTGCAGACTCAGGAAGAATACGCCCAGACGATGGCGAATTTCGACCGGCTGATCGGCTTGAGCCGTATCCGGGCCTTTCATTTGAACGACAGCAAAAAGCCGTTCGCCAGCCGGGTGGATCGGCACGAACATATCGGCGAAGGGGCGCTGGGGCTGGAGCCGTTTCGGCACATCCTGAACGACCCGCGTTTTGCCGCGCTGCCGATGTACCTTGAGACCAACAAAGGCGACCGCGACGGCGAAAACCTGGATGCCATCAATCTCCGCACGCTGCGCGGCCTGATTGCCGCATAGATCGGGCTTACGTTTTCCGATTCACGGGCCGCCTTCCTCCAGCAGCGCTTCGATGCGTTCCCGCAGGAACTTTTCGCCGTCGTTGCCTTGCCACTTCAACTCGCCGGACCAGAAGTGGCGCAGATTGCCCCGCTGGTCGATCACGTACACCGAAGGCCACATGGAGTTTCCCCACGCGTTCCAGTTCTCGCTCTTGCCGTCGAACAGAATCGGGAACTTGAGCTTCTCTTCCGCGGCCTTCGCCTGGACGTTGGCGAATTGCCGTTCGTGGTCGGTCTCGGGCGTCTGAATCCCGATCATGACGAACTTCCGATCGCCGTACCGTTCCTGCCAGTCGCGGTACCACGGGAAATTTCGAATGCAGTTGATGCAACCGCAGGCATAAAAATGAACGACGACGACTTTCCCCCGCTGCTCGGCCAGCTTCAACGGCTTGGAATTGATCCACGGACCGGCGTTCAAGAGTTCCGGAACCTTGTACGCCGGCCGGCCGAGTTGCGAAACGTCAAACGGTTCGCCCAGTAAATCCTTGAAGGCAGACTGCTGTTCCGGCTTGAGAATCTCCAGCAGCTTCTTCTGTCCGACGGTCTGCAATTCCTGGTATCGTTTTTCCAGCGGCCCGCGCGGCTCCCCGGCGGCAGCTTGCTTTTCGATCGCGGACACGGCCTGCTGCGTCTCGGCAAGCACGGTTTGCAGCCGACTGCGCTGCGGCTCGGTCAATTCCAGTTTTCGGACGACGTCTTCGTGGACCAGGGAATTCGTGCCGAGCCGCCGCAAGTGAAGCTGTGCCAGCCGCTGCGTTTGCCTGGCGTTCAAAAGCGATTGCAGCTTCTGCCTGGCCTCAGCGATGATTTTCGTTAGTCCCGTGAGAGCCGCTTCCGGAGACTGGTTGCGGAGCGGAAAAAATCGCAAATCGAGTTCATCCAGCAGCGCCTGGTACTTCCTCTTTTGTTCGGGATGGAGGGCCAGTTCGTTCACCACTGCCGGTTCGTGCAGCAGCACCCAGAAGGGGTCGACCTCGTTCCCAGGTTCTGCCGCATGTGCGCTCAGTCCCATCAACAGACACAGCCACGCTGTTACGCTTCGTATGCCTGGCATCGCGCACCTCGTTCTCTTGGGAAGTTTCACCCGGGCTCTGTTTTGGATGCCGAGACTTCTCACAAGTTTCACCCGGGGGACAGTGAACGACGGAATGAATCCCTTGTTTCGTAATCGTAACACGCCGGGCCGAGATTGCGAGACCGGTCGAGCAGCAACCCAATTCTCGGTAGTGTCCGTTTTTGGAATTCTGCGGGGCAAACCTCTGGCGTCAGTCGCGGCGGAGGGGGTGTCCTATGAACCCCACTGACAACAGAAGCAATACCGGCCTACAGAAACTTCGTCAGCTGGGCCACGACGGAATTGCGGACGAAATCGAGAATGGCCTCAAGCGTTGGCACGACCGGACTGAGCGGCATAGGGCCAGACGCATCGAACGCGACTTCAATGGGAAGGCTCGGCTCCAACTGAATTTGCTGGCCCGGTTTGGCGACAACTCCGTACTGAAAGAGTGCGGCATCTGGTGCCAATTCAGCGTCCGCTTTGCAGACGCAAAACGCAATAGTCCATTCTGGCCTTGCGTGGAAAATAACTCCGATAGCTCGCTCTCCAACATCATTTCCGTCTCTGGCGACATTAGTGATGACACAAGCCGTCAGCATTCGGTGTTTGTCAATTCTATTGAGTTCGTGAAGTTGAAAGAGAGGATGTTTGATGTAGTCTGCCCCGAGGTGGTACGGCTGAAGAGTTTCGATGACTTGCCGAGCTTTTGGATCGATACATCCGATCTTCTTGGACTCGTCACCTGCGCTCATTGGGCGAGAGAAAACGGGAAATTCAGACCTGGCCTCCTGCTCTGGGGTGATGCTAGGTGTGTGGTGCCTGGCCAAGGCGAAAGCCAAATGGTCGAGGGCGGACCGCATATTGAAGAGGCAATCGCCGATCAGGACGCCGAATTGTTCCGGCACTGGATCGAGTCTAAGGAGCCTGAAGCGTCGGTATTGGGTGATGAAATTGCGTCGCTGTTTCTTCGGTGGCTTGGGGTCGAATTCGTCGACAAGTTCGTATGGCTTACGTTCGATCCACGCATTAACCTGCGCCTTATAGGCTTCCAAATGTTCCCCTGCCCGGTTGAGCTTGAGGACGAAGCTATCCGTCATTAGCGAACCTGCTCATTCTCCATGTGTCTGTTTCGTGCCGACCGACCTTTGAAATGCTTTCGGAGGTCGGCCCGCGGTTCGGAACCGCAGCAGTCTTATACCCTGCCGGAGGGTGCGTGCATCACTGCGCGATAGGGTTCAACTCCCCCGGTCTCCGTTTCGTGGCTTCTTTTGAGCCGCGTGCAGGAGTGCTGTCCGCGCCCATGTGACGGGTTTTTCCCCGTCCGCTTCTGCCCGCTGCTCGATTAGCAGCTTCTCGGCATCCGTGAGAGGAATCCGCAATCCCTGATTTCGCCGGTCCTCCGGTGACTTCGGAGGACGGCCCATGCGTGGTTTTTTCATGCCGACATATTATTCCATAAAAAGTTTGCCGTCAACCCTCTTTTTGGATTGACTCGCCGACTTGTTATGACATAATAAGTATCGTCGTGATTGCAGTCGCGGCAAAAGAAAACCCCGGAATCGCTTGCAGGCGAAACCGGGGCGTTGAACCAGAAACCGGCGAAGCCAGAATCAGGCCCACCAACCATGATTCTACCCTTCGCCACAACGAATGGAAGGCGAATCATGGCGAATGTTCTCCCCCGTGAAAGGCAGATTCTCGTTCTCAAGATGCTTGTGGACGGCGCATCCATCCGAGCCGTCTCCCGCGTGACCGGAGTCGACAAAGACGCCGTCATGCGGCTCATGGTGCGGTTTGGCGAAGCCTGCCAGAAGTTCCTGGACGCCAATGTCCGCAGCGTGAAAGCCCGACATCTGGAAATCGATGAGCAATGGACATTTTGTGGCAAGAAACAGGGGCATCTGAAGGACGTCGAGAAGGACAACCCGGAACTCGGCGATCAGTATCTTTTTCTTGCCATCGATCAGGACACAAAACTGATTGCCTGCCACACGCTGGGCAAGCGGAACGATGACACGACGCGACTGTTCATCGCCAAGCTGGCCAACCGAATCGTGCTGCCGGAATCCCCGAACGCCCCGATTGAACAGAAGCCCCAACTGTCCACCGACGGATGGGCGAGCTACCCCGGAGCGATCACCGACACATTCGGCAGTCTCGCCCAGCATGGCGTGATCATAAAGAATTACGCCAACGAAGAATCGGGGCGGTACGCTCCGCCGGACATTTCGCACTGCGACCGGCGGCGTGTCCAGTTTGTGGAAAACCTCATGACGATATGCACCAGCCACATCGAAAGGCTGAATTGCACCACGCGCCAATTCGTCAAACGGTTCTGCCGTCTCACGCTGGCGTTCAGCAAGAAATTGCGGAACCTGGAAGCCGCCGTGGCCATGCACGTCGCCTACTATAATTTCTGCTGGCGGATGCGTGGCGTCGACGGAAAGGGGACGTGCGGAAAACTGCGACCGACGCCAGCGATGCAAGCCGGAATCGTCAACACGCTCTGGAAGGTCGAGGATTTGTACGATGCCGTGATGGCAGCGTAGGGAAGTGATAGAATGGGCCGGTCCGGCGATGAGTCGGGCCGGCTTCTTTTTCAGGCAAGAATTTCAAAAACGGACACTACCCAATTCTCTCCTCTTCATTTCCCAAACCCCGTTGTGCTGCCTACGATCAAGCCATCGGTTGTCGAACGCATCATCCCGCAGGATCCGGGAAGCCATGCCATCGGGACCGAACCTGCACGAGTTCTTCTGTGTCGTACGATCGCCATCCTGACTTCAATGATGACCTCCGAACTTCGTCACAAGATCGCCGCTGAAGCTGCACGGCTGATGCTGCGCGGCAAGTTCGCCGACGTGCTGTCCGCCCGGAGGCAAGCGGCCCGCTGGCTGATTCGCGGGCGGGTTCCCGTCGACGAATTGCCGACGGTGGCTGAAATTCAGCAGGAACTCTACGCCCTCGCCGGTCTCGAGCGAATTTCGGACTCTTTGCTGCTGTTCGACGACGATCTTCTCGATTCTCCCCTCGCGCCGGAAGAACTCTTCGAGGCGCTGCGGTTGATGATCGAACCGCTGGGTAAATTCCGGATGAACCCCAAGCTGCATCCCGAAGGCGATGCGCTCTACCACAGCCTGCAGGTGTTTGAACTCGGCCGGAACGAACTCCCGTATGACGAAGAGTTCCTGCTGGCCTGCCTGCTGCACGACGTCGGCCTGGCGATCGACCCCCGGCACGCCGTGCCTGCAGCAGTCTCGGCGCTCGAAGGCCTGGTCACCGACCGGACATTGTTTCTGATCGAACAGCGGCCGGCGGCGACACACTATCTGCAAACCGGGGTGCTGCCAAGGTCATTGCGAAAGTCCCCGGACTTTGAGGAACTGATGCTGTTGGCCCGCTGCAATCGGAACGGGCGTGTTGCCGGGGTCCGGGTCTGTTCGCTGGAGGAAGCCCTGGACTATATCGCCGGCCTGGAAACCGCATGGGACGAGGAATAAATCTCGGGGCAGGGGGTCAGCCCCGCCCGGATCATCCGTCACCTTTTTTTCGTCACCTTTTTTTCGGCACCTTATTTTGCCGCGGCCTGCTTGTTGACCAGCTTCATCAGCCGGGACTTGGTGCGTGCGGCCTTGTTCTTGTGGATCAGATGCTTGGCCGCCGCCTGATCGAGCCGCTTGATGGTCACTCCCAGCGCTTCCTTCGCACCGCTTGCATCAGCAACCGCGGTCACCCGGACCTTTTTCACCAGCGTCTTGAGAGCCGACCGTTCGGAACGATTGCGCACCCGCCGGCGTTCCGACTTGCGCATGGCACGTTTGGCACTTTCAGTATTCGGCATGGCCTGACCGCAACCTCCACGTTTTCAACCACTTGGGAAAACCGGCCCATCTCCGGAATTTCTACAAGAGAGAATCCTAACCGATGCCGCGGGGAATTGCCAGTCTGCCGAGACGGCATGTCGAATCCGAGGAATGTGGTCAGCGCTGGCCCCTCATTCGACAAACGAAAAAGCCCGGTCTTTCCTCATAAAGAAAGCCGGGCTTGAGTGCTTTTGTCTGGTCGACCCGACGGCTTAGAACACGTCGAGGATGAAGTGATGGCCCGTGTGGTAAGGCCGTTCGGTCGGGTAAAAGTTGTACCAGTCCTTGTTGTAGACCGGGATCTGCCGGGCCTGCGGGTAACGATGGTACATGTGGTTGTACTGCTGCGGGGCCTGGAAATTGTGGGGATAGTAAACATACGGGTAATGGTAAAACCGGGCCCAGTCGGTCGGCTGACCTTCCCCAGCGGCTTGGGCGGAAGTGCTTCCAAAGGCAAACATCGCTGCCACAGTCAACGCGGCCAAAATTCCCCGCTTCATGCCTCGTCCTCCCAGGTCGATTTTCTGTGATCTCCCGCGGCGAATGGATCTTCGCCGCGACATGGCATCCCACGCCGGAACCGCGGTCCGCTCATTGACTTCATCGACCTGGGCCGGGCCATTACTTCAGGAATGTTCGGCAGAATCGTTACGACCCGCGGGATCAGTTGAGGGTTAGGGGCCGGACAACCCCCGTGCTTGCCGCTTCGCGAACCATTCCCCTTTCCGTGCACTCCACCGGGCTTCAATTTTGCCGGCACCGTAACTTCTCCCTTACGGCCCTGTCTTCGTTCACAATGCCCAGGAGTTGCTTGACGTCATTGTGTCTCCTTCGCAACCTTGGTTTTCTACCGCGGCCGTCCGAGCACCGGATAGGCGGGATCCTGGAACCCCTTCCCCGAGTGTTCGCCCGGCGGGATCAGCGAATCAACGAAGGCTTCGTCCTCCGGCGTGATTTTCAAATCGAAACCCTGCACGTTGTCATCGTATTGCTCCATCGTCCGGGGGCCGATGATCACCGACGAAATGATCGGGTTCGCCAGGCACCACGCCAACGCGAATGCGGAGGTCGCGACGCCCTTTTTCTCACAATACGCCGACAACTTCTGCGAAACCTCGAAACTTTCGTTTCGCAATTCGGCTTCTTTCATGCGCTTGTCGTTGCGCGACGCCCGGCTCCCTTCCGGGAACGGTTCGCCCGCCTTGTACTTGCCGGTGAGCACGCCGCGGGCCAAGGGACTGTAACTGACGACGCCGACCTTCTTCTCCCGGCAGAGCGGCAACAGTTCGACTTCGATGTCGCGGTTGACGATGTTGTACAGCGGCTGAATGCAACTGAAGCGATTCAAATTCAGTTTATCGCTCGTCCACAGCGCCTCGGCGAGCCGCCAGGCGCGGAAATTGGAACACGCAATGTAGTGGACCTTCCCCTGACGGACCATGTCGTCCATCGCCCGCAAAGTTTCCTCGATGTCGGTCTCGTAGTCCGGCGTGTGGGCGTAATAGATGTCGATGCAGTCGGTCTGCAGCCGTTTCAAACTCGCCTCGAGCGCCTGCATCAACCACCGGCGATTGAGCCCCTTCTGATTGACGCCCGGCCCCATTGGGTTGCGACCCTTGGTCGCCAGCACGATGCCGTCGCGCTTGCCGATTAGCGCCTTGCCGACGACGTCCTCCGATTTTCCGACGCTGTACATGTCGGCCGTGTCGAAAAAGTTGATCCCCTGGTCGATGGCCTTGTGCATGATGCGGATCGACTCGGCCTCATCGGTCGGTCCGCCGAACATCATCGTGCCCAGGCAGAGTTCAGAAACCTTGAGACCAGTTCGGCCGAGATTGCGGTAGTTCATGCGAAGTTCCAGGGTGGAGTGTAGGCGTTAGGTCTTTGGCGTTAGGCGTTAGAAGAGGAAGGGGCGACAGCACGGGAACGTTCTTTTCTTTTGACCATTCATACTTCATACTTCATCATTCCGAATTCCGCCTTCGCCCCGATTCTACCGGAGTCCGCCTCCATGAGCACCGTCGAAGCCCGATTGAAATCTCACGGCCATGAAATACCCTCGGCGCCGGCGGTGGTCGGCAATTATGTCCCGGCGATCCGGACCGGCCAACTCGTGCTCACCAGCGGCCAACTGCCGGTGATCGGCAAGGAAGTCGTCTTCAAAGGAAAAGTCGGCCACGACGTGACCGAAGAACAGGGCCAGCACGCCGCCCGGTTATGCGCCCTCAATGCGCTGGCCCAGATCAAGGCGCTCGTCGGCAGTTTGGACCGCGTGACCCGGATCGTCCGTGTCGAGGGATATGTGCAATCGGCCCCGGGATTCACCACCCAGCCGGCCGTCATCAACGGGGCGTCCAATCTTTTCGTCGAAGCCTTCGGCGAATTCGGCAAGCACACAAGGATTGCCGTCGGCGTGAGCGAGCTGCCGCTCAACGCCGCGGTAGAACTCGCCGTCTGGGCGGAGGTCGTGTGAAAAAACGCTTGCGAGTTCGCAGTCATGGCGAACCCGCAAGCGTCAATTTCGGACGATCATTGCGCGGCGACAACCGGAGCCGCCAACCCCGGGGCGGCGATGTACTTCACGCGTTCCTTACCGTCTTCCACGTTCCAGATCTTCACTTCGCCGTCATGGCTTCCGCTGGCGATGCGCTTCGTCCCGGCGTGATACGCCACGGTATAGACCCATTCCGTATGTCCAGCGAAGGCTTTCACGACCGCGCCGTTGGCCACGTTCTGGAGACGAACCTGCTTGTCCGCGCAGCCGCTCAAGACGTTGCCGTCCGGCGTCATCACGATGCGGAAGACCTCGCTGCCGAAGCCGCCGATTTCCCGGGCCTGTTTCGCGTCGGCCACATTCCAGATGCGAATGCGGGCATCGCGGCCGCTGGAAGCGATCTGATTCCCGTCCGCCAGGAAGGCGACACCGAACACCGGCTGACCATGGCCGTTGAACGTACCGAGTGCTTCACCTGTCTTGGTGTCGAAAATTTTCGACGTCTTATCCCGGCTGGCAGTGGCGACCTTTGTGCCGTCCGGTGACCAGGCGACGTCCATCACCCAGTCGGCGTGATCTTCCACGAGCAGCAGCCGGGCTTTCGTGGCCACATCATAAATGCGGACGGACCGGTCTGCACACGCCGCGGCGATCTTGGTGCCGTCCGGGCTGTAGGCCACGCTGAAGACTTCATCATCCGTGGTGAACAGGTCGGCGGCCAACGCCCCGTCGGCCGCGTTGAAAATCTTGACTTCCCCCATCTGACCGGGCGTGCCGGCGGCGACCGCCAACTGCGTGCCGTCCTTGTTGAATTCAATGTCGTGAATCCGCTCAGCGAGATTGGTGATGCGGCGGACCAGTTGCCCGTTGGTGGAGTTCCACAGGATGACTTCGCGGTAACCGGCTGTCGCCAGCAGGCTGCCGTCGACATTGAAGGCCATCGCGAGGATCGGCATTCCGACGCGGTAGGCTTCCGGCGGACTGGGCTGCACGGGCTTCGGGATAATCGTGATCAACTGCGAAGTGGATTCCACTCCGGCGTCCAAAGGAGCACCCAGTTCCACCCACTTCTTAATCAGGGCGAGTTGTTCCGCTGGCACGGGATCGGCGTCTTTCGGCATCGATCCATCGGCAATCATCGTCACGACCAGCGAATCGTCCGGCTTCATGGCGACGATGGCCGAGCCCGATTCGCCCCCTTTCATCAGGTTCGCGAACGTCTCCATGTTCAGCCGGCCTTTGGCCATGCGGGCGTTATGACACGCCGTGCACCGCTGGGCGAAAATCGGCGCGACTTGCTTCCGGAATGAAATCATCCGGCCGGAGTCCACCAGCACGTTTTCCAGGTCGACGCGGCGATCAATGGCGGTCTTGGTGAGCAGGGCAAACGCGGCCTCCGCCTGCTGCAATGCCGGCTGATTCGCGGCGATCGCGGCTTCCGCTGCCGTGATCTTCGCCGGCTGATCGGTGATCAGTTGTTTCGACGCGGCAATCGAGGCTTCCGCATCCGTCACGGCTTTGGCGGAATCGGTCGCCAACTTGACGGCGGCGGCGAGTTTATCGGCCGCGTCTTTCGCGGCATCCGCAGTTGCCTTTTCGTTGTCTTTGCCCTTGGCGGCTTCGGCCGCGTCGGCAGTCGTCTTCGCGAGCTGCTCGGCGGCGGGCTTCGCGTCGGCAGCCTTTTTGGCGGCCTCCATCAAGGCGGGCAGCTTCGTTTCCAGCTCTTTTTGCGTGTTCTGAGCTTTTCCCAGCGCCGTCTTCAAAACGGTCAACGCTTCGGTCAACATCTTAGCCTGTGCCCGGGCGGCGGCGATCGCCGGTTCGCCGGCCGTTTTCTGGGCGCCCGCTTCGTCGGCCGTTTTCTGGAGCGCGGCGATTTTTTCGTCGAGCGTCTGCCCGAACGCCGCCGTTCGGCTGAGCGCCACGGTGAAACCCACGAGACACGCCACGGTAAATCGCGAGGGAGACGTCAACATCATGTCGGTTCCTTGGCAGGAGACACGCGAGGTTTCCCGATTTCAACGACGCATTCGTCGCCGTATCGAGAATTCCTATTCGGCGGGAAGACGGCCGACACGCAGCCGTCTCTACTGATTAGCATCGCCTGATGCATGGGCGAAGTCAAGAATGTTCGCACTGATTGCGTCCGAACGGGCGAACAAAAACCGGGAGGCGTTGGCACGCGACGCGGGTTGATGAAGACCAGCGGCAGGCACTCCTGCGACAAAAAAACGGCCTCGACTGCTCGAAGCCGCTGATGATCGACAAGACGAAAAAGCCGCAACCACTGGCCGCGTTTCCGGCAAATTACTTGCGATGCCGAATCTTGCTGCGCATTTTCCGCTTCTTCCGCCCGATCTTACGCCGGCCTTTGCCTGTTTTCTTGACGCCCATACCCGCCTCATTCCGTCGCTGTGTTGAAACTTCGTGCTCAGGGACCGAGCACTGTATCAGGTGGCCGAATTTCCTTCAAGCGAGCACACGCCTGGCAACAGCGCCGAAATCGCATTCGGAGGGTCTCTCTTGCTGGTTAACGGCCTGACAGGCTACGATTGGCGAAATCGTCAACGGAACGTATTCACCGTCGTGGGGAAGGTCCGTCCTCTTTCATTGCGATGCCGGTTCGATTCGGGCAGACCGTCAGAATCGCCCGCCGTCGGGAGTGGAATTCATGAATCTGCCCGGTCCGGCGCGTGCCCGGGTTCGCAGTGCAGGGATTGCGGCCTTGCTAGCGGCAGCGCTGTGCGCCGGGCCGGCGATGGTGCGGGCGGATGTCGCCCTGGACAGATACAACCTGGCGATCGGTCTCTATAAGCAAAGCCGGTGGGCCTTGGCCGTCCAGCGGTTCGAGGTGTTTCTTAAAGAGCATCCGGACCACGACAAGGTGCCGGCGGCGAAATTTTACCTGGGCCTGTCGCAGATCAACCAGCAGGATTACAAAGCGGCCCGCGAGGTGCTGAGGAATTTCGTCAAGTCTCATCCGACGAACGCGAGCATCGCCCAGGGCCGGTACCGCGTCGCGGAATGCAGTTACCTGCTGGACGACGTCAAAGCGGCGCTGCCAGAGTTGCAGGAATTTCTCACGAAGCATCCGAAAGATCCGCTGGTCGAACGGGCGCTGCCCTACCTGGGCGATGTACAGCTCAGGCTTGGCCATGCGGAGGCGGCACTGGCGACGTTTGACAAGACGATCGAAGATTACCCGAAGAGTGCGCTCGTCGACGATGCCCGTTTCGGCCGGGCAAGAACGCTGGAAAGTTTGAAGCGCGACGCCGAGGCGATCCGGCAATACCAGGAACTTTCGGCGAGCGCCGACAGTCCCCGGGCTCCGGAAGCGCAGTTCCAGATTGCAGCCCGTCAGTTCGAGGGCAAGCAATTCGCCGACGCGGCGGCCGCCTACCGCGATCTCCTGACGCGCTTTCCGGCGAGTCCGCTCGCGCCAGACGCGCGGCTGAACGCCGGTTTTGCGCTCTATCAGAACGGACAATTCGCCGACGCGATCCGTCAATTCGCCGACGCACAGGAAGATCCGCAGAACAGGGTGAAGGCCCGCTACTGGCGGGGATTGAGCCTGAAGGCGTCCGGGGATGTCTCGCAGGCGTCCCTCGTCCTGGCCGAGGCGGGAAAAGAGGCCGGCGATCTGCCGCTCGCCGAAGCGATTCACTTTCAAAGGGCGATTTGCGCCCGGTTGCTCGGCGACGGCCGAGGAGCCAGGGACTTGTTTACCTCCGGGGCTGATCAGTGGCCGAAAGGTGACTTTGCCGATGATTGCCTGCACGCCGCGGCCGAACTTGCTGTCGACCAAGGCGATATTCCCGCGGCGACGAAAATCCTGACGCGTTTCGCCAAGGACTACGCCGGCAGCGGCCTCAGGCTGCATCAGGAACTCTTGCAGGGCCGGGTCGATCTGGCGCTGGCCACGGCGGCCGTCAAAGCGGGCAAGCCGCCGGAGGACATCGCGGCTTCCTATCTTCATGCCGCGGAGAAATTTGGCCGCGTGCTCAAGGACAGCAAGCTGCCGCGGACGCAGATGCTGGCGAGATATTATCTGGGATTGACGCAGCAGTTGCAGAATCAGCATGACGACGCGCTGGCGACCTTGTCGCCGCTGATCGAGGCCATTGAGACCGACGGTGCGAAATCGGAATTCGGCGAGGCGCTCCTCGTGCAGGCAGACAGCCTGATGTCCTTGAAACGGTTGGATTCCGCGCAAAGCGCCGCCGGAAAATACCTGACCCTGTTCCCCCAGGGCCGGCAGACCCCCCGGGCGTTGTTTGTCGTTGCCGTGGCGGGTGCCCAGCAGAAAGACTCGAAGACCTCCGCGGAGGCCTTGAATCGTTTGACGAAGGACTTCCGGACGCATCCTTTGACGCCGGCGGCCTTGCTGCAACTGGCGGAGATCGCCGAGACCCAGCAGGACTGGCCGACGTCGGCCTCTCGGTACCAGGAACTCGTCTCCGTCTCGGATGGGACGGAAAATCAGGCGTTTGCGCTCCGCGGGCTGGCGTGGGCCCATTTCAAGCAGAAACAATTCGGACCGGCGGCGGAGCAATTCGACCGCGTGGTCAAGCAGTTTCCCGATCACAAGCTGGCGTCTGAATGCACGTACTACCTGGCGGAGTCCCAGCGTGAAGCCGGTCAGCCGCAACAGGCGCTGGCAACCTACGCGGACGCGTTTCAGCGGTTCGGACCGGAAACCGCCGCGGCGCCGGGAGCCGAGCAGGAAGCGCCGCTGATCTTCGCCTATCGGGCGGGATTGCAGCGTGCGCGGACGATGCGGCAATTGAAGGAACCCGTCCAGGCGGACGAGGCTTATGCCGCACTGGTGGAAAAATTTCCCAAGCCGGTGCACCTGGACCGGCTGCTGGATGAATGGGCGCTGCTGAATTACGAGAGCGAAAACTTTTCCAAGGCCGACGAGATCTTCCGCCGGCTGATTGACGAAACTCCGGACAGCGACCTGGCCGACAACGCCCGGCTCAGCCTGGCGGAAAGCGACCTAGTCAACGAGAATCTCGCCGAGGCCAGAAAAGCGTTCGAGAGCCTGTTGGCCTCCAGAAAGAGCGACGCCGAAGTCAAGGAACGGTCGCTGTACCAGTTGATCGTGCTCGCCGTCGATCAGCACCGCTGGGCCGATGTCCGGCTGTTGTCGGAACGCATGGCGCAGGAATTTCCTGACAGCCAGCATCTTGTCTATGCCCAATACAGCGAGGCGGAGTCGATTCTGTCGTCTCCTCGGGCGGCGGAAAACGACTTGGCCGTGGCGAAGCAGAAGCTCGACGCGGTGATGAAGTCGGCCGGGAAAGCACTGGCCAAGGACGCCTTCGAGGGCCGCGCATGGGTGCTGTCTGCGGAAATCGCCTACCGCGAGAAGAGGTACGAGGACGTTCAAAAACTCGCCGCCGAGTTGAAGCAGGCGCACCCCGATTCCCGCTTCGTGCATCAGGCCGAAGAGGTACTCGGCCGCAGCTTCAAGCAGCAGGCGAACTTCCCGGAGGCGCGAGCCGTCTTTGAGCGCGTGCTGAACGATCCGGCGGCGTTTCGCACGCCAACCGCCGCCAAAAGCCAGTTTCTCATCGCGGAGACGCATTTTCTGGAAGAAAAATGGGAAGACGCCTTCCTCGAGTACCAGAAAGTGTATTCCTCCTACGATCATCCCGAATGGCAGGCGGCCGCGCTCTTGCAGTCTGGCAAATGCGACGAACACTTGAAGCGATGGCAAGAAGCTGCCCAGACGTATGCGCAGTTGCTCAAGGAATTTCCGAAGTCCGAACACGCTCAGGAAGCACAGCAGCGCCAGGTTGTCGCCCGGCAGAAAGCCGGCAAGTAATACCGCAGCAAGTTTTCCGATTCCCTCGAATCGAAGCTCCGGGTTTCGCCGCTCGCGCAGCAGCTTCTCGCTGTGCGAGCGATGGAACGAAGCGTTTTTGTTGACGTGTGCCTCCAGAGTTTCGACATCCCCGAGCCGCCTTGATGAACTTCGGACTCTTATGCGATGACCCGGCGGCCGGCTGGCTGATGTCGGTCTTGCGAAATCACCCTCTGCATAAGCTCACCAGGGCTGTCCTGGTCTCCCCCGGCGCCGATGCGTTGCTGCATGGATTCGCGGCTGTGACGTGCAGTGATCGCTGGGAAGACCTGCTCGCCGCGGCCGATGTCGACGCCGTCATCGTCGGCGGCACGGCGCCCGAAGTCTGGGACGGAGCCCGGCAACTGGCATCCGCCGGGACTCCGCTGTTGGTCTTTCCCCGCGTGACATGCGGCCCGGCAATACTCTACGAACTGAGCCTGATTCGCGACGACCAGCAAGGAGTTCTCTTTCCCTGCTGGCCGCATCGCCATGATCCGGAGATCATGCGGCTCAAACACTTTTTGCAGGCTGCCGACCGCCCGGCAATTTCTTATCTGCACTGGAACAGAGTCGTCGGTCTTGGCTACGGACGGGAAATTCCGGAAGCCGTCATCGAAGACGAATTGCTGCCCGCGGCCGACTTGCTGCACTTCCTGTTTGGCACGACCGATCAGGTGACCGCACTGCGCACCGGAGGGACGACGACCGGCGCGCTGCTGCAGAGCGTCGTCCTTTCCGGCCGGGCCATTCCGGAATGTACCTGGGCGATCCAGTCGGGAGTGGCCGGTTCCTCGCGTCTGACGCTGCAGACCGATCGCGGCCCCTGGTCCCTGGACTGGGATGCCGCGGAATCCCGATGGCGCTTTACAGACTACGCCGCATCCCCTCCCAAGCCCGCCGACGGCGTTGGCGGGACGATTCTCCTGGCGGAGTTTGCCGCCGCCGCGGCGCGTCGAAACGGTGCCTCGGACTGGACCAGCGTGCTGCACGCGGCGGAGGTCGTCGACGCGGCACAGCGGTCGCTGAATCGCCGGCGGACCATCGACCTGCATCACGAAACGCTGTCGGAGCGGGCGATCTTCAAGACGCAAATGGCAGCGATGGGTTGCGGCGTCCTGCTGTTGACGCTGCTGCTGATGCTGGGTTACCTGGCCGTGGCCGGCATGGCCCCGCTCGATGACCGATTGCTCAGGCTGTTCCGGCTGCTGGTGTTTGCCCCGCTGTTCGTCTTCCTGCTGCTGCAACTGCTGCTGCCGCTGACGAGGACCGGCCATCAGGAGGCCGCATCGCAGCCTGGCCCTGCGAATCCCCACGACTGACAGCGCGCCGACCGTTCACCAAAGCCCGGCGTCGGCGACGCCGGGAAATTCCCGAAATCACTCAGCGCGGAGCAAACCCAGGGTTGCCGAACTGCGGACCGCCAACGGGTTGCAGCGCCGGGCCATTTAACGCCGGCCCCTCTTGACCGACTGGAATCGCCTGGCCGGGAAATGATGCGGCCGGCGCCGGCAGTTGCTGCGGCGCATAGTAAACGGGCCGGCGTACCATTGGCGGGGTCGCGAACGAGCTGGCTGTCGGCAGCACGTATCCGTCGTTGAACGCCGGCGGAGCCTGAGGCATCAGGCCTTCATTCCGCGACAGCTTCAGCATGGTCGCCTGGTCTTGATACTTGTGCCAGAACTGCTGTGCGTAGGGCAGCACCGGCGACTGGCCCCAGCCCGCGGAGACCTGCGATTGCGACAACACGTCTTTGTAGTTGTAAGGCCGGAAGAAGGCGTGTCCGCCGTAGGCCGGAATTTCCTGGTAGTATCCGTGGACCCAGTTCTGCTGGGAATCGAACGGAAACCGCTGCTCGTATTGGCCTTCAAACCCATAATGGTTGTAGGCATTCTGCAACGCGGGATAATTCGGAGTTTCCGACGGTCCCGGCGTGCCAACCTGCATCGCCGCCCCCAACGCTAACGCCCAGATTCCGTTCGGCATCGTCAAACTCCTTGAGTGCGCGCGAATGGAATGGCCGATTCCGCTCCGACCGACGTCTTCCGGCGCTCGTTGGTTACTATCGGATATCGCACACTGAATCTTCCCTACTTCCGTTCGAAATCCGGGAGTGCGCCAAGGCTCCGGCATCCTATCTTTACGCAAAGTCCCTGATCGAATCTCGGGAGAATCGTCTGGGCAGACCGGGCGCGGCCCGTTTTTCAGGGCAGACTTCCTGTACGAACTCCGCTGCGAAACGAAAGTCGTTCCGGCAGTCAAGGTTCCGTCCCTCGGCAGGAGTCCCTCCGATCATGGCCTCGCTATTTCTCAAGTCGATGCGTCTTTGTTCCGGTCTGGCAGTTTTTGCCGGACCATTGCTTGCCAGGGAACCTGACCTCGCGATTCCCGCGAAGTCGCAGGTTCACGAGGCTCGCGCGCCGATGGCGCTGGCCAGCGCCGAGTACCTGCCGCCCGCTCCTTTGGCGCCGGCTCCGACGCCCGACTGGGCGCACGGACCGGCCATGGCACCCTACGCGCCGGCACAGTCTTATTCCTATCACTCAGGTCAGATGGGAGCCAACTACGGCACACCAGGGGGATACGAGGCCCGTGTCGGCTCGCCGTATCACTATTTTGATCCTCGCGGCGGACAGTTCGTCGTGACGGGAGATCCGTATTACGATCATTTCGGCCCGGGTTTCCACCGGAATTCGCTGCACGGCCACTACCGGTTCCCTTATTACAACTACCGCGCCCCTTGGTACTACCCCGGCCGCGCCGTTTACAACCGCGATACGAACTTCGCCTGGTAATATCGAGGTCGACCCGAGCGGAGGCGTGAGCCCCTTGATTCAGGCGGAAATCAAGGGGCTCACGCCTCCGCTCGGGTTCGCTTGTATCGAATCAGGCAATTCGCATTCACAGTAAAGGAGGCAATTCATCTGCAGTCGCTGGATCGCCTAAAACCGCTGAAAGCGCTCAGTTCGTGTCAACTCCGACTTTCGGAGCAACCGATACAACCCGTCGGGGGGAGTGTGGAGACTCAACATCCCCAGGACGCGGGTTTCGGACGATTTCTTCCGGAAGTCGACCGGGCAGACGTTCCTGGCGATCCATCGAGCGTAGCGTTCGATGATGTAGAGTCTTCCTTCTCCGTCCGTCAGGATTTGTACCGGCAGGACAGGAGCGAGCCTGGATGAGCACACATCAAGGACACGGATGTTCTCGGTTGCGGACGAATTTGTCCGCCATGGCCAAGGCGACCCGATGGGGCGTCGTTGTCACCGGCTGTCTGTTGCTGGCGCCCGCCGGCAGCTTTGGCCAGGTGCGACGCGTCCAATTCGAAGCCCCGCCGACCGAACACGTCTATCAATACTCGACATTTCCCGGCCAGGCGGCGCCGACCCAGCGGCCCCTGCCCTGGGCGGAAGACCCCCGGGGGGCAACCCGGCCCGTGGTCTCGTCGCACGATGCGGCCGACGGCGCGGCTCGGGAACGAACCCTGCGGACGCCCGTGATTCAGCAGGTGCAGAACACGGCGGATTCCGCCCGAGCCGTGCACCACCTGATCGAGGCGATGCCCACCACGATGGAGGACATGGACCTCATCGAGCGGCGCAGCCAACTGATCATCACCAAGGCGAACATTGTCAGGATGGCCATCGCCGACCAGGCCGTGCTGGACGTCGCACAATATAGTCCACGCGAAATTTCGCTGATCGGGCTGGTGCGCGGTTCCACCACGCTGACTCTTTGGTTTGAAGGTCACGACGATCCGCTGATCTATCTCGTTAAAGTCATCCGCGATCCCAACCTGGACGATCAGCGCCGCATCGACTACGGCAAGCTGGAGCGCAAACTGGCGGTTCTCTTTCCGAACAGCAAGGTCTACCTCATCCCGATGAATTTCAAGATCATCGTCCGCGGCCAGGCCCGCGATCAGGAAGAGGCGGCGAATATCCTCAATATCGTCCAGGGCGAAATCATCAGCCAGGACGGCAGCCTCTTCGGCAATCAGCCGAACCAGGGGTACGGTTACGGCGGATATGGCAACGGCGGCGGCGACAACTATTTCAACCAGGTCGGCGTCGGCGGATTCGGCGGCAACTGGGCCGGGTTCATCGTCAACGAACTGCGCGTGCCGGGAGAATACCAAATCAATCTCCGCTGGCGTGTCGCCGAGTTGAATCGGTCGCAGGCCAGGAACCTGGGCGTCGATTTCCAGGTGCTGTTCAACAACGGACGCCATCTCGTCTCCAGCACGATGGGCGGCGCGGCAGGCAACCTCGCCGGTGTGTTTGAGAACGGAGAAATCGGTGTCTTCGTGAACTGGCTGGCGACCAACGGAACCGCTAAAATCTTGACGGAACCAAACGTCACCGTCCTCAGCGGCCGGCCCGCCCGGTTCCTCTCCGGCGGCGAATTCGCCGTCCCGACCGTCGTCGGAATCGCCGGTGCCGCCGGTCAGACGACCACGTTCCGCGGCTTCGGCACCTCGGTTCTGGTGACGCCCACCGTCGTCGACCGCGATTTGATCCGCTTAAGCACCGTCGCGGAATTCAGCCAGCTCAACAGCGGCAACACCGTGAACAACATTCCCGGTTTGGACACCCGCCGCGTGGAAACCACTGTCGAACTCCGGGAAGGTCAGACGCTGGCGCTCGCCGGCCTGCTGTCTCACACGGAGTCTCACACCATCGCCCGCATCCCGGGGTTGGGACATATCCCGAAGATCGGCCCGTTGCTGTTCGCCAATAAGACCTCGACGATGGACGAAACGGAACTTCTGATCCTGGTAACGCCGGAGATCGTCCGGCCGATGGATGCCCATGAAGTCCCGCCGGTGCCGGGCTTCGAGGTCACGCCTCCGAACGACCACGAGTTCTGGAAATACAATATGACGGAAGGCCTGCCCGACACGGGGCACTATCAACTGCCGCCTTACGGCAGCGGCGCGGTCGGCACGAACGTCGGGTATCAACACTTCAATCCGGGGCCGGCCAATTCGCTGTACTCTCCGGTGCCGACCGGCAACGGCGGATACAGCGCACCGAACTCACCGTCGATGGTTCCGTCCGCACCGCCGATGGAGGCCGCACCGAATTTCGGGGTTCAGAACCAGGGGCCGATCCCGCCGAGTCCGACGGTTGGCCAACCCCAGGGACCGGCCACTCCGAACGCAAGGCAAGTCTCGAATCAACCCGTGGGACCGGCTCAGAAGCCGGCGGGCGTCCGACAGGCCGGCTGGTCGGCTCCGAGACAACCGGCCCCGTCGCCGCAAGCCATTGTGCCGACGAATCATTCCGCTCCGCCCACGGGGGCTGCTGGAAAATCGTCGCGGAATGTCCGGGATCAACAGCGATCTAGCCGATATTGAGTTTGGTAAGTTCGCGACGAAAACCTGCGGGCAACCTGTCAAAGTCTGCGCGATCGGAACAAAGCAGCACGACAGAAACGTAGCTCCAGGCGACACGTCGAGTCAGGAAGACTGTGCCGGATCAACCGAATCTTAACGGATGATCCGGCTCTCCACAGCGATCAGACTGCGGACCAGGGGGAACAGGATGCTCCGCGTTTACTTGCATACCATGACGTTAGGCCTGATGGCGTGGACCGCCGTAAGCCTCGCCGGCTGTGCCACTTCGATGTGGGGCGGCAAAGGCAACTGCTCGACCGGCGCGTGCAGCGACGGCTCGTGCCAGGCTTGCTCCGACTCCGGCAGCCAATGGAAAATGGCCTCTTTCGGCCGCAAGAAAAAGGCGTCGCGTGACGGCTGTGGCCAATGCGGTGACTGCACGGCCACCGGGAAAAAATGCAAACGAAAAGGCTGCAGCTCGTGTGATGACGGCTGCGGCAGCTGCGGAACCTGCGGCGGATGCTGCGGAAGTCTCTGCGGCGGCTGGTGGGGAGCTTCCCGCTCCCTGGCAATTCCCGACAAGTATCCGCTCGGTGTCGTGATGCGGGCCCACCTGCACCAGATGGAAACCAACGGCGAAGCGGCCGACTTCATCCTGTTCCAGATGGACTTCGTGGGACAGACGGCCGAACTGACGCCTGACGGCAAAGATAAAGTTCTCGAAATGGCCGCCCGGATGCGCAGTGCTCCGTTCCCGGTGGTGATCGAACGGACCTGGAACAATGCCGACCCGGAACTCGACGCTCATCGCCGAAACCTTGTCGCTCAGATTCTGACCGACCTGGGCAACGGCGATGCGAATAACCGCGTCTTCGTCGCGCCGTCCTACTGCCCGGGCAAACACTCGATGGATGCCTCTATCGAATTCTGGCAATACCTCTACCAAGGCTTTGGCGGCAACAACGGCAACAACGGCGGCGGTGGCGGTGGCGGCGGATTCGGCGGCGGCGGGTTTGGGGGTGGCGGCGGATTCGGCGGCGGATTCGGCGGCGGATTCTAACCCCACGCAAAGCCCGGCGACGGCGTCGCCGGGACCTCCAGCAGACAGAACCCTTGGAAGCCACTCGTTGAGCCGTTCATTCGGCCCGACGAGTGGCTTTTGGGTTTTCCTGACGCCAAACCGAGACGAACTCAAGCCCGGAATACAAACATTTCCGCCGTCACCATCGGCGAGCTTGGGTGAAATCTCGACGCGCTTCGAGTTCTTGCAGATACAGGGGCCACGGCTCTCATACCCGAATGCGTGTCCAGCGTGCGGAACGGAAGCGCCAGAACATCAACACCGATCTGAGACACAAATCGGATCCCATGCCGATCCACGCGCCGACCAGTCCGCCTTCCAGCACAATGCCGAAAAAGAAGGCGACCGGGACGCGGACCAGCCAGACGCCGATGGCCGCGAACAAAAGCGGGAACCGAGTGTCGCCGGCCCCGCGCAGGCAATTGACGTACACGATCAGCGCGGCATTCGGGATGGAATACAACGCCAGCGTCCGCAGGGCCGGTATGCCCGCAGCGATGACGTTCGGATCGGTGTGCATCCGGGAGAAAACGGCCGGCGCATTCAGGAACATGATCATCGCGACGAGAAAGGCATAGAGCAGCGATTGTTTTGCGGCGGCATGGCCGATTCGAACGGCGAGTTCCGGCCGCTGCGCTCCGAGCGATTGACCGACGAGACTCGCCGCCGCGATCCCCCACGCCGTCGCCGGTAAATAGGAAATCGCCTCGACGCGTACGCCGACGAGGTGGGCCGCCAGTGCGCCGGGCTGATGTTCCTTCACCAGAGAGATCACGCGGAGAAAGAGGAGATGTCCCATCACCGTGACCAACCCGTCGAGGCAAGCCGGCCCGCCAATCCGCAGGATGCGCTTCGAGATTTCCCGATCGAAACGCAAATCGGCCCAGCGGATTTTCAAATGCGACCAGCCTCCTGAGACGACGGCGACGATCATCGCCGCGCCCAGGACTTTCGCGATCACCGTCCCGGCGACGATTCCAAACACGCCGAGTTTCGGAAACGGTCCCCAGCCAAACGCTGTCCCGGTGGAGACGACGATGTTGACGGCATTCACGACCAGGAGGACGAACATCGGCGTGCGCATGTCGCCCGAACCGCGCAGGGAGGCCCCGGCGATCATCAGCAGGCTGGTGAAGATGTGGCCGAATGCGTCGTAGCGGAGATATTCCACGGCGATCCGCGCGGCCTCGCCTTTCAAATTCAGGAAGGCCGCGGCAATCGGCGCCAGCGCCAGCAGCAGCACGAACACCGGCAGCGCCAGGCACGGCGCCAACAGCAGCGACCGGCCGGCAATGCGGCCGGCTTCCTCGCGCTGTCCTGCGCCCCACGCGCGGGCCACCAGCGCGGTCGTGCCGATGCCAATCATCCCGAAGATGACCGATGCCATCCAGCCGATGTAGCCCGCAACGCAGATCGCTTCCGTCGCGGCTTCGCTCAACTGGCCGGAGAGATAAGTGTCGGTGAGGTCGACGCCGAAGATCAGCGCCTGTTCTGCGAAGATGGGCATCGCGAGGAGAAAGATGGTCCGATACGGCTGTCGGCCGGCGTCTGCCACCAGCGGTGAGACTATGATGACAGACGCGGGTTCCGGGGGAGGAGATTCGTCGGCGTCCATGGGGCATATTTTCCAAAGCCCGCCGTCGGCGACGGCGGGACCGCTTCTGCGAAGCGTCGCTAAGGGACGAGCCCTTCGCTGCGCAAGAGGTCAATGGCTTGATCGAACGCCGCCACGGTTTGTTCCACGTCGTCCGATGTGTGCGCTGCCGACGTCAAGCCGCCCCAGCCGAACCAATCCACGCCGCCGAGCAGCAGCGCGGTCCGAAAGGCATGTGTGAATTTCCTTGGCGGCTCGGTGTCGAGTTTTCGGTAATCGTTGCCATAGGGGATAAAATCGTCCGATGCCGGCCGCGGACCGTCATAACCCGTGAGAATGCGGATCGTGGAGAAGTCTCCATAGGCAATCCAATCGACGGGCTTCTCGGCGAACAGCGCATTCAGCCGATGCCGTAACTCGGCTGCCATCCCGCTTGCGACTTCACACGGTTCTCCGCTGGCGACGACATCCAGCGCTGCGCACCCGGCGGCTGCGGAAAGCGGATTCCCGTTGTACGTGCCGGGATGTTTCATTTTCTTCCCGTACCGATTGTCGAAAGCGAGGGCTTCCATCAGATCGGCCCGGCCGGCCAGAGCGCCGCCGGGTAGTCCGCCGGCGACGACTTTGGCCAGCGTGGTCAGGTCGGGAACGATGCCGTAGCGGCCCTGCGCGCCGCCGGGATGGACGCGGAAACCAGTGATGACCTCATCCATGATGAAGATCACGCCGTGCCGAGACGTCAGCTCGCGCAGCCCCTGAAGAAATTCGCCGCGCATCGGGACCGTCCCCCAATGCCCGCCGGTTCCTTCGACGATCAGGCATGCCGGCCGGCGTTCGATCAGCGTTTGTTCGACGACAGCGAGATCATTCGGCACGATGGCCGTCATGTCGCCGAGCACGCCGGCCGTAATGCCGGGCATCGACCAGTCGGCAGGATCATACGGGGCGCTAGAGGCCGGGATGAGAAAATCGTGCCAGCCGTGAAAGTGGCCGATGAATTTGACGATGGTTTTCCGCCCGGTAATGAGCCGCGCGATGCGGACCGCCATCAGCGTGGCTTCGGTGCCGCTGTTGGTGAAACGGACCCGCTCTGCGCTTGGGACGAGGCGGGCGATGCGTTCAGCCCAGTCGATTTCGAGGGCATGACACGCCGAGAAATGCGTGCCGCGGGCCATCTGCGTCTGCACGGCTTCAACGACCTTGGAGTGGCCGTGTCCCAGCAGCAGCGCACCATGGCCCATCCAGTAATCGATGATCGATCGGCCTTCGACGGAAAACTTCCTGGAACCGGCCGCGTGATCAACGAACACGGGAAACGGTTCAAGATACCGCCCGTCATGCGTGACGCCAGAGGGAAAGATGTCCCGGCCTCGCTCCGCCAGTGCGGCCGACTGGGGGAAGATTTCGCGATATCGGTCGGCAAGGGAAGTCATCAGAGCGGCGTGTTGAGATCGGAGCTGAGTGAGGCTATTTCCGGTAGTGGGTCAGTTTAATAGTTTAGGACACTTGCTCCGCAAGTGTCATTGGCGCTTGCGGAGCAAGTGCCCTACATTGAAAGGCAAACTGACCCACAACCTTATTTCCCGGCTTCCCGGGGGACGTTGAAGTCGCCTTTCAAGCTGCGCCACATGGAATGAACGTGGTTGGCGTTATTCTGCGTGTTGTTGTATTCGATCACGAACGTCGGCCCTTGCACGCGGTAATGGTGACGCTGATGCAGTTCGCCGTCACCCCACCAGGCGAAGTGGATGTCATCCATCTCGCCCTGCCGAATTTCCGCAAGCCGTTCCTGTTGGACGTCTTCGGGCATGTTCTTCAGGTACTCGCGGAGCAGGTCCTCCAGCAGCTTCTTCTGATCGTCCGACATCTTGGCGTAAGACAGGCCGATCGCCGGACCGACTTCCGCCTGCGGCTTGTTCGGTCCGGGGACTTCATCCGGCGCGGTTTCGCTGATCCAGGCCAGTTTTTGTTGTTCCGGCGTGCACAGTTTCAGGATCTGCCGGGCGATGTCTTCTTCCGGGCCGAGGACGCGAATCTGCCGTCCCAGTCCCGCGTCGACCGTGCCGGGGTTTGCTCCGTAAAATTCCGGCGTACTGGAGACGACGGCACCGTTCTTCAGCGTGAAATTGAGCGAAATATGATGGCCTTCCAGCCGCCAGCCCCAGAGCCCCTTGTCGGACGGTTCGCCGAACACGCTGAGGTAGTATTTGCCCGGATCGCGGCGATCGCGGCGGTAATCGCGTTCGCCCCCCTCGAGAAGATAGAGCACTTCTTCCAGGCTCATCACGTTGAGCGTCTGATCATACCCGGCTTCGGAAAGGCCGCTATGGATGAAGGTCTTCGCCAAGATCAAGGCCTCGCCTTCCAATTGCTTCAGCGGCAGCCCTTTCCGTTCTCGGGGAATGAAATGCCAGTTCAGGCGTTCCTCGTCGTCAAATTTGAACGATGCCTGCTTCCATTGCTCCGGGGTCAGCCCTTTGCGGAACGCGTTCGCCGCTGCGATCATCGCCTGGCCGGACGGCGGCGCTTTCACCGCCTGGGCCGCAAACAGGACGCCCATCACGGCGAGCACGATTCCCGAAAGAAAAATTCGTTGCAGTGGCATCAATCGCTCCAGGCGAGATCGAGATTCCGGGTGTGTGATCAGGGGATGATGAAGTTCCGAGGCGATTCGGTTCCTTGGTCAAGCGCCTCAACCCGGGGGCCAAGTCAACGACCGGCCGCCCAGCAAATGCAAATGCAGGTGGTTCACCGTCTGGCCGCCTTCATCGCCATTGTTGATGACCACCCGGTATCCTTGCGTCAGTCCCAGTTTGTCGGCGAGTTTCCGCGTGACCGTCAGCAGATGCCCCAATAATGCCGTGTCGGTCTCGTCGGCCGAGGACAACCCGGCCAGCGGTTTTTTAGGCACAATCAGCACATGCGTCGGCGCCTGCGGGTGAATGTCTCGAAACGCCAGGCACTGCTCGTCCTCATGGACGATTTGCGCCGGAATTTCACGGTCCACGATCCGTTGAAAAATCGTCTTGGTCGCCATGGCCCGCCCCGCTTGCAAAACGACAACCGACATCCCGGATTGAACTTAACACAACGCATCCAGGAACTCAAACCTGTTTTCCTGTCGATCGCAAAATCCCCCGCGGTTCTGAGGCACGTGATTTGACGCCGCCGTTCCTTGACGTAGGTTTGCCTTGAGCGTGGTGGATGGCTTCCCGTGGGGCAGGCGCGTCCGTCAACACAGCAGTACAGACGTCGGAGTGGTAACATGCGTCGGTTCCAACAGGTCCGTGAGCAGAATCGCGCCGGGGCGGCGCTGGTCGAAATGGCCATCGTGCTGCCGATCTTCCTGATGGTCAGCCTGGGAATCATCGAATTCGGCCGAGCCCTGATGGTCGCGAATATGGTGACCAATTCAGCCCGCGAAGGCGCCCGGATGGCCGTTCTCGACGGTTCGACCAATACCGCGGTCAAACAGGCGGTCGAGGATTTTCTCACGGCCTCGACCGGAGTGAAGGCCGCCGACATCACCACGACCATCACGATCAATCCCGCCGGCAGCAACCCCGATCCGGCGAATCAGTGCGCGGCCGCACTCGCACGAGACCTGATCACCGTGCAGGTCCAAATTCCGTTCAGCAAGGTCGCCTTGATTCCTGGCGGTTACTTGACTGGAGCCACGCTCAACGGCAAAAGCGCCATGCGGCATGAATGACGCCGACGCGGATTTCACGGCTCGATAAACCGTTGGGACTAGGCTGGCTCAGTCGATCCCGGCGTCAGCGACCATTGGTTCTTACCCACGTTGCGGGAAAGCGAATTCGTTGATTCTCCTGAGAGACATCGCCGGGATCGCCCCTGTGTTACTAACTGCCAGAATCTGCGTGCGTTGCGAAGATTTTCTCGATCCGAAATCGCCACGCGTTTATTGACAACGGTTGAAAAGAAGAGTTTTGACCGCAGATTTCTGCAGATGGACGCAGATTTTTTTCGATCCAGAAAACCTCTTTTTTTTGCGCTTTTTGCGCCTTTTTGAGGCCAAGCCTTTACTGCTTCTCCTGCAAAATTTCCGCCTGGTTCTGATCCGTGCTCATCCGTGTCATCCGTGGCAAACTTGACTTTGCGAACTTTGCCTCTTGGCGACTTTGCGCGAGACGCCTTTTCAGTTGGGGTGGCGGGTCTCTCGCGCTGGGTGGAACGAGCCTAGGGATTATTTCTCCAGCAGCCCGTTCGCCTTCAGCCAGTCTCCGGCCCGTGCCGGCCACGTCGTCACCAGGTGCGGCGAAGACCGGAGGCCGTATCCGTGCCCGCCGGACGGATACAGGTGCATCTCCGCGGGGACCTTGGCCTCTTTCAAGGCGAGGTAATAAAACAGCCCGCATTCCACGCGGACGCCGTCGTCTTGCGTCATGGCGATGAACGTCCGGGGAGTATCGGCCGTGAGTTTCAATTCGGGAGACACGCGGTTTTCCTTGTCGACCAGGTAGGCCGGGTAAATCAGCAGCGTGAAATCGGGCCGGCAACTCTGCCGGTCGGCGTCATCCAGTAGATCGTATGTCCGTTGTTCCGTGTTCGTACTGGCCACGGCGGCGAGATGTCCGCCCGCTGAGAACCCGAGAATCCCGATGCGCTTCGTGTTCACGCCCCATTCCGATGCGCGCTCCCTGACCAGGCCCAGGGCGCGCTGCGCATCCTGCAACGGGGCGGCATGGCGTTCCCGATTCTTGCGGGCCGGCACCCGGTACTTCAGCACGATCCCCGTCACGCCCAGCGTGTTCAGCCACTCGGCGACTTCGGTTCCCTCCAGGTTCCAGGCGAGAATGTTGTAACCGCCGCCGGGACAGATCACGACCGCCGTGCCCGTGTTCTTCTCCTTCGGCGGCGAGAACACCGTGATTGTCGGCTGCGAGACGTTTTGCGTGCGGATGACCGTGTCGTTCGGCTTGGGCGGTTGCGCGCCTTCCGCCGGAATTTCGCCTGTTTCGCCGGGCGCGCCATTCGGCCAGAGCAGAATCGGCGGCAGCGGGTCTGCGGCAAACGCCGGCAAACTCGTGACAGCGACGAACGTCAGGAAAGTCCAGACAGCAACGGTGCGACTCATGGGACGGCCTGCTTTCTTGTGTTGCGAGTTCAGGAAGAATTTCGAAGGGCATCCTGCGCTGAGAACAGGCCGACGCCTCTCCGAGAGGCATCGGTCTTGCACCACATACTACACAAAACCGAGTCGATCCACTCCCGTTCCGACGAAGAACTTTTTCAACGTCGAGTCCCCGCCGTCAATTTCCGTTTAGTTTCCACCTGGTTAGGATGTGGACGTTTCAGAGTCAAGCGGAAGGCCCAAGATGACCCGGCTGAATGTCGAGACGGCGGTGCGGGAACGGTATTCCCTGGCCGCGAATGATCGCGTCCCCGAACTGTGCTGCCCGGTCGACTATGACCAGCGCTATCTCGCCGCGATCCCCGCCGAGATTCTGGAACGCGATTACGGCTGCGGTGACCCGTCGAAGTTTGTGTCGCCGGGCGAAACCGTCCTGGATCTTGGCAGCGGCGGCGGAAAGATCTGTTTGATCGCGGCCCAGGTTGTCGGGCCGGAAGGACGCGTCATCGGCGTCGACTGCAATCCCGACATGCTGGCGCTGGCCCGCAAGCATCAACCCGACGTTGCCCGACGGCTGGGTTTTGACAACGTCGAATTCCGGCAGGGCCGCATTCAGGATCTGCGGCTCGACCTGGACCGTCTCGATCTCTGGCTGAGAGACCACCCGGTGCATTCCGCATCGGACTGGCTGCGCCAGCAGACACACATCGAAGGGCTGTGCCATGAGCATCCCCTGGTCGCCGACGATTCGATTGATGTCGTGGTCAGCAATTGCGTGCTGAACCTGGTCCGGCCGGAAGACCGTCTGCTACTGTTCCGGGAAATGTTCCGCGTCTTGAAACCCGGCGGCCGGGCCGTGATCAGCGACATCACCGCCGATCGCGAAGTACCGGATGCCTTGCGCGCGGATCCACTGTTGTGGAGCGGCTGCATCAGCGGGGCCTACTGCGAAGTCGAATTCGTGCACGCATTTGAGTCCGCGGGATTTTTCGCCGTCGAACTGCTGGCGCGGCAGGCCGATCCGTGGACAACTGTGGCGGGAATCGAGTTTCGCAGCGTGACGGTCCGGGCTTATAAACCGCCGCGCGCGCCAGCGGAAATCACTTCGTCAGATTCGATCAACGTCTTGTACCGCGGCCCCTGGAAGACGGTGGAAGACGAGACGGGCCTGCGATTGAACCGCGGCGAACGGTGTGCGCTGTCGCCCCAGCAGGCGGCGAGGCTCTCGGCGCCGGCCTACCAGGGGCAGATGATTTCACTGGAGTCGCCGTCGAAATCCTCGGCCTTCGGGATGCTGCCGATTGCCGAGGACGGTCCGTGCTGCGGCCCGAAAGGATGTTGTTGAACGATGCGAGAAGCAGGACACCCGGAGGATCGGCTCTTGGAGGACATGACTCTGGGGATCAATTCGTTACTGACGACTCCTGCGACACGACTTGGCCAGGCCGAGGAATTGGCGGACCTGCTCAATACGACAAACGCTCGGGCCGTCGGTTGCTGGCGGCATGAGCGGGGGGTATTGCACCTGGCAGGATTTCTCTCCGTGGAGGCGATGCCCGAGGCCGTGCAGGCGGAATTCGTCGCGGCGACGCGGATCGTCCCGTTGACGCAGACGCAATTCGGCATCGTGCAGGCGGTGGTACAGGGCGGTCCGGCAGTGAACCATCGGGCCATGGAACCGCTGGCACGGCCGGAGGGTTCCATCGGCTGGCTGGGCCGTTTTGAAGCCGCCTCGTCGCTAGCAATGCCGATTCGAACTGGGAAGGAGCTGCGCGGGGCGATTGCCGTGGCGACGGAGCGCCGCATCGAGCCCGAGGACGCGGTTTGGCGGCTGGTGTTAGCGCTCGCGAACCGGCTTGGTTGAGCGGCGAAATCGCGAATTGCTTCGTTGGCCGGAGGCCGCTAGACTGGGAAGCGAGTTCCCGCCGGTATTGCCCGGCCGCGTCCGAGCGAATCTGTGTGCGAATCGGCCTCGTTATGATGGATCGGCACAGCCTGATATTCTGGTCGCTTCCGATCTTCCGCGCGTTCGGGACGGATGTCCGCGTTTCCTGGATGCTGCCCCTGCTCGCGCCAATCTACATGATCCTCAACGGCTGGCAACTGGGGCTGGCCCTGTTCGCCTCGATGGTGCTGGCCATTCTGGTGCATGAATTCAGCCATGTGTTCGGTGCGCGGCTGACAGGCGGGTCGGCCGATGAAATTGTGCTGTGGCCGTTGGGCGGACTGGCGATGGCCCAACCGGGTCCCGGGCCGAAGGCGCAATTCCTGACTGCCGCCGCGGGGCCGTTCGTCAATCTGGTGCTCTGCGGGTTGCTGTTTCCAAGTTCCTATGCGCCGGACCATCTCGCCCGGGCGCTGAATCCGTTTATTACGCCGATCAATCGCCTGACGTCGGAAACCCTGGTCACCGATCTGTGCCTGGTGGCGTTCAGCTCGAATTATGTCCTGCTGCTGATCAACCTGCTGCCGGTCATCCCGTTTGACGGCGGGCAGATGCTGCACGCGGCCCTTTCAAGCCGGTTGCCGGCCGACCGGGTGTTTCGCGGCATCGTGTTCGCCGGATTCTTCACGGCCGTGATGTTGATGGTTCTAGGACTGCTGCTGGAAGTGCCTGGGCTGATCGTGGTCGGGGCGATCGTGCTGGCCATGAATCTGATGCAATCGTCGCAGGGAAGCCTCGGCGAATACCAGGATGAATCGTTCATGGGGTACGACTTCTCCCAGGGATATACCAGCCTGGAACGGACGTCCGTCGGCCCCGACCGGGAACCGCAGCCCAGCGGCTGGCAACGCTGGAAGGAACGCCGGAAAGCCCAAAGGGACCAGGCGGCCCGTGAGCGGCAACAACAGGATGAAGCCCAGTTGGATGCGCTGCTCGCCAAAGTGCATGAGCAGGGTTTCGACTCGCTCACCGCGGCCGAAAAGCGATTGCTCCACCGCGTCAGTACGGAATACCGGCAGCGCACCAAGCGGCCGTCATGAGTGGACCGGCAACACGTTCCATGGCGCCAGGCGGGGTTCCGATTCTGCCGATCGTGCCGCGGTTGCGGGAATGATGCGAAATTTCTCAGCAAATTTCCCATGAAATGTTGCCTTGAGCAGCGGGTGACGTAGCTTTGAAAAGACGCGGCGTGCCGGACCGTTGGAATGCCTTGGCGCGTCGTGTCGCATCCCGTGATCGAACCGGCAGCCGGGCGGTCACCACGGCCAGTTCTCTGGCCGGAAAGCCGCGCCATGACGTCCTGTCTCACTTTGACGATGCCGTCGCTGACTCCCGTCGGGGAACGCCCCACGACGCCGTCGTCTCCGCCGCTGCTTGACATCGCCCTGGCGGAACAACTCGACTCACTGACCGCGCTGACGGATCTTCCTTTATTCTGTTTTGAAGCCGGCACGGGCGTTCTGGTCTGGCAGTCGGACGTTGACCTGCTGCCGTACTGTCCGCGTCCGCGACGCTTGCGGCTCCAGGACGTGACGGATTCCGAAATCCTGACCGAAGCCGACGGCTTGAACTACTTCCTGTTTCCTCTGCCGGACACAGAGCCAGAAGGACAGTACGTCATCAGCGGCTACTGTCTGACGGAAGCCTTGGCACGGCCGCAATGCCTGATCCTGGAGGCTGTGGCGGCGAACTGGGATGCGGCCCAACTGGAGGCCATGCTCGGCCGATTGCCGGTCTGTCCGGAACGCGTGCTGGGCAAACTGCTGCAATTGGCGGTCGACGGTTACCGCCAGCAGGCGCGGCTTCGACGAAGCAACCAGGAGAGCGCCGGACTGCTGAAGCAAGTTGCCATGAGGGAGGAAGAAGTCCGGCTGCTGCACGACCTGGTGCAGAAGCTGCAGTTGTCGCACAGTGCGGAAGAACTGGCCGTGCATTGCGTGAAACGGCTGCATCACTTGATCGAGGCCCAGGGCCACGCCATCTGCCTGCAGACCTCGGAAGATCATGTTCAATTTCTCGTCGAAGGCCGGCTGCCGTTCGGCGAAGCGTCGCTGGCGCGTCTGCTGTCCCGGTTTGATCATCACGACTGGACGCAGCCGCTCGTCAGGAATCAATTGCAGAAAACATTGCTGGGGGCCGATTTCCCCGGCTTAAAAAGCCTGGCCGTGGTGCCGATCGGCGAAGGCCATGCCCGGCGCGGGTGGATTCTCAGCGTCAATGCGGGAACGAATTGCGACTTTGACTCTGGCGACGCCCAAGTGCTGTCGTCGATGGCGGCGATCCTCGGCACGCATGTCCGAAACGTCGAAATCTTCAGCCAGCATGACGAACTTCTGCTGAGCTTCGTCCGCTCGCTGGTGTCGACCCTGGACGCCAAAGACCCGTACACCCGCGGCCATAGCGAACGCGTGGCGCTCATTGCCCGGAAGCTCGGCGAGCAGTTGAGCCTGCCGGAGTCCGACCTCCACGACATTTATCTGTCGGGCCTGCTGCACGACCTGGGCAAGATCGGCGTGGATGACCGCGTGCTGCGCAAGCCCGATCAGCTCACCGACGAAGAATTTCTGCACATCCAGCAGCATCCGATGATCGGGTTTCAGATTCTCTCGCAGTTGAAGAGCCTGCACCAGATTCTGCCCGGCGTCCGCAGCCATCATGAATCGCTGAACGGCAAAGGTTATCCGGACCGTTTGCGCGGCGACGAAATCCCCTTGATGGCAAGGATCATCGCCGTCGCCGACGCCTACGACGCCATGTGCAGCGACCGGCCGTACCGAAAAGGGATGCCGGTCGCGAAGCTGGAAGCCATCTTCCGAAAAGGCTCCGGCGAACAATGGGACCCGCGCGTGATCGAAGCCTACTTCGCCGTACGCGACGAAATCCTGGCGCTCTGCGAAAACTATTCCCCCGCCGCCGGGAACCTGCTCCAGGAACGCGTGACCGAACGAGCCTCAGGCATCACCGTGCGCACGTTCCTGCGGCATTGATGAGGTCCCCACCAGCCCGCAGCGCCAGCAAGGCCGGTTTCTCGAAAAAGGCCAACCACTTGCTCGCGCTGCGCACTCACCGGTTGCCACCGGTTGCCTCAACCGGTGCCGCGCAGCGGTCGGAAGCGGCGGGGAGTGCGTTCTGAAACGATACGCTGAAACCTGGTTGTTGCCGTGATCTGCAGCTTCTGGTCGCACGCGCGACACATGTTGAAGCAACCTCTGGTACCCGCTAGGATTGGAAACCTTCTCCTCACGGCTGTCCCGGGCCTTCCGCAAAGCCTGCAGACCCGGGCACCCGGCGAAACAGCCTCGCAATGCGGGAACGATCCATGCCGCTCACGGGTGACACGCCGCCGCATCCGTCTTATCCCGCTTCATGTCGAGAGAAAGCGTTCCTGTAAAATTTGTATGCATCTGAATCCGGTATTCAGAAAAGTTTTCGTTCTGGTCCCTCCGTGACGGCCCCATGGCATTTCCTGAGACTCGAGTATCTCATGGTCTACCTGGGTACGATCCTTGCATCAGGACTCTTTGCCCGACTGTTCTGTTCTGGGCAACTGCTGGGTGCGTCCGGCGTGAACTATGCGGTGATTACGATGTCACTGTTTCTCTTTCCGTCTGGACAATTCTCCGTGTCAGACATTTGGGAATGGCAACATGGCCGCAGGGGTCGCGCCACAGTGCCGGCAATCGCTGGCTGAACTGCTGTCGGCCGATGGTGTGCGATCACCCACGGCGGCGTTGGACGTCCTGCGCAGACTGGCCTCACGAGTGGCCGAACTGCACCAAGCAGGGCGGCTTCATCTCGGCATCACGCCCGAGAATGTGATCCTCGGTCCCGATGGCGTTGAACTTCTGCCGGCCGAACAAATCGCCTCCCTGGAACCCTGGCAGGAATTGCTGGACGGTCTGCCCGAAGAGGGGTTGCGTTTACCCAGCACTCTGCCAACCGAGGCACCGCAGGCGCGGCAGATCCTGAAGGATCAAGGTCTTGCGATTGATCCCTGCAAATTCGACCTGCTTGCAGTCGGCGACGTGTTTTGCCGGATGCTCACGCACGAGCCGGCGTCGAGATATCGACAGAGCGTACAAATCAAGATGCGGGTGCCGAAGGAGTGCCAGCCGATTCTGGATCGTCTTCTCGGTATTGACGGACAAGCGGCATTCCCATCCGCCGCGCTGATGCTGGACTGTCTGAACCAGTTGGCAATTGATGCCGCCTCAGCCTCAAATTCAGCCATCGAGGTTACGGAAATTGTCCCGGCGCGAAATTGCTGTCGAACTGGCCCAAACTGCAGCAATTTACCTTTTCGGGAACCAACATCACGGAAAAAGGGGCGGCCGAGATCGGCAAGCTGACGAATCTGCTCGGCCTCATCGGCAACAGTCAGTTCAATGACGACTCGCTGGCCCACCTGGGAAATATGCAGTGGCTGAATTCCTTGACGCTTGACGGAAAGTTAGCCCAGGCGGGTGTCTTGAAATCGACCATGGGGAACATCCAAGGTCCCGGATTGAAGCATCTGGCCGCTTTGAAAAATCTGCGCCAAGTTGTGCTGCGGTCGCAGCCGCTCAATGACGACTCGATGAAGAACTTCCCCTCGTTGCCGAACCTGGTGAGTCTCGAATTCACGGAAATTCAAATCGGCGACGCGACCATGGAATCACTGGCGGGCAACCGGGTGTTGAACCTGCTGAAAGTGGAAGGCACTCTCGTCACTGGCCAGTCGTTGAAATACATCGCCACGATGCCGAAATTGCAACACTTGTTCTGGTACAATTCCGCCACGGATGACGATCTGACCCATTTACAAAAAATGGATGTCACCACTTTGAGCTTCAAGGATTGCCAGATCACCGGGACGGGATTTCAGTCCTTCGAAGACTGCCAGCAACTGAATCAATTGAATTTCGCAAACAACCCGATTACTGACGATGGTCTGGCAAGACTGCCCACGCATCTGAAGCTCACGATGTTGACGTTGACGAAAACGGATATCACCGATGCATCGATTCCTCATCTGCAAAAATTCGAGGGGCTGACGTCTCTCATGTTGGACGGCACCAAGATGACATCCGACGGCGTGGCCCAGTTGAAACAAGCTCTGCCGAAGTGCGTCGTGCAAGGTCCGTGAGCGCGGTCCCGACGATGCGCCGCCCAGATTTGGCACGGTTCTAAGATGGACCAGAAACCCGAAATCCTCGACGCGGAATCTTTGAACCGAGTGGTCGGTAACGTAAGTCTCGCCCTGGAAAACAGAAAGCCGTTTGACGGGCTCGTCAAACGGCCTTCAATCCAGTCGAGTCGACTCGATTGATCTGCGAAGCGGCAAGCGTCAGCGTTGCACCCGCGCCGTGCCGCCTTTGGCCAGCGCTTCGACTTCCGGCAGCTTCGCCATCGTCGTATCGCCGGGGAACGTGGTGAGCAGCGCGCCGTGGGCCCAGCCGAGGCGGAGGGCCTGCTCGGGGTCTTTGCCGGTGAGGAGGCCGTAGAAGAGGCCGGCGGCGAAGCCGTCGCCGCCGCCGATGCGGTCAATCACGTCCAGGCTCATCGTCGGGCTGACGTAGGTTTTTCCGTTGAGCCACAGCACGGCGGCCCAATCATGGCGGTTCGTCGAATGGACTTCCCTGAGCGTCGTCGCCACCATTTTGACGTTCGGATATTTCGCAACCACCTTGTCGATCATCTGGAAAAAGGCCTGCGGATCGAGCTTGGACGCGTGCTCCACATTCTGGCCTTCGATGCCGAGGCCCTTCTGCAAATCCTCTTCATTGCCGACGAGGCAATCGACATTCTCCACGATCTTGGCGATCGTTTCGACGGCTTTCTGATCGCCGCCGACGGACGACCACAATTTGGCGCGATAGTTCAGATCGAACGACGTGATCGCCCCGGACGCCTTGGCGGCCTTCATTCCTTCGATGATCACTTGCGACGTCGTTTCCGAGAGGGCGGCGAAGATCCCGCCGGAATGGAACCATTTCACGCCGTTCGCGAAAATCGTCTTCCAGTCGAAATCGCCCGGCTTGAGCAGCGCCCCGGCTTCATTCGCGCGGTTGTAAAAGACGACGGGAGCGCGGACGCCTTGGCCGCGGTCGCTGTAGACGGTGGCGATGTTCGGCCCGCGCACGCCGTCGTGTTTGAACTGCTTGTAGAACGGGGTGACGCCCATTTCCCGGACGCGGCCCTGGACGAGTTCGCCGATGCCGTTGTCCACCATGGCCGTGGCGATGCCGGTCTTCAGGCCGAAGCAATCGGCGAGGTTTGCGGCGACGTTGTACTCGCCGCCGGAAACGTGGATGTCGAACGATTTCGCCTTGCGAAACGGAATGATGCCGGGGTCCAGCCGGTGGACGAGCGCCCCCAGCGAGAGGAAATCGAGTTGTGAGGCATCGGTGCGGACGGAAAGGGATGACATGTGGGTTCCTTGAGGGCGGGTTGTTTGGCGTTAGGTATTTGGCATTAGGCGTTAGAAAACACGACAAAGCCCGCCGTCGGCGACGGCGGGAACGCTTCAGCGAAGCGTCGCTAAATGGTCGTGGACGAAAAGCCGCCGTCGACGACGATGTTTTGGCCGGTGACAAACGAGGCGGCCCGTTGCGAGGCAAGCCAGACGACGGCCCCTTTGAGTTCTTCGGCCGAGCCGAACCGGGCCATCGGCGTATGGCCGATGATCTGCTTGCCGCGGTCGGAGTAGGTGCCGTCGTCGTTGAAGAGCAGCTTCTTGTTTTGTTCTGCGGGAAAGAAACCGGGGCTGATGGAGTTCACTCGCACGCCTTTGGCCGCCCATTCGCGGGCCAGGAATTGCGTCAGGTTGATGACGGCCGCCTTGGCAGCCGAGTAGGCGACGACGCGGGACAAAGGCGTCATCCCGGACAACGAGGCGATATTGATGACCGAACCGTTCCCAGCGGCGAGCATCGTCTCCCCGAAGACCTGGCACGGCAAGAGCACCCCGCCGACGAGGTTCAGATCGAACACGTCGTTCCAGGCGGCTTCCGGCAGGGCGCAGAAATCGGCGCCCGGCGGCAGGGTGGCTCCCGGCTTATTGCCGCCGGCGGCGTTCACCTGGATCGAGATCGGCCCGAGTTGTTCCTGAATGGCGTCCCGGGCCCGGGCCAGCGAGACGCGGTCCAGCACGTCGGCCGCCTGATAGATGGCGGTCCCTCCGGCGGCCTGAATGGCACGGACCCGTTCCTGCCCGCGTTCCTCATTGCGGCCGACGATGGCCACCTTGGCGCCGTGTGCCGCCAACGCCTCGGCCATCGCGCCGCCGAGAGCCCCGGTCCCTCCGATGACGACGGCAGCGGAATTCGATAAGTCAAACAAACCCAAAGGCATGGCGTACTTTCTGTAACGAACTGTTTCACTGGCCTGAAAATCATTAGCCCCTCTGCCCTACACAATCCGTTTCCGCGTATAATAACGGCGATGACCGGTCCCGCGAAGCGAGTCCCCACCCATGCCTGCTGCCGAACAGCCACTCCAGTCAACCAGTAACACCAGCGGTGTTCCGATCCGGACTGTCTTGCCGATCCCCTGGGCCATCTGGTTCTGGCGGCAGGCGCGCAAGATCGTGGTGTTTGTCATCGGGATGACGCTGGTGGCGTTCGGGATAGTGGGACTGTTTCTCCCGGTACTCCAGGGCTGGCTGACCATCTTCGCCGGTTTGGCCGTGCTGGCCACCGAGTTCGCCTGGGCGCGCTGGACGCTAAAACATGCCAAGCATCGCCTGAGCGTCCTCCTGGCGGCAGTCCGTGAGCCATTCCAAAAGACACCGCAGCCGTAAACCGCGAGTCCGGCATTACGAACCCAGCGAAATCGCCTCATCGGCAATATCTTGCGTTGATTGCATCGCCGGGAGACCCTGGATAGACTGCGAATGTCGGAAGAGTTTGCGGATTGCGTTGACTTGGAAGGTTCGTCCGCGTCTATCGAACAATCACGCCGAAACCAATTTGTCGGTCGATCCCAGGGATCGAGATGTGCAAACCGGTTCCAGGACGTGACGATAGGATGAGAACAAAACTCCGAGTTCTTGCGCGCGGTCCGCAGCCGACCTCACAGACACGGATCACGTTTTGAAGAAACGGAGTGGATCAATGCTTGGGAAGAACAGGAGTGGGAACGTGCGGACACGGAACGACTTACGTCAGCGTCCCGGAAATACAAGATCAATCGTCACCGTTGTGACGCTCGCAGGACTGGCGACAGCTGCCTGGGCGTTGGATGACGCCAAACCCGCGGCACCCCAAGGTCTTGCCGGCATTCTGCCGGCAGAAGTTCCTCCCGGCCTGAATGCCGATGCCTTTGGCGTCCTCGGCGGCAGTTGGGCAGAGTGGAGCGCCGGCGCAGCAGCCGCGGTTGCCCAATTGTATCAGGAAAATCCGGGCGACCTGGCGGCACAGCGGCACGCGCTGGCGACGGCCAAGGCGAAATTGAAAGTCATGGAGCAGGCGCTGCGTGACCGGAAGTACTCCATGATCGCTGATCCTTTGACGAACCTTTCCCATGGGTTATCCCGCCGCATCGAAATCTCGGAAGCGATCCTGGATACGGTGTCCCTGGAATCCAAGCCGGATGATTATGCCCGGCGGTTAAAATCCCGGACGTCTGCGGTGGTTTCGGCGGCGGAATCTCTGATCCGCTCGATGAATGCGACTTCCGGAGGCAAACCGTGGATTCCCTATGTCAAAGCCGAAGAACTGGTGGCAGCCATGAAATACGAAACCGGGGGCGAAGCGGCGGTTGCCGCGGCGAAAACGTCTAAGTCCAAGTTGGCGTCGCGCGCCACGATTACCGACAAGGCCCAGAAATCGTTCCTGAGCCGCTCGGCATTTTTGAATCTGGAATCGGCGATTGACCAATACCTGGCGGTTGCGGAATATCCTCCCACGGAAGAAACCGCCGCGAAACTGCGCGAGCAGCTCGCCGCGCTGGTCAGCGGTCTGGAGGCTTATGAAGCCTCCGGGACGTCCAGCGGCGCCGCCCAGGCCCGGAAGGCCTATTCCGCGATCCGCAAGATGTCGCCGGACGGCGGTGCCCGTCTGACGAGGGTGTTACAGAAGCATTACTTCAACTACAACGTCCGAATTGTGACGTCGGAATCGTTCTTGAGCAAGCTGCTGTCGGACTCTCACACCGAACAGGGCCAGGTTTCCGACTTTATTCTGGGCGCCAGCGTCAGCGGCTATCAGACGACGTCGACCAACGTCAACATCGACCTGAAACCGAGCCTGACGGATGCGAAGTGGGTGCTCAACCTGACCGGGAATATCAACTCGAACACGCAGGGCGTGACCAGTCAGGCCACCGTCAATACCCAGGGCAACCATGCGTTTCATGCCGTGAAGGAAGTCCGGTTCAACGGCAAACGCTTCGCCACCGGACCGGGCACGATCAGCGTGAACGCCAACAATACGACGACCGGCATTGCGACGCAGTTCAGCGGCGGGTTGTTCGGCCGGATCGCAGATCGGATCGCCGCCCGGGAAGTCGAGGCCCGCCGGGGCGAAGCCCAGGCTATCGCCTCCAGCCGGATTCAGGACCGCGTGCTGCCTCGCTTCAACCAGGAAGTCGATTCCGCCTTCGCGAAAGCTGAGAGCGACTTGAAGCGAGACTTGTACGATCGCCTGCTGAACGCCGGCCTGCATCCCGATGCGATGCTGTTCCAGACGACCGAGACGGAATTCCGGGCCAACACCCGGTTGATGAACGATCAGGAACTCGGCGCCAGTTCCCTCCCTCCGGGCCTTGTCCTGCCCGGCGGAGCGACGCTGTTCGTTCACGAATCGGAAATGAATAACGGGGCCGATCGGATCGGTCTGGCCGGGAAGACGATGAATGACGACGAATTGCGGGCGCACCTCGAGAAATTCTTCTCAAAGGCGACGAATCGCAAGATCAAGCTCGACAAGCCGCCCGAAGCCAAGACGGAACCGGGCGATGAAGACGCCGGCCCCCCCGCCAGCACGTTCGTTTTCGCCGAGAGCGATCCCATTCGCATCCGGCTACAGGACGGCGCATTGACGCTCATCTTCCGTGCGGGCTTCCAGCGCGAAGGCGGCGACCCGATTCCGCAACAGGTCATCTCGGTTCCGCTCACGTTCGAGGTGAAGGGGTCGCAAATTCAGATCAGTCGCGGCGCAGTCAAGGTGGCCGCGGCGGAAGGGGGCGGAGCCGGCCAGATCGCCACGGCAGGGATCATCCGCCGCAAGATTCAGAACACGCTGCCGGAGCGGACCGTCAACGGCCGGTTCGATCTGAAGGGGACCCGTCGCACGGTGCAGGCCACGGTGAAGAGCATCAAGATCCTCGACGGCTGGGCGGTCGTCAACGTGCAGTAGTGCTGCGTCCTGCGGTCCCTCGCCTCGGATCGAGGCGGGGGGCGAGACGGGGGGCGAGACGAGGGACTTCGCACGGTCCCGGCGTCGCCGGGCTTGGCGCGGGTTTTCGGCCGCTCGACTCACGATTCGCCGGAAGGTGATTCCCTGGGCAGATCGGCCGGGGGCCAGGTGCCGTCGACGTCGCCCTTGATCCGTTTCTGGGCGTGCTGCACCTGCCGTTCGAGTTCCCGCTTATCGGAATAGAGTGTTTCGACGCTCTGCCAGATGCGCCGGGCTTCCAGTTTCTGTCCTTTCAGCATCAGGTCTTCGGCCTTGATCAGGGCGCGGTTGACGATCTCGACGCGGTCGATTCCGGTCCCTTCGGCCTTGATCTTGGCAGCCTGCCGCTGAGCCAGCATGACATACGGCCTGAACTTTTCGTCTTTCAGCAATTCGATCATGCTCTCGTACTTCTCGAGCGCCAAGATGCGATCGCCGAATTTTTCGATGCGGTCGGCGTCGAGATACAGCCGCTCGCCTTCGTGTTCAGGATCGGCGCCGCGTTCCAGGCGTTTGCGGGCCTGCCGCTCGGCGAGGTTCATTTCAATTTGATCGAGATAGTCCCGGGCTTTGCCGGCCAATGGTCCGTCTGGGAACCTTGCCAGCATCTGCTCGAGATCATGACGGGCGGCGCCCCACTCGCCGGGATCGGTCCCCTCGGTCACTTCTTCCACGCGCGCCAGAAGGGCCGCCTCGCTGGGGTACATGGTGACGTAGGTGTACCCGCCGACCGCCGCGGTAAACAGCAGAAAGCAAAGCGAGAGAAACCAGGCCTTCTCCCAGACAGGGGGCTGAGCCTGCTTCTTTTTTTTCTTTTTCTTGCCGAGGATGTCCTTCAAATCGCCCTGCGTGGTGCCGCCGGTGTGGGTCGCTTCGCCCTTGAGCGTGGCCTCGGTGATGCTCTTCTGCTGCTCGACTTTCTTCAGGATTTCATCGAGCTTGACCTGCACGGACAGCGCGTCATACGGGCGGTTCTCCGGCTCTTTTTCGAGCAGGTCGAAGATCAGTTCCTCGAGCCAGATCGGGCAATCCGGCGCCAGCGACGTGACACGAGGGGGCTCATCCTTGAGGTGCATCATCAGCATCTCGCCCTGGTTCTCGCAGGAGAACGGCGTTTCCCCCGTGAGCATCTCGAACAGCACGCAGCCCAAAGCGTACAGGTCGGTTTTCTTATCGACCGGGGGCTTGCCGCGGATCTGTTCCGGCGCCATGTACGCATACGTGCCGACCGTGCGTCCGGCGGCGGTGAGCGCAGTCGCGGTGGTGTCACGGGCGATGCCGAAATCGGTCAGCTTGATCTTCCGGTCCTTCGTGAGCATCAAGTTGGCGGGCTTGAGATCGCGATGAATGACGCCGGCATTGTGGGCATGTTCCAGCGCCTGGGCGACTTGCAGTCCGAATGCGATCACCTCTTCCCAGGACAGGCGCTGCTTCGACTTGAGATAACTTTCCAGCGAGCCGCCCGAAACGAGTTCCATGGCGTAGAAACGCTGGATGCCGAGCTTTCCGCCGCCGTAATAGCGGACGATGTGCGGATGCTGCAGCTTTTTGAGAATGGAGATTTCCCTCTCAAACCGCTTCTGCAAGGATTCCTCGTTGGAGAGATCGGGCGAAAGAATCTTGATGGCGACGGGAGTGCCGGTCTTGGTATAGACGGCTCGATACACGATCCCCATGCCGCCGACGCCAATGCGTTCGCCGAGTTCAAACGGACCAATGACGCGTTTGGCGGCCATCGCGGACACACATGAGGGAGAGAGAAAAACCGGTGGAGATTCGCTCTCTCATTCTGCGGGACGCCGCGAGGGGATGCAATCGAGAGATTGCCGGAATGGTCACCAGTCGACCTGGGCGCGGACGCCGAAGATGTCCGTCGAGCTGTTCGGCGCGAGGTGTTTCTGCTGCATCGCGCGGATGTAGTTGAACTGAATCTTCGCGTATCCGTTGAGATACCAGTTCATTCCGGCGGTGACGTCGGCCAGGCGGCCGCCGCGGATGTTGTCGTTGTTCAAATCAATGTGCGACCAGCGGACCGCCATTTCCCAGGCGCCGGGACCGTAACAACAACCCGGGTCGGCAAGAAACGGCCGCAACGGGACCACGCGGTCCAGCCCGCCGGCTTTACGGTCATACGGCCGGCTTTCGCCCGTCAGAAACACGCTGCCGTACAGGTAGAATCCCCAGAACGTCACCTGCGGTCCGCCGCGCTGGTAAATCGTCGACATCTGCACTTCGGATTGAAACGACACCGGGCCTTCCACGAGCAGCACTTCCGTCCCGGCGTTGTTGAACATGTGGGCGTTGATGTTGCCGGTATCGACAAACGGCGGCGTGCCGTTGGCGACATTGGCAACCGGGACGCCGCTGGTTCCGACCGGATTTCCCACGGACGCCCCGAACGCTCCGACGAACGCTTCCGGGATGGTGACGATACGAATCCGGTTGCTCGCGGGATCGCCGAGGAAGTAGGCTCCGCCGAGGTGCAGATAACTTAGCGAGTCGCCTTCCTTTTCGTAGTACGGCAGCCAGGTCAGCCGGCCGGCGGACGCGGCACCGCCCGCATCGCCGATGTCGTTGCCGAACTGATCCTGCCCCTGACGAAAGACCGACATGGCCCAGGTCCAGTGTTCGTCCTCGCTGTGATCATAAAATCCGACGCCGATGTGCCGGAAGGCATCGAACGATTGAAACAACAGCGACCGTTCCAGAAACGTCTGATAGCGGACACTGGTGACGACTTCCAGTCCGTAAGGCTGCTTCCATTGGCCGAAGCGAACGTTGCCCAGGTAAGGCACCTTGGTGACTTCGCCCCACACGTCTGTAAACGTCGGCCGTCCGAAGAAGCCGAAATCCAATTGTGCGAAGTAATTCACGTTTTCCGCGACAGCCCCCTTGGCCGACAGCCGGAACCGGCGAAATCCTGCGCCGTCCTGGATGTCGCCGTTGTTCGCCCGGCTCGCCGCGTCCTGACTGAAGTACAAGGCATCGGCCTGAAAGAAGCCATTCATTTGCACCGTCGGAAATTTTGGCTTTTCCGGGGCCGGCTTGGGCGCACCGGCGGATTGCGCGAACTCGGAACCGAGAAGCATCGACGGCGATGGAGAGATCAAAGCGTGATGGACCGGGGCGATCGTTCCTGTGCGCTCTGGGGCAGTCCAGCCGGCGCCAGAAGGCGCCTCATCGGACGGCCCTCGCAGTACGGCGACTTGCGCTTCCAGCTCTGCCAACCGCCTGGCGAATGCCCGAGACTCCGATTCCTGCGCATCGCCCTGGCTGCAGAACGAAATTGCCATCAACCAGCCCAGCAGCAGAGTGCATCGGAATCGTGTCGCGCTGTCCACTGGATTCCGCTCCCGTGCCTTTCCGCTGATACAGACACAGCCGGCTTTTACCGGCACAAGCAGTGTCTGTCAATTTTCCGGGAAACCACAAGTTGTCAATGACGGGCTTTGCGTAATCTGAGCGGGCCGTTCGGACGCACTCACGAAAATGTCATCTTGCGACTGGCGATTTCTGCCGGTCCAGACCGCGAAACTCTCGATATCAACGAAAATGCCGCGGAAAAAATCCGCGGCAGGGAAAGACCATCACGATCGGGGGGCGACTTATCTCTTGAGTCTACTTGGCGCTCTTCTTGGGGGCGGATTTCACATCCGCCGGTTTTTCGTCGGCCGGCTTCTTTTCGTCCGTGGGCTTCAGCGTCGCATAGAAGCCTCCGGCGTTCAGCGCGTCAAACGCCTTGGAGGTCTCCATGCCGGCCCCTTTGAGCGTGATCTTGCTGCCAGCGCGATCGACGAGAATTTCCGCGAGCCCCGGGACATTTTCCAGCGATTTCTTGGCGCCGGTCACACAGGCCCCGCAGCACAGATGCACGCCGTGCAGCACGATCTGATTCGATTTTTCGCCTTTTTTCGCACCGATATCCGGGAAAGCGAGTTTCTTGCCGCCGTGCTTGGCCTGGCCGAAGAACCCGTGCTTGGCAAGGGCCGCAATCCCCGCCTCGGCCGCTTTATCGTCCGCCGCGGTGAATCGAATGGTTTTCGTGTTCTGATCGGCGGCGACGTCTTTCACCCCCTTGACATCGGACAGCGCCTCATCGACGGCGGCGATGCATGATCCGCAGCAGAGATGCACTTGGTTGACCGACACATCGCCGGCCCAGACAGATGTCGCGAACAATCCGCAACTGACGGCCAACATCCATCGCATGGCTTGTTTCTCCCAAGGTGATTTGTCAGACGTTTCCGGTTCCAGAAAATCGCACAGCACGGGGCCTCGCCGGCCCTCGTCTGCCGGTCGCTCCCTCGCAGTTCCGTCACATGAACCCCACCACCATGCGAAATATTCGCGTCAGAAGCAAGATCAGCTCATGAAAAAAACATGGTAACCACAGGTCTCGCGCCATCAATGATTCTACAGCAGGTCTGTACCTGCGCGAACGATTTGCAATTTTTTCAATTTTTGTCGCTTTACATCAGCTTGTCTTGATGCTAGTTTGACTGTCCTCAAGAAATCGCGCAAATCTCGACGATTTTTTGTTGGGCCGATACAATTGTCACGAACAGACGCCGGTTGTGCGGGATTTCCTCTCGTCCGGCGTGTGATGCAATGGCTTCGAAGAGTGCTGCGCCCAGGAGAACCCACAATGCGACGGTTTGTGATCCAGACGAGCCTGGTTCTGACGACCCTGATTCTTTGCCCGCTGTGGACCGCCAGCGGCGGGGAATTGGATGTGATTCTAAAGCGTGAAAACGCAGAACGCGGTGAAAAGCATCGCGCTGCCCCCTTGGTCGACGATCTGGCCTTTCTTCGCCGCGCCAGTCTCGACCTGATCGGCCGAGTTCCCACCTACGACGAAGTCTTGGAATTTCAGGCTTGGTCAGATGGAGAGCGCCGGACGATTTTGGTCGACAAGCTGCTGGCAGATCCCCGGTTCGTGGACACTTGGACGGTATTCTACGCCGATTTGCTTCGGATTCGGGGCTATGGCGAGGGTGGCGCTGCCGCGCTGGCCTACGTCCACAAGGCTCTCGAATTGGAAATGCCTTACGACGAATTGTCCACGCGGCTCATGACGGCCGGTGGCAAGGCAAACCTGGTTCCTGAGGTGGGTTTCATCCTGGGCGATGGGGCCGACCCAATGGCCTTGGCGTCTTCCACGGCGCAAGTCTTTATGGGGATTCGCGTTTCGTGTGCCCAGTGCCACGACCATCCGTTTGACAAGTGGAAGCAAAAGGATTTCTACGGGCTGGCGGCCTTCTTTGGAAAGACCCAGCGCGTCGAGTCGCAGTTCACCAAGACGGTCTACACCATTGAGCGGGAGCAGTCGACGGTTCTGTGGCCTCCGGAAGGGTCAACCATGACGGAGACTCGCAAGCCCATGATCCCGACCTTTCTCTTTCAGTTGGAAGAAGGCGACGGGCCGCGCAAGCACATCGCTCGGCTGGAAAAGTTGAAGAAAGAGCGGGCTGCGGAGTTGGCGGCGGCCGCTGGAGCGAGCGACGGTTCGGCGGAAATCGACAGTCTGCTTGCCAGTGCCGCTGAAAAAGCGGTTCAGCGGACTTCGAAAGATGGAGAAGAAGCAACGGGTGTCGTGGCCGAAGCAAAGCGCGAAGCGCGCGGCTTGAACATCCGGGCGGGTTCGGGTCAGGAAAGTGTTTTGCGGAAAGAGTTGGCGGCAATGATCGCGAATCCGCACAACGGATTCTTCTCTCGAAACCTCGTGAATCGCGTTTGGGCTGAACTGATCGGCCGCGGGATTGTGGAGCCTGTGGATGATTTTTCGGACGCCAATCCCCCGAGCCATCCGGCGACTCTGACCTACCTCGCCGAGGAGTTCGTCGCCCATGGGTTTGATCTGAAGTGGGTTGTCCGGGAGGTGGTCCTCAGTGACGTCTATGCCCGCGGGCATGACTTCGGCGACACGCAGCTAAAGACTGAGGCGGCGTTTTTGGCGACCCCCATGCGGCGGATTCGTTCCGAAGCCCTGTATGACAGCATCATTGCGGCGGGCCACCTGTTCGACGTCAAGCACCCTGCCGGCCAGAATATGAAAATCGTCTGGCAAGAGTCGAAGGTTGAAGCCAGGAAGGGGCCGGGAGCGAAGTCCGGCTTGAGTGAGATGAAGCTCACGGGGGATGGGATGAAGGGGCCGGCGGCGGGCGGTGACGAAGAAGAGTCGCGGCCGGGTTATAACCTGGAAGCGGCCATTTCGGTCGATTTCGACGCCCTGCTGGCCGCCAGCGAGGAAGGTGCTGAAGAGGATGTGGAAGTCGAAAAGATGGCTGTCATGTCCAATGAAGAAATCGAAGCCATGCGAATGGCTTCCCAGATGCGCTACCGCCGGGAGGTGGATTATATCGACCGGTTTGTGCGGGCCGAGTTCGATGACAATCCGCGATTTGACAGTGCGTTGCGAATGGTGTCGCCGGCTGATCCGGAGCATTTCGTCCGTGTGTTCGGCCAGACCGACCGGTCGGTGCTGGGCGAGCACCGCGATTCGAGTCCGACGATGCGTCAGGCGCTGATGATGCTGAACGGCCGATTGACCCACGAGGCGTCTCGGGTGGGCGAGCTGGAAGCGTTGTACGAACTGCTGGTGGGGAAGAAGAGTAATCTTCCTGAAGCGATCCGGCTGGCGTACGTGGAAATTCTCACACGCGAGCCGAGTGCTGAGGAGTCGGCTGAGGCTCGGGAAATCATTGCGGCAGGCAGTGGTCCGGCGGACGGCATGTCCGATCTCCGGTGGCTGCTGCTGAATTGCAATGAATTCCGCTTTTTGAGATAGCGCATTGGGTGCCGCGAGGCAGGGGGTGCAGTGGGCGGGGCATCCCAGTGATAAAAAAGTTCGGGCTTGCGCTTGGTTTGGTTGAGTTTGGAACGTGATTGTTCATGGAATGATTGAGATTCGGTTGCGGATAGATGGTTTCAGGAATGCTGGGTTGATACAGGCTGAAGGGTGTTCTTTCGGCCGTCAGGATGCACCTGGTTGAACAGGCTCCCCACTTTGGAGTATTCAGACATGCCTTCTCTTTTTGGTAGTCAGGTTTCCCGTCGGTCGATGCTTGGTGCGATGGGGGCCTCGTTTCTGGGTTTTTCCGTGCGCGACCTGCTGGCCTACGCCGGCACGTCTCATAAGGCCCATGCCGAGCAGGTAATCCTGTTCTGGAATGGCGGCGGGATGTCGCACATTGACACGTGGGATCCGAAGCCGGGTGCCGAGACGGGCGGCGAGTTTGAAGCAATCGAGACCTCGGCCGATGGAGTGCGGATTTCGGAAGTGTTTCCGGAACTCGCCAAGCAGATGCATCACTGTTCGCTGATCCGCTCGATCGCCGGCACGCAGGGCGCCCATGAACGGGCGACGTATCATTTGCAGACCAGCTACAACATGACGGCGAACATCATTCATCCGGGCTTCGGTTCGGTCGTGGTTCACGAACTGAAGCAGCAGGGCGATCTCCCGCCGTATGTCACGATCAGCGGGCGGTCTCCGCGAGCCAGCTATCTTGGCCAGACCTGTGAAGCGTATTTCGTCGGTGCTCCTGGCGAGAAGGACCCGTACTTGGCGTTCCCGGATGGCATCGCCCAGGTCCGCGGCGACAAGCGGCTGGAGACGCTCAGCCGGTTTAACAATCGGTTCTCGACCGGCAAGAGCGATTCCCGGCTGGCCTCGACCCAGACGTCGATTGAGGACGCGGTCCGTCTGATGAAGAGCCCGGCCCTGTCGGCGTTCGACCTGTCCAAAGTGCCGACGAAGACGATCAATCGGTACGGCGATACCGATTTCGGCAAGGGCTGTCTGCTCGCCAAGCAATTGATCGAGACGGGCGTCCGGTTCGTGCAGATCAATCGCGGCGGATTCGATACTCACATGAATAACTTCCCGGCGATGCGCGGGCATGGCGAGATCATGGATCCGGCGATGGCGTCGCTGATCGAAGATTTGCATGAATCGGGCCGCCTGGACAAGACGCTGATCATCATGCTGAGCGAATTCGGCCGCACGCCGACGATCAATAAAGATTCTGGCCGCGATCACTATCCGCAGGTCTTCAGCGGATTTATGGCGGGCGGCGGAATCCGCGGCGGCACGGTGGTCGGCAGTTCGGATGCCGAGGGTCGTGAAGTCAAGGATCGCCCGGTTAAGGTTCCGGATCTCCATGCAACGTTCTGCCACGCGTTGGGCATTAACCCGGCGATCGAGGTCATGACGCCGCTGCAGCGGCCGATGAAGCTCGTCGATGGCGGCGAGGTCGTCAGCGAGCTGTTTACGTAGATCCGAGAGTGAGTCGGAAGCGTGTTGACCGCAGATTGACGCGGAGTCTGCAGGCTTGAACGGATCAAAGCTGTTGAGGCCTGAAGTAAGTTTCGCCTGAGGAATTGCCGGTTCTCTGCGAAATCTGCGGATCAATGCGTGTTCCGAGGATAACCTGTCAGGGTTTGCTGACAATTTAGACTGAGCGGACAGCAGTCCGCTTGGTCTTATTTTTTCCACGGCGCGGGAATTCGCGCTAATCGGAATAGATGATTTTTCAGGCGCTGCGGAACGGATGCCGCCGGCGATTCTCAACGGCAGGATGCAACCACTTGACAGGCCGGATTCGAATGGCGTAGCCTCGATTCCTGGTGGGTCCGGTGATCGTCGTCGCCTGTTGTGCGCGGGGGGTCTTCATGGTTTGTCGCTCGCTTCTCTCGGGTTGTGTTGCCGCGGTTTTCTGCTTGCCGGCGGGCGACCTGCTTTCACAGACGGCCCCGCCCAAGACCGACGAGCCGGACGCGGCGGTGCGCGGTTCGCTGATTGAGGACCGCTCGGCCAAAAAACTGCTCGAAGCGGGTGATGCCCGGTATGAGGCGGACGAATCGGCCAAGGCGGTCGAGATCTGGCAGTCGGTCATCGAGCGGTATCCGCGGAGCAAGCATCGCTTCGAAGCGCAGATGCGGCTGGGCGACTACTTTCTGGACCGCGAAAGGGCTTATGACCGGGCTCGCAGCAGCTTTGAAGCGGTCGCCTCGGAAGAGAATCGGGACCAGGCGCAACGCGCGTCGGCAACGCTGAAGATCGGGGTCTGTTTTTACGAGGCCCGTAACTTCGGCAAGAGTTTTTCGGTGATGCGCAGCGTCATCGAGCAGTTCCCCGTCAGCCAGGAAGTGAACCAGGCGTATTACTACATCGGCCTGGGTCATTTTCAGTTGGGGCACTATAGCCGAGCGATTGAAGCCTTGGAAAAGGTCGGCACGGCGCTCAACGAGGAAGACGACCAGGTCGAAAAGCTGGAAGCTGGCAAGCGATTCTTTATCCGCATCGAAGATGCCGATTTGGCGGCGCTGGAGCCGGGCCAGGCGGTGAAGGTCCGCGTGACGACGACGCACGGCGACGCCGAGACTGCGGATTGTTTTCCGGTGGGCCGCAATGTGCGCATTGTTCTGGGCAGCCTGCCGTCCCAGCTTGGCCGGCCTGAAAAGGACAACCAGATTCTGGAGGTGATGGGGGACGACAAAATTCAGGTCGAATACCTGGATCAACATACGGCGGACAAGCAGATGGATCGCCCGCGGCTGAAGGAAGTGCAAGTCGTCGGCAATGCCGTGGCTACGGTCAACGATGGGGCCTATCAGGAATTGCTGCGGGGCGTCGTTCTGGGCAAGCCGCTGCATCTGCAGATCGTCGATGCAGACAGCGACCTGACGGACGAAGCGGAGCGGGTGACGGCGGTTGTGGAGATTTTCCGCGCGAAAACGGATGCAGAGATCGAAGCGGAGCAAGTGCAGTTGGCCAGCGCCGGGGGCGACGCTGCGAAGAACCCCGACCAGGAGGTCGACCGGTTTCGCAAAGTCGACAGCGTGGACCTGGTGCTGACGGAAGCCTCCGTGGACCGTTCCGCCGTGGTGATCGCGCCGCTGCCTCAAGGTTCGGGAACGGAACGGGCGCCTGCCGCGGAGACTGAGCCCGCACCGGCGGCCGGAGAAAACAAACCTGCCGCGACCGATCCGTCGGTGGTGCATTCGGGTGTCTTTCGGACCAGCGTGAACCTGGTCGCCAGTCCGGATGCCGTGCCGGGCGACGACAGCCTCCAGGCGCTGCCCGGCGACGTGATCCGTCTGAGCTATCTCGATCTGCGGAATACAGGCCGGGCGGAGCGGACAGCACTGTTCGAGTCGCGGGCCATCGAGGGGAATCTGGGCGGCGTGCGGGTGACCCGGGCCCAGATCACCGATGAAGAGCTGCGCGTGCGCACCAAGCTGCGGACGGCGGACGCCTTAACGAACATCGGCAACCGCTACAAGGAATTCGGCCTGAAGACGAATTCACAGGCCAAGTATGAACAGGCGCTGGTGGTCTGTGAAGAAATCATGCAGGATGCCAGCAAGTTCGGCGGACGGCTGCTGGAGGAAACCTACGTTCAACTCTGGAAGATTTATTTCGAGATGGATCGGCTGGAACTGGCGGCGGCGCTGGCGGAACGGCTGCAGCGAGAGTTTCCGCAGAGCGGCTTCGTGGATGACGCGCTGCTGCAATTGGCGGAAGTCGCCCGGCGTCAAGGGGACCTCACGCGTGCCATCGGGATCTATGCCCGGTTGGTGAACATGCAGGACAGTCAGCTTCGCGGCGAGGCGCAGTTCGGCGTCGCCCAGTGCTATGAAAAGATGGCCGAGGATGCGACGGCGACGAACAACCCCGGCGGCGCCACGCAGTTGTACGACCGCGCATTTCAGGAATATAAGCGGGTCTACGACAACTTCCCGGACAGCGGCCGCGTTGGCGAGGCGGTCGCCCAGATGGCGAATTACTATTATCGTCAGCAAGATTACGCCCGTGCCGTGGATACGTTTGAAACCGTGCTCGCGAACCATCCCGACGCCCGGTTCCTCGACGTGATTCTCTTCAATTACGGCAGATGCCTGTATCGTATGAATCGGCGTCCCGAGGCGCGGCAGCGATTTGACCAGTTGATTCAGGATTACCCGGAAAGCCCGTTGGCGGCGGACGCCAAAAAGATTTCCGATGCCTTGGCAAAAGCGGATTCGCCTTAACCGGCGTGGCGTGCAACGAGTTCAAGCCCGGCGTTCGACTCAGGCCGGGCTTTGTTTCGCTTGTCTCCAGGACAGGACCTTCAGATGAAATTCCATTGGACGCTGTTGTTGAGCTGGCTGGCGATTTCTTCCGCGGCATGGGCGCAGGCCAAGCCGGATGAAAAGCCCGCGGAGGTGTCGGAAGCCGATCTCCAGGCCGCCCAGGCGGCGGGCCGGATGGAAGCCGAACTCGGCAAGTATAAGGACACAACGCCCGAAGCCGCGGACCTGATGGTGAAACTCGCCGAGTTCTACCACCAGCAGGGGCAGGTGTTCGGGCTGACCCGCATCGGCCAGCGGTTTATCGCCATTCACACGAATGATCCGCGGCATCAAGCGGTGATGGTCCAGTTGATCGACGGCCTGGAAGCGGGGGCGCGGAACAAGGAATTCGTCGCCACGGTCCGGCAGTTCATTCAGCGCTATCCGACCGCTCCGACGGTTCCCGATTTTGAAATCCGGCTGGCGTCCACGCTGGACGAAATGCTCGATTACGACGGGGCCGGCGACGTTCACCGCGCCGTCTGGCGGCGCCGGGGCGCGGATGAAATCGGCTTGCAGCACGCCTTGAAAGCCGTCACGAATTACGCCTTGGTCGGGACGAAAGAAGTCTTTTTGAAGGGGGCGGATCTCGCCCGGGAACTGGTGGAGAAGGTGCCCGATGGCCCGCTGACCCGGGAGATGGCAACGGTTGCGATGGTCCAGTATCAGCGGGGCAGCGAATGGGCGAAGGCGAATCAGGCGGGGACCGTGGCGCTGCAGCGCGGCGTACAACTGACCCCTGTCCGCCGGCGATTGCTCCACTCTTCGATGGGTACGAACTTCGTCAACCTGGGGCAATATGCCAACGCGGTTGATTCGTTCAAGAAGGCCCGCGCGGAAAAGGACGGCATGGACGTGCACCAGGCGCTGATCCTGGCGATGTCGAACGATGCCAACAGCACGCCGAACGATGTCGCGCCGCTGGTGCAGGAATTTCAGCAGAAATATCCCGGCGAGCGTCAACGGTTCGCCATGGAATCGGTGCTGGCGATGAAGTACCGAGCGACGGCCAATCAGCGGGCGCAGGCTCAGGCCGCGTTCGCGCGGCTGCTGGAGACCGACGCCCGGACGGCGAATAACGGGGGCTACTACCTGGAACAGACGCCGAACGAACCTGCCGAAAACGCCGCCGCGGAACAGGCGCTGATCAACGCCATCGCCAAGAATTCGGACCCGACGGACAAGGCGTTCCTGCGGTATCAGCTGGCGCTGAGCGTGTACCGAGATCGCATGAAGGACATTGAAAAAGCCAAGCCGGTCTTGCGCGAGCTGATCGCCCAGCCGTCGGGCGTTGACACCTATTTGCAGGGTGCGATGGACTTTCTGCTGATGAATTCGGCGAGCGATCAGGAATTCCAGCAGGTGGTCGCGCTCTGCCTGGAATCGATGAAGAAGAATTTGCATCTGGCCTCATGGCGCGGCTATCTCGGCCCATGGGCGAAAAACGCGGCGAAGGACGAGAAGCTGAAGGCCCGGGCCGAATTCGCCCTTGCCCAGGCCGTGAAATGGGAAAACGACCCGTTGTATAAGACCTACGTGGCTTCCGAAGCCTGGACGGCGGAGTCGCAGACGGCCCGCGATCAACTCATCAAGACTGGGAAAGTCGCCGAACTCAGCGACCCGACCGCGCAGGCCCTGCTGTGGCGGAATGCCTACCATCTGCGTCATTACGCGCCGGCAGAGCGCCGGGCGGAATCCGCGCCGGCGTGGGGCGCCCTCGCCAAGCGGTTTCCCAAAGAGTACGACCTTGCCTGGGAGTACCTGACGGCGGCAACCGATTACGGTCCGAAGGAACTAGCCCGCGAGGCCGCGGTCACGTTCATGGCGTTTGAGCCGAAGGCGAATACACACGATGTCTTCCGCAGGCTCTTCATGGCGGCCGACATGAATACCGATCCGGAACTGGCACGGCAAGCGCTGGTCTGGATGCAGAAGGCGGAAAAGGCGCACGGCCTGGGCTGGACCTATGCCTACATGGTCGGCGACGTGCTGTTCAAGCTGAATCTGAAGCCGGAAGCGATGGAGGTTTGGAAGAGCCATTTGGACGTCGAAGTCAACACGACCGACGCCCGGTATTGTGCCGATCGGTTGGTCGCGCAATTGCCCGAGGCGGAGCGGGAGGCGTTTCTGCAGGCGCGCAACGCCGTCGATTCCGATTTCCACGGTTGGTACGCATCGCAGCTTGCCGACCTGGCGTTCAAGGCCGGCGATCTGGCGAAGTTCGAAGCCATTCTCACGGCGTCGCGTGAACGGCAGAAGGTGCGGATTCTGCGAGCCTGGGATTTCGAAGAATATCCGGCGCGCACCTGGATCGACCAGATCCGGGCCGACATGAAGGCCGCGCCCGAAGCCAAGCGGAAAGCGCTCGTCGCCATCAAGGATTTGAATATCGGCCGGCCCTCGGCCATGGCGACGTTGGCGCTCTGGGAATCCGCGCCGGAGCTTCTGCCAGAGAAGCCGATCGAACGCCTCAGGCAGATCGCCGCGGTGACTCGGCTGGTCGACAACAGCACGACCGACTGGGACGCATTGATGCCTTATGTGCAGTCGTCGTTGACGCGGAAGGATTACCTGTTCGCTGCCACGCTGGCGGGCAGCATGTTGTCGAACATTCTCAATCTCGACGCGAGCCGCCAGCAGTCCGGCCGGGCGATTGTCGCCCAGAGTTATTCCCGGCTCGGCGCCGTCGGGCTGACGATCGACGAGCGGAGCGAACTGGCTCCGCTGATGCAGGCGGCATTGTATCTTCGGCTCGGCGACCGGACGATGGCCCTCGAGAGCTACACGGCGAACAAAACGCTGTTCAACACGCACCGTGATGAAGTCCCGTTTGACCTGCTGCTGTTCGTTTGCGAAAGCCTGACGGCCGTCGGCGGCGACGACAACCATGATTACGTCGAAGAAGTGCTGCGCGGCTGGCTGGTGAAAAACAGCGAGAACGCCCAGTTCGATGCCACGATGAAGGCGTCGGTGCAATTGATGCTGGCGAAGAACTTCGACCGGGCTCGAAGGTACGACATCGCCCGCAGCGAGTACGCCACGATCCTCAATCGCTACGCCGATACGCCGCAGGCGATTGAAGCGGAATTCGGCATCGGCGAAGCGTACATGGCGCAGAAAGTTTACGACCAGGCGGAAGCCGTGTTCGAGAAGCTGGCAGTGAGCCGCAATGTCGACATCGTGGTGCGGGCGGAATTTCTCCGGGGCGTGCTGGCCTACCGCCGCGGCGACAAAGACGAGGCGCGTTCGATTTTCCGCAGCGTGCTCGACCGGGTGCCGAACATCGAACTGGCCAACCAGGCGCTCTACAACCTCGCCGAAGTTTACAAAGATGAGGAACGGTTCATCGACCAGTTGAACCTGCTGCGCACCGTGGGCCGCCTGGGCAAGCGGAGCAAGCGGACTCATGCGCCGGGCATGTCGCTGTCGATCGTGGTGCAGGACAGCGACCTGGGCATCAGCCGCGGACACAGCCGGATTCCGGTCATCGTCACGACGCAGCCGGGCGGCGACCAGGAGCGCGTGTTCCTGACGTCGGGCGGCGCCGGCAAAGGACTTTTCCGCGTCGACCTGGAAACCCGTCTCGGACAGGTGATGAAAGGCGACGGCGTGCTGCAACTGACGGGGAAGGACACCATCCTGTGCGACTATCCCGCGGAATTCAAGCAGGAATTCAAGAGCGTGCCGTTGTCGGACGTAGAAATTCGCGTGGCGGCCGACGGCAAATTGCGGATGTCGAGCAGCAAGATCATCGATGAAAAAGAAGAGACCTTCAGCCAGCGGCTGGAACGCGAAACGCGCGAACGGCAGCAGGATTTGCGAGTGTCTCAGACCCGGCCGAATTTCCAGATCAAGCCGGGCAACTCGATCTATCTCCGCGTCGACGATGCCGACCGGGACTTCAGCGATGAAGCGGACAGCGTCGTCGTGAAGATGACGGCGGACAGTGGCGATACCGTGCAGGTGACGCTGAAGGAGACCGGTTCGCATACCGGCGTTTTCGAGGGCATGTCGGCGACGGCGGAGCTCCCGGCCGGCGCGCTTGCGAAGGACATGGCACTGGAGCACCCGCCGGTGCTGGCGATTGATCGCGACCCGGAGAGTTACTGGATGAGCGAGCCGGACGGTGCCGTGCCGAAATGGCTCTCCGTCGATATGAAAGACCTGAAGCCCGTGTCGCGCGTTCGGATCGCCTCGCCGCAGAAGGATCGGAACATTCCGGTGCGCGGGGACCTGGTCGGCAGCCACGACGGGCAATTCTGGTTCCGCATTGCAAGCCAGCCGCCGCTGGACAAATCTCCGCCCGCGGTGGAGACGTTCGGAAGGATGCAGAGGCGGGTGTTCGCCGGCAACTATACGGGATATTCCAACTGGAACCAGGTGCTGGATCTCAGCAAGAACGTCAAGCCGATCGACCAGGACGAGGTCGATTCGCTGATGTGGCAATTGCCGGCCGATGCGGAGAACGCCACGACCCCGTACGCCGTGCTCTGGGACGGCCAACTGGTGCAGGACCGGGCCGGGGCCGCCCGAATTCTGGTGCAGGGAAATTGCACGGCATTGTGGATCGACGGCCGCGTGGAATTGCCGGTCGGTCAGGGACCGCGCAGCGTGGATCTCTGGCTGGAGCGGGGTACGCATGAGCTGACGATCTTCTCGGCGACGGTGAATGGAACGCAAGGGATGTGGTCGAACATCGCCCGGGCGGACGCCAATGCCGCCCTGATCACGTTGTTCCCGTTCCGCAAATCTGATTTCGACCTGGACGACGAGAACCTCAAGCCGGCGCGCATTCCGGCGCCGGCCCGGGGCGATTTCGCCCGCGGCGAATGGGCGTTCGCCTTCGAGCCGCGCGAATTGCGGCATGTGAAGTTCGTGGTGAATGAGTATGTAGGCGAAGCCATCGCGATTGGGACGCTGGAGATCGGCGGCGAGGAAGCCGACGAAATTTTCATTCCCACCGAAGACGACGTGCTGACGCTGTCGAACAACAACGTGCTCGAAATCGCCGGCGGCGACACGATCACCGGGGCCTACACGGACGAGGCCACCCATCAGGATCGTGAAGGGAGCCGTTTGCTGACGGAGAAGCTGACGGCGACGTATTTCAATGCGTCGATCACGGCGATGCAGTACGATTTCGTCCGGAATCGCAACGGCAGCGTCCAGGAAATTCCCAAGCAGGTGATGCGGATCGCGCCCGGCGACCGGTTCATCGTGCAGATCACAGATTATGACCTCGACCAGTCGGCCGAACAGGATACGCTGACGTTTGACGTGATCGTCAACGATGGCGAACCGATTGAATTCACGGCGGCGGAAACTGAAAGTTACACGGGCATCTTCCGCAAGGAAATCGACACGTCGGCCGAGGAGGCCGAGGGGAAGCTGAAGCTCTCCGCCGGCGACCGCATTTACATCCGCTATATCGATTCGCAAAACACGTTCCCGGGCCATGCCGTCCCCCGGGAGGCCGTCGTGTACGGCAATACGCCGTCGGCGGGCCAGGTGCGGATCTTGGAGACGCGGGTGATTCCAGGGAATCAGGCGACGGGGGCTCCGCCGCAGTACATTTATCATACGCCGACCCGCGGCCAGGCCCTCAGCCGCGTCGCCTTTGAGGCGCCCTTGACGGTGGAGGTGATCGATCCGGACGCCGCGCGTGACAGCCGCAGCGAAGTGATCGTGAACCTGACGACACCCGCCGGTTCTCAGGTGGATGTGCGGTGCGTGGTTTCCGGGGCGTTCGAGGCTTCGGCGCTGGGAATTCCGGCCAACATCGTCGATAGCCTGGCGCTCGAAGAAGGCCGGTTCATCGGCCAGGTGATCATGCAGTTGGGCGGAAAGAACAGCCCGCAGATGGTGCCGGTCACGTCTGAAATGCCTCGCAACCTGATCGGCGGTTCGGTTTCCGAAACGGGCGAAGGAGGAGTCAACGATGTCAGCCTGGTCACACGGGTGTTGAACCTCACCGGGCAGGACGCGATCAGCGCAGTCTACAAAGACGAACAGACGCTGAAGAACAGCCCCAAAACCCTGACGACCAAGGCCCGGCTGATTTCCAACGGCAAGCTGCGGTCCACCGATCGGGACTACGACAAGGACGTGAACGACCTGCACGTCGGCGAGAAGCTGTTCCTGATCGTCACGGACCCGGATCAGGACCGCTCCGATGAACGCGATTCGGTTGTGATCGAAATCGGTACCGCGTTCGGCGACAAGGAGAAGGTCACGCTCTACGAGACGCTCGCCCATTCCGGGATCTTTACGGGATCGCTGACGCTGAAATCCACGACGGAACCGGAAGCGGGCAACTACACCGAGGAAGATCCGGCCGTGGAATGTTACTTTGGCGACGTCATCACGATGACCTATCGCGACCCGGCGGCCAGCACCGAAGAAGGGACGCTGGAATCGGTCGTGGAGTCGCCGGTCGTCATCGGGACGGACGGTCTCGTGGCGGCGTTCACGAAGACGTTCAACAACGAAAAGCTCGCCGTCGAAACGAAGTTCACCATCGCGGAGAGCTATTTCGAACTCTTCAAGAGCCACAAGACGCTGGGCCGCAACAGCGACCAGAAGGCCGACCTGCAGGCCGGCCGCCGCGTGCTGCGCGAGGTGATGGAGGATTATCCCGATCCGAAATATGTCCCGCGAATCGCCTACCTTCTCGGCCAGTTCGCCCAGGAGTTGGGCGATTGGGAGGAAGCGCTATCCGCGTACCGGATGATCATCGACCAGTACCCGGACCATACCCTGGCCCCGGACGCCCAGTACAAGCTGGCCCAGGCGTATGAAGAGCGAGGGGACTTTGACGCAGCCCTGGAAGCGTATGTCACGCTCGCGGCGACGTATCCGAAGAGCCCGCTGATCGCCAGCGTGATGATCCGCATCTGCGATCACTTCTACAAAGCGGAGGAGTTCCGGATCGCGGCCCAGGTGGGTGAAAAGTTCATCGAGAAATTCGAAGGGCACCAGCACGCTTCGCGGATTGCGTTCCGCATCGGGCAGTGCTTCTACAAGGCCGAAGAATTCGTCCAGGCGGGCAAGGCGTTTGATCGATTTGCCAAGGACTTCCCGGAAGACCAGCTTTCGCCTGACGCGTTGTTCTGGTCGGGGGAAAGTTACCGCAAAGGGGGGAGCACGTCGGAGGCGTTTCGGCGTTACAACCGCTGCCGGTGGGACTTCCCTGCGAGCGAAGCCGCCAAATTCGCCCGCGGCCGGCTGGCTTTGCCCGAGATGCTGCAGCAGTTCGAATCCGAAGCCAACGCCATTGAAAACCAATAACGGGGTTTCGTGAATCCCGGTTCGTAGCACAGGTTGAGAGCGACTTTGATGATGCATACCTTGATCCTGACGATGAGCGTATTGCTCCAGGCCGGCACGTCCGAGACGCCGGCGGCGGCTCCTGGTGACGGTGCGCCGGCCGCCCAGGCCCCTGCCGAGACAAGTCCGCCCGCGTCTACTGAGGAAGGGGGCGAGACAGAGTCCGCCGCGGCCGAGGATGGCGGCGGTTCGTCGTTCGGCTGGGTCAAAGACATGTTCTATAGCGGCGCGATGAAGCAGATGATCGACGGCGGCATCTTCATGTGGCCGATTCTGATTATGGGGATCGTCGCCGCCGGGGTGATCATCGAACGCTATCGTAGTCTGAAGATGCTGCGGACGGATTCGTCCCAGCTGCGCCGGGATGTGCTGGAACTGCTGCAGGCGGACGATCTGGAAAAGGCGCTCGCCAAGTGCGAAGCATCGCAAGGCCCGGTGGCAGCGATTCTGTCCGTGGGCTTGCGAAAATTCCTGGTGCTCCGCCGGCTGGGTTATGACGCCGGCAAGATCGAAGAGCAGGTCGTCAAAGCGATGGACGACTACGGCGTTCACGTCGTGGCGGCGCTCGAAAAACACACGCCGATCCTGGCGACGGTGGCCAGTGCGGCGCCGACGGTCGGATTTCTCGGCACGGTCGCGGGCATGGTGGAATCGTTCAACGACATCGTGGAGCAGTTGGGCGAAACGAACATCGTGGAAGCCGCCTCCGCGGGCATCAGCGTCGCGCTGTTGACCACGGCGCTGGGTCTCATCGTCGGTTTGCCGGCGTATGTCGCCTTCAATTATTTCGCCGGCGTGGTCAATGAGTTCGTCCTGGAGGTGGAAGAATCCGCGACCGAACTGGTGGAAGCGGTTACGCTGCAAATGGCGCTGGAACACGCGGCATCCTCCCAGGGCTGACCGGAACGAACGGGCGGAAGTTGAAGCATCATGAAACGAGGTCGCTCGAAATATCTGTCGGAGCCGCCCGGCGTGGCGACGGGGGATATTGCGTTCAATCTGATCGTCTTCTTTCTGGTTTGCGCGTCGACGCAGCCCGACAGCGGCCGCAAGCAGACGCTGCCCCGCAGCGAGCAGAACGCGCAAACGCAGGAAGAGCAGCAGAACGTCGAAGTGAAACTGACCCGCACGGCGGTGATCGTCAACGGGGAAGTCGCGACTGCCGACCAGTTTGATGCGCTGATCACGGCGAAACTCAGCGGGAAAGCCCGGCCGGAAGATCGCATCGTCGTCGTCAAGAGCGATAAAGACGTCCCGTATGTGCGGTGGATCGATTTCACCAGCCGCATCGAAGATTTGGGCGGCACCATCACGTTGCAGTTGGAGGAAGAACGTGAAGTTGTCGTGCCGTAGGCCCTCCGGGCGCGCAGGAGGAGCGCGATGAAAATTGCCCGCCGCGGATTGAAGTCGGAAATCCCCTCGACGGCGATGGGCGACATCGCCTTCAATCTCCTGATTTTCTTCGTGATCCTGGCGAAATCGCAGGACGACAGTCATTTGGACTGGGCGCCGGCCGTGGCGAAAAATCTCCAGAATTCCGGCCAGTCGATCGTGTCCGTGCTGATCGATAAGGACAACAAGTTGTATTTCAATGGCAAGGAACTGGGCGTCAGCGAATTGTCCGGCCGGGTGGAGAAACTGCTCGGCCAGCGTCCCGCCGGTGAACGGACCGTCTTGTTAAAGATTCACAAGGAAACGCTGGCCCAGCGTTTCGAACCCGTGGTGGAAGCCATCAGCCAGGCCGGCGGCGAATTGGTGCATATTGTGGATGAGCAGAAACCCTGAACGCCCTGCAGCCCTGTCCGCGGAGTCTGCCCCCGCGGATATCCGACAACGCCGCATCCCCCGTTTTGCGAGAGGAAACCTCATGTTGGAATCGACCCAGAAACGTGCCGAGCAGGCCGCGACGCCTTTGAAGAGCCCCGTGGGCGATCTGCGACGTGCGAAAAGTTCCGCCTCGGCGTCGGTCCAGGAGCTGAAGGCGTTTCTCCAGGGCCACCGCGGCAAGAGTTCCAAGGAATTGCTGGGAGATCTCGGCAAATCCAACCTGGTGGAGGCGATGATCAAATCGACCGCCGGCATGATCGCGCTCCTCCTGGCCTTGACGATTGTCCCTTATCTCGTCTACGGAAAGCCGGAGGACGTCAAAGAGACCCGCGCCGCCAAGAAGGCGGCTTCCGCTGCACAGGCAGCCGCCGCGCCAGCCACGGCCGCCGCCACGACCACGGGCACGTCCAAAACGGCGACGGGCAGCGCAGCCCCGGACGGCGTCGACGTCGACAAGGCCAAGAAAGCGATGGGACTCGATGAAACCAAGATCGTGCCGGACAACGTCAATCCCCGTGAAAAGGATCTGGATAATCTCCTCGACGGCGTGAAGTAATGCCCATTCCGCCGAAGCAACGAACGAAACCCTCCCGCTGATGACCGCACCAACCAACATCTCGCTGCCGCGTCGGGCGCTTGTGGCTACCCTGGGTTATGCCGGGGTCTGGCTGCTGGCGTTCTGGCATTGGCGGTTCGGGCCGTTCCTGCCCGAGACAGCTACGGCGGTTGTTCATTGGCTGGTCTTCGGCGCCCATCTGCCGGTGACTATCGCCTGGATCTGGTGGGGCACGCGGCCCGAGCGGCGGAATCCACTGCTGACGGCGGCGCTGCTCAGCATCTCCCTCGTCTTCTGGTGGCAGTTCAGCATCTTTGCGACCGAGCAATGGGGGCTTTCCGCACTGCGCGCGTTTGCGGCAAACGTGGGCATCTGGTTCGTCTTCTTCACGGGACTGGCCTGGATCGTCTGGGGCATTGATCGTGCCGCCAATCAGTACCAGGAAGACCGCCGGCTCTCGGGATTGCCCGAGCCGAACCGGCGGATCTGGAACCCGCTCGATCTCGCCGCGTGGTATTACGGCCGGAAAAGCCCCCGGCTGCACCAGTCGCTGACGGCCCTCTTAAGCTACTCGTTCATGTTCTGGATGACGAGCATTCTGCTCACGCAGATCGGCGGGTGCGGCGAAGTCTATGAGATGCCGGCCGGCGGCGGCGAAGCCACGCAACTGGCGCAGACGGTGCAGATCCAGAAGGTCATCCGCAAGAAGTACATCGTCAACCCGTTCAGCGCGATTCTCTTCAACGTGAAAGACATCGACGACATCAAAGTCATCAACCAGGAATTGACCGCCCATGCGTACACGGTCGGTTACGGCCAGGGCGATGGCGTCGGGTTTGCGGGAGGGACGCAGAAGGGCAAGGTGCGGTTTATCCGGCTGGAGTACAACGGCGGCGACTGGGACCAGGACTTCGGCATCGGCTCCGATGTCAACATGCTCGTGGAATACGGCACGCGGACCGGGCAGAAAGTCGCCGAGCGGACCGAGTCCCGCCGCATTTCGCAACTGGCCAGTTTCCCGGCGGAGAAAAGCCCGCCGATGGTCTACGTCACCGGCGAACGCAGCATCGACGTCTCCAACGATGAAATCAAGATTCTCAGGGAATACGTGATCGACAAGCACGGCATGATCTTCGGCGACAACGGGGGCAGCGCGCACTTTCACAATCAGTTCGTCGCGATGATGCGCCGCATTCTGCCGCAAGTCGACCCGGTGCAGATTCCGCTCGATGACGTCATCCACCGCATTCCGTATCAAATTCCGTATCTGCCTTATGTCGCCCCGCACGGCGGGACGCATGCGCTCGGCTGGAAAGTCGATGGCCGCTGGGTCTGCTACTATCACCCCGGCGACATCGGCGACGCCTGGACCGACGACCATTCCGGCGTGTCGAAGGAGATTTACGAATCATGCTATCAACTTGGAACCAACGTCATCTTTTACGCCCACGTGGAGTACAGCAAGTGGCTGAGCGCTCGAAAACAGAAAAAATGATTTTCCAAAGCCCGCCGTCGGCGACGGCGGGAACGCTTCTGCGAAGCGTCGCTAAGGCCGTGCTTGTCATGCTGTCCATGACCGCGCCGGCGCGCGCCGAACGGCTGGACCAGCTTGAACTCAGCCGCTATCCGCGCGTCCGCGAGGCGGAACGGTATCAATTGAAGATCGCCGAGCAGTTGTACGACAAGTCGGACTGGAAGTCGGCCGGGGACGAATACGAGAAATTCGTCACGTTGTACGAAAACAGCGAGGTGTCGTCGTACTGCCAGATGAAATGGGCGCTCTGCCAGGTGCAGCTCAAGAAATCCAATACGGCCATCAAGGAAGGCTTTCAGACCGTCATCGATTACTGGCCCGATTCGCCGGACGCCGTGGCGTCGGCGTATTACATTGCTCACACGTTGAAGGGCATGGGTGAAGTCAAAAAGGCCAAGGCGGCTTACAAAGAGGTGCTGCAGAAATATGAAAGCAAGTCCGCTGCGGCGTATGCGGCCCGCGACATGGCCGAATTGGCCAAAACGGAAATGGACGTCGATACGCAGGTCGCCATGTGGAAACGCCTGACGTTCAATACGAAACGCGACGACCCGTATGTCGCCCAGGTCTGCACCCAGGCGTCGCGCGATCTGGCCGTCCAGAGCTTCGGAATCGGGGCGGTCGACGACGGCGTGAAAGCCCTCGCCACGACCTATTTGCCGGCCGACGTTCCCCAGCACACGATGGCACTCTTGACCGGGCCATTGACGGCAATGTACGCCGATCCGAAAACCGCGGCACAAGCCGACCGCGTGACCGACCGGGCCATCGCCTGGATGAAGGAGCAGGCGCCGCAAGACGTGACCGAGCCGGCGAAGAAAGACGCCGCCCGCAAATGCTGGTACGCCGTCGCTGACCTGGAAGCGATCGCCAAGCGAAAGCCGCAGGTAGTGCAGACCTACGGCCAGATCCAGAAGCAATTTGGCACGCTGGATGAAACGCTGCTGCGGTTCGGGGACTGGCATAAATCTGTCAACGATTTCGAGGCGGCCCGTGCCGTCTACGCCCAGTTTGAAAACAAGATCGACGGGAAATACCAGATCGCCCACAGTTTCCGGCAACAGAAGAATTATGAACAGGCGGCGAAATCCTTCCGGCAGCTCAGCCTCGAAGACGACAAACAGCAATTCAAATGGATCGGCGAAGAAGGCCACACTTGGCGAAGTTACGCCCTGAACTACGGCGAGGCGATCAAGATCTACGCTGAACTCGTCCAGAAAGACATCGAGCACATCGACGACTGGCTGTACGCCCTTGCCGACGCCTACCATCACGCCGGGCAGTATAAGGAAGCGATTCAGAATTACCGGCAATGCGGCAAACACTATCCGACGACGCATTTCCAGATGGCCGCCTGCCACCGGGCGCTGAAGGAATACAACGAGGCGATGCTGGTCTACGGCGGGATCATTCGGACGGAAAAGAACTCGGCGCCGTCGGCCCAGTTGGAAATCGCCCGCACACTGGAAGAGCAGGGCAAGAAAGAAAATGCCATTCTCGCCTTTCAGAAGGTGTGCAAAGAGTATCCCACTTCCGGCCCGGCGAGTACGGCCCACGCCCATCTGCAGACGAATTACAAAATCACCGTCACGCTCGGCGGGGCGAAGAAAGACTGACGAAACCTTGAACGCAGGTTTGAATTCTCCAATTCAAAGCCTGTCATCGCTCGCATGAGCATGGAATGATGAGGATCCTGATGCGTAACGCGGCACTGCTTGCGATTCTGGGCGCGATGCTCTTTGTCGGCGGATGTTCGAGCAACTCGCCGCCCGCGAATTCGACCCCGACCGCGTCGCCCGGGAAATCGACTTCGACTCCCGGAGGTGAGACGCCCTCCGTGCCGCCGGATCCCGTGCCGATTCCACGCGCGACGGAACAATTGCAACAGGCCGAGGCAGCCCTGGCATCGGGGAAGGCGGAAGCGGCACGGCAGATGCTGGAGGAGGTCCGGCAGTTGGAGGATTTGTCTGACGAAGAGCAGCAGCAAATTGCAAAACTGGAAGCCGCGCTCGCGGCAATGAACGACAAGGAAACCGAAGCGGAGCGCGACGCCCAGTTGCAGCGCGTGGCGGGTTTGATTTCCGGCGGACAATTGGACGATGCGACACTGGCCCTGGATGCCGTGGCGGCGCGCAAGCCGACCGACGAACAAGCGGCGCAGATTCAGTCGCAGCGAAAGCAGATCGACCGGATTCGAGGTGCGCAGCGAAAGCTCGGCACGTTCATGAAGCTGTTGAGTTCGACCAAGAAGTCCGATGTCCGGGCGGCTCAAACGGAGTTGCTGGCGGAACCGGAGGCCGCGGTTCCTTTGCTGCTGGCGGCGATCCGCGAACCGGGCGACAAGCAGCGGACGATCAACGTGCTGGAGACGCTGCGTCAGTTGCGTAAGCCGGCCGCGACGATGCCGGCGATTGTGGGCATCCTGGAACGGGCCGAACAGCGAGAAGTCTGGCCGGAGGCCGTGGAGACGCTGGGCCGCATGGGCGATGACGGGGCCGGGCCGCTGCTCTTGAAACTGCTGACCACGTCGCAGGATGCTGAACAACGGGCCGCCGCGCTGTCGGCATTATCGCGAGTTCCTGATCCCCCGGCGGAAACCGTGCTGACTCTCTTGCCGAGAATTCACGCGGAGGGGGCGGACCTGCCGTCCGCGCTGCTGTGCGCCGCGCAAGCGATGCGCCGTTACGATCAGACGGATCTCGTTGGCCTGCGGGGATTCGGGTCGGCAGTCACCGGCGAGCAGGCTCAGCAACTGTCGACGCTGGCGGCGAGGCTGGAAACGCTTCGTGCGGCGCCGGATGCCAAGACGGCCGCCGCTGCACGAAATCTGTCCGTGCTGCTTGGGCACCTGACGCCGGAACCGTTGCCGAACCTCCAGGTGTTGAATGTGTCCGGGGAATCTGTCGAAGGGTTGAGCAAGGCGGTGCTCGACGGCAAATGGAACACCACGGACTTGACGACGATGTGGTATCACCCCGTTCCGTTGGAAAGCGTGATTGTTCTCGACCTGGGGGAAGAACGGACCGTCACCGGCGTAGTGATCTGGAATTTCAATCAAGCCGGCGGGGTGACTCGCGGCTGGAAACGGGCCGAGGTCTACGTCAGCCCGACGCCGACAACGCTGACGCCTGTCACCGAAGGATTCGTGCCGATGGCGCCGGGAGCCGTCGACCCGGCGGATTACGGAACGCTGATCCCCGTGCCGTGCGCTACTGGCCGGTATGTCAAGCTGAAGGCCAAGGAACTGTGGAGCGTGAACGCTTATACGGGGCTGTCGGAGATTCAGGTGCTGGGGTATTGAGGGCGAGAGCCATCCCGGCGAGAACCTCGCGGCGATGCCATCGCCGGGATTCCATTGTGCCATGGAGTGACGGTTTGCGACAGATCACGTCAAAGGTCTGATCGGGCGGGGAGTTAGTGCGACTGGTCGCGAAATCCCCGACAGGACGTCCCCTTTCACTGGCTAACGCCAACCGGGTCGAATTCCAATTACCGGGGAACCAGGACGCGTCCTGAAGGCGACCAAAACGCAAATTCAACAAGCCCAAGCCATTAGACAAGACCACCGAAAAGGGTTAACGGCGTAGGGTGGCATCCCGCCGGCACACGGCGGGAAATTCGGTCCGTCGGACGAGTTATCCCGCAATCGTCGGGCACGGGACCATTTCTAATCGATCGTCCGGCGACCCGATTCTGCTGCCAGAAATTCTAGCGGATTCTCCCGTTGACTCGCCTTTTTCGCTTGGCAGCCACCCCTTGCGGCATTAACCTCACCAAATCGCAGCCGGAACTTTGACCCGCTGCTGGATGAAATTTTAATCTGCACACCATTCGTGGAATATCATGATGTCCAATCGGCGAATCCAGATCGGATGGCTGACACTGATGATTGGAGCGGCATTCCCCGCAGCAATCCAGGCGGAATTCATTAGCGGAATAGTCACGGCCGGTGCCGGGGCTGAAGAAGCGACTCCGGATGACCCGCATGAGACGGGCGTGGGAGAAAGTCCCAGTGTTCATGCTCGCCTAGCATTCAGCGATGAACGGTTCACATTCTTAGCGGAGTCCTCCGCCAGCATTTCCAACGGTGCGGGGAGCGTCGGAGCCCATTTGTCATCCTATGCCAGAACGGACGGCGAACTCGTGACCGGTGCGAGAACATCCGCCACGGCGACCTGGACCGATATTATCTATTTCCAGGATCTTGATTTCGCAGGGAATCCCAAGCCCGTTCGGCCTGAAGGTATTAATTGGAGATCCTTCCTCGATGTCGAAGGCGAGATCCATGATAGCGGCGACATTGATCCGGCGACCCACCAACGCGGTGAAGGCACTTTGGCGGTCGGGGCACAGTCCCGAGGTGAAATTTTGCTCTTGGAGAGCTCATTTCATACTTTGATCAATGAAACATTCGAAATTGAAATGCATATGGACTATATTCCCGGCTCCCCTTCGCGCTACTCGGCGGAATTGACGTTTTTCGCCCATACATTTGCGTTTGCTTATGGCGAGTCCGCGCTGGCCAGCGTCGATATTTTGAACACGGTGACCTGGGGCGGATTTCTATTTACCGACGTGAATGGCATTCCATTGCAAGGCCTGATAACGTCGGAATCCGGCGTGAACTACAACCCCGTTCCGCAAGCCCTCCCCGAACCCGGCAGCCTGACGCTGGCCGGTCTGGGAGCCATCGGCATGGCTGTGGGCGCGTGGCGTCGCCGCCAGTTTCAATAGGGGTAGGGAAGACCCGTTGAGTTGGGTCTCCCCTCCCTCCGAACCGGACGGGCGGGTTTCCCGCATCCGGCTCTCCGGTTGATGGTTTACCTTCGTGAGGATTGGCAGGCTGACACATGGGCTGCGACCAGACTGAACAACCCGTGGTCGGCGAAGAAGCGATTGGGCCAGCGATGGTGGTCTTGTCCTCGACCCCGACCGCGCAGGCCGATCCGTTTGCGGAGCAGGCTCCGCATCCGCAGCCAACCGTCGAGGCGCTCAAACACCCAGCGCGAACTGGAGTGCTGGAAGTATCCGAACCAGCCGCGCAGCGACTGGTTCACATCGGTCACGATGCACTGCAGCGACGTGCCGTTGGTCCGGCGCGTTTTCTGACGCAGCGCGTCTTTGAGTTTCTGGAGGCTCTTCTTCCGCGGCCAGTGTTTCTCGCCGTGGAATTCGTACCCCAGAAACTCGAAGCTCTCCGACCGCGAATCGACGATCCGCGTTTTCGTCGGATGCAGCGTCAGACCGCTGTCGCCCACCCATTGCCGCACCAGTTCCAAGGCGCGGTGCGCCTCTGCGCCGGTGCGGCACAGGATCACGAAATCGTCGGCGTAACGCACCATCTCGAAGCCCGACCGGGCCACCAGGTGGTCCAGCGGGTCGAGATAGACGTTGCTCAACAGCGGACTCAGCACCGCGCCTTGCGGCGCGCCCGACTGCGGCGTCCACGTCGCGGCCTCTTCCACAATCCCGGTCTTCAGGAACGCCTCGATCAACGACAGCACCGAGCCGTCGGCGATCTTTTCTTGCAGACGTTTCATCAAGCCGTCATGCGGAATCGAGTCGAAGTACCCCTTCAGATCAGCATCCACCACATGGACGTAGCCGGCCTTCAAGAGTTGATTGACCCGCCGCAACGCGTCTTTGCACCCGCGACCCGGACGAAATCCGTAGCTGTGTTCGGCGAAGTCCTTCTCGAAGATCGGCTCAATCACGTTCACCACCGCCGCCTGCACGATGCGATCGCGGACCGTCGGTATGCCCAACGGCCGTGTCTCGTTCGTGCCCGGTTTCGGAATGTGGACGCGTCGAATTTCCTGCGGTTGGAACGTGCCGGCTTTCAGAGCGTCCGACAGTTGCCAGAGGTTTTCTGGAATCTGTCGTCCGAACTCGTCGACCGTCACATGATCCACACCGGCAGCGCCCTTCTTCGAGGCGACCTGCTGATACGCCGCCAAGAGATTCCGCTCAGCGAAGACCTTGTCATACAGCCTAAACCATTTCTCTCCTTCCGCTCCCGTGATGAGAGCCGTCAACATGCGCGCCGTCCAGACGCACGGTTTGGCGCAGCGCCACAAAGGATGGACCTCTGCGGTCTGCGTCGCTCCGGCTTGTTGAGCCACAGGCACTGCCGCCGGTGGGGATTCCGTTCGTCTGTCCATCACGCCTTCCATCTTCCTGGCCGCCGCGGGCGGTCGAAACGGCGAGGCGACTTTCATGGGATCATCTTCGAACACAAAGTTCCGCGGCGGAACACACCGGCCTCGCCGGCCTTCGCTCCCCCGAAGTTACTCGGCTTCGACGCTACTATGGAACCTCTGACTCCTGCCGGGTCAGTCACCCCGACAGGTCTCTTTGCTTCATGTCTTGAACCTTCCGAGCGTTCCGACTCCAACCACCTCTCGTCGCCCAAGACGCCTTGAGTTTGTGTTGCGCGTCCCAGTTCAACCGCGATCTGTTGCCTGGCGACATCAGACCATCACGAACGTCGTGACCACCGCGGCACGTCGGCTTCGCCATTCCCTAGCAGGCTCGCCGCGACGACAGGCCGAATCGAGTTCACTCACGTTTCGGACCGCCCGTTCGCCTCCCGATGCTCCCCACCCCGCCTCGCGGCGACGCAGTTTCGTTCGGCTACAGAATCAAACCCTAACCTCCTGACAGGGACTCGCACCGGCCGATCGGGTCGTTCATCTTTCTCGGGCCGACGGGGGTCGGCAAGAC